>NZ_JBIWFZ010000003.1:0-623669 GCF_044763325.1 Streptomyces sp. NPDC096136 | reverse complement strand
GCCGTCACGACGCGGAAGGACGATGAGACTGGCGGGAACCCCCCAACCCTCTCTGAGACCGCCCAGCCGGGACCCCGCCCCCACCGACCCCGCCCGACTGTCACGGCACCGCACCGCACCGCCCCCACCCGCCCCACGAAGCCACCCCACCCCGCCCCCGCCCCCGTCCGGGTGACCCCGTCGCCCCCGCCGGGGGTGGTTCGGGGTCAGCGGGGTTCGCCGTGGCAGCATCAGGCCGCGGAGGTGATTACATGACAAAACGACTGTTGAGTACCGGCTGTCTCGCCGCCGCCCTCGCCGGCGTCCTCGTCGCCGCCGGGCCGCCGCCCGCCGCCCGGGCCGAGCCCGTCGGGGAGTTGCTCACGCGGCTCCAGGGGCTGTACCAGAAGGCCGAGGAGGCCGCCGAGACCTACAACGCCGCCGAAGTCGCCCTCAAGGCCCGGCAGGCGGAGGAACGGCGGCTCAGCTCCGACCTGGGCCGGGCGCGTTCGGCCCTCGACTCCGAGCGGGCCACCGCCGGGCGGCTCGCCCGGGAGCAGTACCAGGGGGCCCAGGGCGGCGGTCTCTCCCCCTACCTGCGGATGCTGCTCTCCGGCGATCCCGGCCAGGCCCTCGACCAGCGCCGCCTCGCCGCCCGTGAGGGGGCCCGTCGGGCCGGGGTCGTGGCGCGGCTGGAGCGGGACCGGAAGCAGGCGGGTGCGCTCGCCGACGCCGCGCGCAAGGCCCTCGACGCCCAGCAGGCCCTCGCGGCGCAGCAGAAGGAGGCCCGGCGGGACGTCACCGGCCGGCTCAAGGAGGTCGAGCGGCTGCTCGCCGCGCTGACCCCCGCCGAGCTCGCCGGGCTCGGCGCGCGGGAGGCGGCCGTCACCGCCGGGGCTCAGCGCTCCCTGCTGGACTCGGGCCGGCTGCCGGCCCGTACGACCCCGCCCACCGCCGCGGGCGACGCCGCGCTGCGCTACGCCACCGCCCAGATCGGCAAGCCGTACGTGTGGGGCGCCGAGGGCCCGGCCTCGTTCGACTGCTCCGGGCTGACCTCGCAGGCCTGGCAGCACGCCGGGCGGTCCATCCCGCGCACCAGCCAGGAGCAGTGGGCGCAGCTGCACCGGGTGCCGCTGGACCAGCTGCGTCCGGGGGACCTGGTGGTCTACTTCCCCAAGGCCACGCACGTGGCCCTGTACATCGGCGACGGCAAGGTGATCCAGGCCCCCCGCCCGGGAGCCAGGGTCAAGGTCTCCCCGATCGCGGCGAACCCGCTCCTGGGCGCGGTCCGCCCCGACCCGGACGGTACCCCCCTCGCCCGCTTCACCCCGCCGGCGCTGCCCGAGGGTGCGGCGGCGGTCGGCGCGGCGGACGACCGGGGCTACGACGCGGAGGCGGAGCCGGCCGCCTCCGCGACCTCGGCGAGGTAGTCCTCCGCGTCCTCGGGGTCGTAGAAGTACGCGTCGAAGTCGGCCGGGTTGTCGAAGCCGTTGGCGAATCGATCCGCCACCCGCTGGTGCTGCCCGGCCGCCCCGATCAGGTTGAGGACGTGCTCCGGCGGGGCGCCCAGCATGGCGTTGCTCCACTGGGTGACGGGCTTGCCCGTGGTGAACCAGTACTTGTCGAAGGTCGCCTTCATCCAGGCCTCGTCGAACGGCTTGTCGCCGTGCATGAGGATCGAGGACAGGTACGAGGCCGCGCACTTGGCGGCGGCGTTCGCCCCCTGGCCGGTGATCGGGTCGTTGGCGACGACCACGTCCGCCACGCCCAGCACCAGGCCGCCGCCCGGCAGCCGCCCGATCGGCTTGCGCACCACCGGCGCGTAGCGGCCGGCCAGGGTGCCGCCCGCGTCCGTCAGCTCGACCTTCGTGGCGCGGGAGTACTCCCACGGCACGTACTTCTCCATGAGCTCCAGCGTCAGCGCCAGGTGCTCGCCCGGGTCGTTCACCCCCCGGAAGACGTCCAGCGGGCCGCCCGGGAGGCCCTCCCAGAACAGGATGTCGGCCCGCCCCGACGTCGTCAGCGTCGGCATGACGAACAGTTCGCCGACGCCCGGGACGAGGTTGCAGCGCACGGCGTCGGTGTCCGGGTGCTCGGGGCGCGGCCCGAGCCCGTGCACGTAGGCGACGGCCAGCGCGCGCTGCGGGCTGTCGTACGGGGAGCGTGCGGCGTCCCGGCCGAACATGGAGACGAGCTCGCCCTTGCCGGCGGCGACGAGCACCAGCTCGTAGGCGCGCGAGAAGTAGTCCAGGTCGGCGACGGACGCGCCGTGGATGACGAGCTGGCCGCCGCGCTGCACGAACACGTCGAGCCAGCCGGCCATCTTCACGCGCTGGTCCACGGACTGCGCAAAGCCCTTGAGGTGCCCGAGCCAGTCGACGGCGCGGCCGCCGTCGGGGGCGGCGACGGAGACGCCGAGGCCCTGGATCCGGGGGGCCTGGCGCTCCCAGAAGTTCAGCTGGAGGTCGCGCTCGTGCCGGAGCGCGGAGTCGAACATGCACTGCGTGGACATGACCCGCCCGGTGCGGATCTCCTCCGCCGTCCGGTTGGACATGAGGGTGACCTCGTAGCCCTTCGCCTGGAGGCCGAGGGCGAGCTGGAGGCCGGACTGCCCGGCCCCCACGACAAGTATCCTGCGCATCTCACGTTCTCAATCTGGGCGGTACGGGCACTACACGGTCATGCGGGCGCGGCGTCCAGCGCGTGGCCCACCAGGGTGAGCAGGGACTCGACGACCGTCTCCCGGCGCCGCGCGTCCATGATCACGACGGGTACGTCCGGCGGGATGGTGAGCGCCTCCCGCACGTCCTCGGGCTCGTACTCCTTCGATCCCTCGAAGTGGTTGACGGCGACGGCGTACGGCAGCCCGCAGCTCTCGAAGTAGTCGAGGGCGGGGAAGCAGTCCCGCAGCCGGCGCGTGTCGGCGAGCACCAGGCCGCCGATGGCGCCGCGCACCAGGTCGTCCCACATGAACCAGAACCGCTCCTGGCCCGGGGTCCCGTAGACGTAGAGGACGAGGTCGTCGGCGAGGGTGATGCGGCCGAAGTCCATCGCGACGGTGGTCGTGTTCTTGTCCGGGGTCCCGGTCAGGTCGTCGGTGGGGACGCTGGCCTGGGTCATCACCGCCTCGGTGCGCAGCGGGGTGATCTCGGAGACGGAGGACACGAAGGTGGTCTTGCCGACGCCGAAGCCGCCCGCGACCAGCACCTTGACGGCGACGGGCGCGCGCGAGCGGTCGTACTGCCACGGCTGGACGGGTTCGTCGTCCAGCAGGAGCGCGGGGTCCTGAGCGGTGACGGCTTCAGAGACGGCGAAGGCCATCGAGCACCCTTTCCAGCAGCGCGCGGTCGGGGCGGCCGGTGCCGTGCCCGGTGCCGTAGACGCGGATCCGGCCCTGGTCGGCGAGGTCGCTGACGAGGACCCGGACCACGCCGAGCGGCAGCTTCAGCAGTGCGGATATCTCGGCGATGGTCCGCATTCGCCGGCACACCTCGACGATGGCCCGCATCTCGGGCATCCGGTCGGGCGTCTTGGCCGGACCGGCGTCCAGGGTGGCGACGAAGGTCTCCACCAGCAGGACCTGCGTGAAGCGGGTGCGGCCGCCCGTGAGGGAGTACGGGCGGACGCGGGCGGGGCGGCGGTCGGCTCCGCGTATCGGCAGCCGGTCGGAGGCCGGACTCCTCACGGGGTGTTCTCCATCGACTGGCGCAGCTCGCTGCGGACTTCGGGGGTCAGGACGTGGCCGGCACGGCCGACGAACAGGGCCATGTGGTAGGCGACGACGCCCATGTCGCAGTCGGGCGTGGCGTGCACGCCCAGCAGGGAGCCGTCACTGATCGACATGACGAAGACGGAGCCGTTCTCCATCGCCACCATCGTCTGCTTGACCGCGCCGAACTCCATCAGGGAGGCGGCGCCGGTGGTGAGGCTGCCGAGCCCGGACACGATGGTGGCGAGGTCGGCCGAGGCCCCGCGGGGGCCCTTGGGCCGGTCGCCCTTGCCCGACTCCGGCGCCGCCTCGGAGGAGAGCAGCAGCAGACCGTCCGAGGAGACCACGGCCACGGAGTTGACCCCGGGCACCTCCTCCACCAGGTCGGTCAGCAGCCACTGCAGGTTGCGGGCCTGGCTGCTCAGTCCGTACGTACTGGGCGCGGTCATGTGCGTGCCTCCTGTGCCGTGTCCCCCTGGTCGGTGTGTCCGTGTCCGTGGGCCTCCTGGGCCCCCGGACCCCCCGGGGTCTGCCGCTGGTCCTGCGCGAGTTCGGCGGCGACGACCCGGCGCCCGTCCTGGGCGCCCTGGTAGAACCCGCCGAGACGGCGACGCAGTTCCTCGGCGTCGACCCGGCGCGGCTCGGGGCGGGCCGCGGCGGGACGTCCGGCGCCGCCGCCGGGGGCGGCCACGGCGCGCGGGGTGCGCTTGGGGAGGCCCTTCGCGGTGACGGCCTCGGTGACGGGCTCGGGGTGGCTGCCCTGGCGGGGGACGAAGCCGTCCCCGGCGTCGGGCGCCCGCCGGTGCCCGCCCTGGTCGGGGTCGGCCGCCGGTGTGCGGCGCGGCAGTCTCGCCTTGCGTACGGGGCCTCCGGGCGCGGTGCCCGGCCCCCCGGCGGGGTCGCCCGCCGCGGAGGCGCCGGCGCCGGCCGTGAAGACCTGGTCGGCCGGGGGCAGCTGCGCGTCCTCGAAGGCGGCGGCCGACGGGGCGTTGCGGGCGGGCCGGTCCGCGGCGACGGCGTCCGCGGCCTCCGGGTCGGCCGGGTGCGGTGCGGCGTCCGCGTCCCGGTCGGCGACGGCGGCCTTCTTCGTGAAGGCACTCTCCCCGAAGGCCTCGGCCACGAGGTCCGCGGCGGCGAAGGATCCGGTGTCGTCGGAGTCGGCGTCGTCATCGTCATTGGAGTCGAAGCCGACGGCCCCGGACCCGGCGGAGTCGGCCTCGACGTCGTCGGACCCGGCGGTCTCCGGCTCGGCGGCGTCGGACGCAGCGCTCTCGGACCCGGCGGCATCGAACGCAGCGGTCCCGTCCTCAACGTCGTCGGCCTCGGCGGCAGCGTCCTCGGCGGTGCCCGGCTCGGCGGCGTCGGCAGCGGCAGCCCCGGACGTGGCGGCGTCGGGCCCGGCACCCTCAGCCCCGGCAGCGCCGGATGCAATCGCGTCGACCTCGGCGGCGGCCCCGGCAGCGCCCGCCTCAACGGCGTCGGACGCGGCGGCGGCGGACTCAGCGCCCTCAGCCTCAACGGCGTCGCCCTCGACGGCAACGTCCCCGGCGGGCCCCGGCTCGGCGGCGTCGGCCGCGGCCCCCGCAGACGCGGCGTCGGACCCGGCGCCCTCGGCCACGACAGCACCGGACTCAACAGCGCCGGCCTCGGCCTCAACGGCCCCGGCAGCCCCGGACGTAGCGGCGTCGGACCCGGCAGCACCGGCCTCAGCGGCGTCGGCATCGGCATCGGCATCGGCGGCAACGTCCCCCGCGGGCTCCGGCTCGAAGGCCTCGGCCAGGGGGACCACCTTGGCGGTCTCCTCGGGGGCCGGTGCGTCGGCCGTGGCCGGGCGCAGCCGGGGCGGGAGGGTGTGCTCGTTGGCCTCGGCGATCACGCCGGGCAGCTGGAGCGCGGGCACGCCGGAGGAGCCCAGGCTGTGGACCGGGGTGGCCGGCGGGGCGTCCGGCAGCAGCGAGCCGGGGATGACGACGACGGCCTCGGTGCCGCCGTGGGCGGCGGTGCGCAGCTCGGCGGTGACGCCGTGGCGCGCCGCGAGGCGTCCGGCGACGTACAGGCCGAGGCCCAGGCCGTGCTCGGCCTCGGGCTCGTCGTCGTAGGCCTCGGGGGAGGCGAGGCGGGAGTTCAGGGAGGCGAGCCGGTCCCCGGTGACGCCGATGCCCTCGTCGACGACGGACAGCACCACGTCGCCGGCGTCGGTGATCCGGCCGGAGACCTTCACCTTGGCGTCCGGCGGGGAGAAGGTGGTGGCGTTCTCCAGGAGCTCGGCGACGACGTGCGAGATGTCGTCGGCGGCGTGCCCGGCGATCTGCGTGTAGGAGGGCAGGGTGGTCAGGTCGACGCGCTCGTAGCGCTCGATCTCGCTGACGGCGGCGCGCATGACGTCGACCAGCGGCACCGGCAGGTTCTGCCCGTGGCCGTGTTCCTGGCCGGCGAGGACCAGCAGGTTCTCGTTGTGGCGGCGCATGACCGTGGCGAGGTGGTCCAGCTTGAAGAGGGTGGCGAGCCGGTCCGGGTCGCCTTCCTTGGACTCCAGCTCCTCGATGACCGCGAGCTGGCGCTCGACGAGGCCGAGGGTGCGCAGCGAGAGGGAGACCGAGGTGGTCGACATGACGCGACGGTGCTCCTCCAGCCCCGCGCGCAGTTCCGCCAGTTCCTTCTCCAGGGCCTTGCGGCCGGCGGCGGTCTCCGTCTTGAGGGCCTCGCGGCCGGAGGTGAGGGCCTCGTTGCGGCCGATGAGCCGGCGCCGGTCGGCGTCGAGTCCGGCGACCTTGGTGTGGAGGGCGACGGTCTGCTCGCGGACCGCGTTGAGGTGGCGGACGACCTCGGCGAACTCGTCGTTGCGGCCGGTGAAGCGCACCGGCTCCTGGGCGCCCTCGGGGGTCGCCAGCCGTTCGGCGCCGCGGCGCAGTACGGACAGGGGCCGGGTCAGGGAGCGGGCGACGGCGGTGGAGAAGCCGACGACGAACAGGAAGAGGACGCCGAGTCCGGCGACCATCAGCTCCAGGCGGGTCACGTCGTCGTCGCGCAGGGTGGCGAGGGCGGTGGCCCGCTGCCCGGCGAGGGTGGCCTCGACGGAGCGCATGCGGTCGAGGCGGGCGGTCAGCGCGGCGGCGAGGGCGGCCGGGTCGGTGGCCTTGCGTTCGGCGGGGGTCAGCGTGGGCCGCTCGGTGAGCCGCTTGAGCTGGTCCTCGGCGCTCTTGACCTCGGGGCCGGTGACGGTGGCGGCGAGGGTCTGGCGGACGTCGGGGCGCGCGGCGCGCGTGAAGTCGTCGAGGGCGGCCTGCTCGCGTACGCGGGAGCGCTGCGCGGCGGCGCTGAGCTCGTCGGCGACGGCGTTGCCCGGGGCCTGTTCGGCGCGGGGGACGGCCAGCGCGGCGAGCAGCAGCCCGCGGGTGGCGGAGGCCTGGTCCACGGCCTGGCTCAGCGGGGCCATGGGGCGGGTGAAGGCGAGGGCGGCGTCGGCGCGGGGCGGGGTGAGCTCGGCGAGCCGGTCGCCGGGCGCGAGGAGTTCGGTGAGGACGCCGGCGTAGGCCTGCTGGGCGGCCACGGCGGTGCCCTTGCCGTCGACGGCCTCGGCGCGGGCGGCCTTGATGTGGCCGAGGGCGCGGGCGAGGTCCTCGTCGGCCTCCGGGCGGAGTTCGGCGAGCTGCCGGTCGGTGCGCGCGGTGCGCTCGTCGACGGGGGCCTTGGCGTTGCCGGGGCGGCCCTTGGCCACGTACTCGACGACGGCGTCGCGCTCGTCGCCCAGGAGGTGGACGAGGGTGAGGGCGTGCTGTGTCTGCTCGGCGAGGGTGACGAGTCGCTGGGAGTCGTCCAGTTCCCTGGTGGCGGAGACGACGGCGGGGGTGCCGGCCGCGAGGACGGTGAGTCCGGCGACTGCTACTCCGACGACCAGCCTGCTGCGGACGCGTACGCGTCGTCCTGCGTTGGCGGGTCCGTCGGCGCTGGCGGTGCCGTTCTTCCGAGACCGCTTCTTCTGCACCGGTGCTCGCAATCCTGTACGTGAGGTCGTGCTCGTCTACTCGTGTGGCCGAGGTAACGGCCGGTCAACAAGTAAACGCCCCCTGCCCCCTCGTACCGCCTCAGACCTTCGCAGTGTGTTGGGAGGAGAGCCGCACATCGCCCACCCGGCCACTCGAAGGAGTGAACATCACGGAGGAGTGGCCGACCAACTCGGGCACGGCGTGCCAGGGGCCCTCCTTGGACGGGTGGTTGAAGGTCGGGGCGGGCTTTGGCAATATGCCCGCCCACACTTACCGGCAGTACCGGTTCCGGTATTGGTACGTACCTTCCCGGCGCCAAAGGGCCCCGGTGGGCAGAATGTCCCCATGCGCATCGACCTCGCCTCGGCCCCCGGAAGTGCGGAACGCCCCAACGAGGACTGGGTGTCGGCGTCGACACCTGCGGCGGGAGGGGGTGTTGTGGTCGTCCTGGACGGGGTCACTCCGCCGCGCGGGGACGACGGGTGCGCGCACGGAGTGCCCTGGTTCACCACCCGGCTGGGCGGCCGATTGACCGAACTGTCCGGATCGCGGCGGGACATGCCACTCGACCGGATCCTGGCGCGGGCCATCGAGGACACGGCCGACACGCACCGCGACACCTGTGACCTTTCTCACGTCCGCACCCCGCAGGCGACGGTGGTGATGGCGCGCTGGGACGCGGCCTGCGTGGAACACCTCGTGCTGTCGGACTCCGTGCTCCTGCTGCGGGCGCCGGGCGGCGGGGTCACCGCGGTGCTCGACGACCGGCTGGACCGGATCCCGCAGGGGGTGCGCGGCTCGGTGGCGGCGACGGACGCGCTGCGCAACGCCGAGGGCGGGTTCTTCACGGCCGCCGCGGACCCGTCGGTGGCGGCGCGGGCGGTCACCGGGCGCACCCCGCGCGACCGGGTGGGGGCGCTGGCCGCGCTGACGGACGGGGCGAGCCGGTGGACGGACACGTTCGGGGAGGGCGACTGGGCGGCCTGTCTGGACGTGCTGCGCGAGGAGGGGGCGCGGGGGCTGATCGGGCGGGTCCGGGCCATCGAGTCCGATCCGCTGCGGCCGCCGGCCCGCCACAAGCGGCACGACGACGCCTCGGCGGTCTACGCGGAGCTGTGAGGCGGCGCTCCGGCCGGGTGCTGCTCCTCGCCGGAGTTCCCGGGTGCTACTCCTCGCCGGAGTTCAGCTGGTTCAGCAGCCGGGCCAGCTCGGCGACCTCGCCGCGGTCCCAGTCGGCCAGCTTGCGCATGTACTGCTCGCGCCGGGCCCCCCGTACGCGCAGGAACCGCTCCCGGCCCTCGTCGGTGAGGCCGACCAGGAAGGCGCGGCCGTCGGCGGGGTCCGGCTCGCGGGCGACCAGGCCCAGGAGCTCCAGGGCGCGCAGCTGCCGGCTCATGGTGGCCTTGCCGACGCCGAAGTAGGCGGCCAGCTCGGTGGCCCGCTGGCGGCCGGCGGCCTCCAGCCGGACGAGCAGCCCGTACGCGGCGGGCTCCAGCTCCGGGTGCAGGGCGCGTGCCATCTCGCCCGAGGAGGCGCGGGCGCGCCGAAGGAAGACGGACAGCTCCCGCTCCAGAGCGAGGAACTCCTGGTCTTCACTGCCGTGCACGTGCCGCTCCCATCGGTGATGGGGGTGCGAACCCGGCACCCCTGTACGGGTCCAGTATTTCGCAGGTGGTGCGCCGCGGGCCCGGGGCCCCGCCTGGGGTCCCCCCGGACGGAGTCCGGGGGGAGCGGGGTCCCGGGCCCGCGGTGACGCCGCGCCGCCGGTCAGGCGGCCTTGGTGAAGGACACGACGGCCGGGGCGAGGGCGAGCTCCAGCACCTGGCGCACGTCGGTCACCGGGTGTACCTCCAGCCGCTCCAGCACCTCGCTGGGGACGTCGTCGAGGTCGGCCTCGTTGCGCTTCGGGATGATCACGGTGGTCAGCCCGGCCCGGTGCGCGGCGAGCAGCTTCTGCTTGACCCCGCCGATGGGCAGCACCCGCCCGGTCAGCGAGACCTCGCCGGTCATGGCCACGTCCGTGCGGACCTGGCGGCCGGAGAGCAGGGAGGCCAACGCGGTGGTCATGGTGATGCCCGCGCTCGGCCCGTCCTTGGGGACGGCTCCCGCCGGGAAGTGGATGTGCACGCCCCGGTCCTTCAGGTCGGCGACCGGGAGCTCCAGCTCCGCGCCGTGCGAGCGCAGGAAGCTGAGCGCGATCTGCGCCGACTCCTTCATCACGTCGCCCAGCTGCCCGGTCAGGGTCAGCCCGGCGGCCCCCGTCTCGGGGTCGGCCAGGGAGGCCTCGACGAAGAGCACGTCGCCGCCGGCGCCGGTCACGGCGAGGCCGGTGGCCACGCCCGGGACCGCCGTGCGCCGCTCCGCCGGGTCCTGGGCGGACTCCGGCACGTGGTGCGGGCGCCCGATCAGGCCGCGCAGCTCGCCCGCGCCGATGGAGAACGGGAACTCCCGCTCGCCCAGCTCGTGCTGCGAGGCGACCTTGCGCAGCAGCCGCGCGATGGACCGCTCCAGGGTGCGCACGCCCGCCTCGCGGGTGTACTCCCCCGCGAGCTTGCGCAGGGCGTCCTCCTCCAGGACCACCTCGTCCGCGGCGAGGCCGGCGCGCTCCAGCTGGCGGGGCAGCAGGTGGTCGCGGGCGATGACGACCTTCTCGTCCTCGGTGTAGCCGTCGAGGCGCACCAGCTCCATGCGGTCGGCCAGGGCCTCCGGGATGGCCTCCAGCACGTTCGCGGTGGCCAGGAAGACCACGTCGCTCAGATCGAGCTCGACCTCCAGGTAGTGGTCGCGGAAGGTGTGGTTCTGCGCCGGGTCCAGTACCTCCAGCAGGGCCGCGGCGGGGTCGCCGCGGAAGTCGGAGCCGACCTTGTCGATCTCGTCGAGGAGGACGACCGGGTTCATGGACCCGGCCTCCTTGATCGCCCGTACGATCCGGCCCGGCAGGGCTCCGACGTAGGTGCGGCGGTGGCCGCGGATCTCGGCCTCGTCCCGGACGCCGCCGAGGGCGACGCGGACGAACGTGCGGCCCATGGCGTGGGCCACGCTCTCCCCGAGGGAGGTCTTGCCGACTCCGGGGGGCCCGACCAGCGCGAGCACGGCGCCGCCGCGCCGCCCGCCGATGACGCCCATCCCGCGCTCGCCGCGCCGCTTGCGCACGGCGAGGTACTCGGTGATGCGGTCCTTGACGTCGTCCAGCCCGGCGTGCTCGGCGTCGAGCACGGCCCGCGCCCCGCGGATGTCGTAGCCGTCCTCGCTGCGCTCGTTCCAGGGCAGCTCCAGGACGGTGTCCAGCCAGGTGCGGATCCAGGAGCCCTCGGGGCTCTGGTCGCTGGAGCGCTCCAGCTTGTCGACCTCCTTGAGGGCGGCCTCGCGCACCTTCTCGGGCAGGTCGGCGGCCTCGACGCGGGCGCGGTAGTCGTCGGACTCCTCGCCCTCCTTCTCCCCGCCCAGCTCGCGCAGCTCCTTGCGGACGGCCTCCAGCTGGCGGCGCAGCAGGAACTCGCGCTGCTGCTTCTCGACGCCGTCCTGGACGTCCTTGGCGATGGACTCGGCGACGTCCTGCTCGGCGAGGTGGTCGCCGAGCGCCTTGACGGCGAGCCGCAGCCGGGCGACGGGGTCGACGGTCTCCAGCAGTTCGACCTTCTGGGCCACGGTCAGGAACGGCGAGTACCCGGAGTTGTCGGCGAGCGCGGACACCCCCTCGATCTGCTGCACCCGGTCCACGACCTGCCAGGCGCCGCGCTTCTTGAGCCAGCTGGTGGCGAGGGCCTTGTACTCCTTGACGAGCTCGGCGACCGATCCGGGCAGCGGGTCGGGCACCTTCTCCTCGACGGTCTCCCCCTCGACCCAGAGCGCCGCTCCGGGCCCGGTGGTCCCGGCGCCGATCCGGACGCGTCCGCGCCCGCGGATCAGCGCCCCTGGATCGCCGTCGGAGAGCCGCCCGACCTGCTCGACGGTCCCCAGCACGCCGATCCCGGCGTACTTCCCGTCGACCCGTGGCACGAGCAGCACCCGGGGCTTCCCGCTGCCCCGCGCGGCCTGCGCGGCCTCGACGGCCGCGCGCACCTCGGCATCGGACAGGTCCAGCGGGACGACCATCCCGGGCAGCACGACCTCGTCGTCGAGCGGCAGCACGGGCAGGGTGAGCGTTGCGGACGTCGAAGCCATGATCTTCCCTCCGGCAGTGAAGTTGAGCTATGCCGACTCAATGCTTCTGCGCCCGGCAATGTTCCCCAACTGGCGTTCGCCGGGGGCGAACAGCTGCGCCGGCCCCGTCGACGAGCCCGCCCGCCGATCGGGGTGGGGACGTCGACGCCGTCCGCGACGAGGAGGGGGCGCCGGTCAGGAGGCGCCGACGCGGATGTCGCCCGAGCTGGTGCGCACCTTGATGCCCGACGGCGCGCCGGGGGTGTCGGCCAGGGAGAGGTGGCGGGTCCCGGAGGACGTGTCGGTGGACAGCGCGTAGGGGCCCTGCGGGGCCGTCACGCCGACGTCGCCGGAGCTGGTGGTGACGGACACCGAGGCGGGGGGCTTGGCGAAGGCGGCCTCGACGTCCCCGGAGCTGGCCCGGAACTCGGCCTCGGCCCCTTGCAGGCCGGCGGCGGTGATCCGCCCGGAGGAGGTGCGGACCTTCACCGGGCCGGTGATCCCCTCGGCGCGGACGTCTCCGGAGGAGGAGGTCAGGTCGGCCCGGGCGACGCCCTTGACCGTGATGTCGCCGCTGCTGCTCTCGACCCGTACGCGGGCCGCCGCCGGCACCTCCAGGCGGTAGTCGATCCAGCAGTCGTCCCCGCAGCCGTCGCTGAAGGTCAGCACCCCGCCCGAGACCCGCTGCCCGGGCGCGGGCGCCTCGGCGCCCCGGTAGTGGACGACCCGGTGGACGGCGACCCCGGGGCCGGAGCCCGGGGCCACCTCGACGTCACCGCTGCGGACGCCCGTCAGCTCCACCGCCGTGACCGCCTCGGTGACGGTGGCGTCGGCGTCGGCGGTCTTCGCCGGGCCCACCCCCGTCAGGGCGCAGCCGGACAGCAGGAGGGCGGCCCCGAGGGCCGTGACGACGAGGCGGGTTGACGTGGTGTGAGGTGCCATGCCCAGGAGTCTGCCCAGCGGACGGCCCGGTTTCGCGGGTGCAGGCATCCGAACCGGGGTGGAGTTAACCCCACCCCCGCCTCGCCCCGCACCGCCCCCGCGGCGACGCGCCGCTCAGCCCCCGCTCGCCACCGGCCGGTCCGAGGGCGTGCCCCACTCGCTCCAGGAGCCGTCGTACACCGCGGTCCGCCCGTATCCGGCCAGGGTCGCCCCCAGCGCGAGGACGCAGGCCGTGACGCCGGAGCCGCAGCTGAAGTAGAGCCGTTCCCGTCCCGGCGCCAACGCCTCGAAGGCCGCACGGAGTTCGCCGGGCGGGCGCATCAGGCCCCGCGGCCCCTGGAGTTCGCCGAACGGCAGGTTGAGCGCGCCCGGCATGTGGCCGCCGCGCAGCCCCGGCCGGGGCTCGGGGGCGGTGCCGGCGAAGCGCTCCCGGGTGCGGGCGTCGAGCACGGCGGCGTCCGGGTCGGCGAGCGCCCCGGCGACGGTGTCGGCGTCCACGAGCAGCCCGGGGCGGGGCCGGGCGGTGAAGGAGCCGCGCGGGCCGTCGTACGCCGCCGGGGCGGCCTCGACGGGCAGCCCGGCCGCGGTCCAGGCCGGCAGTCCGCCGTCGAGCACGGCGGCGCGGTCGAAGCCCATGGCGCGCAGCATCCACCAGGCGCGGGCGCTGGAGTAGATCCCTGCGGCGTCGTACACGACCACGGTGTCGGTGTCGTCGACCCCGAGCGCCCGCAGGGCCTCCTCGAACGCGGCGGCCGCCGGCATGGTGTGCGGGGCGGGGGCGGTGTGGTCGGAGAGGCCGCCGTCCAGGTCGAAGGGACGGGCCCCGGGGATCCTCGCGGGCGCGCCCCGGTGCGCCCCGACGGAGGCGTCGAACACCACGACCCGGCCGAGGTGTGCGGCGAGCCGGTCGGCGGTGACCAGGGGTCCGGGTATCGGGGGTACGGGCATGCGGGGCCTCCGGGGCGGCGTCGGGCACGGGTCTGCCGCCCATCCTGGCGCACTCGCGCGGCCGGCGGGGCCCTCTCGCCCCGGCTCAGCCGCACGCGCCGCGCCGGGCGTACACCGCCACCCTCGCTCCTCTGACCTCCGTCACCGAGCAGCGGTCGAACGAGGCGGCCAGGGTGTCGCGCTTGACCGCCTCCGCCGGGTACGGGTCCAGCGGCTGGTCCGCGGGGTCCAGCAGGGCCACCACCCGGGCGGAGTCCAGCAGGGCCCGCCGGATCCGGTCCGGGGGGAGCTCCGTGCCGTGGAGGGTGTGCGAGGCGGCCGGGGCGACGGCCAGGGCCACGTCGCGCAGCCCCGCGTACACCCGCGGCGAGGACAGCAGCCACTCCCGCCGCCGCGAGGGCAGGAACAGCACCGCGTCCCCCGGGCGGCCCTCCTGCCGGACCACCGCCGCGACGGCGAGGACGTCGTCCCTGCGGCTCTCGGGGGTCCGCAGCCACGCCGACCACACCGCCGCCGGCACCAGCAGCAGGGCCGCCGCCGGCCAGGGCGCCCACCCCCGCAGCCGGGCCGCCCGCACCCCCGCCGGCCGCGCCCCCGCGAGCAGGGCGAGCCCGACCAGGGCGTACAGGACGTACCGGTCGACGTACCAGGGGTGCACCAGCGAGACCGCCATCAGCAGCCCCGGCGGCAGCAGGGCCAGCGGCACGGCCACCCGGACGAGTGGCGGCGCGGCGCCCGGGCCGCGGGCCAGCAGGAGCACGGCCGCCGCCAGCACCCCGTACGCCGCCCAGTCCTGCCAGCCGGGCCGCCCCAGCCAGCCCAGCTGCCGGCCCGCCTGCCCCGCGCCCACCACAGCCAGGGGCAGCAGCCCGGCGGCGACCGCCCCGGCCGCCCACCTCCAGCCCCGCGCCCGCCAGGCGCAGCAGCCGTGCGCGAGCAGCGCCAGCGCGGCGAACCCGTGCAGCCAGCAGCCGGCCAGCAGCACCACCGCGTAGGCGGCCCACCACCGCCGCAGCATCAGGTACGTGGCCCAGGCCACGGCCGCCGCGACCAGGGCGTACGAGCGCCCTTCCTGCCCGTACATCTGCACCGGCGGGAGCAGGACGTAGACGGTGCCGGCCGCCAGCGCGGCCCGCGGCCCCGCCAGCCGGTGCGCCGCGGCCGCCACGCCCCCGGCGGCGAGGGCCGTCCCCGCCACGGACGGCAGCCGCAGCGCCCACAGGCCCGGGCCGCCGGCGTCCCCCGGGAGGGGGAACGCCGCGAACACGGCGTGCATCACCCCGTAGTACAGCCCGTGCACCGCGTCGACCTGCCCGAGCAGGTCCGGGAGCTGCCCGGCCGGCCGGTGCGCGACCTGCCAGGTGGTGGATTCGTCGCGCCACATGCTGCCGGGGCCCGGTCCCCGCTCCAGCCCCCACAGGCCGAGGAGGAGGACGGCGAGCAGCGGCGGGAACCAGCGCCAGGGGGCCATGCGGTGGATGACGTCCTCCGGGGTGCTTTCCGTAGCGGTTCGGGGCCTCCATACTCGGGGGCGGTACCGGTGACCCGCTGGAGGTGGCGCGTGCGAGCGATGCGAGCGGCCGGGGCCGCGGCGGCGGTGCTGCTGGCCGCGGTGTCCCTGGCGGGGTGCGGCCACGACGGCTCCCCGGGCGGCCCCGCGCCGGCGGGGGCCACGGCACCCGCCCCGACGGCACCGGCGGCGACCGCCCCGGGGTCCACGCCCACGGCCCCGCCCGCCCCCCGCCCGACGGCGACCGCCCCCGGCACCGCGCGGCCCTCCGCCGACCCGTCCACCGAGAGCCTGCTGCGCGTCACCCGCAGCGGCGGTTTCGCGGGCCGGACCCGCACCCTGCTCGTCAACGGCGACGGCTCCTGGACCCTCCTGGGCGAGCAGGACGAGGACCTGCGCAAGGGCCGTCTCGCCCCGGGGGAACTGGAGGAGCTGCGCACCGCGCTGCGCGAGGCGGACTTCGCGCACCTGCCCCGCACCGCGACCGCAGATCCGCCGGTCTACGACGGGTTCACGTACTCCTTCGTCCACGGCGGATCCGAGGTGGCGGCCGACCAGACGGCACTGCCGCCGGCCCTCTCCCGGGTGCTCGCGGCCCTCCCCGGATTCGACTCCGCCTGAGGAATCCGGGATGAATCTCTGATTCCGCATGCCGTCCGGTCCTGTCCGAACCCTCCATGGCCGCAGCCCGGTGCCTCCTCTACGCTGCACCCCAGCCATCACGCGGATCATCAGGGGCGGGACATGGAACAGACACACACCCACAACGGCGCCGCGGCCACCCCAGGTGCCCAGCGGCGCGTGCTGGTGGTCGAGGACGACCGCACCATCGCCGACGCCATCGCGGCCCGGCTGCGTGCCGAGGGCTTCCAGGTGCAGACGGCCTACGACGGCCCGGCCGCCGTCGCGTCGGCCGAGAGCTGGCTGCCCGAGCTGCTGGTGCTGGACGTCATGCTGCCCGGCTTCGACGGGCTGGAGGTGTGCCGGCGGGTGCAGGCGCAGCGGCCGGTCCCGGTGCTGATGCTGACGGCCCGGGACGACGAGACCGACATGCTGGTCGGCCTGGGGGTCGGGGCGGACGACTACATGACGAAGCCGTTCTCCATGCGCGAGCTGGCCGCGCGGGTGCACGTGCTGCTGCGCCGGGTGGAACGGGCCACCCAGGCCGCTACCGCCCCGCGCGGGGCGACCCTGCGGCTGGGGGACCTGGAGATCGACCACGCCCAGCGCCGGGTGCGGGTGCAGGCGGAGGACGTGCACCTGACGCCGACCGAGTTCGACCTGCTGGTGTGCCTGGCGGGGACCCCGCGGGCGGTGCTGTCGCGGGAGCAGCTGCTGGCGGAGGTGTGGGACTGGGCCGACGCGTCGGGCACCCGGACCGTCGACAGCCACATCAAGGCCCTGCGCCGGAAGATCGGCGCGGAGCGGATCCGCACGGTCCACGGCGTCGGGTACGCCCTGGAGACCCCGGCGCAGGCGTGAGCGGCGGGCGCCCCGACGGGGGGCTCCGGCCGTTCTCGCCGTTCTCGATCAAGACCAAGCTGGGCACGCTCGTCGTGGTCTCGGTGTTCATCACCACCGGGCTGCTGATGGTGGCGCTGCGCACGGACACGGAGCTGCGGTTCATCACGGTCTTCTCGGTGATCGCCTCGATGCTGATCACCCAGTTCGTGGCGCACGGCCTGACGGCGCCGCTGGACGAGATGACGACGGTCGCCCGGGCCATCTCGCACGGGGACTACACCCGCCGGGTGAGCGGGGCGGGGCGCCGGGACGAGCTGGGCGATCTGGCCTCGACGATCAACCGGATGGCCGGCGATCTGGAGGCCGAGGACAGGCACCGTCGAGAGCTGGTCGCGAACGTCTCGCACGAGCTCCGCACTCCGATCGCGGGGCTGCGGGCCGTGCTGGAGAACGTGGTGGACGGGGTCTCGGAGGCCGATCCGGAGACCATGCGGACGATGCTGAAGCAGGCGGAGCGGCTCGGCCGGCTGGTGGAGACGCTGCTGGACCTGTCGCGGGTGGACAACGGGGTGGTGCCGCTGAAGGCGCGCCGCTTCGAGGTGTGGCCGTACCTGTCGGGGGTGCTGAAGGAGTCGGGGCTGGCGGCCGCGGGGCGCCCTGGCCTGTCTTCCGGTTCGGGTGGGCACACCCGCAACGACGTGCACCTCCATCTGGACGTGCATCCTCCGGAGCTGACCGCGTACGCGGACGCGGAGCGGCTGCACCAGGTGGTGGCGAACCTGATCGACAACGCCGTCAAGCACAGTCCGGCGCACGGCCGGGTCACGGTCCGGGCGCGGTCGGGCGACACGCCCGGGAGCCTGGCCCTGGAGGTCGTGGACGAGGGGCCGGGGATTCCGGAGGCGGAGCGGCACCGGGTCTTCGAGCGGTTCAACCGGGGCTCGGCGGGCGGCGGCGACGGGGGCACCGGGCTGGGGCTGGCGATCGCCCGCTGGGCCGTCGGCCTGCACGGAGGGGAGATCCGCGTGGCCGAATCGTCACGTGGTTGCCGAATCCTTGTCACCCTTCCGGGCAGCTCGCCGGTGCTGTCTTGACGTAGGGTTCGAGTGGGAAGGACATGATCTCGGCCACACGTGCCCGAGGTCGTCAGGGGTGCGAGGCCATGGGGGTCGCAACCTGGCTGCCGCCTACCCGAACCACGCTTGTTTCCCGCCATTCCACGTGGCGAAACCCGCCGTTCGGTGTGACCTGCGCGACGGAAGTCCCGCCCGGCCTGCATTGCACCGCCGGGGAGGCGTAGCCTTTATTCCCGCTGTCCATACCTTGTGAAGCGGAAGAGGGCGGTTGCCGCCGTGTCGCCACAGTCCCCCAGTAACCCGAGCACCACGACCGACGCAGCAGAGGGCGGGAAGACCCCTGCCTCAGGCTTCGGCGCGAATGAGTGGCTCGTCGACGAGATCTATCAGCAGTACCTCCAGGACCCGAACTCGGTCGACCGGGCCTGGTGGGACTTCTTCGCCGACTACAAGCCGGGGGGCGCTGCCGCTCCGGTGAAGGCGGACGGTCCCGAGAAGTCCGCGACGACGGATGGCGCCTCCGCACAGGCCGCCACCGCCCCCGTCGCGCTCCCGCAGGCCGCCGACGCCGCCACGGGGGCGGCGCCCGCCGCGCCGGCCCCCGCCGCGACCACTCCCGTGTCAGCTCCTTCCCCTGCTCCTGCCACCCCCTCTGGTGCCCCTGCTGTGACTGTCACCTCCCAGGCCCCGGCCGCCGCACCGGCCGCGCCCGCCCCTCAGGCCGCGGCTCCGGCCGCCACCACCCCGGCTCAGAAGGCCGCGCCCGCCACCGAGGCCCCCCAGGGCCCCGAGCTGGTGACGCTCCGCGGTCCCGCGGCCGCCGTGGCCAAGAACATGAACGCCTCGCTGGAGGTGCCGACGGCCACGTCCGTGCGCGCCGTCCCGGTGAAGCTGCTGTTCGACAACCGCATCGTCATCAACAACCACCTCAAGCGCGCCCGCGGTGGGAAGATCTCCTTCACCCACCTCATCGGCTACGCGATGGTGCAGGCCATCAAGGCCATGCCGTCGATGAACTACTCCTTCCAGGAGAAGGACGGCAAGCCGACCCTGGTCAAGCCGGAGCACGTGAACTTCGGCCTCGCGATCGACCTGGTCAAGCCGAACGGCGACCGCCAGCTCGTCGTCGCCGGCATCAAGAAGGCCGAGACCCTGAACTTCTTCGAGTTCTGGCAGGCCTACGAGGACATCGTCCGCCGCGCCCGCGTCGGCAAGCTGACGATGGACGACTTCACCGGCGTCACGGTCTCCCTGACCAACCCCGGCGGCCTGGGCACCGTCCACTCCGTGCCCCGCCTGATGCCCGGACAGTCGGTCATCATGGGCGTCGGCTCCATGGACTACCCCGCCGAGTTCCAGGGCACCTCGCAGGACACCCTGAACAAGCTGGGCATCTCCAAGGTCATGACCCTGACCTCGACCTACGACCACCGGGTCATCCAGGGTGCGGCCTCCGGCGAGTTCCTGCGCGTCGTCGCGAACTTCCTCCTCGGCGAGAACGGCTTCTACGACAGCGTCTTCGAGTCGCTGCGGATCCCGTACGAGCCGGTCCGCTGGATGCGCGACATCGACGCGTCCCACGACGACGACGTCACGAAGGCCGCCCGCGTCTTCGAGCTGATCCACTCCTACCGGGTCCGCGGCCACGTCATGGCCGACACCGACCCGCTGGAGTACAAGCAGCGCAAGCACCCCGACCTCGACATCACCGAGCACGGCCTCACCCTGTGGGACCTGGAGCGCGAGTTCGCGGTCGGCGGCTTCGCCGGCAAGTCGATGATGAAGCTCCGCGACATCCTCGGCGTGCTGCGCGACTCGTACTGCCGCACCACCGGCGTCGAGTTCATGCACATCCAGGACCCGAAGCAGCGCCGCTGGATCCAGGACCGCATCGAGCGCGCGCACTCCAAGCCGGAGCGCGAGGAGCAGCTGCGCATCCTGCGCCGCCTGAACGCGGCGGAGGCCTTCGAGACCTTCCTGCAGACGAAGTACGTCGGCCAGAAGCGCTTCTCGCTGGAGGGCGGCGAGTCCGTCATCCCGCTGCTCGACGCCGTCATCGACTCGGCCGCCGAGGCCCGCCTCGACGAGGTCGTCATCGGCATGGCCCACCGCGGCCGCCTGAACGTCCTGGCGAACATCGTCGGCAAGTCGTACGCGCAGATCTTCCGCGAGTTCGAGGGCAACCTCGACCCGAAGTCCATGCACGGCTCCGGCGACGTCAAGTACCACCTGGGCGCCGAGGGCACCTTCACGGGCCTGGACGGGGAGCAGATCAAGGTCTCGCTCGTCGCCAACCCCTCGCACCTGGAGGCCGTGGACCCGGTCCTGGAGGGTGTCGCCCGCGCCAAGCAGGACGTCATCGGCAAGGCCGGCACGGACTTCACCGTCCTGCCCGTCGCCCTGCACGGCGACGCCGCGTTCGCCGGCCAGGGCGTGGTCGCCGAGACCCTGAACATGTCGCAGCTGCGCGGCTACCGCACCGGCGGCACCGTCCACGTCGTGATCAACAACCAGGTCGGCTTCACCGCCGCCCCGGAGTCCTCGCGTTCGTCGATGTACGCGACCGACGTGGCCCGCATGATCGAGGCGCCGATCTTCCACGTGAACGGCGACGACCCGGAGGCCGTGGTCCGCGTCGCGCGGCTCGCCTTCGAGTTCCGCCAGGCGTTCAACAAGGACGTCGTGATCGACCTCATCTGCTACCGCCGCCGCGGTCACAACGAGTCGGACAACCCGGCGTTCACGCAGCCGCTGATGTACGACCTGATCGACAAGAAGCGCTCGGTGCGCAAGCTGTACACCGAGTCCCTCATCGGTCGCGGCGACATCACGCTGGAAGAGGCGGAGCAGGCGCTCCAGGACTTCCAGGGCCAGCTGGAGAAGGTCTTCGCGGAGGTCCGCGAGGCCGCCACGCAGCCCGCGGGCGCCGCCGTCGCGCCGGCGCAGACCGCGCAGGAGTTCCCGGTCGCGGTGAACACCGCGATCTCGCAGGACGTCGTCAAGCGGATCGCCGAGTCCCAGGTCAACATCCCCGAGGGCCACACGGTCCACCCGCGTCTGCTGCCGCAGCTGCAGCGCCGCGCGGCGATGGTCGAAGACGGCACCATCGACTGGGGCATGGGCGAGACCCTGGCCTTCGGCTCGCTGCTGATGGAGGGCACCCCGGTCCGCCTGTCCGGCCAGGACTCCCGCCGCGGCACCTTCGGCCAGCGCCACGCGGTCCTCATCGACCGGGAGACCGGCAACGACTACACGCCGCTGCAGTACCTGTCGGACGACCAGGCCCGCTACAACGTCTACGACTCGCTGCTCTCCGAGTACGCGGCCATGGGCTTCGAGTACGGCTACTCGCTGGCCCGCCCGGACGCGCTGGTGCTGTGGGAGGCCCAGTTCGGTGACTTCGTCAACGGCGCGCAGACCGTCGTCGACGAGTTCATCTCCTCGGCCGAGCAGAAGTGGGGCCAGACCTCCGGCGTCACGCTGCTGCTGCCGCACGGCTACGAGGGCCAGGGCCCGGACCACTCGTCCGCCCGCCCGGAGCGCTTCCTGCAGATGTGCGCGCAGGACAACATGACGGTCGCGATGCCGACCCTGCCGTCGAACTACTTCCACCTGCTGCGCTGGCAGGTCCACAACCCGCACCACAAGCCGCTCATCGTCTTCACCCCGAAGTCGATGCTGCGCCTGAAGGCCGCGGCGTCGAAGGCGGAGGAGTTCACGAGCGGTTCGTTCCGTCCGGTCATCGGGGACACCACGGTCGACCCGAACGCCGTCCGCAAGGTCGTCTTCTGCGCGGGCAAGGTCTACTACGACCTGGAGGCCGAGCGGGAGAAGCGCGGCATCACCGACACCGCGATCATCCGCATCGAGCGGCTGTACCCGCTGCCGGGCGCGGAACTCCAGGCGGAGATCGCCAAGTTCCCGAACGCGGCGAAGTACATCTGGGCGCAGGAGGAGCCGGCGAACCAGGGTGCGTGGCCGTTCATCGCGCTGAACCTGATCGACCACCTCGACCTGGCGGTCGGCGCGGACATCCCGGCGGGCGAGCGCCTGCGGCGCATCTCGCGTCCGCACGGCTCGTCCCCGGCGGTGGGCTCCGCGAAGCGCCACCAGGCGGAGCAGCAGCTGCTGATGAACGAGGTCTTCGAGGCGTAGTCGCCGACGCGACCTGCACGAAGGAGGAAGGCCCGGCCCCCCAGGAGGGGGGCCGGGCCTTCCGGCGTACCGCGGCACTCCCCGGCCTCGCCGGCGGGCTGGTTACGGCTGCGGTTCGAAGTCCCAGTAGGGCCTGGTCTGCTGGCGGGCCGAGACCGTGTGGACGTGCTGGGGGCCCAGGGTGCGGGTGAGGGCCTTGAGGCCGGCGTCCTCGTGTTTGGCGGCCTCCGCGTCCTCCCGTACCGCGCGCAGGTCGGCGGCCAGGGCGATCTGGGCGCTGAGGGCCATGGGGTGGTCGGGGCCGAGGACCTGTTCGGTGGCGCGCAGGGTCTCGCGGCTGAGGTCCAGGGCCGAGTCCAGGCGGCCGGTGATGTTGCGGTGGCCGGTGGCGTTGAGGGCGCAGCCCAGGGTCCAGGGGTGGCGGTCGCCGAGGGCGCCGCGCATGCCGACCAGGGCCTGTTCGGCGAGGCTCAGGGCCTCGGCGCGTTCGCCCTGGGCGCGCAGGACCAGGCCGAGGTTGCCGACCGTGCCGATGCTGTACGGGTGGGCGAGGCCCAGCTGCGACTGGTAGCCGCGGACGACCTCCTCGGAGATCCGGCGGGCCTCCTCGATGTCCCCGTACTCGCGCAGGTAGGTGGCGTAGTCGGAGGCGACCATCAGGGTCCAGGGGAACTCGGCGCCGAACACGCGGGTGGAGCGTTCCAGGACGCTGCGCAGGCGGGCGCCGGCGCCGGGGATGTCGCCGGTGCGGCGCAGGCACTGGCCGAGGTTGTGTTCGGCGCGCAGGGTCTGCGGGTGGTTGGCCCCGAGGACCTGGACGTGCAGTTTGAGGCCCTGTTCCTGGCGGGCGAGCGCCTCGCGGTAGCGGCCCATGAGGCGCAGGCCCATGGCGCAGCCGATGCCGGAGGAGAGGGTGGCGATGTGCCGGACGCGCAGCACGCGTTCACGGCGGCGCAGGGTGTCCAGGTCGGTGTCGTAGGCCTCCTGGTAGCGGCCGAGCAGGCGCAGGGCGACGGCGACGTTGTTCTGGGCGTTGAGGGTGGTGGAGTCGTCCTCGCCGAGGAGTTCGCGGTAGCTGGCGAAGGCGTGTTCCAGGAGGGTGCGGGCCTGGTCGAACTTGGCGGTGCTGAGCAGGACGCCCGCGTAGGTGCTGGTGGCGCGGAGGGTCTCCAGGTCGCGTTCGCCGCGTTCGGCGACGAGCCGGTCGGCGACCTGGCGGGCGAGGGCCTCGGCCCGGCGGAAGTGGCCGAGCATGCGCAGGGCGCCGCCGTAGTGGTAGCTGAGTTCGCGGACCTGGTCGTGGTCGTCGCCGAGCATGGCCCGCCAGACGCCGTCGGTCTGTTCGGCCAGGCGCAGGCAGGTGCGGTACTCGCCGGCGAGGATCAGGAAGCGCAGGCAGTGCAGCAGGAAGTTCTGGATGCGGGGGTTGCTGCTGGTGAGCACCCCGGCGGGTTCCAGGTGGGGGATGAGTTCGGCGTAGCGGGGCCACAGCCGGGAGTCGGTGGGGCGGCCGGGGTCGGCGGCGGCGAGGACCTGGCGGACGGCGCGGGAGAGCTGGTCGGCCTCCTCCTCGGCGAGGTTCTCGCGGACGATGTTGTGGACCATGCGGTGCAGCTGGACGGTCTCCAGGCCGCCGCCCTCCTCGACGGACAGGTCGGAGTACTCCAGGCGGACGACGGAGAACTGGACGAGTTTGTTGAGGGCGGCGTTCCAGCGGATCTGGTCGTTGACGATCCCGGCGAGGTGTTCGGGGACGTCCTCGGCGGGGAACTCGCGCAGCAGGCGCAGCGGGACCCGGCCGGGGGCGAAGAACACGAACAGGCGCAGCAGGGCGAGGGCGTCGGGGAAGTTCTCGCGGACGTTGTTGAGGAGTATCGCCAGGGCGGTCGGGAAGGGCAGCGGGTAGTCGTCGGAGAGGGTGACGGCCTCGTGGGAGTCGAGGCGGCGCTGGAGGAGGGCGAGGTACTCGCCGACGCCGAGCGGGGAGTCGGCGAGCCAGCCGGCGGTCTGGTCGAGGGCGAGGGGGTAGTCCTCCAGGGCCTCGGCGAGCTGGTCGGCCTCCTCTCCGGTGAGGCGGCGGGCCCGGCGGCGGATGAAGGTGACGGACTCCGGGCGGGCGTAGAGGGGGACTTCGACGAGGCTGGTGTGCCGGGCGGCCCATTCGCGGTTGCGGGAGGTGATGATGACGTCGCCGGCGCCGGAGGGCAGCAGGTCGGTGAGGTCGTCGGGGTTGTCGCAGCCGTCGAAGACCAGCAGCCAGCGGTGGTACGGGGAGCCGCGCCGCAGTGCCTCCAGGACGGCCCGGATCTGCTCGCCGTAGCTGCCGGCGCCGCGCGGCAGGCCGAGTTCGACGGCCAGGTCGGCGAGGCGTTCGCGAAGGGTGGGGCGGTCCTCGGCGGGGACCCACCAGACGACGTCGTACTCGGAGGCGAAGCGGTAGGCGTACTCGGTGGCGACCTGGGTCTTGCCCACGCCGGACAGTCCCAGGAGGGTGACGGTGGAGGCGCCGGGCGGGGCCTCGGTGAGGGCGGCGCGCAGGCGGCCGATCACGTCGTTGCGGCCGGTGAAGCGGGGATTGCGGCGCGGGACGCGGCCCCAGATCTCGGGCGGGTCGTTGGGGAAGCGGGGGCCGCGGCGGCCGCTCTCGGTGCCGATCCGGTCGGTGGGCAGGTCGAGGCGGCGCAGGACGCGGTACTCGGCCTCGTAGGCGTCCAGGCCCCACAGGTCGGCCTTCTCCAGGGCGGCGACGGCACTGGGCAGCGGGGCGTCGGTCAGGCAGACGGCGGCGAACCGGTCGGGGTGTGCCTCGGTGACGGTGCGCAGGGCCGCGTTCCACTCCTCGTCGGTGTGGGTGCCGACGGAGAAGTAGCGCTCGCTGAGGACGACGAGGACCTTGCCGCCCGCACGGGCGAGGTCGTCGAGGGCCTCGGTGATGCCGGGGCCGGTCTGCGGGTCCCAGCGCTGGAGGGCGACGCGGTGGCCGTGCTCCTCCAGGCGGTGGGCGATCCACACCGCCCAGGGGCGGTTGAAGCCGGCGAAGCTGATGACGAAGCGCTGGGGCTGGGCGGCTCCGTCGCGGTCGTGACGCGTACCGGTACCGGTCATGCGGCCGTCTCCCTGGGGTGTCCGTGCGGCGGTGGACGGGTGCGGGGCGGTGCGGGGGCGCTGCCGCCGGCGGTGGTACCGGGGCGGCAGGGCCGGTGCGAGGGGCGGGCTTGAAAGGTACCGCAGCGGACGGCCCGTCAGGCCCCTGCGAACGGCGCGAGTTCGGGGTGTGCCGCGCACCAGGCGCGGCGCTCGCGTTCGAGGGCGCGGCGGGCGGTGGCGTGCTGGTCGCCGGGCGGCGGCAGCTCGTCCATGGCCCGCTCGGCCTCGGTCATGCCGTCGACGAACTCCCGTCCGGCGGGGGTCAGTCGGGCGTGGGCGCGCAGGACGGGCAGGACGGCGGCCACCTGGGCGCGGATCCGGGCGTGCTGGGCCCAGGCGCCGCGGGCCCCGTAGAGGGCGGCGCGCTGCCAGTAGCCGGCCAGGGCCAGGTGGGCGTACGTGCCGTGGAGCAGCCCGTCGAGGGGGCGCGGGTCGGGGCGCCAGGGGGCCCAGTGGCGGGGGGTGCGGTCGGCGGTGTGGAGGGCGAGGACGTCGGTGAGGGCGGCCAGTTTGCCGTGCTGCACCTCGTGGACGAGGGTCGCGGCCAGCGCGGGCGGGGACTGGACCCGGGCCAGGACCGCCCCGGCGGCGGCGGGGAGGGTGGCACCGCTGGAGCGGGAGCCGCCGCCGAGGGGGACGACGCAGCGCAGCAGGCGGCCCGCCTCGTCGGCTCGGGCGGAGTCGTAGCGCTCCAGGAGGGTGAGCGCGCCGGTCCACTGGGTGTCCCAGCGCTTGTGCCCCTTGGGGGTGAGCCGGCGGGCCGGTCGGACGGGCGCGGGGTGGCCGGCGGCGGGGGCGCGGTAGGGGTCGAGGTCGTCGAGGGAGGTGCGGCCGCCTGGCAGGGGGTGGAGCGGGAGGACGTCGGAGGTGTCCCAGGAGCGCTCGGTCAGGGCGAGCGGGCCGGGCCGCTCGGGGCGCAGCAGGCCGAGGGTGGGCAGGGCGAGGCGGCCGTGGGCGGGCCGCAGGGTGGTCTTGAAGCCGATCCCGGCGCGCAGGGCGGCGGCGGCCGCGAGGGCTCCGAGGTGCCCGAGGTCGGGGGCGGGGCCGTGCGGGGCGTGGAGCCGGCGCAGGGTCTCCTCCGCCCACACCCCGGTGGAGGGGTAGTGCAGGACGTCCCGAACGGCGTCGGGTTCCTGCCGCTCGGCCTCCTCCAGGAGCTCCCACCACTCCCCCGCCTCGCTCCCGGGGGCGGCGTCGAGCACGGCCCGCAGCAGGAGCAGCCGCTTGGACCGGCGGATGTCCCCGACGAGCCGCAGCCCTTCGGGCGAGGGCTCGGTGGAGGCGAGGCCGCGCAGGAGGCGGGACCCGACGGAGAACCGCGCGAGGACGGCGGGCGGCCCCTCGGGGCCGTCGGGGGCGGGTCGTACGAGGGGCCGCGCCGGGCCGGCCGACTGCGCGGGGACGCCCGGGCGGGCCCCGGGCGGGGGCCCGGCTCCGTGCGGGGGCTCGGCGGGCTGCGGCGGGCCGGCGGGCGCCGGTGCCTGCGGCGGGCGCGCCTGCTGGGCGGGAAGCGGCGGGCGCCCCCCGGGCGGGGCCCCGGCGCCGTGCGGGGGTTCGGCGGGGGCCGGGGGGCTCGGCGGGCGGGGTGGGTCGGCAGGGCTGGTGGGGCGGGCGGGGTCGGGCGGTGCGGGGTGGGTCATGAGGCGGCCCGTTGGGTCGTGGCGGCCGTGTGGACCGCGCGGGCGATGTGGCGGATCAGGGTCTGGAGGTCCGCGCAGTACACGGACGGCTGCTGGAAGCCCTCCCCCTCGCGGTAGCGGTGGGGATAGTGGCCGCCGCCGCAGACCTCCACGAGCTCGCAGCCCCGGCAGCCGGCGGCGAGGGCGTCGCGGCCGAGTTGGCGGGCGGCGAAACCGGGGTGGTCGAGGAGGTCGTCGAAGCTGTGGGTGTCGAGGGTCATGCCGGTCGCCGCGGCCCCTTCGTAGGCGGACTTCAGGGAGTCGGCCTGCTCGATGCTGCCGTCGGTCTCCACCACGGCGGTGGTGGCGGGGGCCAGGCCGAGGCTCTCGGTCGCCGCGGGCAGGCCCAGCAGCAGCGCGATGACCTCTTCGAAGATCCGGATGCGGGTGCGCCGCGCCCCGTCGTGCCACCAGCGTTCGAAGACGGCGATCAGCCAGTCGGCGTACGGGGTGCCGGGGGCCGGTCCGGTGCGGCCGGGCGGCGGGGTGCTCCAGTTGGCCAGCGGGAGCAGCAGGCCGATGGCGGGCGGCGCGAACGCGAGCAGGGACTCGTACGTCTCCACCGGGTCCTGCGCGATGTCGGCCACGCACAGCACCCCGGCGTAGCCGGCCGGGTGCCGGGCCAGCAGCCTCAGGCCGCGGGCGGCCGCGCCGAAGCCGGGCCGGCCTGCGTGGTCGACGCGGCGGGCGTTGTGGGCGGGGAGCCCACCGTCGAGGCTGACGCCGATGCGGATCCCGGCGGCGGCCAGGGCGGCGATCCTGCCCCGGGTGAGCAGGGTCGCGTTGGTCTGCACGCTCGCGGTGACCCGGGTGCGGGGCGAGCGGCGGGCCAGCGCGGCCCGTACCGCCTCGACGGGAGCGGCCAGTTCGGCGGGGGCGGCGAGGAGGGGCTCCCCGCCGTGCAGGACGAGGTCCACGCGGGGCAGTTCGTGCGCGGCGGCGTGTTCGGCGATGCGCTCGGCCGCGCGCCGGGCGGTGGCCGGGGCCATGGCGGCGGGGCGGGTGCGCCAGCTCTGGTCGGCCATCTCGTAGACGTAGCAGTAGGTGCAGGCGAGGTTGCAGCGGCTGTGGGTCTTGAGCACGAACTGCGCCACGGGCTGCGGCAGATGGCCGGCGGCGCGCAGGGCGGGGACGTCGAGCCGGGCGTACGGCCAGGGGGCGTGCCGGGCGTGGGCGGCGAGGCCGGCGGGGGTCCGGTGCGCGGGCAGCGCGGGGCCGCTCGTGGTCGCTCGGCTCATCGCCCGTGCCTCCTCCCCCGGACGGCGGTGGGGGGATCCGGCCCCCGGGACGGTCCATCCCTGCCCTCCGGACGGCCCCGGCTAACGGCGGAAAGTGGTCAACTCCGGGCGGTACGGACCCGTGCCGCGGCCCTGCCGGGGGCGGGATCAGGCGACGCCCGAGTCGAAGGCGTTGAGGATCTCGGCCGGATGGGTCACCCGCTCGACGAGGCCCTCGATGACCTCGGCGAGCACCGGATGGGCGATGCCGCGCAGGGCGGCCAGGTCGAGACCGGAGAGGTCGGGGAGCTGCCCGGCGCAGGGCCGGGGGTCGGGGGGCGCGGCCACTTCCTGACGTCCGGTCACCATGGGCTGCCCGTCCCCCTGTCGCACCGTGGAATGTGGAATGTGGTGGAATGCCGTGGTCCACTGCCCTTTCCCGCGGTCCGGCGGGGGGAAACGGCTCATCCGCCGCTCTCCAGGGCGTGGATCCGCGCCCGGAGGGCCTCGGCGCGCTCCCCGTCGGGCAGGCCCTGGCGCTGCCACAGCTCCAGGGCGGCCCGGTACGCGTCCAGGGCCGCGCGGGGTCTGGCCAGGCGTTCCAGGACCCCGCCGCGCAGTTCCTGGACCCGTGCGGCGAGCCGGAGGGCGGCGGCGGTGTCCCCGGGCGCGTCGTCCGGGCCGGTCCCCAGGGCGGCGCGCCAGGCCCGCCGGTAGGAGTCCGCCGCCCGGTCGAGCCGGTCGGCGGTGCGGGTGTGGAAGTGGATCTCCTGCTGCACGTCGCCGTGGTCGCGCCAGGCGCGGGCCCGCTCCAGGGCGCTGCGGCTCTGCCGGACGGCCAGCTCCAGCAGGTACTCGGCCTCGCGGAGGTCGACCAGGTCCCCCTCGTACGTGTGCCGCAGCCGCAGCCCGGAGGCCAGCCGCAGCAGCCGGTACGCGGCCCCCGGGTCGGACTGGGCCACCGCCGCCCGGCTCTCGCGCAGCACCCGTACGGCGGTGGAGGCGAAGCGGCGGCCGTCGGCGGCGCGGGCCCGCTCCAGGAGCACGTCGCCCCACTCGGGCAGCAGTTCGGCGTAGGCGTCCCCGTCGCGGGGGATCAGCCGCCGGGCCCGCCCGTACGCCTCGGCGGCCTCCTCCAGGGCCGCGGGCTCCCCGTCGCGGGCGTACCGGGCGCGGTGCACGCGGGCGAGGCACAGCAGGGCGGCGAGCCGCAGCTCGGGCTCCCCGACCCCCTCGTCGAGCGCCCGCAGCAGCTGGGCCCGCGCCTCCTCGAGCCGCCCGGGCAGGTACCGCAGCGCCCCGGCGAGCTCCACGCGCACCCGGGCGGTCCGCCGCGCCCGCTCGGCTCCCCCGGGGGCGGTCCGGGCCCGTCCGGCCCTGCCGGCGGCGGGGCCGGACGGGCCCCACCCGGCGTCCGTGCCGGCGGCGGGAAGGCCGGCGTCGTCGTCCGTGCCGGGCCCCGTGATCCCGCCCGAGCCGGGCCGGACGGAGGAACCGGCACCGTCCCCGGGCCCGGGACACTCATGGGCCGGGGCGGCCCCGCTCCGCCCGACGGCGCCGGGGCCCGGTCCAGGTTCGGCGCCGGGTCCGGGCCCAAAACCGGTGCCGGTGCCAGGTCCGGGGCCGGGGCCAGGTCCGGGGCCGGGGCCAGGTCCGGAGCCAAGTCCGGGGCCGGGGCCGGGGCCGGAGCCAGGTCCGGGGCCGGAGCCGGGCCCAGGGCCGGAGCCGGATCCGGTGGCGGTGCCAGGTCCGGATCCGGTGGCGGTGCCAGGTCCGGTGCCGGTGCCGGTGCCAGGTCCGGATCCGGTGCTGGTGCCAGACCCAGGCCCAGGCCCAGGGCCGGGGCCGGAGCCAGGGCCGGAGCCAGGGCCGGAGCCGGAGCCAGGGCCGGAGCCGGAGCCAGGGCCGGGGCCAGGGCCGGGGCCAGAGCCAGGGCCGGAGCCAGGGCCGGAGCCGGAGCCAGGGCCGGAGCCGGAGCCAGGGCCGGGGCCAGGGCCGGGGCCAGAGCCAGGGCCGGGGCCAGAGCCATGCCCGGTGCCGGCGCCGGGGCCAGGTCCGGGGCCGGGGCCGGGGCCGGGGGCCGCGTGGTCGTGGGCCCCGCCGGTGCCGGTGGGGGTGGACCCGGTCGCGCCCGCCCCCGCGCCGGTGCCGCCGGGAGCCGGGGGCCCGAGGGTGCCGCCGGCCCGGCCGCCGGCGCTCGCGCTGGCCGGGCCGGCGGCGGGAGGGGCGTGCGGGGCGGGGGCCGCTCCGGGACCGGCGGGGCCCGGGCGGGGGTGCGGGACGGGGGCCGGCGCCACGGGGTCCGCCTCCAGGGCGGCGAGGGCCGTCGCCAGGGCGGTGGCCGCGCGTTCCGCCAGGGCCGTGCGCTCCGCCGGGTCGGGGGTGCGGGCCAGGAGGGCCAGCAGGGCCCCGCCCAGGGCCAGCAGGACGTCCGGGTGCGCGGTGCCCGGGTCGGCGGCCAGGGGCTCCAGGGCGGCCAGGGCCTCGTGGAGCGGGCCGACGTCCGCCCGGAGTTCGCCCAGCCGGACCAGGGTCCGGGCACGGCGCACGGCGCAGTCCACCCGCAGGTCCCCGTCCTGCGCGGCGGCGGCTCCGGCCGCGGCGAACTGCCGGGCGGCGGCGGCCAGCAGCGGCTCCTCGTCGGGGCCCGACGCCAGGGCCCGCTCGTACAGCACCCGGCCCAGCGCCGCCCACCCCACGGCGGTCCGCAGCCCGGTCACGGCCCGCTCGGCCTCGTCGAGCAGCTCCGGGTCCCGCTGGGCGGCCCACAGCCGCAGCAGCACCCCGGCCAGTTCGGCCTCGGCCTCCTCCGGCGGGTCCTCGGGCCCGGGCGGGACCGCCACGGCCCGCCGCAGCAGTGCGGCGGCGTCGTGCAGGTGGCGCGCGTCGCCGTCGGCGTCGCCGAGGGCCAGCCGGTCGCGCGCCGCCCGCACCGACGCGGCGCGGCCGGCCGGCACGGGTGCGGGCACCGGCTCCGGCTCCTCCTCCGGGGGCCCGGGCAGGTAGCGGCGCACGACCTTCGCCGAGACCTGCGCGAAGGCCTGCGGCAGCGGCCCCGCCGGCGCCTGCTCGCCGTCCTCGCCGTCCTGCGCGGGCTCCGCGGCCGGGGCCCCGGTCAGCTGGGAGACCGCGAGCGCGGGGAAGTTGCGCACGCCCCGGCCGAAGTGCGCCAGGACGTACTCCGAGCAGTGCTTGAGCACCAGCGCGGCCTCGTCCCGCCCCAGCGGCCCCAGCAGCACGTCCTGCACCCCGGGTACGAACTCGTACCAGGGCCCGGACGCGGCCCCGCTGCGCCGCAGCAGCCCGCTGAGCAGTACCTCGGCGAGGTCGGACGGCTCCGAGTCGGGCAGCATCGTCCGCTGCACCAGCCGCATCACGGGCAGGGTCAGCGGCGCCGCCGACAGGTACACGGCGAGCTGTACGGCGCCGGGCGCGGCGGAGGAGCGGAAGCGGTGCACCAGCTCGCGCGGGGGCCGGGCGGTCGCGGGCAGCGGCACGGGGGCGGCCGGATGGCGGGCCAGCACCCGGCCCACCTCCGCCGGTACGGGCCCGGAGCCGAGGCCGGCGACGAGCCGGGCCCAGGCGCCCAGCGCGCTCGGGCTCGGCGGCAGCACGGGCACCGTCAGCCCGCCGGTGGGCCGCCCGGGGCGGGCGGGCCGGTCCGGGCGGAACCGCAGCCCCGGCCCGCCGCGCGCCGCGCCGGCCCCGCCGCCCGGGGCCCGCTCCAGCACCCCCCGCTCGGTCGGCAGCCAGCTGCGGCCCCACAGCCGCTGCGGCAGGGGCTGGACCACGACGCAGGGGGCGCACTCGGCCCAGCGGTGCAGCAGCCGCTGCGCCTCGCCCTCCCGCCACACCGGTCCGGCGCAGTCGGAGACCACCATGGTCAGCGCCCGTCCGGTGGGGTCGCGCAGCTGGTCCCCGGAGCGCACCCCGGCGGCCGGCGAGGGGCCTCGGCCGACGGCGGCGGTGCCGTCGGGGAGCCGGTGCAGGTAGTGCACCTGGACGTCCCGGAAGGCGCCCAACCGCTCGCACACCGCCCGCAGTTCGTCGAACATGTCCTGCCACACCGCCATCGACGGGGAGGCGTCCATCACCAGCCGTACGGTCGCCTCGCGCCGGCTCTCGGGCCGGAAGACCGGCAGGACCAGCCCGAGGGCGCGGGCGCTGGTCTCGGCGGTGGCGGGCTCGTCGAGGACGGTGCGGGCGGGCGGGCCGGGCGGCCTGTGGCGCTGGAGGGCGCGCAGGGCCCGCTGGATGTCGAGTATCCGGGGCAGCGCGGCCGCCCCGGGCACCCGTACGGGGACCCCGGCGACCGGGACCTCGGCCTCGGGGGGTTCCAGGGCTCCGGCGGGGTAGAGCCGGACCGGGTCCTCGTCCCCGTCGTCGTCCTCCCGCACCCGGGCGGGCGGCGGCTCCCCGGCGTCCTGCGGGGGGCTTCCGGCGGCGGGCCGCCCGGGCGGGGCCTTCGGCCGGGTCCGGGCCGGCGGCGGCTCCTGGCCGGGGCCGTCGCCGGGCGCCGCCGCGCGGGCGGCCTCCCGGGTCCGCCCGGCCAGCCACAGCGCGTCGGCGAGCTCCTCGGGGGACGGGTCGAGCCCGGCGGCCCGGAGCAGCCCGGCCAGCGTGCGCAGACCCGCGGCCTCGTGGTCCGCGTGCTCTCGGGGCACCGGCCCTCACCTCGGACGGTCGAGGCGCTGGATGAGCAGGTCCGCGAGGTCCTCCCGGCTGGGCGGTGAGGCGTAGTGGGTGAGGTAGATGGCGTTGAGCAGCTGGTCGGCGGCGACCAGCTCGGAGCGCGAGCGGCTGAGGAACTCGCGGATCAGGTCCGCCCCGAGCTGGGCGGCCTCGTCCCCGAGGTGGGCCCGGACCATGGTGGCGAGGCGCTTCTCGCCGGGCTGGGCCAGTTTGAGCTGGATGCAGCGGCGCAGCAGGGCGGCGGGGAAGTCCCGTTCGCCGTTGCTGGTCAGGATGATGAAGGGGAAGGCGCGGCAGCGGACCCGCCCGTCGCGGACGGTCGCCCTGGTCCCGTCGTCGGTGAGGACCTGCACCTCGGGCTCGGAGTCGGCGACGCGTTCGAGCTCGGGGAGGGTGAACTCGCCCTCCTCCAGCACGTTGAGCAGGTCGTTGGGGAGGTCGATGTCGCTCTTGTCGAGCTCGTCGACGAGCAGGACGCGCGGGCGCGCGGTGGGCAGCAGGGCGGTGCCGAGGGGGCCGAGCCGGATGTACTTCCCGATGCCGGGGGCGGGCCCCGCCCCTCCGCCGCCGGCGGCGATCTGCACGTCCTGGAGCCGCGCGAGGGCGTCGTAGCGGTAGAGCCCCTCCTGGAGGACGGTCCGCGACACCACGGGCCAGCGCAGCACGCGGCCGAGCTTCAGCTCGTGCGCGACGGCGTGCGCGAGGGTGGACTTGCCGGTGCCGGGGTAGCCGGTCACCAGCAGCGGCCTGCGCAGGTAGAGCGCGGCGTTGATGGCCTCCAGCTCCTCCGGCTCGGGCCGGTGCAGTTCGGCGGCCTGCCGGTGGGCGCCCAGCCGGCGCGCGACGTTCCCGTCGGGGGCCGCGGCGGCCGCGCCGGGCTCGGCGACGGGCCCGCCGTCGAAGTCCCGCCAGGGCGGCGGGTCGGGCAGCGCGTCGATCCCGTCGTGGGGCTCGCCCACGCCCCGGTAGATGAGCCATTCCTCGTTCACTGCCGCTCCCTCCCGCGCCTCAGCCGCTCATTCCCGGGCCCCCGCCTCACAGATCCCCCTGGAGCGGCTCGTCCTCCGGCAGGGCCCGGTCCGGGTCCTCCCAGACGAGGGCCAGCCCGGCCGCCCAGTACGCGTCGGGGTCCGCTCCGTGGGCCCTGCGGCGCAGGGCCTGGAGGCGCTGCGGGAGCACCGCGCCCCGGCCCGCCTCGGCGAGCTCCTCGCGCAGCCCCCGGTGGAAGGGGGCGCACGAGGCCCCCGGGTCGGCCGGGGGGCGCCGGCACAGCACGGCCCCGTACCCCGCGTCCCGTACGGAGTGCAGCGCGCCCAGCGTCGGTTCGGCGGCCGGGTCCCGGCAGAGCACCGGCACGGTGGTGTCGGCCAGCCCCTCCAGCCAGCCCGGCGACGGGCTGCGGGGGCGGCCGCGCGCGCAGTCGGCGCGCTGGTCCAGCAGGGGTCCCGCCTGCACCCGGGCCCAGCGCGCGTCGGCGGCGGGGCCGCCGGCGCCGTCCGGGTGGCGGAACACCACCGGCCGCTGCACCCCCACCGGGATCCCTCCCGAGACGGCCCACTCGTCGACCGCGAGCCCGAACAGCCCGGGTGCGACCGCCACTTCGAGGAGCGCCGCCGCCTCGTGGGTGTCGCAGCGGCGGAACCCCTCGGCGAGCGGGGCCCGCAGCAGGTCGGGCAGTCGCGCCAGGGTGGCCCGTACGCCGGCGGCGACCGGGGTGACGCGGCCGGGGCGGGCGGGGCCCGCCAGGACCGACACCCGCCAGTCGTAGACGTCCTCCCAGCCGTGCGCCCAGGCCTCCAGCAGCACGGACGGCCCGGACGGCAGGCCAGCCGGCCGGCGGGCGCGGCCCAGCGCCGCCTGCCCGGCCGCCAGACGCCTGCGGCGCTCCCGCTCGTCCAGGCCCCGTTCGTGCCGCTCGGCGAGCTCCCGGCGCAGCGGCCGCCACAGCCGTTCGGCGGTGGTCCGCACCCAGTCCCACAGCTCCTCGTCGGCGCCGGGCGCGGGCGGCTCGCGGTGGTCGGCGACGCTGACGCCGGTGGCGTAGCGGAGCGCCGCCGCGGCCTCGCCGCCGGCGCCGGGCGGATCGTGCAGCAGTCCGAGGCCGTCGCGCCAGCTGAGCGGGGCGGGCAGGGTGGTGTCGGGTTCCTCGCCGCGCGCCTGCTCGGCGAGCTCCCGTACGGCCTCCGAGGAGCCGGGCGGCGGAAGTTCGGCGAGCAGCCCGCACAGGGTGGTCCGCTCCCCGGGGGTGAGCCGCCCGCGCCCGCCGTAGGGGTCCGCCTCCCCGAGGAGCAGGACGTCGTGCACGTCGGTCCAGGTGCGGCGGTTGTCGAGGTCGCTGAGGTGGCGGTCGTAGTGGTAGAGGTCGTGGGCCTGCATGACCCGGCGGTAGAGCCCGGTCCGGCCGGTCGCGGGCATCGGCAGGGTGCGCAGCTGTGCCACGGACACGGCGAGCCCGCCGCCGCCCGTGTGCCGGCGGGCCTTGACCACGCCGACGACCTCGCCGCGGGCCAGGTCGACCACGGGGCCGCCGGACATCCCGGCCTCGATCTCGTCGTCGTCGCCGAGGCGGATGGCTGCCCCGTTGCCGGCGAGGCCGCGCAGCCGGGTGGTGCGGCCGGTGATCTCGCGGATGCCGAGCTCCTCGGTGCAGCCGAAGTAGGCGGCCTCGTCGAGCCGGGGCCGGGCCCGGTCGGTGAGCCAGACGCAGGTGTGGGTGACGGGGGCGAGGACGCGGACCAGCGCGAGGTCCGGTAGGTCCCACAGGGCCCTCCGCCCGGGCCGGCGCTCCTCCAGGCGCTCGGGCAGGACGCACTCCACCCGCCCGGTGACCGTCCCGGTGGTGGTGGTGTCTCCCCCGGGGAAGAAGCTGATGCCGACCTCACGCCCCGCCAGACGCACCCCGGCACCCCCTTCACCGACGACGTGCGCGCACGTGAGGACCCAGCCGGGGGCGATGAAGAAGCCGCTTCCCCAGGTGGGTCCGGTTCCAGCGCTGTCATACCCGCCCGGGGCCGCGTGGACGCGTACCGTCGCGGCCCGGACCAGGGGCTCCAGGAGCTCGAAGGCGCGCGCGGATCCGGCCGTGCGCCCGTCCGGCATCCCGTGACCCCCTTCTCCCGCACGTCCCAGCGGGTGCGTCCACGCTAGCGCCGGGGGCGGGACATCGGGAGGTGTCGCCGGGGACCCGGCTTATCCTGGCGGGAAACACCCCATCCCGACACGGCACGGAGCCCGACTTGTACTTCACCGATCGCGGCATCGAGGAGCTGGAGAAGCGGCGCGGCGAGGAGGAGGTCACCTTCGAGTGGCTCGCCGAGCAGCTGCGCACCTTCGTGGACCTCAACCCCGACTTCGAGGTTCCGGTCGAACGCCTGGCCACCTGGCTGGCGCGGCTGGACGACGACGAGGACGAGGACGAGTAGTCCGGACGGCGGCCCCGGGGCGCGCGGCGACCAGCGCGTGCGCCGTCCGGAGCGGACGACCGAGGGGCCCGACCGCGTGCGGTCGGGCCCCTCGGTGGTTCTGCCGGGGGAAGGCCTGGATCAGGCGGCCTTGGTCTCCCAGAAGATGCGGTCGATCTCGGCGATGAGCTCGAGGGCCTTGGCGCCGGTCGCCGGGTCGTTCGACGCCTTGGCGGCCGAGAGGGCCTTCAGGGTGTCGTTGACCAGCGTGTGCAGCTGGGGGTACTTCTCGAAGTGCGGGGGCTTGAAGTAGTCGCTCCACAGCACCGAGACGTGGTGCTTCGCGAGCTCGGCGCGCTGCTCCTTGATGGTGATGGCGCGCGCGCGGAAGTCCGCGTCCTCGTTGGCCTGGTACTTCTCCTGGACGGCCTTGACGGACTCGGCCTCGATGCGGGCCTGGGCCGGGTCGTACACGCCGCAGGGCAGGTCGCAGTGGGCGGAGACCTTCACCTTGGGGGCGAAGAAGCGGGAAAGCATGGAGTGGGTCCTCCTCGTGATCGTCTTCTCAAGGGTGGAGATTACTCGCTGAGAAGACGGAATTCGCGGGCGCCCCCATGGGCTTAGGACAAAAGTCCAGCCTCCGCCGAGGAGCGGTGAGCGAACCTACGGGGCCGTGCGGCAGCATGCGGGGCAGGGACGAGGAGGCCGGAGATGGCGGAGAGCGGGCGGGCGCGGGTGCGCATCGGGATCACGGAGGTGTCGGGACCGTCGATGGTGCCGACGCTGCTGCACGGGGACCGGATGGTGGTCCGGTACGGGGCGCTGGTCCGGCCGGGTGACGTGGTGGTGTTCCGGCATCCGCTCCAGCAGGACCTGCTGGTGGTGAAGCGGGCCGCCGAGCGCCGGCCGGGCGGCTGGTGGATGCTCGGCGACAACCCGTTCAACGAGACGGGGGACAGCACCGACTACGGGGCCGTCCCCGACGAGCTCGTGCTGGCGACGGCCCTGCTGCGGCTGCGGCCCCGCGGGGCCCGTCAGAGCTCGCTGAGGGCCCGGCTGTCCTGGGCGCTCTCGGCGGTCCGGCCGCTGCGCGCGGACTCCTCGGCCTCCAGGCGCTTGCGGGCGCGGTAGGCGGCGACGTTGGCGCGGGTGGCGCAGCGGTCGGAGCAGTAGCGCCGGGAGCGGTTGGTGGAGGTGTCGAGGTAGGCGTTGCGGCAGGGCGGGGCCTGGCAGAGGCCGAGCCGGTCGGGGCCGTGCTCGGTGAGGTGGAAGGCCAGCCCGAAGGAGGCGATCGCGGCGTAGCCGGCGGAGGCGTTGGAAGGGTGGTCGGCGAGGTGGATGTGCCAGTCGGGGCGGCCGTCGGGGCCGACGAGCTCGTGGCCGGAGACCTGGGGGCTGACGGGGAACTCCATGAGCAGGGAGTTGAGGAGGTCCACCGCGAGGACGTGGTCGCCGCTGTCGGCGGCCTCGAAGACGGCGCGCAGCCTGCCGCGGACGTTGCGGAAGCGGGTGACGTCGGTGTCGGTGACCCGGCGGGCCATCTGCACGCTGGGGCCGAAGAGGGCACGGACGTCGTCCGCCGAGGTGAGGGCGTCCTTGTTGCGGGCCGGCTCCTCGGTGTTGACCAGGCGCACGGCATAGTCCGAGTAATGGGCCAGTTCCACTTGTAGTCCTTACGGCTGCGGGTTAGGGTCGGGCGCGGGCGCCGGTAACGGCTGCTCTCGCTTCGAGGGTATTACGTACGGAGGGGTTCGGGGTGACGGATGCGGTGACTGGCTCGTTCGGTACGGACTGGCAGGCCTGGCAGGACAGCTGGGACCGCCAGCAGGAGTGGTACATGCCCGACCGCGAGGAGCGGTTCCGGGTGATGCTGGACATGGTCGAGGCGCTGACCGGCCCCGCGCCCCGGGTGCTGGACCTCGCGTGCGGTACGGGAAGTATCACGGACCGCCTCCTCAAACGGTTCCCGGAGGCGGTCGCCACGGGGCTGGATCTCGACCCCGCGCTGCTGGCCATCGCCCGCGGCCACTTCGCGGGCGACGACCGGGTCGCCTTCGTCACGGCCGACCTCAAGGACCCCGGCTGGCCCGCCGCGCTGCCGTACGACTCCTACGACGCCGTCCTGACCGCGACCGCCCTGCACTGGCTGCACGGCGACGACCTGGCGGCCCTCTACCGCCGGATCGCCCCGCTGGTCCGCCCCGGCGGGGTCTTCATGAACGCCGACCGCATGCCCGACGCCTCCACCCCGCGCATCGACGCCGCCGAGCACGCCCACCGGCACGCCGGGATGGACCGGGCGCGGGCGGCCGGGGCGCTGGACTGGCGCGAGTGGTGGGCCCTGGCCGCCGCCGACCCTGTCCTGGCCGAGTCCGTGGAGGCCCGCTTCGCGATCTACGGGGAGCACGCCGACGGGGACACCCCCGACGAGGGCTGGCACGCCCGCGCCCTGCGCGGGGCCGGCTTCGCCGAGGCCCGCACGGTGTGGCGCTCCCCCTCGGACGCGCTGGTCCTAGGACTGAAGTAGGAACGTCCCGGCGGCAGCGCGAAGGGGCGGTACGGCAGACCCGTACCGCCCCTTCTCCGCACCCCTGGGGGGGTCCGGAGCGCTAGAGCACCTTGGAGAGGAACGCCTTCGTGCGGTCGTGCTGCGGGTTGCCGAGCACGTCGCGCGGGTGGCCGGACTCGACCACGACGCCGCCGTCCATGAAGACGAGGTTGTCGCCGACCTCGCGGGCGAAGCCCATCTCGTGGGTCACCACGATCATGGTCATGCCCGACTCGGCCAGGTCGCGCATGACGTCGAGGACGTCGCCGACCAGCTCCGGGTCGAGGGCCGAGGTGGGCTCGTCGAAGAGCATCAGCTTCGGCTCCATGGCCAGCGCGCGGGCGATCGCCACGCGCTGCTGCTGGCCGCCGGAGAGCTGGGTCGGGTAGTTCCCGCCCTTGTCCCCGAGGCCCACGCGGTCCAGGAGCTTGACGGCGCGCTCGCGCGCCGTCGCCTTGCTCTCGCCCTTGACCATGACGGGCGCTTCCATGACGTTCTCTATGGCCGTCATGTGCGGGAAGAGGTTGAAGCGCTGGAAGACCATGCCGATGTCGCGGCGCTGGGCGGCGACCTCGCTGTCCTTCAGCTCGTAGAGCTTGTCGCCCTTCTGCTTGTAGCCCACCAGCTGGCCGTCGACCGAGAGCCGGCCGGCGTTGATGCGCTCCAGGTGGTTGATGCACCGCAGGAAGGTGGACTTGCCGGAGCCGGACGGGCCGACCAGGCAGAAGACCTCGCGGGGGGCGACTTCCAGGTCGATGCCCCGCAGGATGTGGGCGGCGCCGTACGACTTGTGGACGCCTTCGGCCTTGACCATCGGCTGGGCGGTCACTTCGCCACCTCCGTACGGCGGAACATGTTCAGGTTGGCCTTGAGCCGCTCGAACGGGGTCGGGGGCAGGGTGCGCAGCGAGCCGCGGGCGTAGCGGCGCTCCAGGTAGTACTGGCCGACGCTGAAGATGCTGGTCAGGGTCAGGTACCAGATGGACGCCACGAAGAGCATCTCCATGATGGCGCCCGCCGTGGTGCCGATGTTGGAGCTGGCCCGCAGGAGTTCGGGGTACTGCACCGCCGAGACCAGGGAGGAGGTCTTCAGCATGTTGATGAACTCGTTGCCGGTCGGCGGGATGATCACGCGCATGGCCTGCGGGAGCACGACGCGGCGCATGGTCTGCAGCTGGGTCATGCCCAGCGCGTGCGAGGCCTCGGTCTGGCCCTCGTCGACGGACTGGATGCCGGAGCGGACGATCTCCGCCATGTAGGCGCCCTCGTTCAGGCCGAGGCCCAGCAGGGCGACCATGAACGGCGTCAGGACGTCGACGGTCTCGTTCTTGTAGATCGGTCCCAGATTGATGTACTGGAAGATCAGCGACAGGTTGAACCACACCAGCAGCTGCACGTAGACCGGGGTGCCGCGGAAGAACCAGATGTAGAGCCAGGACACGAAGCTCGTGACCGGGTTCTTCGACAGCCGCATCACGGCGAACAGGATGCCGAGCACGAGGCCCAGCGCCATGGACGAGATGCTGATGATGACGGTGTTGCCGAGGCCGCTGAGGACCGAGGGGTCGAACAGCTTGTCGCCGACCGTCCCCCACATGATCTTGCCCTGGGAGAAGGCGTAGATGAGCCATCCGAGGAGCACGGCCACGACCACGGCGCTGATCCAGCGGCCGTAGTGCCGTACGGGGATTGCCTTGATGGCCTCGTAGGGGGTGGTGCCCGAGGCCCCGGGCCCGGCCGGCGGAGTCGCGGCCGGACCCTTGTCGATCTTGTCAGTCACAATGACTGCCCTTCAGTGGAGCGCTCGGTATTACTTTCCAGCGTTGACCGTGGCGGACTGCACGGCGCTTTCCTTCACGTTCCACTTCTCCAGGACCTTGGCGTAGGAGCCGTCCTTGATGGTGGCGTCGAGGGCGTCCTTCAGGGCGTCGCGGAGCTGGGTGTTGTCCTTGGAGACCGCGATGCCGAAGAGACCGACGTCGGACTGCTGGCCGCCGACCTCGAAGTCGTTGCCGCCGCCGGAGGTCTTGGCGATGTAGGCGGTGACCGGGTAGTCGTTCAGGTCGGCCACGGCGCCGCCGGCCTTGACGCGGGTCTGGGCCTCGGCGTCGGTGTCGAAGGCCTCGATGGTGAGCTTCTTGTCGGCGCCGCACTTGTCGGCCTGGGCCTTGAAGGTGTCCTCGTAGATGGTGCCGCGCTGGACGGCGACCGTCTTGCCGCAGAGGTCGTCGAGGGACTTGATGTTGTCCGGGTTGCCCTTCTTGACCAGGAGCGAGACGCCGGAGGACATGTAGTCGACGAAGTCGACGCCCTTGCCGATCTTCTGGCCCTTGTCGTCGAGGCCTTCCTGGCGCTTCTTGTTGTCCGTGATCGAGGAGATCGCGACGTCCTGGCGGCCGGTCTCCAGGGAGGTGATCAGGCCGTCGAAGGTGCCGGAGGTGAAGACGAACTTCACGCCGAGCTGCTTGCCGAGCGCCTCGGCGAGGTCCGGGTCCACGCCGACGATCTTGCCGTTGTCGACGTATTCCATCGGGGCGTAGGCGGTGTCCGAGCCGACCTTGATGACACCGGCGTCCTGGATCTTCTTCGGCAGCTTGGAGAACAGCGGGGCGCTGCTGTCCGCCTTGCCGGTGCCGGAGGAGGCCTTGTCGGTCTGGTCGCCACAGCCGGTGAGGATCAGGGCGCCGGCGACCGCGATCGCGCCGACCGCGGCGATCCGGGACCGGGCGGCGGTCGTACGACGGGTGGTGCTTGCGGTCATGAGCTGGTTCCTCCGACAGGGGTGGAAAAGCATCCGAGAACAGGTCGAGCACGCACCATCGAGTGCCGCGTCCCTGTGTGATTACGGCATCTTGCCATTCGGACTGGCGCATTCAGGGTGCTCGTGAGGTCAAAATCAGATAACGGGCGCCCCCGACTACCCAACAGGACTGCGGGCAAGGGCCCTCGGAGCCGCACAAACCGCCGTGACCTGGCGTTTTCACCTCACTATTTGCGGCTTGTCTCAGGTGCTGGACACAGACCTTTGGACTTTTGGCCAAAACCGGGACAAGGACCCTACGATCGGTCCGGAATCGACTCGTCTGGGCGTGTGCTCTTCGGGTAGAACAGATCCTTACACCCCTCATCCGGGGCTCAGGGCGCGCGTGCGGCGCGCCCGCGCGTACGAACCTCCCCTCCGCGCAGACGGGCCAACCGTCGAAGCGGAGTACGAACGCGGTGCCCGCCCACCCCTTAACCAGGAGTGGCCACCCTCAATGATCAAAGGACTTAAGGGGTCACACGAAGTGGCAGCGGAGATCGTCAACCCTCGCAGTGACAGTGCGACGGACAACAACCCCGATGCGGTGTTCGCGCTGCACCGGGGCGGCAAGATGGCCATCCAGGCCACCGTGCCCGTCAAGGACAAGGATGACCTGTCCCTGGCCTACACGCCCGGCGTGGCGAAGGTGTGCACCGCCATCGCCGAGCAGCCCGAGCTCGTGAACGAGTACACCTGGAAGTCCAACGTGGTCGCCGTCGTCACCGACGGTACGGCCGTGCTCGGACTCGGTGACATCGGTCCCGAGGCCTCCCTCCCCGTCATGGAGGGCAAGGCGATCCTGTTCAAGCAGTTCGGCGGCGTGGACGCGGTGCCGATCGCGCTCGCGACCAAGGACACGGACGAGATCGTCGAGACGGTCATCCGTCTGGCGCCGTCCTTCGGCGGGGTGAACCTGGAGGACATCTCCGCCCCCCGCTGCTTCGAGATCGAGCGGCGCCTCCAGGAGGCCCTGGACATCCCGATCTTCCACGACGACCAGCACGGCACGGCCATCGTGACGCTGGCCGCCCTGCGCAACGCGGCCAAGCTGACCGGCCGCACCCTCGGCGACCTGCGCGCCGTGATCGCGGGCGCCGGCGCGGCGGGCATCGCCATCGCCAAGATCCTCGTGGACGCGGGCATCGGCGACGTCTGCGTCACCGACCGCAAGGGCGTCGTCTCGGCGGACCGCACCGACCTGACGGACGTCAAGGCGGAGATCGCGGGCCTGACCAACAGGACCGGCCTGAACGGCACGCTGGAGGAGGCCCTCGCGGGCGCCGACGTCTTCATCGGCGTCTCCGGCGGCACGGTGGGCGAGGAGGCCGTGGCCTCGATGGCCCGGAACTCCTTCGTCTTCGCCATGGCCAACCCTAACCCGGAGGTCCACCCCGACATCGCGCACAAGTACGCGGCGGTCGTGGCCACGGGCCGTTCGGACTTCCCGAACCAGATCAACAACGTGCTGGCCTTCCCGGGCATCTTCGCGGGCGCCCTGAAGGTCCGCGCGACCCGGATCACCGAGGGCATGAAGATCGCCGCCGCCGACGCCATCGCCGGTGTCGTGGGTGACGAGCTCGCCGCCGACTACGTGATCCCCTCGCCGTTCGACGAGCGCGTCGCCGAGGCCGTCACGGCCGCGGTCGCCGCTGCGGCGAAGGCCGACGGGGTGGCCCGCCTCGTCTGAGCACGGGGCGCAGCCCCACGGGGCGGAACACGAAGAGGCCCGGCCGGAGCGATCCGGCCGGGCCTCTTCGTGTCACGGAGGGCCGCCGCGCAGGGGAACGCACCCTCCCCGCCCCCGAACGGGGAGGGGACGTCCCGGGTCCTTCGCCGCGGCCTGCCGTGGGCCTCCTCACCGGCTCGACCAGGCACGACCAGGCACGACCGGGCGCGCGGAAAGAGCGCGCCAAGGGCGCCCCGGGAACGCAGCAGGAGTGTGCGGGGCGCTCGACACGATCATGACGAGCCACCGCATGGCCTGAATATTACCCCCATCCGGGGGTAGTCGATCTCTTCCGTTTAGCCCTATGGGGCCTGCAAACCGCGTGGCACGGACGGTAGTTGAGAGAATCCCCTCCGCTTCCGCTCTTGCCCGCTCCGACCCGGTCGCCCCTGGTCAGGAGCCCTACCGACCGGTAGCCTCTGGCGCCATGTTCGCTGCCTACGCCGCCCGAATCGACCGAGACCAGCCCCTGAACGGCCTCGTGCTGGGCGAACGCCCGGCCCCCGAGGCCCGACCCGGCTGGGTGACCGTCAACGTCAAAGCCGCCTCGCTGAACCACCACGACCTGTGGTCCCTGCGCGGGGTGGGGCTCGACGCCGACAAACTGCCCATGATCCTCGGCTGCGACGCGGCCGGCACCGACCAGGACGGCAACGAGGTCGTCCTGCACTCCGTGATCGGCCAGAGCGGCCACGGCGTCGGCCCGGACGAGCCCCGCTCGGTCCTGACCGAGCTCTACCAGGGGACCTTCGCCGAGCAGGTCAGCGTCCCGGCCTGGAACGTGCTGCGCAAGCCCGCCGAGCTCTCCTTCGCGGAGGCCGCCTGCATGCCGACGGCCTGGCTGACGGCGTACCGGATGCTCTTCACCAACGCCGGCGTCCGCCCCGGGGACTCGGTCCTCGTCCAGGGCGCCGGCGGCGGGGTCGCCACCGCCGCGATCGTCCTGGGCCGAGCGGCGGGCCTGCGGGTCTACGCCACCAGCCGCGACGAGGCCAAGCGCAAGCGCGCGGTGGAGCTCGGGGCCCTGGAGGCCTTCCCCCCGGGCGCCCGGCTCCCGCAGCGCGTGGACGCGGTGATCGAGACCGTGGGCGCGGCCACCTGGTCCCACTCGGTCAAGTGCCTGCGCCCCGGCGGCACCCTGGTCATCTCGGGCGCCACCAGCGGGGACACCCCGCCGCACGGGGAGCTGCGCAGGATCTTCTTCCTGGAGCTGAAGGTGGTCGGCTCGACGATGGGCACGAAGGACGAGCTGGAGGACCTCCTTTCCTTCTGCGCCACCACCGGGGTCCGCCCGGTCATCGACGAGGTGCTCCCCCTGGACCGGGCCCGCGAAGGATTCGAACGCCTGGAGTCCGGCGACCTCTTCGGGAAGATCGTCCTCACGGTCTGAGCCGCCGTAACACCGGCTTGTCAATCAGGGTTGACACCCCTCCCGTGTCAACCTAGATTGACACGCATGACCGAAGCCACCGATCTCGCCGAACGGGCCGGAGACCGGGACCCCCGCGTGGGCCTGCGCGCCGTGGCCGCCCTCCGCAGGCTGCTGGAGCAGCTGGAGGCCGTCCAGGTGCGCAGCGCCCGCGCCCAGGGCTGGTCCTGGCAGGAGATCGCGGCCGAACTCGGCGTCAGCCGGCAGGCCGTGCACAAGAAGCATGGGAGGCTCTGATGTTCGAACGCTTCACCGCGGACGCGCGCGACGCGGTGACCGGGGCGGTGTCCCGGGCCCGCGGGGCCGACGCCTCCACCGTCACCGAGGAACACCTGCTGCTGTCCCTGCTGGACCTGGGCGCACTGGACGCCCTGGAGGTGGACGGCCCCGCGATCACCGCCGGCCTCGCGGCGGCCGGCCGCCGGGGCGGGATGTCCCGGGCGGACGAGGAGGCCCTCGCGGGCCTGGGCATCGACCTCTCGGAGATCGTCTCCCGGATCGAGGAGACCCACGGCGAGGGCGCCCTCGCGGCCCCCGCACCCCGCAGGCGCGGCCCGGTCGCCTCGCTCCGCACGGCCCTGGGCCGCCCCCAGCCGGCCCGCCGCCACGTACCCCTCGCCCAGGGGGCCAAGAAGACCCTGGAGCAGTCCCTGCGCATCGCGCTGGGCCGCAGGGACCGCCACATCGGCACCCCCCACCTGCTCCTGGCCCTGGTCTCCCGACCGGGCACGGTCTCCGAGGTCCTGGCGGACCACGGAGTCACGTACGCGCGGGTCGAAACCGCCCTCGCGGCCTGACCCGGGCCGGGCCGCCCGCGCCGCCCGGCCTAGGCCGGGCGCAGGCCCGCCTCGATGCGGGCCGCGGCGGCCGCCAGGTGGGCCCGGGCCTCCGACAGCTGGGCCGGGGTCACCCCGTGGTCGCGGGCCGCGTCGCGGACGTCGTCGCGGAAGCGGTCCAGCAGCCGGTCCAGGTCGCGGGCCGGGTCGGCGGTGGGCTCCAGGTCCTCGGCCCAGGACCAGCCGGCCGGGCCGGGGGCGGCGGGCGCCTGCGGGGCGGTGGAACCGCCGTTGCCCAGCCAGGCCCCGGCGAGGCTGCCGATCATCCCGCCCGTCCTGCTGAACTGCTCCTGGAGCTGCGCGGCGATCCGCTGGACCTCCTCGCGGGCCCGCTCCTGGGCCTCCTTGGCCTGGCGGCGGGCCTGCTGCGCCTCCTCGCGGGCCCGGCGGCTCTCGTCCTTCGCCCGGCGGGCCTGCTCCTTCCACTCCTGCTTCGCCTTGCGGAGCTCCTCCTTGGCGGCCTTCCAGGACTCGTCCTCGACCGGGGTCGCCGAGGCGCTGGCGGCGGCGGCCCGCATCTCGCGCCGCAGGTCGCCGGCGGCGCCCCGGACGTCGTCGCGGATCTCGGCGGCCAGTTCGGAGACCGAGTCGCGGATCTCCAGTTCCAGGTCGGCCAGCTCCCCGCCCCGGTCGGCGAGTTCGGCGCGGCCCGCCTCGGTGATCGAGTACACCTTGCGCCCGCCCTCGGTGGCGTACGTGACGAGCCCCTCGGCCTCCAGCTTCGCCAGCCGCGGGTACACGGTGCCGGCGGAGGGCGCGTACAGCCCCTGGAAGCGCTCCTCCAGCAGGCGGATCACCTCGTACCCGTGGCGGGGCGCCTCGTCCAGCAGCTTGAGGAGGTAGAGCCGGAGACGGCCGTGGGCGAAGACGGGCGGCATGTCAGAGCACCTTCTTGTCGAGCTGGAGGGGGGCGGCGGCGTCGCCGTCGGCCTGCGGGCGGCGCAGCACGGCGATGGAGCCCGAGACGGTGGTGGCCCGCAGGGTGCCCGAGCCCGTGCCGAGGGTGCCGGTGATCCGCTTGGCGCCCAGCTGCCCGGTGACCCGCAGGTCCTCGAAGGCGTTGGAGACGCTGCCGGTGGCCGTGTTGGCCTCGACCTTGGCGTCGGCGGGGTGCGGGAGGCGGATCGCGACCTGGCCGGAGACGGAGTTCAGGGAGATGTCCACCGGCTTGGGGCCCGCGCCGTGCGGGGCGAGGTCGATGAGCATGTCGCCGCTGACGGAGTCGGCCCGCACGCTGCCGCCCGCGCCGTCGACGACCGTCAGACCGCCGGAGACCGAGTGGAAGCCGAGCTCACCGGTGACGGACTGCGCCTCGACGCTGCCGGACACGGTGTGCGCCTTGACCCGCCCGGAGAGGCCGACCAGGGTGGCGTCGCCCGAGACTCCGTTGACCTCGGTGGCGGCGGAGATGCCGGAGACGAAGGCGGTGGCGCTGACGGTGGCCAGCTGGACGGTGGTGCCGGCGGGCACGGTCAGGGTGACGGTGACGCTGCGCTCCCAGGCCTTGCGCCCGTCGGAGGAGGAGCCGGACCAGGCCTTCCAGGGCTTGTTCTCGATCCACTTCTTGAAGCCCTGGGAACCGTTCCAGGGGAGGTCCTCGTAGGACACCGTCAGCGTGCCGCCCTCCTGCACCACGTGCAGCGGGGGCCCGTCGACCTCGGCGACCTCCAGACGGGCGGGACCGTCCTCGGCGGCGACGACGTTGACGGTGCCGGCGACGACGCGGACGCGCAGGTCCGTGACCGGCTGCTCGAAGGCGAGCCGCTGGGGGGCGGGGACGGACCAGGTCATCTGCTCAGGCATGGTGCTGCTCCTCCTCGTGGGCTGACGCACGCAACATATCGCGTCTTCTGTGGAACACGATATATCGCGGTTCGGGGAAGTCAAGCACGCGCCAACGGCCCGCGCGCCGTGCGGGGCGGGCGGGGCGGGCGGGGCGGAGGCGGCGGGGCGATGCCCCGAAACGGGCGGAGGCGGCCGGGAAGGAAGGGGGCGCGCGGCGACCCGATGCGGGGACCGGTGGCGGACCCTAGGCCACCAGCAGGGAACTCCCCTGCCGCGAGAGCCACGCGCGGTACGGCGGGGCGCCCAGGGCCGCGTCGCGGTAGGCGGCGCGGAGGTCGTCGTAGGCCTCCGTGTGCTCCCCGGGGCGGGTGGCCAGCAGCAGGCGCACCGCCAGGGGGTCGCCCAGCAGCGGGCGGATCGCCATGTCGTCCCGCGGGCCCGACGTCGGCTGGCAGGGGGCCACCGCCTCGCCGGAGACGATCAGCGACGCCGCCGTGTGGTAGTCGGCGTGCAGGACCTGCGGGGTGAGGCCGGCCCGTGCGAACACCCGCCGCAGGCCGTCCCATTCGCCGTCGACCGAGGGGTCCACCGTCCAGCGGTCCCCGGCCAGGTCCTCTAACTCCACCACCGCCGACCGGGCGGCGGGGTGGTCCAGGGACATGGACACGAACTGCGGCTCGCGCTCCATCAGCACCCGCAGTTCCAGCCCGTCCGGCACCCGCAGCGGGCTGCCCTCCACCTCGTGCACGAAGGCCACGTCCAGCTGCCCGGCCGCGGTCATCCGCAGCAGGGCGTTCGCCGAGAGGTCGACCAGGAGCGTGGTCTCCGTGTCCGGTGCGCGCCGGTGGAGCCGGCGCAGCCACCCCGGCAGGGCCCGGCTCGCGGTCGAGCCGATCCGCAGCCGCGGGCCGTGCGCGGCGGCCCGCGCCTCGGCGACCAGTGCGGCCATGTCGGCGAGGAGCGGTCTCGCCCGGCCGAGGACCGTGCGCCCGAAGGGAGTCGGCCGGCAGCCGGTGCGCTCGCGGAGGAACAGCTCGCCTTCCAGGGCCCGTTCGATCCGGCGCAGCTGCGTCGTCAGGGAGGGCTGGCTCACGCCGAGCTGCCGGGCGGCCTTGTGCAGGCTGCCGGCGTCGGCGATGGCGCACAGCGCGCGCAGGTGCCTCACCTCGAGCTCCATGACCCGAGGGTAGGCGGGCCCAGGGGACCGCACCAGTCGCCTATAGCCCCCCGAATCCCGCCATTCTCACGCTAGTTGACCAAGGTAAATCTCGCCGAAACCCTCCGATAGGGCGGTGTTATCGGCCTCTGACATCATCCGCCGCCCCCATCGGCTCCCGCAGACTCCGGTACCGGACGTCCTCTCCACCCCCCACCGCACCAACGAGTAGGAGCCCCCCACATGCGCCACTCCCGCAGGACCATGCTGTCCGCCGCGTCGGTCGGCCTCGGCGTCGTCGCCGTCCTCGCCGGCGTCGTCCCCACGGCCACGGCCGCGACCCCGGCGGCCGGCAGCCCGGCGAGCTACGCCGCGTACGAGCGCTCGCCGGAGAACCAGGCCGCGAACAAGGCGTTCTTCGAGGCCGTCCAGCGCGCGGTCGCCGAGCAGCGTGCCGCGAACCCGAGCGCCGCGGCCGTCGTCACGGTCACCTACAACACCCGCAACGCGCCCAGCTTCCGCACCCAGATAGCCAACTCGACCCGCATCTGGAACGGTTCGGTCGCCAACGTGAAGCTGCAGGAGGTGTCCTCGGGCGGGAACTTCTCGTACTACGAGGGCAACGACTCGCGCGGCTCGTACGCGAGCACGGACGGGCACGGCCGGGGTTACATCTTCCTCGACTACGCCCAGAACCAGCAGTACAACTCCACCCGCGTGACGGCCCACGAGACCGGGCACGTGCTGGGCCTGCCGGACCACTACTCGGGTCCGTGCAGCGAGCTGATGTCGGGTGGCGGCCCGGGCACCTCGTGCACCAACGCCTACCCGAACAGCACCGAGCGCTCGCGCGTCAACCAGCTGTGGGCCAACGGCCTGGTCGGCTCGGGTCTGGGCACCAAGGGCTGAGCCCCCGCACGGGTCCGGGGGCCCTCGGGCCCGTGAACGGGCAGCGCCCGCGGAGGGTCATCCCTGCGCGGGCGCGCTCCGGGGGCAGTCCGCGTTCCGACAGGGGCCCGGGCCCCATTCGGGAATGAAGATCCCCAGGCACTTGCGGCGGCGGACCACCGTCTCCACGGGGTTCCCGCAGGCCGGGCAGGTCCTCTGCTCGTGCCCGGCCTGCGGGGCGACCGTCGCGTGTTCGTACTGCTGCTGTTCACCGGCCATACCTCCACGGTAGGCCGGTTCCGTGCGTCCGGCCGGTCAGCGCCTGACGGCGTACGAGGTGACGACCTGGCCGCCGCCGAAGGCGGTGCAGCCGGTCAGCTCCAGCAGGCGCACCCCGAAGCCGGCGCGGGACATCGGCATGCCGGTGCCCGCCACGACGGGGTAGGTCTTGACGACGTACTCGTCGATCTCGTCGACCAGCTGGGCCGCGAGGTCGGCGCCGCCGCACAGCCAGATGCCCAGGCCGTCCCGCGCCTTGAGCTCGCGGACCCGGGCGGCGACGTCCCCGCTGATCAGCCGCACCTCGGGGTCGGGGGCCTCGGCGAGGGAGCGGGAGACGACGTACTGCTCGCGGAAGTGGCCGTACGGGCTGGTCATGCCGGCCTTGAGGCCCGGCTCGTAGGTGCCCCGGCCCATGACCACCGCGTCGAAGCGCTTCGGGGCCGCGTCGGCGAGGCCGAGGTGGGCGCGGCCGGCGGCGGAGATCGTCTCCGGGTACTCGGCGATCAGGTGGCCGAGGAACTCCTGGTCGACGTGGGCGTACATGAAATCGGCATCACCGTCCGGGGCTCCGATGAAGCCGTCGACCGTGGTGGCGATGAAGTACGTGAGCTTGCGCAAGCGAGATCTCTTCCGTCGGGGAGCGCCACCGCATCGGGGCACGACAGTTAAAGTACTTCAGCTGTAGTGGTTAGGCAAGGGGGCGAGCTCGGCTCACCGCCCGCGGGGCTTGCGCCACATGGGCCACATGAGCGGGCCCTCCGGCAGTCGCACCGCCTCGCCGGTGAACTCCCAGCCCAGCCGCTCGTACAGGCGCATGCTCCGCTCACTGCTCGCCTCCAGGTAGGCCGGGACCCCGTCCCGGTCGCAGCGCTCCAGCACCGGCCGGATCAGCTCCGTGCCCAGCCCCTCGCCCTGCCGGTTGGGGGCGACCGCGATCATCAGCAGGTACTCGTGCTCCTCGGCGGTGGGGTGGACGGCCCCGGTGAGCCGACCGACGAGCTCGCACCGCTCGTTGTCGGGGTCGGCGACCGCGCGCATCCTCGCCGGGACGTCGTCCTCGGCCGCCCCGCCCTCCGGATCGCCGGCCGGGATCCGCAGCCACAGCGCCGCCGCCGAGCCGTCCGCGGCGTAGTCGATCCGCCCCTCCGCCAGGGCGACGTCCACGAAGACCCCGAGGAACCTGCCGTGGACGGCGGCCCGGTGGCCGGGGTCGGGGAAGACCCAGGAGCTGACCGGGTCGCTGCGGAAGGCCCCGTCCAGCAGGCGCGCGACGGCGTCCCGGTCCGACTGATCCGCCTGGCGTATCTCCAGCACCACAGGTCACACCCCTCACTCGCATGTCAACTACCGCGAGTGATCCTAGAGTTGACCCGGACGCGCGAAAAGGCCTGTTCCGGCACCCCCGCGGTGCCGGAACAGGCCTCCCCCGCCCCCTCCGCTACCTCGACCGGCGCGTCACGAACTCCGCGAGCGACAGCAGGCCGCCCGCAGCCGCCACGTCCGGCACCGCGCGGGACAGCTCCTGCACCGCCCGGCCCATCCGGTCGCCGGCGTGCGCCTGCGCCCAGTCGCGGCCGCCGGCCCGCTCCACGGCCCGGGCGGCCCGTCGTACGTCGTCCTCCGCGGCCATGGAGCCGGCGTACAGGGCGGCGAGCTCCTCCCCCGACTCCGTGCCCGAGGTGAGGGCGGCCACGACCGGGAGGGACTTCTTGCGGGCGAGCAGGTCGGCCCCGGCGGGCTTGCCGGTGTGCCCCGGGTCCCCCCAGATGCCGATCAGGTCGTCGATCAGCTGGAAGGCCAGGCCGGCCTCCCGGCCGAAGGCGTCCATCGCCTCGACCTCCTCCGGCCCGGCGCCCGCGTACAGCGCGCCGACCGCGCAGGCGCAGCCCAGCAGGGCGCCGGTCTTGGCCGTGGCCATGGCCAGGCACTCCTCCAGCGAGACGGACGCTCGCCGTTCGAAGGCGCAGTCCGCCTGCTGCCCCGCGCACAGCTCGACGATGCAGGCCGCGAGGCGGGCCGAGGCGCGCGCCGAGGCCGGGTGCGGGTCGTCGGCGAGCATCCGCAGGGCGAGGGCCATCATGGCGTCGCCCGCGAGAAGGGCGTCCGGGATCCCGAAGACGGTCCAGGCGGTGGGCCGTCCGCGCCGCCGGGAGTCGTTGTCGATGACGTCGTCGTGGAGCAGCGTGAAGTTGTGCGCGAGCTCCACGGCGGCCGCCGCCGTGACCAGGGACTCCGGGTTGCCGCGGGGGCCGCCGAGGGCCCGCGCCGAGGCGAGGACGAGGGCCGGCCGGATGGCCTTGCCCGCGCCGACGGCGGCCGGGCTGCCGTCCTCGTGCTCCCAGCCGAAGTGGTACATGGCCACCCGGCGCGTGGGGCCGGGCAGGCTCTCGACTGCCCGGCGCAGCTCCGGGTCGACCGTCTCCCTCGTGCTCTCCAGCAGGGCCGCCGCCTCCTGCCCCTCGCCCGCGGCGATGGTCCGCGCGGCCATCAGCGCCAGCGGCCGATCTCGACGTTCTCCAGTACGCCGAGCGCGTCGGGGACGAGCACGGCGGCGGAGAAGTAGGCGGTGACCAGGTAGGACATGATCGCCTGCTCGCTGATGCCCATGAAGCGCACCGACATGCTCGGCTCGATCTCGTCGGGGATGCCGGGCTGGTGGAGCCCGATCACGCCCTGGTTCTCCTCGCCGGTGCGCATGCACAGGATGGAGGTCGTACGGGCGTCGCTGACCGGGATCTTGTCGCACGGGAAGAGGGGGACGCCCCGCCAGGCCGGCACCCGGGTCCCGGCGACGTCGACGGTCTCGGGGTAGAGGCCGCGCTTGTTGCACTCGCGGCCGAAGGCGGCGATGGCCTTGGGGTGGGCGAGGAAGAGGTCGGAGTCGCGGCGCATGCTGAGCAGCGCGTCGAAGTCGTCGGGGGTGGGCGCGCCGTCGTGGGGCTGGATGCGCTGGTCGTAGTCGGCGTTGTGGAGCAGGCCGAAGTCGGGGTTGTTGAGCATCTCGTGCTCCTGGCGCTCCCGCAGCGCCTCGACCGTGAGCCGCAGCTGCTGCTCGGTCTGGTTCATCGGGTGGTTGTAGAGGTCGGCGACGCGGGTGTGGACGCGCAGGACCGTTTGCGCGATGGAGAGTTCGTACTCGCGGGGGCGGGCCTCGTAGTCGACGAAGGTGCCGGGGAGCAGGGCCTCGCCGTGGTGGCCGGCGGAGAGGTCGATGGCGGCCTCGCCGTACGGGTTGGCGTTCCGCTCGGGCCGGGTCCGTCCGCGGTCGAGGTGGGCGCGGAGGGAGTCGGCGCGGTCGGCGAGGAGGCGGAAGTCCTGGCGGGTCAGGACGAGGGCGGTGCCGGGGGTGGCGGCGCGGGCGGTGTACTCCCAGATGGCCTCGTCGTCGGTGAGGGCGTCCTCGCCGAAGTAGGCGCCGTCGGCGACGGTGCGCAGGACCGCGTCGTCGCCGTAGGGGCCGGGGCCGATCTGGTCGATGCGGCCGTGGGCGAGGAGGAAGACCTGGTCGGCGGGGCTGCCGAAGGAGGTGAGCTCCTGGCCGGCCTCGAAGTCGACCTGCCGGCAGCGCGCGGCGAGTTCGGTGAGGACCTCCTCGTCGGCGTAGTCGCGCAGCAGGGGCAGCTCGCCGAGTTCGGCGGGGATGACCTGGACCCGGCTGCCCGTCTTGACGAACTCCACGATGCCGTTGCCGACGGAGTAGCTGAGGCGGCGGTTGAGGCGGTAGGTGCCGCCCTGCACGGAGACCCACGGGAGCATCCGCAGCAGCCACCGCGAGGTGATCTCCTGCATCTGCGGGGCGGACTTGGTGGTACTGGCCAAGTTCCGCGCGGCCGCGGTGCCGAGACTGCGCTGCGGTGTCTGGGCTTCGGTTTCGGAGCCCGCCTGGACCGACATGTCTTCGCCTTTCGATCACTCCATGGTCTGCGGTGGAGAAGCCTTTCAGCACGCAATGCGGTCAGACCATTACACAAAAGGGTGGGACTACTCCGGGCCCGGCTGGGCATCCTCCACGGTTCGGGTCTTCCTTAACTTGCATCTTCGATGCCAGTTTTTCTACGCTACCGCCATGCGGCTGACCCGATTCACCGACCTGGCGCTGCGCGTCCTGATGCGCCTGGCGGTCGAGGACGCGGAACTCCCCACCACCCGCGAGGTGGCGGCGACCATGGAGGTTCCGTACACCCACACCGCCAAGGTGGTCGCCCGGCTCCAGCACCTCGGCCTGGTCGAGGCGCGGCGCGGCCGCGGCGGCGGGCTGGCCCTCACCGCGGCCGGACGCGCCGCCTCGGTGGGCGGCGTGGTGCGGGAGCTGGAGGGCACGGGGGACGTGGTGGAGTGCGAAGGCGCCACCCCCTGCCCGCTGCGCGGGGCGTGCGTCCTGCGCGGGGCGCTGCGCCGGGCGCAGGAGGCGTTCTTCGCCGCACTGGACCCGCTCACGGTGGACGAGCTGGTGGCCGCCCCCACGGGCCCCCTCCTGCTCGGCATCGCGGGCGCCGCGCGCGGCCCGGCCGGGAAGCCGGCCCCCTAGACCCACCCCGGACGGACCTCCGCACCCGGCGGAGGACTCCGCCGCACCCTTAAATAAGAACCTCAGATACCAATTAACGACCCACGCGAGGAGCCCCCATGCTGTCCGAGAAGTCGGCCGCGACCGTACGCGCCACCCTGCCCGCCGTCGGGGCGGCCATCGGCGACATCACGGAGCTGTTCTACGAGAAGCTGTTCGCGGCCCACCCGGCGCTCCTGCGCGACCTGTTCAACCGGGGCAACCAGAACGCCGGACTCCAGAAGCAGGCGCTCGCCGGCTCCATCGCGGCCTTCGCCACCCACCTCCTGGAGCACCCGGACACCCGCCCGGACGTGATGCTCGGCCGCATCGCCCACAAGCACGCGTCCCTCGGCGTCACCCGCGAGCAGTACCCGGTCGTCCGCCTGCACCTCTTCGAGGCCATCGCCGAGGTCCTCGGCGAGGCCGTCACCCCGGAGGTCGCCGAGGCCTGGGACGAGGTCTACTGGCTGATGGCGAACGCCCTCATCGCCATCGAGGAGCGCCTCTACGCCGAACAGCGGGTCCTGGCCGGGGACGTCTGGCGGGAGTGGACCGTGGCCGCGCGGATCGAGGAGACCGCCGACTGCACCACCTTCCACCTCACCCCCGCCGACGGCGCCCCCGCCCCCGGCTTCAAGCCCGGCCAGTACGTCTCCGTCCAGACCGAACTGCCCGACGGCGCCCGCCAGATCCGCCAGTACAGCCTCTCCGGCTCCCCCGGCTCCGCCGTCCGCGCCATCACGGTCAAGCGGGTCCACGGCACCGGCGGCCCCGACGGGGAGGTCTCCCACCACCTCCACGCCCACCTGCGCACCGGAGACACCCTGCGGGTCTCGGCCCCGTACGGCGACCTGGTCCTGCGGGACTCCGCCGCACCGGTGCTGCTCGCCTCCGCCGGCATCGGCTGCACCCCGATGCTCTCGATGCTGGAGCACCTGGCCGAAACCGGCCACCCCGCCCCCGTCACCGTCCTGCACGCCGACCGCGCGCCCGCCGACCACGCCCTGCGCTCCGACCACCGCGCCCTGGCGCAGAAGCTCCCCGACGCCTCGGTCCGCTTCTGGTACGAGTCCGACGCCGAGCCGGGCGACGGGACCGGCCTCCTCGACCTGGCCGGCACCCCGGTCGCCCCCGGCACCCAGGCCTACCTCTGCGGCCCGCTCCCCTTCATGCGGTCGGTCCGCGAGCAGCTGATCGCCAAGGGGGTCCCCGCGTCCGACATCCACTACGAGGTCTTCGGCCCGGACCTCTGGCTGGCCTCGGCGTGACGACTGGCCGAAAGACGCCCTAGTCGCGGAAGGGCCGCTTCCACTACACCGGTACGTAACGAACCGAGCACGCACCGTAAGGGAGGCGGCCATGTCCGCACCCATGTCCGCGGACCGCTTCATCAACGCCCTGCGCGCCGAAGGCCTGACCGTCGTCGAGGTCGGGAACTGGCGCGTGCACAACCGCAACCACCGCGGGCCCTGGGGGCCGGTGCACGGGGTGATGATCCACCACACCGTCACCAGCGGCGCCTCCTACACCGTGGAACTCTGCCGCGACGGGGACCGGGCCCTGCCCGGTCCCCTCTGCCACGGGGTCATCACCAAGGACGGCCGCGTCCACCTCGTCGGCTACGGCCGCGCCAACCACGCCGGCGCCGGCGACTCCGACGTCCTGGCGGCGGTCATCGCCGAGCGGCGCCTCCCCCCGGACCACCACGCCGACACCGACGGCAACCGCTACTTCTACGGCTTCGAGTGCGAGAACCTCGGCGACGGCGAGGACCCCTGGCCGGCCGTCCAGCTGGACGCCATCGCCCGCGCGGCGGCGGCCGTCTGCCGGTTCCACGGGTGGACGTCCCGGTCGGTCATCGGCCACCTCGAATGGCAGCCGGGCAAGATCGACCCCAAGGGGTTCACGATGCAGTCCCTGCGCGACCGCGTCGCGGAGCGCCTGAAGTAGCCCCCCCACCCCGCGCCCGCCCTCCCACGGGTGCGGGCGCGGCTCCCGCGTGCGGCGGCGGGGCCGCCCCCGCCCACAATGGGAGGGTGGACCACTGCGCCGGCCGCGACGCCCTCCTGCACCCCCGCCCGCCCTCCCCCGTACAGGAGGTCCGCGACGAGCGGTTCGAACGGCACGGCGTACGGCTGCTGCTCAAGCGGGACGACCTCGTGCACCCGGAACTCCCGGGCAACAAGTGGCGCAAACTCGCGCCGAACCTCCGGGCGGCGCTGGCCGCCGGCCACGGCCGGCTCGCCACCTTCGGCGGCGCCTACTCCAACCACCTCCGGGCCACGGCGGCCGCCGGACGGCTCCTCGGCCTGGAGACGGTCGGCCTCGTCCGGGGCGACGAGCTCGCGGACCGCCCCCTGAACGACTCCCTCGCCCGCTGCGCGGCCGACGGGATGCGGCTGCGCTTCGTCACTCGCGCGGAGTACCGGCGCAAGGCGGAGCCGCAGGTCCTGGCCCGGCTCCTGGCCGCCGCCGGGGCCGCCGACGCGTACGTCGTCCCGGAGGGCGGCAGCAACGCGCTCGCCCTCACCGGGTGCGCGGAGCTGGGGCGCGAACTGCGGGGCGTCTGCGACGTGGCGGCGGTGGCCTGCGGTACGGGCGGCACCCTGGCCGGCCTCGCGGCGGGACTGGCCCCCGGCCAGTCGGCCGTGGGCGTCCCCGTCCTGGCGGGGGGCTTCCTCGGGGCGGAGATACGTTCCCTCCAGGCGGCGGCCTTCGGCGGCCCGGCCGGCTCCTGGACCCTGGCCGAGGGCTACGACCACGGCGGCTACGCCCGCGTCCCGCGGCCCCTGGAGGTCTTCGCGGCGGACTTCGAGGCCCGCCACGGCCTCCCGGTGGAGCGCGTCTACGTGGCGAAGCTCCTGTGGGCCCTGGAGGCCCTGACCGCGTCCGGAGCCTTCTCCCCCGGCACGACCGTCACCGCCGTCGTCACGGGCCGGCCGTACTGAGGGGCCGCCCCGCTCGGGGCCGCCCCTCAGCCCGCCTCCTCCCGGTACGCCGCCGCCTCCTCCAGGTCCAGCCTGCGCAGCAGGCCCCGCAGCATCTCGTCGTCGATGCGGCGGCGGTCGCGGAGGGCCACGAAGACCTCCCGCTCCGCCTCGATCATCTCCCGGGCCAGCCTGCGGTAGACGTCGTCCGCCGACTCCCCCGTCACCGGGTTGACCTCCCCCAGCCGCTCCCACACCGCGTTGCGGCGCCGCTCCAGGACCGTCCGCAGCCGCTCCGCCAGGGGCGGCGGCAGGGTGCTGTTCTCCGGGGCCTCCAGCAGCTCCGCCAGGCGCTCCTCCGCCGCCCGCGAGGCCTCGCTCTGCGCCTGGGCCTCCGCCAGGGTCTCCGCCCGGGCGTCGCGCGGCGGCAGCTTCAGCGCCCGGATCAGCGGCGGGAGGGTCAGGCCCTGCACGACCAGGGTGCCGATCACGGTGGTGAAGGTCAGGAAGAGGATCAGGTTGCGGTGCGGCACGCCCATCGGCACGGAGAACGCGATCGCCAGCGAGACCACCCCGCGCATGCCGGCCCACCCCACGATCACCGGGGACTTCCAGTCCGTGTCCGGCTCCCGCCTGCGGATCCGCTCCGACACCCACCGGGGCACGAAGGTCGCCGGGAACACCCAGACGAACCGCGCCAGCACCACCGCCAGGAACACCGCCACCGCGTACCAGGCCGCGGCCAGCCCCTCGTACTCGCTGAGCCCCCGCAGGACCACCGGCAGCTGGAGCCCGATGAGGGCGAACACCACCGACTCCAGCACGAAGGCGACGACCTTCCACACCGCCTCCTCCTGGAGCCGGGTCGCGAAGTCGACCTGCCAGTTCCGGTGCCCCAGGTACAGCGCGACCACCACCACCGCCAGCACGCCCGACGCGTGCACCCGCTCCGCCGCGGCGTACGCCACGAAGGGGATCAGCAGCGACAGCGTGTTCTGCAGCAGGGGTTCCCGCAGCCGCTTCCTCAGCTGGTGGATCGGGACCATCAGCAGCAGGCCCACCCCGACCCCGCCCACCGAGGCCAGCAGGAACTCGGCGACCCCGCCCGCCCAGCCGGCGCTGACGCCGACCGCCGCGGCCAGGGCCACGTTGTAGGCGGTGATGGCGGTGGCGTCGTTCACCAGGGACTCGCCCTGGAGGATGGTCGTCACCCGGTGCGGCAGCCCCAGCCGCCGGGCGATCGCGGTCGCCGCGACCGCGTCCGGCGGGGCCACGACCGCGCCCAGCACCAGCGCCACCGGCAGCGGGACCCCGGGCACGACCAGGTACGTGAACCAGCCCACCGCCAGCGTCGCGAACAGCACGTACCCCACGGACAGCAGGGCGATCGGCCGCAGGTTGGCCCGCAGGTCCAGGTACGAGCTGTCCACCGCGGCCGTGTGCAGCAGCGGCGGGAGCAGCAGGGGCAGCACGATGTGCGGGTCGAGGACGTACGCGGGCACCCCCGGCGCGTACGCGGCGACGAGCCCCACGGCGACCAGCAGCAGCGGCGCCGGCACGGGCGTGCGCCGGGCCGCCCCCGCCACGGCGGTGCTCACCGCCACCAGTGCCACCAGCGGCAATACCTCCATCGAAGATCCATCCCCATCCGTCGTCGCCGATGTCGCACCCGCACCCTGGCCGTAACCTGGCCATCATGAGCGAGTGCACCCACGTTGCCGAACTGCCGCGCCCCGAGCCGGTCCCGCATGCGCTGACCTGCCCGGAATGTGAGGTGCTCGGCAGCCATCCCGTCCAGCTGCGCATGTGCCTCGGGTGCGGGTACGTGGGCTGCTGCGACAGCTCTCCCCACCGGCACGCCACCGCGCACCACCGGGAGACCGGCCATCCGGTGATGCGCAGCTTCGAACCGGGCGAGACGTGGCGTTGGTGTTTTGTCGACGGTTCGATCGTCTGAAGCGGGGTAGTTCAACCCTCCGCCGGTTCCCCCGAATTGGGCCCGCAGACCCCTAGCCACTGTGCGTACTCATGGGCTTACCATCAGTCACTGCACGGAGGCGGGGTCGGCCCGGTCGCTCCACAGCGGGCGCCGAGAGGGGTGCCGCGACACGATCACCCGGATCGCGATAGCGTCACCGGCGAACAGAGCTCGTACCACCTTGGAGGTGAGGGTGTCCCAGATCGCAGGCGAGCCCGGGACCCAGGACTTCGTGGAAGTCCGGCTGCCGGCTGCGGGTGCCTACCTGTCGGTGCTGCGAACGGCCACGGCCGGACTCGCGGCACGGTTGGACTTCACCCTCGACGAGATCGAGGACCTCCGCATCGCGGTGGACGAGGCCTGCGCGATCCTGCTCCAGCAGGCCGTGCCGGGCTCCGTCCTCAGCTGCGTCTTCCGGTTGATCGACGATTCACTGGAAGTGACCGTCTCCGCGCCCACCACCGACGGGCGCGCGCCGGAGCGGGACACGTTCGCGTGGACCGTGCTGTCGGCGCTGGCCGGCAAGGTCGAGGCGACGGTCGAGGACAACCGGACGGTGAGCATCAGCCTCTACAAACAGCGCGGCGCGGGGCCAGGCCCGGCGTGAACGGCGGGGAGATCCCGGTGCGGGGCGGGGATCGGCCCCGGGTACGGCACGAGGTCGACGGCGGCATCCCGGAACAGCACCACGCCCGGCCGCACCCGGCTGACGCGGATGCGGAAGACGGCTTTTTGGACTCGGCGGAGCGACGGGCGGGCCCTATGAGCGAGAACGAGCACGACCAACCACGGCCATCGCAGGCCCCGGCGGCGGACGAGGCGCACGCGGCGCTGCCGGATCCGCGGGACCGCAGCGGTGCGCGGGCCCTCTTCTTCGAGCTGCGCGAGCTGCCCGAGGGGTCACCGGAGCGGGCGGAGCTGCGCAACCGGCTGGTGCGGATGCACCTGCCGCTGGTCGAGCACCTGGCGCGGCGGTTCCGCAACCGCGGCGAGCCGCTGGACGACCTGACGCAGGTCGCGACCATCGGCCTGATCAAGTCGGTGGACCGGTTCGACCCGGACCGGGGGGTGGAGTTCTCGACGTACGCCACCCCCACCGTGGTCGGGGAGATCAAGCGGCACTTCCGCGACAAGGGCTGGGCGGTGCGGGTGCCCCGGCGCCTCCAGGAGCTGCGGCTCTCGCTGACCACGGCCACGGCGGAGCTGTCCCAGCAGCACGGCCGCTCCCCCACGGTGCACGAGCTGGCCGAGCGGCTGGGGATCTCCGAGGAGGAGGTGCTGGAGGGGCTGGAATCGGCCAATGCCTACAGCACGCTCTCGCTGGACGTGCCGGACACCGACGACGAGTCGCCGGCGGTGGCGGACACCCTGGGCTCGGAGGACGAGGCGCTGGAGGGCGTCGAGTACCGCGAGTCGCTCAAGCCGCTGCTGGAGGGGCTGCCGCCGCGGGAGAAGCGGATCCTGCTGCTGCGCTTCTTCGGGAACATGACCCAGTCGCAGATCGCCCAGGAGGTCGGCATCTCCCAGATGCACGTCTCCCGGCTGCTGGCCCGCACGCTGGCCCAGCTCCGCGACAAGCTCCTCGTCGAGGAGTGAGCGCAGGAGCGGTGGAGCGGTAACGGAGGGTTCATCGGGTCCCGTCGGCGGGTCCGATGCCCAGCGCCTCGGTCGCCGTCGGGTTCACCAGGAGCCCGACGACGGCCACCGCCGCCAGGGCCAGGGCCACGGCGGCGACGGTCATCGCACCGCCGGTGGTCCACAGCGTCCAGGCGACCGGGAGGGCCATCAGCTGGGTGATCAGCGCGGGGCCGCGGCTCCAGCGGCGGCCCCGGCTCAGCCCGCGCGCCGCGATCAGCGGGAGCGCGGCGAGGGCGAGCAGGGTCACTCCCCCGGTTTCGGCCTGCTGCGGGGAGTCGGGGTGGCCGGCGATGCCGACGAACAGCATGTAGACGCCGAGTCCGGCGAGGGCGAGGCCCTCCAGCGCGGTCAGCACGGCGGCCGCGGTCAGCCGGCCGGGCGGCGCCGTGGGCTCCGCGGTCGCGGCGGCGGGGCCTTCGGGGGACGCGGCGGGGGTGCGGGGGCTCGGCTTCTTGCTCACCCCAGCAGGGTAGCCGCGGCGGGCCCGGCCCGGACGGGGACGGTCGGTAGGGGACGCGTGCGCGGGGGTGGGTAGTCTGGCGACCATGCGTGCACTTCTCGTGGCCAATCCAGCAGCGACGACCACCAGTGCGCGCACGCGCGACGTCCTGATCCATGCCCTGGCCAGCGAGATGAAGCTGGAGGCGGTGACCACCGAGTACCGGGGGCACGCCCGCGACCTGGGGCGCAAGGCCGCGCACGAGGGGCTCGACCTCGTGGTGGCGCTGGGCGGCGACGGCACCGTCAACGAGGTGGTCAACGGGCTCCTGCACGACGGGCCGGATCCGGAGGGCCTGCCGCGGCTGGCTGTGGTCCCGGGCGGTTCCACGAACGTCTTCGCCCGTGCGCTCGGGCTGCCGAACGATGCGGTCGAGGCGACCGGTGCGCTGCTGGACGCGCTGCGCGAGCGCCGCGAGCGGACGGTGGGCCTGGGGCTGGCCGCGGGGGTGCCGGGCACGGAGGACGAGGGGGTCCCCTCGCGCTGGTTCACGTTCTGCGCGGGCTTCGGTTTCGACGCGGGCGTGGTGGGGCGGGTCGAGCAGCAGCGGGAGCGCGGCAAGCGTTCGACGCACGCCCTTTATGTACGACAGCTGATGCGGCAGTTCTGGGAGGAGCCCAACCGGCGGCACGGAACGATCACGCTGGAGCAGCCCGGCGCGGATCCGGTGACGGATCTGGTGCTGTCGATAGTCTGCAACACCTCTCCGTGGACGTACCTGGGAAATCGGCCGCTGTACGCCTCTCCGGAGGCCTCGTTCGACACCGCGCTTGACGTATTGGCGCTGGACCGTTTGTCAACTCCGGCCGTCGCGCGCTACGCGACACAGCTCCTGACCTCGACTCCTGAGCGCGGTCCGCACGGCAAGCACGCGGTGTCTCTGCACGATCTGACCGACTTCACCTTGCATTCGAAGGTTCCCCTCCCTTTCCAGATGGACGGCGATCATCTCGGAGTGCGCACCAGCGTTCGGTTCACAGGCGTTCGCCGTGCACTGCGTGTGATTGTGTGAGTAGAAGAGCCCAAAGTCCTTTCAGTCGAACGTTTACACGCCGGTCCACCCCCAGGAACTAGGGCTGTGACCTAGTCGACACCGACGAATCCAAAAAAACTTTCCGGAAGGGGTTGTATCCCCGTCCGAGGTTTGCGAATCTCTACATGGCGATCGGGACAGCCCGCAGAACCCGGCACCCACACAGACCGCCAGAACCCCACCACGAATCTTGGACCGCACCAGGCAACTGGGCGTCGGCCCTTCCCTCACGGGGGGATTCGTGAAAGCGTTCACATTCACAAGCAACCTGCCCGCAATACAAGGAGATGGAGCAGCCATGGACTGGCGTCACAACGCCGTTTGCCGCGAGGAAGACCCCGAGCTCTTCTTCCCCATCGGCAACACCGGTCCTGCGCTGCTGCAGATCGAGGAAGCCAAGGCCGTCTGCCGCCGTTGCCCCGTCATGGAGCAGTGCCTGCAGTGGGCGCTCGAGTCCGGCCAGGACTCCGGTGTCTGGGGCGGCCTGAGCGAGGACGAGCGCCGCGCCATGAAGCGCCGCGCCGCTCGCAACCGGGCGCGCAACGCCAGCGCCTGATATCGACTTTCGAGCCTCGACGCGCAGCGCGTAGTACCCGTATAGCGCTCAGCAACGTGCTCTTGAGCCCCGGACCGATCACCATTCGGCCCGGGGCTCAGTGCTTTTCCCGTCACGTTGGGTGACGGGCGGGCAGGCTGCTACTTCTGCGAGCTGACCGGGACGTCGAGGACCACCTTGGTGCCGCGCGGCTCCGCGCGGACCATGTCGAAGGTCCCGCCGAGCTCCCCCTCCACGAGGGTCCGGACGATCTGGAGCCCGAGGTTGCCGGCCTTCTGCGGGTCGAAGCCCTCGGGCAGCCCGGAGCCGTCGTCGAGGATCGTGATCAGCAGCCGGCCGTCGGCGCGGCCCGATCCGCTGCGGGCGGCGGTCACCTCCACGGTGCCGCCCTCCCCCTGGGTGAAGGCGTGCTCCAGGGCGTTCTGCAGGATCTCGGTCAGCACCATCGACAGCGGCGTGGCCACCTCGGCGTCCAGGATCCCGAACCGCCCGATGCGCCGGCACCGCACCTTCCCGGGCGAGATCTCGGCGACCATCGCGATCACGCGGTCGGCGATCTCGTCGAACTCGACGCGCTCGTCGAGGTTCTGGGAGAGGGTCTCGTGCACGATCGCGATCGAACCGACGCGCCGCACCGCCTCGTTGAGCGCCTCCCGCCCGCTCTCCGAATCCATCCGGCGGGCCTGGAGCCGCAGGAGCGCGGCCACCGTCTGGAGGTTGTTCTTCACCCGGTGGTGGATCTCCCGGATGGTGGCGTCCTTGGTGATCAGTTCACGTTCGCGACGGCGCAGTTCGGTGACGTCGCGGCAGAGGACCAGGGAGCCGATCCGGGTGCCCTTGGGCTTGAGCGGGATCGCGCGGAGCTGGATGACCCCGCCGTTGCCCTCGACCTCGGTCTCGCGCGGGGCCCAGCCGCTGGCGAGCTTGGCGAGCGCCTCGTCCACCGGCCCCCGGGACGGGGCGAGTTCGGCGGTGGTGGTGCCCAGGTGCTGGCCGACCAGATCGGCGGCGAGGCCCAGCCGGTGGTAGGCGGAGAGGGCGTTGGGGGACGCGTACGTCACCACGCCGTCGGCGTCGAGGCGCATCAGGCCGTCGCCGACGCGCGGGGAGGCGTCCATGTCGACCTGCTGGCCGGGGAAGGGGAAGGAGCCCGCGGCGATCATCTGCGCGAGGTCCGAGGCGGACTGGAGGTAGGTCAGCTCCAGCCGGCTCGGTGTACGCACAGTGAGCAGGTTGGTGTTGCGCGCGATCACGCCCAGGACCCGGCCCTCGCGGCGGACGGGGATCGACTCGACGCGGACCGGCACCTCCTCGCGCCACTCCGGGTCGCCCTCGCGCACGATCCGGCCCTCGTCGAGGGCGGCGTCGAGCAGGGGGCGGCGGCCGCGCGGCACGAGGTGGCCGACCATGTCGTCCTGGTAGGAGGTCGGGCCGGTGTTCGGCCGCATCTGCGCGACGGAGACGTAGCGGGTGCCGTCCAGGGTGGGGACCCAGAGCACGAGGTCCGCGAAGGAGAGGTCGGAGAGCAGCTGCCACTCCGAGACCAGCAGGTGCAGCCACTCCAGGTCGGTTTCACCGAGAGCGGTGTGCTGGCGTACGAGATCGTTCATGGAGGGCACCTTGCGAGCGTACCCCGGGTACGAGGATGACTTTCCCCACGACGGGTACTCGGGAGTATCCAGGAAGGGCACACTCCGCGTACTGTTGGAGGAAGTGACGGGCCAGTAGGTCCGCGCTTTGGATGGACAGGACAGATTGGTCTAGTCCACAATTGCCTCACGCTTCCGCCCTCCCCGCACAGGAGGACGGATCGAGGTGGCCGCGCGTTCTGCCCTGACCGCGCAGGCACCTCCAACCGGCCGCCGGGAACCGCACACCTGACGGCCGTAAGTACTCCGGGCTACGGTGCAAGACGGGTTGAGGGTCCCGTCCTGCACCGTGGCCCAGAGGAAATCCCCGGCGCGGTGCGCGGGGAATCGCGGTGCGGACCCCGCCCGGTGGCCACACCCCGGGCCTTTTCTATTCCGGCCGGGATCCGGGCCGGAATTCCGGGTCCGCCTCCGGCCGCCCGGGCCAGGCCAGCAGCGCCCGCTCCGCCACGGCCTCCAGCTCCTCCCGCGTCGCCCCGTCGCACGACTGCTGGCTCATCCCCTGGAGCACCGCGCCGGCGTAGCGGGCCAGCGTCCGCGCGTCCGTGCCGGCGGGCAGCTCCCCGCTCGCGACATCGGCCCTGATCCGGCTCTCGAACATCGCCAGACCGACGTTGCGGCGCTCGCGCAGGGCCTCGGCCACCTCCTTCGAGGTGGTGTTGGCGGCCGCGCTGATCACCATGCAGCCCGGCGGGTGGGCCGGGTCGGTGTAGATCTCCGCCGCCTCGTACAGGATCCGGGCCACGGCGGCGCGGGCGGTGGGCTCCTCGCGCAGCGCCACGCCCGCGAAGTCCCCGTAGCGGCTGCCGTAGACCGCCACCGCCTCGTCGAAGAGCCTGCGCTTGTCGCCGAAGGCCGCATAGAGGCTGGGCGCGCCGATGCCCAGGGTGCGCGTCAGGTCGGAGATGGACGTGGCTTCGTAGCCGTGCTCCCAGAAGGTCAGCATCGCCTTGTCGAGGGCGGCGTCCCGGTCGAAGGAGCGGGGCCTGCCGCGCTGTCCTGTCACCATGCGGACGATTCTATAGCGGTCGCTAGGGAATCTGGTACGGTCCCTTTCTGTAGCGACCACTATCGAATGACGGAGGGGGGCGCGTCATGGGCGTGCTCAAGGGGAAGACGGCTCTGGTCACGGGCGGCAGCCGGGGCATCGGACGGGCCGTCGCGGAGCGGCTGGCACGGGACGGGGCCCTGGTCGCCGTGCACTACGGGCACAACGCGGCGGCGGCCGCGGAGACCGTCGCGGCCATCGAGGCGGCGGGCGGGCGCGCCTTCGCGATCGGGGCGGAGCTCGGGGTCCCGGGGGACGCGCAGGCCCTGTGGGCCGCGTACGGGGCCCACCCCGCGCACACCGAGCGGGTGGACGTCCTGGTGAACAACGCCGGGGCGGCCGTCTTCGCGGGCATCGGGGAGACCGACGAGGAGACTTTCCAGCGGGTCCAGGCGCTCAACGCCCAGGCGCCCTTCTTCGTGATCCGGCACGGTCTGGACCGGCTCTCGGACGGGGGGCGGATCGTCAACGTGACCGGCACCCCGGACATCGCGCTGCCGGCGATCCTCGCCACGATCATGGCCAAGGGGGCGGTGAACGCACTGACGGTCTCCCTGGCCGCCGCCCTCGCGCCGCGCGGGATCACGGTCAACTCGGTGGGCCCCGGCATCACGGAGACCGACCTGAACGCGGCCTGGCTGGCCGATCCGGCGGCCCGGGCGCACGCCGCCTCGCGGTCCGTCTTCGGCCGGGTGGGCACGGCGGAGGAGGTGGCCGACGTGGTGGCCTTCCTGGCCTCGCCGGATTCGCGCTGGGTCACCGGCCAGCACCTGGACGCGACGGGCGGGCTCCAGCTCGCCCTCCTGTAGCCCCCGCCCCCGCCCCCGCCCCCACCCCACACCGGGCGGGGCGGGGCGGACGGGACGAGCATGGAAGGGGGGCGGAGTACCGCCATCCGGGGGGCACTCTCTGCTAGATTGGTCTATACCACCAGCCCACCCCCTCCCACTCAGATCGGCAGGTCCCGCGTGGAAGTTGTCATCGTCCCGGACGCCAAGGCAGGCGGCGAGCTCATCGCGGAGGCCATGGCCGCCCTGGTCCGCCGCAAGCCCGACGCCCTGCTGGGCGTGGCGACCGGCTCTACCCCGCTGCCCGTCTACGAGGCCCTCGCCGCCAAGGTCCGGGCCGGCGAGGTCGACGCCTCCCGGGCCCGGGTCTGCCAGCTCGACGAGTACGTCGGCCTGCCGGCCGGGCACCCGGAGTCCTACCGCGCGGTCGTGCTCCGCGAGGTGGTCGAGCCCCTGGGCCTGACCGAGGACTCCTTCATGGGCCCCGACGGCTCCGCCGCCGACGTCCACGCGGCCTGCGAGGCCTACGACCAGGCCCTCGCCGACGCGGGCGGGGTGGACCTCCAGCTGCTGGGGATCGGCACCGACGGGCACATCGGCTTCAACGAGCCCTGCTCCTCGCTGGCCTCCCGCACCCGCATCAAGACGCTGACGGAGCAGACCCGCGTCGACAACGCGCGCTTCTTCGAGGACGACATGGAGCAGGTGCCGCACCACGTCATCACCCAGGGCATCGGCACCATCCTCGACGCCCGCCACCTGGTCCTGCTGGCCACCGGCGAGGGCAAGGCCGAGGCGGTCGCCCAGACCGTCGAGGGCCCGCTGTCCGCGCTGGTCCCGGCCTCCGCGCTCCAGCTGCACCGGCACGCGACCGTCGTGGTGGACGAGGCGGCCGCCTCGAAGCTGAAGCTGGCCGACTACTTCCGCCACGCCTACGCGAACAAGCCCTCCTGGCAGGGTCTGTAGGAACGGCACGCGGAAGGGCCGGGCCCCCCTCCTCGGGGGCCCGGCCCTTCCGCGTGCCCGGTGGACTACCGCAGGCCGGCGATGACCTCGGCGGCGGCCCGCCCGCAGACGCGGGAGGCGCCGTGCGTGGCGACGTACAGCGCCCCGCGCGGCTCGGCGCGCGGTACGCCCATCTCCACCACCACGGTGTCCGGCCGCGCGGCGACCAGCGCGTCCAGCGCCTCGGTCATCCACGGGTGGCGGTGCGCGTCGCGGACGACCGCGACGACCGTGCGGTCCCCCGCGGCCGCCAGCACGTCCCCGGCGGCCGAACCCTCGGGGTAGACGCCCGAGGCGGTCCCCGGGACCAGGGCGGCCAGCTCCGCGGCCACCCCCCAGGGCGTCTCGTCGCCGACCGCGATGTTCGCGACGGGCGCGAGCGTGGCGACGTACGGGGCGGCCACGGGAGCCCGTCCGCCCGACACGGCCAGCGCGCGGCGGGCCGCCTCCAGGCCGATGCCGGACGCGCGGCTCCCCTCCGGCTGCGCGTCCGGCCGGGCCTGCCGGGCCCATCCGGCGAGGGCGCGCACCCGGTCGGCGGCGTCGGCGAGCCGCTCCTCGGGCAGCGCGCCCTCGCGTACCGCGGCGACCAGCGCGTCGCGCAGACGCAGCACGGTCGCCTCGTCGGCGAGGCCCCCGCCGACGCAGATGGCGTCGGCGCCGGCCGCGATGGCGAGCACCGAGCCGCGCTCGATGCCGTACGTCCCGGCGATGGCGTTCATCTCCATGCCGTCGGTGACGATGAGGCCCTCGTAGCCGAGTTCCTTGCGCAGCAGACCGGTGAGGATCTGCGGGCTGAGGGTGGCGGGCCGGGTCGGGTCGAGGGCGGACACCAGGATGTGGGCGCTCATGACGGCCAGGGTGCCGGCCTCGATGGCCGCCTTGAAGGGGACCAGCTCGCGGGCGTGGAGGGTGTCCAGGTCCACGTCGATGCGGGGCAGCGCGTGGTGCGAGTCGACGTTGGTGTCGCCGTGGCCCGGGAAGTGCTTGGTGCAGGCGGCGACCCCGGCGGCCTGGAGGCCCTCGACGTACGCGGCCGTGTGCCGGGCGGCGAGCCGGGTGTCGGCACCGAAGGAGCGCACGCCGATGACCGGGTTGTCGGGGTTGGAGTTGACGTCGGCGGACGGGGCCCAGTTGAGGTTGACCCCGCACTCGGCGAGGCGGCGGCCGAGCTCGCGGGCGACCTCGCGGGTGAGCTCCGTGTCGTCGACGGCGCCGAGCGCCAGGTTGCCGGGGAAGGACGAGCCGCCGCGGACCTCCAGGCGGGTGACGTCGCCGCCCTCCTCGTCGATGGCGACGAGGACGTCGTCCCGCTCGCGGCGCAGCTGTGCGGTGAGCGAGGCGAGCTGCCCGGGCGAGGCGATGTTGCGGCCGAAGAGGCCGACGGCGGTGAGCCCCTCGCCGACCTGGCGCAGCAGCCAGGAGGGGGCGGTGGTGCCCTCGAAGCCGGGCTGGAGGACCGCGAGGGCGTCGCGGGTCAGAGTGTCCGTGTGGTGCGCAAGGATGGTCACGGCCGCTATCCCTTCACGGCCCCGGCGGTCATGCCGCCGACGGCCTTGCGCTGGAGGAAGACGAAGATCACCAGGACGGGGATCGCGAAGATCGAGGACGCGGCCATGGTGGCGCCCCAGTCGTTGCCGAAGGCGGTCTTGAACTGGGTCAGCCACAGCGGCAGGGTCTGGGCGGTCTTGTCCTTGTTGAGGATCAGGACCATCGCGAACTCGTTCCAGGCGGTGATGAAGCCGAAGAGCGAGGTGGACATCAGGCCGGGTGCCAGAAGCGGGAAGATCACCTTGCGGAAGGCCTGGCCGCGGGTGCAGCCGTCGATCTGCGCGGCCTCCTCCAGGGTGACCGGGACGGCGGCGATGAAGCCGCGCAGGGTCCAGATGGTGAAGGGGAGGACCATCACGAAGTAGATCGCGGTGAGCACGCCGATGCTGTTCAGCATCTCGGCGTCGCGGACGATCATGTACATCGCGATGACCATGACCTCCCAGGGGGCCATCTGGGCCATCATCACGCCCAGGACGAGGCCCTTGCGGCCCCGGAACTTCATCCGGGCGATGGCGAAGCTCGCGGCGAGGGCCACCAGCAGGGCCAGCAGGACGGCGCCGACGGTGACGACGAGGCTGTTGGTGACGTAGGTCCAGAAGTTCTCGACGCCGGTGGCCTTGGTGAAGTTGTCCAGCGTCGGGGTGAAGACGAAGACCGGGTCCTTGGTGAGGATCTCGCTGTTCGGCTTGAGGGCCGAGGAGAACATCCAGTAGACCGGGAAGACGAAGACCAGGGCCAGGAGCAGCGCGCCGAGGTTCTTGGCGACGGTCGCGGGGCGCAGCGGCGCGCGGGTGCGCAGCTGCTGGGCGGGCTTGTCCGGGGCGGTGGTGGTGCTCACTGCTCCTCCTCCTGCTTCAGGATCAGGCGGAAGTAGAAGGACATGACGACCAGCAGGATCAGGATCGTCAGGACGGAGATCGCGGCGGCGAGGCCGTAGTGGAACTGGCTCTGGCCCTCCACGTAGGCGAAGACCGGGAGGATCTCGGAGGCGCGGTCCGGGCCGCCCTTGTTCATCGCGTAGACCTGGGTGAAGGCCTTGAAGACCCAGATCACCTCGAGGAACGTGGTGACCAGGAAGAAGGGCTTCAGGTTGGGGAAGACGACCTTCCAGAAGGTCTGCCAGCCGTTGGCCCCGTCCATGCGGGCGGCCTCGTACAGCTCGGCGCCGACGGTGGTGAGGCCGGCGTACATGTTGAGGGCGACGAAGGGGATGGAGCCCCAGACCACCAGGAGGGTGACGATCGTCAGGGTGGACAGGCCGGTCTCGAACCAGTTGTGCTGCTCGTAGCCGGAGAAGCCGAGCGTGCGCATGACCCAGTTCATGACGCCGAACTGCTCGTCGAACAGCCAGTAGAAGACCTGGACCGAGGCGACGATGGGCATGGCCCAGGCCATCACCAGCGCCATCGACAGGACCAGGCGCATCCACTTGCCGAGCCGGTTGAGCAGGATGCCGATGAGGCTGCCGATCACCATGATCAGCACGACGTTGGCGAAGGTGAAGGCGAAGCTGCGGACGACGACGGTCCAGAAGCCGGAGTCGCCCAGCAGCTGGGTGTAGTTGGCGAGTCCCGCGAAGGGGTACTTCCGCTGGATGAACTCGATCTTGTTGATGTCCTGGAAGGACAGGACCACGTTCTTGATCAGCGGGTACAGCAGCAGGAGTGCCATGGCGGCCACGGCCGGCAGCACCAGCAGGTACGGAAGCCACCCCGAGGGGAGCGGCTTTCCGCCCCCGCGAGGAGGGGCGGGACGGGGGCCGGCCGCGGGGCTGGGCGCCTTCGGCCGTCCGGCGGACTTCTGTGGTGCGTCCTGTGGAGCGCTGGTCGTCGCTCCCTGGGAGTGCACGGTCATGGCTTGGCTTCCTCGCGGTTGACTGTGGAGTCAAATGCGCGACCGGGGGCGCGGCAGGCGGCCGGGGCCTGCCGCACCCCCCGGTGCGTTCACACTGCTGGGTCGTGCGGGTACTGCGGGGTGCGGCGGCTACTTGTTGATGCGGTTCGCGATTTCCTTGTCCGCGTCCGCGCCCGCCTTGGCGGCGTCCTCACCCTTCAGGACCTTGGTCATGAACTCCTTGACGGGGTTCGGCTCGGTCTCGACGTTCGCCCAGCCCGCGGTCACCGGGGTGATCTTGCCGTTGAGGCCGGCCTTGGCCATGGCCTCGGCGAAGGAGCCGGCGGCGGGGGTGAAGTTGGCGCCGACCTGGTTGGGCAGCAGCGCGCCCTTGACCTCGGCGGCGTACTTGGTCATCTGGTCCTTGCCGGTGGCCAGGGCCAGCCACTCCTTGGCGAGCTCCTTGTTCTTGGAGCGCTCGGCCACGGCGAGGTTCGAGCCGCCGAGGAAGACGGTGCCGGACTTGTCGGCCGTCTTGCCCGGGATCGGGAAGTAGCCGAAGTCGGCGTCCTTGCCCGCGTCCTTCAGGGCCTTCTCGGCACCGCCGGCCTCCCAGCCGAGGCCGATCCAGGAGGAGACGCCGCCCTTGGGGACGATGTCGGTGGACTGCTGCGGGGTGGCCTCGTCCTTGTCCTTGGGGGCCGTGGAGTAGGACTGGAGCTTCTTGTAGAAGTCCATCGCGGCGGCGGCCTGCGGGGTGGCGAGCTGGCCCTTCCACTTGCCGCCGTCCTTGACGGCGAGGTCGCCGCCCTCGTCCCAGATGAAGCCGGCGAGGATGTACCAGCTCTGGCCGGGGAGGTAGATCGGCTGGGCGGAGGGGTCGGACGCCTTCAGCTTCTCCAGGCCGGCGATCCACTCGTCGCGGGTCTTCGGCGGGGTGACGCCGGCCTTCTCGTAGGCCTTCTTGTCGTAGACGACCACGCGGTTGGCGGCGTACCAGGGGGCGGAGTAGAGCTTGCCGTCGACCTCGGCGGAGGCGAGCATGCTCTTCTGCCAGGCGTCGGCGCCGAGCTGGGCCTTGTCCTTGGTGAGGTCGGCGAGGCCGCCGGTGACCGCGTAGCCGGCGGTCTGCGTGTTGCCGAGTTCGAGGACGTCCGGCGGGGTGTCCTCGGAGAGGGCCGTGGTGACCTTCTCCTGGATGCCCGTCCACTTCTGCTCCTCGACCTTCACCGTCACACCGGGGTGCTTGGCCGAGAACTCCTTGTTGACCTGCTCGATCCAGGCCTTCGGGGCGGATCCGTCCATCACCCAGACGGTGATCTCCTTGGCGCCACCCGACGCGTCGGACTTCGGCTTGTCGTCGCCGCCGTTGCCGCACGCGGCGACACCGACCATCATGCCCACGACACCGACCGCCGCAATGAGCTTGCGCTTCACGCCACCCTCCTCAGGGATGCTGCTGCTGTGCACCTTCCCTCGCCCGCCGCGGTGACGTACGTACCGAGTACTGCCCGTGGGGCCGGGATCTGATCCATATTGGTGTAGACCAGTACCGGGAGCTTGGCCTAGACCTTTAGGGGTGTCAAGGGTCTAATGAGCGGGTGCTCGGTCCGTTATCGGACCGACACCTGGGGGAGGGAGGAGGCCTGTCCTCCCGCCCGTGTCACCATGTGACCGCACATATCGGAGGAGCCGGTGACGGCAGCGAAACTGGAGTCGGGAAGGCGGGCGGCGATGTCCACCGAAGGGGCGACCACGGAGCCGGAGGGCGGGCCAGCCACTCGAACGGCGCGTGTGCCCAAGTACTACCGACTCAAGCGGCACTTGCTCGACATGACCGAAACCCTGCCCCCCGGCACCCCGGTGCCGCCGGAGCGGACGCTCGCCGCCGAGTTCGACACCTCCCGGACCACCGTCCGGCAGGCCCTCCAGGAGCTCGTGGTCGAGGGCCGGCTGGAACGCATCCAGGGCAAGGGCACCTTCGTCGCCAAGCCCAAGGTCTCCCAGCCGCTGCAACTCTCCTCCTACACCGAGGACATGCGGGCGCAGGGCCTGGAGCCGACCTCCCAGCTCCTGGACATCGGCTACGTGACCGCCGACGACACCCTCGCCGGACTGCTCAAGATCGCCACCGGCGGGCGGGTGCTGCGCATCGAGCGGCTGCGCCTGGCCAGCGGCGAGCCGATGGCCATCGAGACCACGCACCTGTCGGCCAAGCGCTTCCCCGCGCTGCGCCGCTCGCTGGCGAAGTACACCTCCCTCTACACCGCCCTGGCCGAGGTGTACGACGTCCGCCTCGCGGAGGCCGAGGAGACCATCGAGACCTCCCTCGCCACCCCGCGCGAGGCCGGGCTGCTCGGCACCGACGTGGGCCTGCCGATGCTGATGCTCTCGCGGCACTCGCTGGACGCCGACGGCGAACCGGTCGAATGGGTGCGATCGGTATATCGCGGCGACCGTTACAAGTTCGTTGCCCGTCTCCAGCGACCTGCCGTGTGATCACCTGTTGACTCTCCTTCGAACCCCGGTGGACGCTCGTACCGCTATGCGGACGGGGGCTTACGTCCACCGGTAACCCCCCGTAGATTCCGTGCGCTTACGCAGATGATCAACGAGGGGACGAGGATCATGCCGGAACCGGGAGCAACAGGGACACAGCGGACGCCGGCGGCGAGAGCCACCCCCCGGTCGATCGCCGTATGGGTGGCCGTGGCCCTCGTGGGGGCCGTCGGCTGGGGCGTGCTGGCGCTCTCGCGCGGTGAGGAGATCTCGGCGGCCTGGCTGCTCGCCGCCGCGCTGGGCTCGTACGCCATCGGCTACCGCTTCTACGCGCGGTTCATCGCGAACCGCGTGCTGAAGCTGGACAAGACCCGCGCGACCCCCGCCGAACGCCTCGACAACGGCGTCGACTTCCACCCCACCGACCGGCGCGTGCTCTTCGGCCACCACTTCGCCGCCGTCGCCGGCGCCGGCCCGCTCGTCGGCCCGGTGCTCGCCGCCCAGATGGGCTATCTGCCGGGCACCATCTGGATCGTCGCGGGCGTCATCTTCGCCGGCGCCGTCCAGGACATGGTGACGCTGTTCTTCTCCACCCGGCGCGACGGCCGCTCGCTCGGCCAGATGGCCCGGGACGAGATCGGCCCCGTCGGCGGCGCCGCCGCGCTGCTCGCCGTGTTCACCATCATGATCATCCTGCTGGCGGTGCTCGGCCTGGTCATCGTCAACGCCCTGGGGCACTCCCCCTGGGGCGTCTTCTCCATCGGCATGACCATCCCGATCGCCCTCTTCATGGGCGTCTACCTCCGCTACCTGCGGCCGGGCCGGGTCACCGAGGTCTCCGTCGTCGGCGTCGCGCTGCTGCTCCTCGCGATCGTGGCGGGCGGCTGGGTCGCCGAGTCCTCCTGGGCGGACTTCTTCACCCTGGACAAGGAGACCCTGGTCCTCTGGATGATCGGGTACGGCTTCTTCGCCTCGGTCCTCCCGGTGTGGCTGCTGCTCGCCCCGCGCGACTACCTGTCCACCTTCATGAAGGTCGGCACGATCGCCCTGATGGCGGTCGGCGTGGTCGTCGCGATGCCGACGCTGAAGATGCCGGCGGTGACGGACTTCGCCACGCGCGGCGACGGCCCGGTCTTCGCGGGCTCGATGTTCCCCTTCGTCTTCATCACGATCGCCTGCGGCGCCCTGTCGGGCTTCCACTCGCTGGTCGCCTCGGGCACCACCCCGAAGATGATCCAGAAGGAGACCCAGATCCGGGTCGTCGGCTACGGCGCGATGCTCACCGAGTCCTTCGTCGCCGTCATGGCCGTGATCGCCGCGTGCATCATCGAGCCCGGCCTGTTCTTCGGCGTCAACTCCCCCGCCGGGGTCATCGGCACCACCGTCCAGAGCGCCTCGGCGGCGGTCGGCCACTTCGGCTTCGCCATCTCCCCCGACGCCCTCGCGCAGGCCGCCAAGGACGTGGAGGAGGCCACCCTGCTGTCCCGGACGGGCGGCGCGCCGACGTTCGCGCTCGGAATGTCGGAGATCTTCTCCGCCGTGGTCGGCGGGTCCGGGATGAAGGCGTTCTGGTACCACTTCGCCATCATGTTCGAGGCCCTGTTCATCCTGACGACGGTGGACGCGGGCACCCGCGTGGGCCGCTTCATGCTCCAGGACACCCTGGGCAACGTGCACAAGTCCTTCAAGGACGTCAGCTGGAAGCCGGGCGTCTGGCTGGCCAGCGCGGTCGTCGTCGGCGGCTGGGGCTACTTCCTGTGGGTCGGCGTCAAGGACCCGCTGGGCGGCATCAACCAGCTCTTCCCGCTGTTCGGTATCGCGAACCAGCTGCTCGCGGCGGTCGCGCTGGCCGTGTGCACCACACTGCTCGTCAAGTCGGGCCGGCTCAAGTGGGCCTGGGTCACGGGCGTTCCGCTCGCGTGGGACGTGGCCGTCACCCTGACGGCGAGCTACCAGAAGGTCTTCTCGGAGGACGTGAAGATCGGCTTCTTCGCGCAGCGCGACAAGTACCAGACCGGCATCGACGCCGGAAAGGTGCTGCCGCCCGCCAAGAACATGGACGAGATGCACACCGTGGTCACCAACGCCACGGTCGACGGGGTGCTCTCGGCCCTCTTCGCCGTCCTGATCGTCATCGTCCTGCTGGACGCGGCCCGCACCTGCTTCAAGGCCGTGGCCGACCCGGGCTCCGTCCGCCTCTCCGAGGTGCCGTGGACCGAGTCGAAGATCATCGCCCCGGCCGGGCTGATCGCGACGGCCGAGGAGAAGGCCGAACTCGCGGCGGCCGGCCTCGACGGGGGCGGCGGCCGCGTGAAGGACCCGGTCGGATGAGCGGCGCGGTCCGCGGGGCGCTGGCGAAGGCGCGGTACTACGTCCGGGAGTTCTCCGGCGAGGCCGCCTACGACCACTACGTCGCCCACGCCCGCTCCCACGACCCCGAGGCCGAGGTCCTGACCCGCCGCGCCTTCGAACGCGCCCGCACCGACGCCCGCGAAGCGGACCCCCGCGAGGGCTTCCGCTGCTGCTGAGCGCATGACAGGGCCCCGCCGCCTCCGACCGGAGACGGCGGGGCCCTTCGGCTTCCTCGGCGCACCCGGTCCTTGAGGGCCTCGGTCCGCAGGGTGATGCCGACCGGTTCGGGGAGGGCGATGTCCGTCCCGTACGGCGCCAGAGCCCGGGCCGGTGCTGCATACGGATCCGCGTGAGCCGCTCGATGATCAGCCCCTGGTCTCCGTCCGGCACACTCGGCGGCATGGACTTCGAGATCAGGACGGCGCGGGAAGACGAGTACGCGCGCCTCGGCGAGATCACCGGGCGGGCCTACAGCGGTGACGGGCTGCTCGACCTCGACGAGGACGACCGCTACCTGAACGTGCTCCGCGACGTCGCCGGGCGGGCCGGGGACGGGGACGTGCTCGCCGCCGTGCGGGACGGGCAGGTGCTCGGCGGCGTGACCTTCGCCGCACCCGGGAGCCGGCTCGCGGACATCGCCGGGCCGCACGACGCCGAATTCCGGATGCTCGCGGTCGCCGCCGGGGCCCGCGGGCAGGGGGTCGGGGAGGCCCTCGTACGGGCCTGCGCGGAGCGGGCCCGGGCCCTGGAAGGGGTCACCGCGCTGGTGCTGTCCACCCAGCCCGCCATGCGCGGGGCCCAGCGGATCTACGCCCGGCTCGGCTTCGTCCGCACGCCCGAACGCGACTGGTCGCCCGTACCGGAAGTCCCCCTGCTCACGTACCGACTGGAGCTGTGACGACACGCTCCGCATGCACCCGACACAACATGTGGGGGCTACCGCATCAGGTCGCCCCCACATGTATGCTCATGGCTGCTGCCGCCGCAGGGGAATCCGGTGGGAATCCGGAACTGTCCCGCAACGGTGTGACGTACGCCGAACGGTGTATCCGCGAGTCCGAAGACCTGCCGGCAGTGCCCCCGGATCGACCGAGCCGGGGTGTCGATTCGTCCGGGCCTCGCGGTTGGGCCGGTGGACGCCACGCGGTGGTGAGCGCTCTCGTGCGCGCGCCCGCGTGCGCCCGCTCGCGCCCGCTCCGCCGATGACCGGGCCGAGTGAGGGAGAGCTCCCCCGTGACCATCGCGCCCGCCGCACCGCGCGCCGAGTCCGACCACCCCGAAGCCGAAGGTCCCGGGGCCGCGCTGCTGCGCACCCTCACCGAGCTCACGGCCGACCTCCCCGACACCGACCCCGGCCGGGTCGCCGCCGCCGCCCTGCGCGGCCGCAGCGCCGCCGCCGACGAGGCCGAGCTGCGCGGACTCGCCACCGAGGCCGCGGCCGGCCTGATCTCCGAGGACCCGGCCTACTCCCGCCTCGCCGCCCGCCTGCTGACCCTGGCCGTCGCCGACGAGGCCGCCGGCCAGGGCTCCACCTCCTTCGCCGAGTCCGTAGCCGTCGGCCACCGCGAGGGCCTGATCGCCGACCGCACCGCCGAGTTCGTCGCCGCCCACGCCGCCCGCCTGGACTCCCTCGTCGAGCTCGCGCTCGCCGAGGGCGCGGACGACCGCTTCGGCTTCTTCGGCCTGCGCACCCTGCACAGCCGCTACCTGCTGCGCCACCCGCTGACCCGTCAGGTGATCGAGACCCCGCAGTACTTCATGCTGCGCGTGGCCTGCGGCCTCGCCGAGGACGACAGCATCCGCGCGGTCGAGGAAGTGGCCTCGCTGTACCGCCTGATGAGCCGCCTCGACTACCTGCCGTCCTCCCCGACGCTGTTCAACTCCGGTACGCGCCACCCGCAGATGTCCTCCTGCTACCTCCTCGACTCCCCCCTGGACGAGCTGGACTCCATCTACGACCGCTACCACCAGGTCGCCCGCCTCTCGAAGCACGCCGGCGGCATCGGCCTCTCCTACTCCCGCATCCGCGCCCGCGGCTCGCTGATCCGCGGCACCAACGGCCACTCCAACGGCATCGTCCCGTTCCTGAAGACCCTCGACGCCTCCGTCGCCGCCGTGAACCAGGGCGGCCGCCGCAAGGGCGCCGCCGCCGTCTACCTGGAGACCTGGCACGCCGACATCGAGGAGTTCCTGGAGCTCCGCGACAACACCGGCGAGGACCAGCGCCGCACGCACAACCTCAACCTCGCCCACTGGATCCCGGACGAGTTCATGCGCCGCGTGAACGCCGACGCCGAGTGGTCGCTGTTCTCCCCGTCCGACGTCCCCGAGCTGGTGGACCTGTACGGCGACGAGTTCGACGCCGCCTACGTCAAGGCCGAGGCCTCCGGGCTCGCCAAGAAGACCATGCCGGCCCGCGACCTGTACGGCCGCATGATGCGCACCCTCGCCCAGACCGGCCAGGGCTGGATGACCTTCAAGGACGCCTCCAACCGGACGGCGAACCAGACCGCGCTGCCCGGCACGGTGGTCCACTCCTCCAACCTCTGCACCGAGATCATCGAGGTCACCAACGACGGCGAGACGGCCGTCTGCAACCTCGGCTCCGTCAACCTCGGCGCGTTCGTCGTCGACGGCGAGATGGACTGGGAGCGCCTGGACGAGACCGTCCGCACCGCCGTGACCTTCCTCGACCGCGTCGTCGACATCAACTTCTACCCGACCGAGCAGGCCGGCCGCTCCAACGCCAAGTGGCGTCCGGTGGGCCTGGGCGCGATGGGCCTCCAGGACGTCTTCTTCAAGCTGCGCCTGCCCTTCGACTCCGCCGCGGCGAAGGCCCTCTCCACGAAGATCTCCGAGCGCATCATGCTCGCCGCGTACGAAGCGTCGTGCGACCTCGCCGAGCGCAGCGGCCCGCTCCCGGCCTGGGCCGAGACCCGCACCGCCCAGGGCGTGCTGCACCCGGACCACTACGAGACCGAGCGCCACTGGCCCGAGCGCTGGGACGCCCTGCGCGCCCGGGTCGCGAAGTCCGGCATGCGCAACTCGCTGCTCCTCGCGATCGCCCCGACGGCGACGATCGCCTCGATCGCCGGCGTGTACGAGTGCATCGAGCCGCAGGTCTCCAACCTCTTCAAGCGCGAGACCCTCAGCGGTGAGTTCCTCCAGGTCAACGGCTACCTGGTCGAGGACCTGAAGAAGCTGGGCGTGTGGGACGCGCAGACCCGCGAAGCGCTGCGCGACTCCTCCGGCTCCGTCCAGGGCTTCGGCTGGATCCCCGAGGAGGTCCGCGAGCTGTACCGCACGGCGTGGGAGATCCCGCAGCGCGGCCTGATCGACATGGCGGCGGCCCGTACGCCGTACCTGGACCAGAGCCAGTCGCTGAACCTGTTCCTGGAGACGCCCACCATCGGCAAGCTCAGCTCGATGTACGCGTACGCCTGGAAGCAGGGCCTGAAGACCACGTACTACCTGCGCTCGCGCCCGGCGACGAAGATCGCCCGCGCGGCCTCCGGCGCCGCCGTACCGGCCGCCGCCTCCACCCCCGCCCAGCTGCCGCAGGCCATGGACGCCGAGGCGCTGGCCTGCTCCCTTGAGAACCCCGAGTCCTGCGAGGCCTGCCAGTAATGAGCTCCACCGAGAAGAAGAACCTCCTCGACCCGGGCTTCGAGCTCACGCTCCGCCCGATGCGCTACCCGGACTTCTACGAGCGCTACCGGGACGCGATCAAGAACACCTGGACGGTGGAGGAGGTCGACCTCCACTCCGACGTCGCCGACCTCGCGAAGCTGACGCCGGCCGAGCAGCACATGATCGGCCGCCTGGTCGCGTTCTTCGCGACGGGCGACTCGATCGTGGCGAACAACCTGGTCCTGACGCTGTACAAGCACATCAACTCCCCGGAGGCGCGCCTGTACCTGTCGCGCCAGCTGTTCGAGGAGGCCGTGCACGTCCAGTTCTACCTGACGCTGCTCGACACCTACCTGCCCGACCCGGACGACCGCGCGGCCGCCTTCGCGGCCGTGGAGAACATCCCGTCGATCCGCGAGAAGGCGCAGTTCTGCTTCAAGTGGATGGACTCGGTCGAGAAGATCGACCAGCTGGAGACGGCCGCCGACCGCCGCCGCTTCCTGCTGAACCTGATCTGCTTCGCCGCCTGCATCGAGGGCCTGTTCTTCTACGGCGCCTTCGCGTACGTGTACTGGTTCCGCTCGCGCGGCCTGCTGCACGGCCTGGCGACGGGCACCAACTGGGTCTTCCGCGACGAGACCATGCACATGAACTTCGCCTTCGAGGTCGTGGACACGGTCCGCAAGGAGGAGCCGGAGCTCTTCGACGACGCCCTCCAGCAGCAGGTCACCGACATGCTGAAGGAGGCCGTGGAGGCGGAGCTCCAGTTCGGCCGCGACCTGTGCGGTGACGGCCTGCCGGGCATGAACACCGACTCGATGCGCGAGTACCTGGAGTGCGTCGCCGACCAGCGCCTGGTCCGCCTCGGCTTCCCGCCGGTGTACGGCTCGCAGAACCCGTTCTCGTTCATGGAGCTCCAGGGCGTCCAGGAGCTGACGAACTTCTTCGAGCGCCGCCCGTCGGCCTACCAGGTGGCCGTCGAGGGCACCGTCGACCTGGACGAGGACTTCTAGTCCGAGCAGCGACGATCTCCACGCGCCCCCTCCCGGACCTTGAGGTCCGGGAGGGGGCGTCGTCGTCCGTCGGCGGGGACGGCGACGGGGGCGGCCGGCTTCAGGGTCACCTCCACGAGCCCCGGATCGAACGCGCCCGCGGCCCTGAGCTGACGGTCGACGCGTCGGTCGTGGAGGGCGCCGTGGAAGGAGGGGGCGAGGAGGAGGGCGGCGACGGCGAGGACGGTGAGGTAGTCGAGGAACGTGTTCATGACTCCAAGATCGCCGGGGCGGTGGACACCGGACAGTGGCAGGACTGTCATGGAAGGGCGAATTACTGCCACACTGGCTCCATGCTGAAGAACGTGGCCGTGGCCCTCGTCGACGGTGTGGCCCCCTTCGAGTTCGGAATCTTCTGCGAGGTCTTCGGGATCGACCGGAGCGAGCAGGGGCTGCCGGTGTACGACTTCGCGGTGTGCGCGGCCGAGGAAGGGCCGCTGACCATGGCGGACGTCGGCTTCGCGATCGCGCCGGCGCACGGGCTGGAGCGGCTGGAGGAGGCCGATCTGATCTGTCTGCCCGCCGACCGCGCCGCGCCGGTGCGGGACTATCCCGAGCCCTTCCTCGACGCCCTGCGCCGGGCCGTGGACCGCGGGGCCCGGGTGCTCAGCGTGTGCAGCGGGGCCTTCGTGCTCGGTGCGGCCGGGCTGCTGGACGGGCGGCGCTGCACCACCCACTGGATGCACGCCCCGGCGCTGGTCCGCCGCTATCCGGCCGCCCGGGTCGACCCGGACGTGCTCTACGTCGACGAGGGGCCGGTGGTCACCGCCGCCGGGACGGCCTCGGGCATCGACGCCTGCCTGCACGTGGTCCGCCAGGCGCACGGCGCCGAGGTCGCCAACACCATCGCCCGGCGGATGGTCGTACCGCCCCACCGGGACGGCGGCCAGGCCCAGTTCATCCGGCGGCCGCTCCCGCGCACCGGCTGTGACGCGGTCGGCGAGGTGATCGGCTGGATGGCCCGCCATCTGGACGAGGAGATCACCGTCGAGCAGCTGGCGGAGCGGGCCCACATGTCGCCCCGCACCTTCGCCCGCCGCTTCCTCCAGGAGACGGGGACCACCCCGTACCAGTGGGTGCTGCGCCAGCGGGTGCTGCTGGCGCAGGAGTTGCTGGAGTCCACCGACGACACGGTCGACGCCGTCGCGGGCCGCAGCGGCTTCGGGAACGCGGCGGCCCTGCGCCACCACTTCCTGCGGACCCTGGGCACCACGCCGAACGCCTTCCGACGGGCCTTCCGCGGTCCGCGCGCGGTGGCCTGACAGGAAGCAACGGCCGGTAATCGTGCATGACTTGACATTCAGGGCGCGGATGCCTGGCCGCCGCCCGCCGGCGGTGGTGTGATCCGGGTACGCCGTACCGCGCGACCCACGCGGAGGAACCCCCCACAGGCGAAGGCCCCGCTCCGGAGCGTTCCGGAGCGGGGCCTTCGTGCGGCTGCGGGGCGCGGCCGGGGTCAGTCGTTGGCGACGACGGGGTAGCGCGGGGTGTTCTCCGCCATCTGGCGCAGCGCGTCCTTGCGGTCGCGCTTCGAGAGGCGGTCGATGTACAGGTAGCCGTACAGGTGGTCGGTCTCGTGCTGGAGGCAGCGGGCGAAGTAGCCGGTGCCGCGGACCTTGATCGGGTTGCCCCGGGCGTCCTGGCCGGTGACCTCGGCGTAGTCCGGGCGGGGCAGGGAGGCGTAGGCGGTGGGGACGGAGAGGCAGCCCTCGTTGGAGTCGTCCAGGACGCGGGAGCCGGCCGGGAGCTCGACGAGCCGGGGGTTGACCACGACGCCGGTGTGGCGGACGCCGTCGTCGTCCGGGCAGTCGTAGACGAAGACCTTGGCGTCCACGCCGATCTGGTTGGCGGCCAGGCCCACGCCCTCGGCGGTCTTCTGGCTGGCGAACATGTCGTCGATCAGCTGCGCCAGCTCGTCGCCGAACTCGGTGACGTCCTTGCACTCGCGGTGCAGGACCGGGTTGCCGACGACCGTGATCGGGCGGGACGTACCGCGCTCGCGGTGGGCGAGCTCGCGCGCCTCACAGTCCTCGGTGTCCACGACCCAGCCCTCGTCGTCGATCGGGGTCACCTGGTTCTCCTGCTGCGCCATGTCCGCCGTACGCCTTCCCTCAAGTCCGTGGTGTGCCCGTACAGCCTACGGCCCGGGGTCAGCAGACTTCTTCGAGATCCCGCCACTCCCGGCTGTCGGGGCTGTCCGCGACCCAGCCGTCGAGCAGTCCGCGCACCAGGCCGGCCGGGGCCGCGATGCCGCATTCGCGCTCGGGCACCCACAGCGAGCCGGATCCGGCCGTGCGGTGGCCCAGCGGGCCGGGGTGGCCGGGTTCGCTGTGGTCGTGCGGGTCGAGGTGGTCGCCGGCGCCCTCGCCGCTGGGCATCGAGCTCTCCGAACAGGTCCGGCACAGGAGCCGTACCGACGAGGACCAGTCCTCGGCGGCGAAGCCCGCGTCCGAGGCGAGCTGCTCCAGGGCGTCGCGGTCGGCCTCGGTGGCCGCCTCCAGGAGCACCACCCAGGTCGGCACCGGGGAGGGCGCCCACAGCTCGATCTCGTCGAAGACGGGGTACGAGGGCCCGGCCGCGGTGACCCGCTCGCCGTGCGGGACCCCGTCGTGCAGGACGACCTCGCCCCAGCGCCGTCCCGAGGAGGGCAGCGGGATGGACAGGACCTCCATGCGGGCTGGATCGAGCCTGCGGCCCCATACGACCTCGGCCTCGCCCTCGGGCGACAGCCGTACGGCCGCGCTGCCGAGCTCCATGCCCACCGGTTCACCCGACCCGGCCGTGCTGTGCGGGTCCCCGGGCACCTTGAGCCCGTACGCCTGCCAGGCCCGGCGGGCCAGCGGCCAGTCCTGGAGCGCGGTCGCGGCGATGCCGACGTTCCACCAGTCCGGGGCGCCGGCCTCGCGGTCCAGCAGGGCGACGGCGCGCAGGCCGGCGGCCCGCGCCTGCTCCCAGTCGTGCCGGAACTTGTGGAGGAGGGCCAGGTTGAACCAGGACTCGGACAGCCAGGGCTCCAGGTCCGCCGCCCTGGTCAGCAGTGCACCCGCGTCCTCGTACCGACCGTCGCCGATCAGCGTGAACGCGCGGTCGGTGGCCTGCCGCCACGAGGCGGAGGGCCGATGCCGTACCTTCCCGAAGATCCTCACGATTCCCGCCTGCCGCTCCAACGGTTCAGCCCTGCGGACACCCTCACGGACACCCCTTACTGCATCCAACCATGCCCGCTCGGACGACCGCTCATTACCCATGGGTTACCCCGGCGGGACGGGAACGACTCTGCCGCGTCCGCCCCTGGCCAGAACCCTCGCCAGGGACTCCACGACCTCGGGCTGGTACTCGTGCCCCGTTCCCAGGCGCAGCCGTTCCAGGGCGGCCAGTGAGCCGATCGGGTGACGGCCGGTTCCGGCCAGGTCGTCGTACGCGTTCACCGCGCGCACGATCCGCGCGGCCACGGGCTGCTGCCGGTACGGGTCCGCCTGGCGCTCCACGATCACCGCGACCTCCGCCGGCACCCCGGTCTGCCGGGCCACCTCGCCGCCGAGCCCGGCGATCCGGCGGGCCTCGTCCGGGGGCAGTTCGGCGGTGGCCCCGCCGGGGACGGGGTCGACGAGCGAGAGCTGGCCGATGTCGTGCATCAGGGCCGCGTACTCCAGCACCGTGAGCTCCCGTGCGGAGAGCCCGAGCTCGCGGCCGACGGCGCAGCTCAGTGAGGCGACGCGGCGGGCGTGGCCGGGGGCGGTGCAGCCGGCGATCTCGGTGGCCCGGGCCAGGGAGGTGATGGTCTGGCGGTAGGTGGTGCGGACGGCGTCGATCCGGTGGAAGGACAGCTGGGTCAGCAGCAGCGGCACGCCGAGGACGGGCAGGGCCCACAGGCCCGCCACGGCCACGCCGAGCGCCATCACGACCCCGGTGGCGCAGACGGCCGGGCCGGTGCCGAGCTGTGCGCGCAGTTCGTCGCGCAGCAGCGGCCCGTACGGCCACCCGGTGCGGGCTCCGGCCAGCGCGGCGGCGAGGACGGCGTCGCACAGGGCGGTGAGGCCGAGCAGGAGCAGCAGGAACGGGACGAGGCCGGGGCCCTGGCCGATCCGGTGCGCGAGGGGGCCGGAGCCGTGGAGGGGCTGGAAGCAGGCGGCGGCGAAGGCGACGGTCAGGACCCGGCGGGCCACGTGGTCGAGGGCGGGGCCGTGGCCGCGGGCGATGTGCGGGACGGTCCCGGCCAGGGCGGCCGCGACGACGACGGCGACGACCTGGAGCGCGCCGTGGTGGGTGGGGTGTCCGGCGTCCTGCCCGAGCAGGGCGTAGGCGAGGGCGGCGGCGGAGCCGAGGGGTGCGGGGCGGCGGTCCTCGGCGCTCCGGTCGCGGCGGGCGAGTTCGCCGACGGTGACCAGGGCGGCGAAGGCGAGGGCGGCGGCGGGTTCGGCGACGCCGGTCCACAGGGTGTGCCCCAGCGCTCCGGCGGTGAGCGCGGCGGCGGCTCCCCGTACCGCCCACCCGGCGTACGCCCTCACGGGCCGGCCCTGCCCGGGCCGGACGGCCCGGCCTGGGCGGTGTCGCGGCCCTGGGCCGGCATCCCGGGGAGCCCCTCCCCCGTCGCGCCCGGGGCGGCGGCCTCGGTCGCCACCGTCCGGGGGGCGTCGTCGGAGGTGGCCGCCGGGTGCCAGCCGTGCCGGCCGACGGCGGCGGTCAGGGCCCGCACCATGGCGGGGTCGAACTGGGAGCCCGCGCAGCGTTCGAGCTCCGCCAGGGCGGTCTCCACGGGCCGGGCCCGGCTGTACGAGCGGGTGGAGGTCATCGCGTCGAAGGAGTCGGCCACGGCCACCACCCGGGCCGGCACCGGGATCTGCTCCCCGCGCAGCCCGTACGGGTAGCCGGAGCCGTCGATCCGCTCGTGGTGGTGCAGGATCGCCGAGCGGGCCTCCCCGAGGAAGCCGATGCCGCGGACCATCTCGTGCCCGTACTCGGGATGCAGTTCGATGACGCGGCGCTCCTCGGGCGTCAGCGGGCCGTCCTTGCGCAGCAGCCGCGTCGGCACGCCCAGCTTGCCGACGTCGTGGAGGATCCCGGCGATGCGGACGACCTCGCGGAGGTCGTCGGCCATGCCCAGTTCGCGGGCGATCATCGCGGAGGCCTGGCCCACGCGCTCGCTGTGGCCGCGCGTGTAGCGGTCCTTGATGTCGACGGCCTGGACGAGGGCGCGGACGGTGGCCTGGTGCGCGGTGTGCTCGCGCTGGTACTGGGCGAAGACCCAGCAGGAGACGTACATCGGCAGCAGGACCGGGAGGGCGGCCGGGGGGCCGTAGCGGCTGTGCCACATCACGGCCGCCATCAGGCCGACCAGGCCGTGCAGGCAGTACGCGGCGAGGGCCGGCGTCCGGCGGGCGGCGCTCCGCGGGAGGGCGGGCGGTCCGCGGCGGGCGGTGGCCGCGGGGCGGCCTTCGGCGGCGGCCACGACGGCGGTGTCGAGGGCGGTGAGGACGAGCCCGAAGACGACGGCGGCGACGGCCGCGGGGAGCAGGGCGTACGGCAGGGCGGCGGGCCCGGCCAGCGCTTCCCGGCCGCCGAGGAGCCCGTACGCCCGACCGGCCGTCCAGGCGGCGACGGCCTGCTGGGCGGCGTGCCAGACCCGGCGGACGGCGACGGGCCGCCGGGCGGCGGGCTGGGCGAGTCCCCCGGGCAGGGCCACGAGCGCGGCGGCGGCGGGCGGCAGCAGGAAGACGGCGGCCAGGACCACCGGGTGGAAGGGGCCGATCCCCTCGGGCATCCCGCGCCCGCGGAAGGGCAGGACCCGGGCGGCCTCGCAGCCGAGGCAGAGGGCGGCCAGCAGTCCCACGGCCGGCCAGGGCACGGCGGAGCAGGGGAGCAGGGCGGGGGCGGCGCACGCGGCGGCGGTGAGCACGACGCCCAGGACGCAGGCGCGCGCCGCGGGCGGAAGGACCCGCATGGCGCTCTCCTCCCCTGGGGCGGGCAATCCGGGTACCGCATCGGAAAGGGGTACCGCGAGGGGAGAATAAGTCGACCCCCGCGCGAAGCGGGGGACATTTTCACATTGCCCCGTACGGGCGCCTCCGGATTAGCACCTTCGAGTGAATGAACGGTGCTTCCGGAGGCGTTGTCGGCCGTGCGGGTGGAGGCGCTCCGGCGCGAACGGGCGGCGGATCAGCCGCCCGTGGGGCCCGCCGTGACGTCGTGGTCGGGAACGGCCTGGCCCGAGCGGATCAGCTCGATCCGCCCCATGACCTTGGACCGCAGGTCGGTCGGTACGTCGTCCGAGCCGCAGCAGCGCTTGACCAGCTTCTTCACGGCCTGTTCCAGGCCGTACTTCTCCAGACAGGGATTGCATTCGCCGAAGTGCGTCTCGAACTTCGTGCAGTCGCTGTCGGGCATCTCGTGGTCCAGGAACTCGTAAAGGTGGTCCAGGACCTCGGCGCACTCCGTCTCGTGCGGCTCTCCGCAGCTCATGACCCCGAGCCTTTCAGGTCGTTCGACTCTCCCGCGCCCGCGGGGACCAGCCCGCGCTCGCGGGCGTAGTCCTCCAGCATTCCGCGGAGTTGACGGCGGCCACGGTGCAGCCGGGACATGACCGTACCGATGGGTGTACCCATGATGTCCGCGATCTCCTTGTACGCAAAGCCCTCTACGTCGGCAAGATAGACCGCGATGCGGAACTCCTCGGGAATGGCCTGGAGGGCCTCCTTCACGTCGGAATCCGGCAGGTGGTCGAGCGCCTGCGATTCGGCCGAACGCAGTCCGGTCGACATGTGCGACTCGGCGCGCGCCAGCTGCCAGTCCTCGATCTCCTCCGCGGCGCTGCGCTGGGGCTCGCGCTGCTTCTTGCGGTAGGAGTTGATGAAGGTGTTGGTCAGAATGCGGTACAGCCACGCCTTGAGGTTGGTGCCCTCGCGGAACTGGTGGAAGGACGCGTAGGCCTTCGCGTACGTCTCCTGGACCAGGTCCTCGGCGTCGGCCGGGTTGCGCGTCATGCGCAGTGCGGCGGAGTACATCTGGTCGAGGTAGCCGAGGGCGTCCCGCTCGAACCGCGCGTTGCGCTCGGCGGTCGTCTCCTGCGCCTGGCCTTCGTCGGTCCCAGCGACAGGACCCACCTCCTCCGACAGCGTGGCGGCTCCGAAAGCGGATCCACTCGAATCGGAGAATAGTCGACCATCCCGGCCTTCCGCCGCCTGAACCGAGCGGCGCTTGGGCGCGGGCAGGACCGTCCAGTCCAGGTCAGCGGCCTGCCGACGGTTCTGGCTGATGACCTGGGTCATGCGCTCCCTCTCCTCCGACGTCTTTTCCCTGCGTACCGACACTCCCCACAACAGGAGCCCCGGCCCCCGCATTCCCGGGCGGGGCAAGGGATTCGGCGCGTCCGCGGGGGTCGGCGGGGCGTCGGGTGAGCGGGATCACGCGCCCGCCGGCCGCGAATCTGTCAGGTCGGCGCCGCCGGGTCGGCCGAGGGTCCGGGCGAGCCAGGGGGCGACCGCCCCGGTGATCACCGCGAGGGCCTCGTCCTGCGTCAGGGCGGCCTTCTTGGGCACCGCGAAGCCGTGGTCGCCGTGGGGGACCTCCACCAGCTCGTACTCCCCCGCGGGGAACTCCCCGGGGCGCCCGAAGGAGTCCCGCCCGCCCTGGAGCACCAGGGTGGGCCGGCCGGCCTCCAGCAGCTCGTCGGCCCGGGACTTCTCGGGCTTGCCCGGCGGGTGCAGCGGGAAGGCCAGGGCGAGCACGCCGGCCGCGCCGAGCGCGGCGGCGGTCCGGCAGGCCACACGGGCCCCGGCGCTGCGCCCGCCGGCCACGACGGGCAGCCCGGGCCGGGTCAGGGCGGGCCACAGGCCCCGCCAGCCCTCGTCGAGGACCTTGGGGGCGGCCGCGACCTTCTTCCCGGCGACCCGCCAGGGCTGCTCGACCAAGGCGACGGTGAAGCCCCGCGCGGGCAGGTCGGCGGCCAGGGCCTGGAGGTCGCGGGCCTCGATGCCGCCGCCGGCGCCGTGGCCGAGGGCCAGTACGGCCCTGGCCCCGGGGGCGGTGTGCCAGGTGACGCGGGCCTGTCCGGCCGGGGTGTCGACGGTCTCGCTGCGCGGGGTCATGCCCCCATCGTGCCGGGCGGGGGCCGCCGCGCCGCGCAGGCCGGGGCCGGGGCTAGAAGAGCGTGCCCTCCTCGGGGGCCTCCAGCTCGCCCAGCAGCTCGGGCCCGTTGTTGCGGACGTTGCTCACGGCGGTGGAGACCGGGTAGGCCCGCATCAGCCCGCCCGGCGGCGGGGCCAGGAGCGCCCGCAGCCCGGTCCCGTCGGTGCGGGCCGGGTCCAGCCAGGCGTCCCAGCGGTCCGGGGTCAGCATCAGCGGCATCCGGGGGTGGATGTCGGAGAGCGAGCGCGGGCCCTCGGCGGGGGCCACGCCCAGCGGGGTGGTCTCGGCCTCGGCGGTGATCACCGAACAGGTGGCCCACCAGGCCTGCGGGTGGTCGGGGGGCAGGGCGGCGTCGCGCCAGAACTCGTAGATCCCGGCCATCGCGAAGACGGACCCGTCGGCGGGGAGGACGAAGTAGGGCTGCTTGCGGGCCCGCTTCCTCTTCCCCTCCACCTCCAGCTGCCGCTCGTCGTGCGCCGTGACCCACTCGTAGTAGCCGTCGGCGGGGACGATGCAGCGGCGCTGGGCGAAGGGGCGCCGGAAGGACGGCTTCTCGTGCAGGGTCTCCGACCGGGCGTTGATCATCCGGGCGGCGCCCTCGGGGTTCTCGGCCCAGGAGGGGACCAGGCCCCACTTCAGGGTCCGCAGCTGGCGAACCGGGCGCGGGTCCCGCGCGTCTTTGAGGGGACGGTCGAGGACGACGTGGACCTCCTTGGTCGGCGCCACGTTGAAGTCGGGGGCCAGGGTCTCCTCGGGCTCCCACCGCTCGATGCCGAATATCCCCGCCAGTTCCTGTGGCGTCCTACCGGCCGCAAACCTTCCGCACATGGCTGACACACTGCCACGACCGCCCCGGCCGCCGCCGGGGTGTCCGCGCAAGCCCACCACCGCGAGGAGTCCGCCCCTCCATGGACAGCAGCACGACCGCCGGTCTCTGGGACCGGCTGACCGGCATACAGACCGCACCGGACTGGTGGCTGGTGGCCGCCACCGGCCTGGCCGCCCTGGCCGTCGTGGCGTGGCGGCCGCTGTGGCTGCCGGCCCGCAACGCGATCACCATCGCGCACGAGGGCGGCCACGGGCTGGTGGCCCGGCTGACCGGGCGCAGGCTGGAGGGGATCCGGCTGCACTCGGACACCAGCGGGGTCACGGTCAGCTGGGGCAAGCCGACCGGGGTCGGCATGGTCCTGACGGCCGCCGCCGGGTACACGGCGCCCTCGCTGCTGGGCCTGGGCGGCGCGGCCCTGCTGTCGGCGCACCGGATCACGGTGCTGCTGTGGGCGGCCACCCTGCTGCTGGTGCTGCTGCTGGTGCGGATCCGCAACGCCTACGGGCTGCTGACGGTGGTGCTGGCCGGCGCGGCGTTCGTCCTGGTGTCCTGGCTGGCCTCGGCCGCGGTGCAGGCGGTGTTCGCGTACGCGGTGGTCTGGTTCCTGCTGGTGGGCGGGGTGCGGCCGGTCTTCGAGCTCCAGCGCAAGCGGCGCGGGGGCGCCGCGCCGGACTCGGACGCCGACCAACTGGGGCGGCTCACGCACCTGCATCCGGTGGTGTGGCTGGCCTTCTTCCACACGGTCACCCTGTGCTGCCTCGTGGGCGGGGGGCGCTGGCTGCTCGGCCTGTGAGACGCGGGAGCGATCAAGATCCGGGGTGGCGGGGAGCCACTAAAGTGGGGGCCATGACCGAGACCCCCGCGCTCCACCCCCTCTGGCCCGCTCCGCTCGCCGAGGGCGCCGTCCACGCCACCGTCACCGTGCCGGGGTCCAAATCGGTCACCAACCGCGCCCTCGTGCTCGCCGCCCTGGCCGCCGAGCCGGGCTGGGTGCGCCGCCCGCTGCGCTCGCGCGACTCGCAGCTGATGTCGGACGCGCTGCGGGCCCTGGGCGTGGGCATCGAGGAGACGGTCTCCTCCAGCTCCGCCGGGGACGGCGCGGGCGGCGAGGCCTGGCGGATCATCCCGGCCGCCCTGCACGGCCCGGCCACGGTCGACGTCGGCAACGCGGGCACGGTCATGCGCTTCCTGCCGCCCGTCGCCGCCCTGGCCGCCGGCGCCATCCGCTTCGACGGCGACCCGCGCTCCTACGAGCGCCCCCTCGGCGAGGTCATCAACGCCCTGCGCGCCCTGGGCGCCCGGATCGACGACGACGGCCGCGGCGCGCTGCCGATGACCGTCCACGGCGGCGGCGCCCTGGAGGGCGGCACGGTCGAGATCGACGCCTCCAACTCCTCGCAGTTCGTCTCGGCGCTGCTGCTGTCGGCCCCGCGCTTCAACCAGGGCGTCGAGGTCCGGCACACGGGCGCGAACCTGCCGTCGATGCCGCACATCCGGATGACGGTGGAGATGCTGCGCGCGGCGGGCGCCCAGGTCGACACGCCCGAGGCCGGGGGCGAGAAGAACGTGTGGCGGGTCGCGCCCGGCGCGCTCCTCGGCCGCGACCTGGTCGTCGAGCCGGACCTGTCCAACGCCCAGCCCTTCCTGGCGGCGGCCCTGATCACCGGCGGTACGGTCACCATCCCGGACTGGCCGCGCCGCACCACGCAGCCCGGCGACGAGCTGCGCCGCATCTTCACGGAGATGGGCGGCTCCTGCGAGCTGACCGACGCGGGCCTGGTCTTCACCGGCAGCGGCACCGTTCACGGCATCGACGTGGACCTCGGCGAGGTCGGCGAGCTGACCCCGGGCATCGCGGCGGTGGCGGCGCTGGCCGACTCCCCGTCCACCCTGCGCGGGGTGGCCCACCTGCGGCTGCACGAGACGGACCGGCTGGCCGCGCTCACCAAGGAGATCAACGGGCTCGGCGGCGACGTCACCGAGACGGCGGACGGGCTGCACATCCGTCCGCGCACGCTGCGCGGCGGGGTCTTCCACACCTACGACGACCACCGCATGGCCACCGCGGGTGCGGTGATCGGCCTGGCCGTGAAGGGCGTGGAGGTCGAGAACGTGGCCACGACCGCGAAGACGCTGCCCGACTTCCCGAAGATGTGGTCGGACATGCTCTCGGGGGCACGAGCGGGAGCGGGAGCGTAGGGGCCCGGTCATGCGCAGGTACGGCAAGCACACCGACGAGGACGACATCCGCCAGCGCCCGAACCCCAAGGGCAACCGGGCGCGGACGAACATCCGGCCCAAGCACGAGGACGCCTCCGAGGGCTTCGTCCTCACCGTCGACCGGGGACGGCTGACCTGCCTGGTCGAAGACCGCACGGTCACCGCGATGAAGGCCCGCGAACTGGGCCGCAAGGCGGCGGTGGTCGGCGACCGGGTCTCCCTCGTCGGTGACCTGTCCGGCAGGAAGGACACCCTCGCCCGCATCGTGCGGATCGAGGAGCGCAGGTCCGTGCTGCGGCGCACCGCCGACGACGACGACCCGTACGAGCGGGTGGTCGTCGCCAACGCCGACCAGCTGGCCATCGTCACGGCCCTGGCCGACCCGGAGCCCCGGCCCCGGATGATCGACCGCTGCCTGGTGGCGGCGTACGACGCCGGGCTGGAGCCCCTGCTGGTGCTCACCAAGTCCGATCTGACCTCCCCCGACAAGATCCTGGAGGTCTACTCGACCTTCGGCCTGAACTACGTGGTGACCAACCGCGAGGAGCTGGAGACGGGCGGCGCCGCCGACCGGGTCCGCGAGCGCCTCGACGGCCGGATCACCGCCTTCGTCGGCCACTCGGGCGTGGGCAAGACGACGCTGGTGAACTCGCTGGTCGCCGAGGGCCGCCAGCGGGCCACGGGCCACGTCAACAAGGTGACCGGCCGCGGCCGGCACACCACCACCTCGGCGCTGGCCCTGCCCCTGCCCTCCGGGGACGGCTGGGTCATCGACACCCCGGGCGTGCGCTCCTTCGGCCTGCACCACGTGGACCCCTCGCGGGTGGTGCTGGCCTTCCCGGACCTGGTGCCGGGTACCGAGGAGTGCCCGCGCGCGTGCAGCCACGACGAGCCGGACTGCGCGCTCGACCAGTGGGTGGAGGACGGCCACGCGGACCCGGCGCGGCTGTACTCGCTGCGCCGGCTGCTGGGGACGCGCGAGCGCCGCGAAGGCGACTGATCGCCGGTCGGGGTTTGCACCGCGCCTTGTCTGGTAAATGCATCATCGCACCAAGTGACGCGATGTCACCTGACGCGGGGAGGCATTCGACATGGCGTGGCTGCTGGTCGTGGTCGCGGGAATCCTGGAGACCGGTTTCGCGGTCTGCCTCAAGCTGTCCCACGGGTTCACCCGGCTGTGGCCGACGATCGCCTTCGCGTGCTTCGCGCTCGGCAGCTTCGGCCTGCTGACCCTGGCGCTGAAGAAGCTGGACGTGGGCCCGGCGTACGCGGTGTGGACGGGCATCGGGGCGGCCGGGACCGCCATCTACGGCATGGTCTTCCTCGGGGACCTGGTCTCCACCCTGAAGCTGGTCTCGATCACGCTGGTGATCCTGGGCGTCATCGGCCTCCAGCTCTCCGGCTCGGCCCACTGAGCAGCCTCATCAGCTCCCGCTCGCCGGGTTCCTCCCCGGGCGCCACCACGTAGGACAGCGCCAGCCGCACGGCGAGCTCGCAGCGGCGCGCCGGCTCCTGCGGGAGCGCGGCGGCGGCCCGGTCGCGGGCGGCCCGGGCCAGCTCCCCCGGCCCGACCGCGTGCCGGCTCCCGGCCGGGGGCGGCGCGGGCAGCGCCGGGTCCCAGGCGCCGGTCAGCAGGGCCCGTACGAGCGCCTGTGCGCGGGCGGCCCGGACGGTCCACTCGGCGACCGCCGCGAGCCGTTCGGCGGCGGTGCGCCCGGGCGGGGCGGCGGCCAGCGCCCGGTCCACCCCGTCGAGGTACCGGTCGGCGGCGCGCCGCACGAGGGCCCTTCCCAGGCCGTCCTTGCCGCCGAACTCGTTGTAGAGGGTCTGCCGCGAGACCCCCGCGGAGGTCGCGACCTCCACCATCCGCACGGCCGGCCAGGGGCGGGCGCTCAGCGCCGCTTCGGCCGCTTCCAGCAAGGACTCCCGGGCCGCCGACATCGTCGCCTCCCCCGCCGTCGCGCCGGCCGGCGGACACCGGGCCTGGCTCACCCGCCAGAGTTGACGGACCGCCAGATCCTGTCAAGGGCGCGTCCCGGCCGTACCGTGGACGGCGTTCGCCGGGCCGGTGGAGTCTCGGTACTGTTCGGTCATGCCCACGTATGACGACGATCTGCGCCTCGCCCTCGAACTCGCCGACGCGGCGGACGCCGCCACCATGCAGCGGTTCCGCGCCCTGGACCTGAAGGTCGAGACGAAGCCGGACATGACTCCGGTGAGCGAGGCCGACCAGGCCGCAGAGAGGATCATCCGGGCCGGCATCCTGGCCGCCCGCCCGGCCGACGCGATCCTCGGCGAGGAGTACGGGCTCAAGGGCGAGGGGCCGCGCCGCTGGGTCGTGGACCCGATCGACGGCACGAAGAACTACGTCCGCGGCGTCCCGGTGTGGGCGACCCTGATCTCCCTCATGGAGGAGGGCGCGGACGGGGTGTTCCGTCCGGTCGTCGGCGTGGTCTCGGCGCCGGCGCTGGGCCGCCGCTGGTGGGCCTCGCAGGGCGGGGGCGCCTTCGCGGGCGGGGCGCTGGGCGAGCCCGCGGGCCCGATCGGGGTCTCGAAGGTGGCCTCCCTGGGCGACGCCTCGTTCGCCTTCTCCTCGCTGACCGGCTGGGAGGAGAAGGGCCGCCTCCCCGGGTTCCTGGAGCTGACCCGCGCCTGCTGGCGCACCCGGGGCTACGGGGACTTCTGGCCGTACATGATGGTCGCCGAGGGCTCCCTGGACCTGTGCGCCGAGCCGGATCTGAGCCTGTGGGACATGGCGGCCCTCGCGGTCGTGGTCGAGGAGGCGGGCGGCCGGTTCACGAGCGTCGACGGCGCGGACGGGGTGCACGGCGGCAACGCGGCGGCCTCGAACGGCCTGCTCCACGACGAGATGCTGGGCTTCCTGCGCCCCTCCGCCTGATCCCGGCGCGCGGGGGCGTGCGCTCAGCGCGCCCCCTTGATGACGCTGCGTGCTCGTGGGAATCTGGGACTCCCCCGCTTGTGCGCTTGTGAAGCGGTTCTCGAAGCGGGACACACCCAGGAGGTGGTTCTCTTCATGCTCGTCCGTGACGCCATGAGCACCGTGATCCTGACCCTCGGACCCGCCCACACCCTCCGTCAGGCGGCCTGCCTGATGTCCGGCCGGCGCGTCGGCGCGGCCGTCGTCCTCGATCCCGACCACAGCGGCATCGGCATCCTGACCGAGCGCGACATCCTCAACTCGATCGGCGCGGGCCACGATCCCGACCGGGAGCCGGTGGGCGCGCACACCACGAACAACGTCGTCTTCTGCACCCCCGAGGCCACCGTGGCGGAGGCCGCCGAGGCGATGGCCGTCGGCGGTTTCCGGCACCTGATCGTGCTGGAGGACGGCGGCCCGGTGGGCATCGTCTCCGTCCGGGACGTCATCCGCTCCTGGGTGCGCACGCGGCGCACCATCGCGGCGTAGAACGGCGGCGGGCCGGAACCCCGAGGGGTGCCGGCCCGCCGTCCCGCTACGGCAAGCGGTCCGTACTAGCCGCGCAGGGCCTGGACCGCGGCTTCCAGCCGCTTGCCGAAGTCGGCGTCCGCCTGGCGGAAGTTGTCGATCGCGCGCTCGGCGATGTCGTCACGGGAGACCTTGGCGATGAAGCCGGAGAGGTTCTCGATCAGGCGCGCCTTCTCGCCCTCGGAGAACAGGCGGTAGAGGTTGCCCGCCTGGACGAAGTCGTCGTCCTCGGAGTGCGAGGGGGTGGCGTGGTTGCCCGTGCCGCCGGTGACCGGGGTGGACTGCCACAGGGGGCGGTCCGTCTGGGAGGGGCCGCCGAAGCTGTTGGGCTCGTAGTTCTTCGCGCCCTTGTGGCGGCCGTCGTACAGGTAGCCGTCACGGGAGTTGGTGCGCGCCTCGGTGGCGTGCGGGCGGTTCACCGGCAGGTGGTCGGCGTTGATGCCGACGCGGTAGCGGTGGGCGTCGCCGTAGGCGAAGAGGCGGCCCTGGAGCATCTTGTCCGGGGACGGGCCGATGCCGGGGACGAAGTGCGCCGGGGAGAAGATGGACTGCTCGACCTCGGCGAAGACGTTCTCCGGGTTGCGGTTGAGCTCCAGCTTGCCGATCTCGATCGGCGGGTAGTCCTCGTGCGGCCACACCTTGGTGAGGTCGAACGGGTTGAAGCGGTAGTTCGCCGCGTCGGCGTCCGGCATGATCTGGACCTGCACGGTCCAGGTCGGGAACTCGCCGCGCTCGATGGACTCGCGCAGGTCGCGCTGGTGGGAGTCCGGGTCCTCGCCGGCGAGCCGGTTGGCCTCGGCCTGGGTGAGGTTCTTGATGCCCTGGTCGGTCTTGAAGTGGTACTTGACCCAGAAGACCTCGCCGGCCTCGTTGTTCCACTGGAACGTGTGCGAGCCGTAGCCGTTCATGTGGCGGTAGGAGGCCGGGATGCCGCGGTCGCCGAACAGCCAGGTCACCTGGTGCGTGGACTCGGGCGACAGGCCCCAGAAGTCCCAGACGTTGTCCGCCTCCTGCGAGCCCGTGTACGGGTCGCGCTTCTGGGTGTGGATGAAGTCGGGGAACTTGATGGCGTCGCGTATGAAGAACACCGGCGTGTTGTTGCCGACGAGGTCGTAGTTGCCCTCTTCGGTGTAGAACTTCAGCGCCCAGCCGCGCGGGTCGCGGCGGGCGTCGGCGCCGCCGAGGCTGTCCGCGACGGTGGAGAAGCGCAGGAAGGTCTCGGTCTGCTTGCCGACCTCGGAGAGGAACTTGGCGCGGGTGTACTGCGTGACGTCCGCGGTCACGGTGAAGGTGCCGTAGGCGCCGGCGCCGCGGGCGTGCACCACGCGCTCCGGGATGCGCTCGCGGTTGAAGTGGGCGAGCTTCTCCAGGAGGAGCTGGTCCTGGACGAGGACCGGCCCGCCGACCCCAGCGGTCTCGCTGTTCTGGTTGTCGGCGACCGGTGCCCCGGCCTCCGTGGTGAGCGGTCCCTGCGTCACGTGCGCCTCCTGCGTCATTCCTGCCAGTCCTGTCCTTGGCGTTTGCCGTATCCGATCCTACGATGGACTTTGTCTAAGTCAAGTAAGCATCCAAGTCCACATCGGTTCGGGATCTGCACCGAATCCCCACTGTTAGGCTGGCGTGTATGAGTGACCTGCTGGAACGACTTCGCGGACGCGGCTGGCGCATGACGGCCCAGCGGCGTGTCGTGGCCGAAGTACTCGACGGTGACCACGTTCACCTGACGGCAGACGAAGTCCACGCACGCGCCGTGATCAAACTGCCCGAGATTTCTCGAGCGACGGTGTACAACACCTTGGGCGAGCTGGTCTCGCTCGGCGAGGTGCTGGAAGTCTCGACGGACCGCCGGGCCAAGCGGTACGACCCGAACGCGCACCGCCCGCACCACCACCTGGTCTGCGCCCAGTGCGGCGCCATACGGGACGTGCACCCGTCGGGCGATCCGCTGGCCGACCTGCCCGCCGGCGAGCGCTTCGGCTTCACGGTCTCCGCGGTCGAGGTGACCTACCGCGGGGTGTGCCCGAGCTGCGCCGCCGCCTGATCCGAGACAGCCGCCCGATCCGAGCAGAAGGGGAAGGGCCGGGGAGTACGTCCCCGGCCCTTCCCCCGCGCCCGCGTTCACGGCCAGAAACGACTCGAGGCCCGGATCCATGGGATCCGGGCCTCGGGCCTTCAGTAGCGGGGACAGGATTTGAACCTGCGACCTCTGGGTTATGAGCCCAGCGAGCTACCGAGCTGCTCCACCCCGCGTCGGTAAACACGACTCTACGGGAGTCCACCCGGCAGATGCAAATCAGTGAACCTCTGCCCCGTCCGGCCCGTCCGGCCCATCCGGCCTCAGACGGAGAGCTCCTCCGCAAGCGCGTCGCGCAGCCGCGCCGCCCGCTCGGCGACCTCCGCCGGACCGAGCTCCATGGCCCGCACGCACCACTTCTGCCCCTCCGCGAGGTCCCCGTGCCGGGCCGCGAGCAGCCCGAGCCGCAGGGCGGCCCGGCCGTGCCCGGCCACCGCCGCCCGGGTCCACCACAGGGCCGCCTCCGGCTCGTCCCCCTCGCGGGCGAGCAGCAGCCCGAGGTTGAAGGCGCCGTTGCGGGAGCCGGCCTCGGCCGCCTCCCGGTACCAGCGGGCGGCCACGGCCAGGTCGCCCCGGGCCGCGGCCAGCATCCCGACCCGCACCTGGGCCCGGCGGTGGCCCTGCTCGGCGGCGCGCTCGTACCAGTCCTCGCTCTCGCTGCGCGCGCTGCCGCCCACGGGCTCGCCCAGCGCCACCGGCTCCGGCGGCGGGGCCAGCGACTCCAGCAGGGAGGCCAGCCGGAAGGCGGCCTCCGCGCTGCCGCCGCTCGCCGCGCAGCGCAGGTGCCGCTCGGCGGCGCGCTCCTCGCCGTCGCGCACCAGGGCGATCCCGACCTGGAGGGCGGCGTCGGTGTGCCCGGCCGCGGCGGCGCGCTCGTACCACTTCAGGGCGGAGCGGTCCTCGTCGCGGCTGGCGAAGAGGATCCCGAGGTTGAAGGCGGCGTCCACGCTGCCGGCCTCCGCCGCCTTGGAGAACCAGGGCTCGGCGCCCGCCGCGTCCCCGGCCTGGAGCAGCATGATCGCCAGCGCGTTGGCGGCCTCGCGGTGCCCCGCGTAGGCGGCGCGGCGGTACCACTGCTCGGCCTGGGCGGTGCGCTCCTGGGCCGCGCAGAGCAGGGCGAGGTTGTAGGCGCCGTTGTGGTCGCCGGCGTCCATCGCGACCCGGTACCACTTCTCGGCCGTCTCGGTCTCGCCGCGGGCGGCGTGCAGCGCGCCGAGGGCGTTCGCCGCGTTCCCGTCGCCGTCCTGGGCCGCGCGGTGCCACCAGGCGGCCGCGCTCTCCTCGTCCCCGGCGTCGCGCAGCAGGAAGCCGAGCGCGCAGGCTGCCCGGGCCTCGCCCTGCTTGGCCGAGCTCAGGTACCAGCGGCCGGCCTCCTTCAGCTCGCCGCGCGCCTCCAGGAGGGCGCCCAGGTGCAGCCCGGCGCGCCGGTGGCCCCGGGCCGCGGCCTGCCGGTACCACTGCTCGGCCTCGGCGGGGTCGCCCTTGCGCAGGTGCCGGGCCAGCCGGTAGGCGGCCTCGCGGTGGCCCTGCTCGGCGGCGGCCCGGAACCAGCGCTCGATGCCCTTGTCCCCGCGGTGCTCCAGGAGGTCGGCCAGGCCGTAGGCGCCCAGGGCGTGGCCGGACTCGGCCGCCTGGCGCAGCCAGTACTCGGCGGCCGGCTCGTCGCCGCGCTCGCGGTAGTGGCGGCCCAGGGCGTGCGCGGCGGGGGCGGAGCCGGCGACGGCGGCGACCCGCCACCAGCCGGCGGCCTCGTCGGGGTAGCCGCGCTGGAGGAGGAGGACGCCGAGGTTGTTGGCGGCGGCGCGGTCCCCCGCGCCGGTGGCGCCGCGCAGGTAGGGCTCGGCCCCGGCCAGGTCGCCGCGGCGCAGCAGCAGGGCGCCGAGCACGCTCATGGCACCGGCGTCGCCCTTGTCGGCGGCCACCCGGTGGCGCGCCTCCAGTTCGGCGTCGGTGGCCCCCTCGGCGTCGCCGAAAGCCTCTTCCGCGAAATCCGCATCGGTCAGTGCGGTCTGCGCGTTGACAGCGGGAGCCGCCTTACCGGCCTCCGTGCCCGACTCGGCCTCCGCCCTCACAAACCGCCCTGTCTCCAGCAGAGTTGACCTGTCCCCCATAAATCCCATCGTCGCATCACCTGCTACCCGCGTACACCTGGTATGTCGCAGCCAGTGAGGTCACTACAGCGTTTTGTCGACATGCCCACAGAGAGACAAGTCAAACACGCTCACGCCCCAACTCACCCGCCCCGGTGACCCCATGTCGCCCAGCGGCCCGCCACCGGCCTCCAGGCCGGTGCCTGCGCACCGTTTCCGGGCATGACGAAGGCCCGGATCCATGGGATCCGGGCCTTCGTCTTCAGTAGCGGGGACAGGATTTGAACCTGCGACCTCTGGGTTATGAGCCCAGCGAGCTACCGAGCTGCTCCACCCCGCGTCGGTGAGACCACAGTATCACGACGCGGGACGGAGCCATGACCGCCTTCCGGCCGGGCGGACACGCCCGGCCGGGCCGCCTAGCCCGCCGGCTTGGGTGCCGTCAGCTTCGCCTCGGCGTCGATCGCCCGCTTCAGCGCCGCCTGGAGGTCGCTCTGCGCCTTGCCGTAGGCGGACCAGTCGCCGGCCTTCATGGCCTTGTCGGCCTCCTCGACCGCCTTCTGGGCGTCGGTAAGGGCCGCCTTGACCGTCGGGTCCTGCGCGGCGGGCGGGTTGCCCGTGCCCTCGCCCGGCTTGGTCGGCGGGTTCTCCGGGGGTACCGGCGTGGTCGGGGCCTCGGCTCCGAACACCACGTTCAGCGCCTTCTCCAGGGTGTCCTCGAAGGCCGTCTGGCCGCCGTAGGTCACGAGCACCTTGCGCAGCAGCGGGTACTTCAGGCCGGAGCTGCGGACGTAGACCGGCTCCACGTAGAGCATCCCGCCGTCCATCGGCACCGCGAGCAGGTTGCCGTACTCGATCTCCGAGTCACCGCCGCGCAGCAGCCGGATCGACTCGGCGATCTTCGGCTCCGACTGGAACTTGCTCTGCACCTGGCCCGGGCCGTCCGGCGGCTTGCTGGTCGGCATCTTCAGGATCCGGATCTTGCCGTAGTCCGGGGTGCCCGGATCGGCGTTCACCGCCATGAAGGCGCTCAGGTTGGGCCGCTCGTTGGGCGTGAAGGTGGTGGTGAGCGAGAAGACCTGGTCCTTCTCCGTCTGTCCCGGCATCTTCATCGACAGGTAGTACGGCGGAACGGCCGTACCGGCCTTGGTCGTCGGGTCGTCCGGGACGGCCCACGCCTCGCTGCCGCTGAGGAAGGTCTGCGGGTCGGTGACGTGGTAGCGGGTCAGGAGCTCGCGCTGGACCTTGAACAGGTCCTGCGGGTAGCGCATGTGGTCCATGAGCGGCTTGGAGATCTCGCTCTTGGGCTTCACCGTGCCGGGGAAGGCCTTCATCCAGGTCTTCAGGACCGGGTCCTGGGTGTCCCACTGGTAGAGGTCCACCGTGCCGTCGTAGGCGTCGACGGTGGCCTTCACCGAGTTGCGGATGTAGTTGACCCGGTTCTCCTGGGCCACCACCGCGCGCTGGCTGTTGGTCAGCGAGTCCGCCGTGCTCTGGCCGAGCGTGGTGCGCGAGGCGTACGGGTAGCCGTTCGTCGTCGTGTAGGCGTCGACGATCCACTTGATCCGGCCGTCGACGACGGCCGGGTACGGGGCGCCGTCGATGGTGAGCCAGGGCGCGACGGCCTCGACGCGGTCCTTGGGCGTGCGGTTGTAGAGGATCCGCGAGCCGTCGCCGATGGCTCCCGAGTACAGGATCTGCGGCTCGCTGAAGGCGAGCGCGTACGCGGCGCGGTTCACCGGGTTGTTCAGGTTGACGCCGGAGCCGCCCTTGTAGCTCGTCTCCTTCTCGCCCTTGTCGTCCGAGTAGTCGAGCTCCTTCTGCGGTCCGCCGACGATCGAGTACTGCTTCGTCTGCTCGCCGTAGTAGATGCGCTGCTCGAAGTCCGTGCCGAACATGCCCTTGGAGGGCAGGTCGGACTGCGTGAAGTCGGGGGCGCCGTCCTTGACGGTCGTGCCCTTGGCGGCGACGACGCCGTAGCCGTGCGTGTACTTGAAGTGGTCGTTGATCCAGTTGTTCTTCGGGATGCCGCCGATGTTCAGCTCACGCAGCCCGATGACCGTGTCCTGGCCGTTGTACCGGTCGACCGCCAGCGTGGACGGGAATCCGTAGTAGCCCTTGACCTGCTGGAGCTGCTGGAAGGCCGGCGAGACGATGTTCGGGTCGAGCAGGCGCAGGCTCGCGGTGGTGTCGGCCACCGGCCGCAGCTTCGTCCGGTCGTCCGTCTTCGGGACGCCCGGGTAGTCCTTGACCTCGGCTCCGTCGATCCCGTAGGCGTCGCGCGTGGCCTTGATGTTCTTCTCGACGTACGGGGATTCCTTGGCCTGCTCGTTCGGCTGGACCTGGAACTTCTGCACGATCGCCGGGTAGAGCCCGCCGATGAGGATCGCCGAGAGGACCATCAGGCCGAACCCGATGACCGGCAGCTGCCAGGTCCGCCGCCACAGGGTGGCGAAGAACAGCACCGCGCAGATCGCCGCGATGGCGACGAGGATCGTCTTGGCCGGCAGGTAGGCGTTCGCGTCGACGTAGCGCAGGCCGGTCCAGTTGTCGGAGGCCTTGAAGTCGCTGGACTTCACGGCGAGGCCGTACCGGTCGAGCCAGTACGCGATCGCCTTGAAGGTGACGAACAGCCCGAGCAGCACCGACAGGTGGCCGGTGGCCGCGGCGGTGGCCCGGGCGCCCGGGCTGGTCACGCGCAGTCCGCCGTACAGGTAGTGGACGACGACCGCCGCTATCACCGACAGCACGACCGCGGCGAAGCCGAAGCCGAGCAGGAAGCGGTACCAGGGCAGGTCGAAGGTGTAGAAGGACACGTCGAGGTGGAACTGGGGGTCCTTCTTCCCGAAGGGCACCCCGTTCACGTACATCAGCCAGGTCTTCCACTGGCCGGCCGCCGACGCACCCGCGATCAGCCCGACGATCGCGGCGATGCCCAGGAGCAGCCACTTCTTGTACGGGGCGACGCTCATCCGGTAGCGGTCGAGGCTCTGCTGCTCCATCGACATCGCGCTGAGCGGCGGCCGCAGCCGGTGGGCCAGCCAGACGTTCAGCCCGACGGCTCCGGCCATCAGCAGGCCGAAGACGGCGAAGAGGCCGACCTTGGTCCACAGGGTGGTGGTGAAGACCGAGGAGTACCTGACGGAGCGGAACCAGAGCCAGTCCGTCCAGAACCCGGCGAACATGATGAACGCCATGGCCAGGACGGCCAGGACGCCCAGGGTCAGCAGAAGGGTCCGGGCACGCCGGGAGGGGCGGCCGACTCTCATCCGTGGCCCGGAGGGGCCTCCGCCGCGGTCCGGCATCTGGAAAGCCAAGGTGCGCACCTCGAAAGTCGCTGTGTGGTCGTGGGCCCACGATCGTAGGTCCCACTCTTGCAACTTACTGAGGCTTTAGTCAGTTCCCGGTATCGGGGAGAAAGGAGGCAGGATGTTTCCCATGTCCAACCTTTCGCCCTCCCCCGGCACCCCCATGGCGGCCAGTCCGCTGACCCGCGCCGTCCTCGAGATCGACGAGTACGCCTCCACCCTCGGCTGGGACAAGCCGGCCCGCCTCTTCGCCCTGGTCGACACCGCCCGCCTGCGCCGCCAGGAACCGGGCCTCGCCGGCCAGCTCGGCCTCGACACCGACGACGCCGGCAAGGCCCAGCTCACCCCGATCGAGCAGGACGAGGTGCCGGCCGGGACCCCGCTGGACAAGTTCCTGGGGACCATCGCCTGGCCCGACGCGGTCGTCGGGTGCGCCCTGACCGTGGAGCGGCTGATGCTGCCGCCGTCCGCCGAGGCCTCCGTACCGGAGGGGCTGAACGAGAAGCAGCTGGCCAAGTGGGTCGCCGGCCACCCCGAGCGGCAGGAGGTGCGGCTGACCGTCGGCGTCCTGCGGGACGGCTCGCGGGAGTCTGCCGTACGGCTGCGGGACAAGGACTCCTCCAGCGAGGTGCTGACCGGCGCGGGCCTGGTGCCGGGTCTGGCCGACGCGCTGGCGGCCACCTTCGCCTGAGGCCCCGCGCAGGCGGGGCCGGGGGCGCGGCCGGAGCCGCGGGATCAGGACTTCGCGCACCGCGGCAGTCCGGCCGCGTCCCCCTTGCTGATCTTCTGCAGGGCCTTGGCGGCGTCGTCGATGGTGGAGACCTTCACCAGGGTCAGGCCGTCGGGGACCTGTGCGGCGGCCGCGGCGCAGTTCTCGGCCGGGGTCAGGAAGTACTCGGCCCCGGCCTGGCGGGCGCCGATGGTCTTCATCTGGATGCCGCCGATCGGTCCGACCTTGCCCGTGTCGTCGATGGTGCCGGTGCCCGCGATGAACTTCCCGCCGGTCAGGTCCTCGGGGGTGAGCTTGTCGACGATGCCCAGGGCGAACATCAGGCCGGCGCTGGGGCCGCCGACGTCGGCGAGCTTGATGTCGATCGGGAACGGGAAGGTGTGGTCGGTCCCGGCCCGGATGCCGACGACGGCGTGGCCGTCGTCCGGCGCCTTGCCCGCGGTGATGGTCACCTTGGCGGTGTCGGTGGGCTCGCGGCCCGCCTTCTCGGCCTCGGCCGCCGCGGCGGCGGGCACGATGGTGAACTCGACGGGCTCGCCCGGCTTGTGCTTGGTGACGAGCTTGGCGACGTCGCCGGGCTGGGTGACCGGGCTGCCGTCGACCTCCTTGATCACGTCGCCGGCGTGCAGCCTGCCCTCGGCGGGGCTGCCCTTGACCACGGTGGAGACGACGACGCGGGCGCTGACCGGGATGCCGAGCTGCTTGAGGGCGGCCACCTTGGCGCTCTCCTGCGACTGGCTGAACTCCTCGGCGTTCTCCTGCGTGGACTCCTTGTCCGTCTTGCCGTCCGGGTAGAGGTTCTCGTGCGGGACGACGATGTTGTCGCCCGCGAGCCAGCCGTAGACCGCTTCGAGCAGGTTCATGTCGTAGTCGGCGCCGGTGACGCGGACCGTGGTCATGTTGAGGTGCCCGGTGGTCGGGTAGGTCTTGTGCCCGGAGATGTTCAGGACCGGCTCCCCGTGCGACTCGCCCAGCGTGTTCACGGTCGGGCCGGGGCTCATCTCGGAGTACGGGACCTTGAGGAACACCCCCGCGCAGAGCAGCGCGAACAGCACGAGGGAGGAGGCGAGCATCGTCGCGGGACGGCGTGGCATGGATCGACAGTACGGGACGGTCCCTGCGCGCGACCCGTGGGGCCGGTCCGTACGGGGCCCGCGGACGGAACTCTCAGGCGATTCTCAGCGGGGGCCCGCCCGGCCCGCCCGGCGCCGGCCTCCGGGACGCGTCAGACGGCGTCGGAACCGGAGTGCGCCTTCTCCCTCTGCCTCTCCCCGTCGGCCCGGTCCATGGCCTCGCGGAACCGCGCGTAGCCGGCGAGCTCGGATATGTCCCCCTGGGTGCGGTCGCGTGCCGCCCAGCTGCCCCATATCGCCGCCCCGATCGCGGCGAACAGCGGAATCAGCAACCACGCCAGTGACGCCATGGACGTGCCTCCCTGCCCAGAAAGTACGTGTCGTCGGTGTTCTCAACGCTCGTGCCCGCAGGGGGGTTACGCAAATCGAGGGCGTGTTGCGCGGCCGAACGGGTGTGAGGCTACTCCCGCCCGGCGGCGCCTCCGCGACCGGGGGGCCGTGGTGTGCTCGCGGGGCGGCCGACGGCACGGGCCCGGGTTCAGCAGGCGGCGCGGGCCCGGGGTCAGCAGGCGGCGCGGGCCCGGGGTCAGCAGGCGCCGACCCACTCCTCCGTGCCGTCCGAGAAGGTCTGGTGCTTCCAGATCGGCACCTCGTGCTTGAGGTCGTCGATCAGCATCCGGCAGGCCTCGAAGGCCTCGCCGCGGTGCGGGCAGGAGACGGCGACGACCACGGCCAGGTCACCGACGGCCAGGTCGCCGATGCGGTGGACGGCCGCCAGGGCGCGGACCGGGTACTTCTCCACGACGCGCTCGGCGACGCGGCGCATCTCCGCCTCCGCCGTGGGGTGGCAGGAGTAGCCGAGGGAGTCGACGTCCGCGCCGCCGTCGTGGTTGCGCACCGTGCCGACGAAGAGGGTCGTGCCGCCCGTCGCGTCGTCGCCGACGGCCTGGAAGACCTCGTCGATCGAGAGCGGGGTCTCGCGGATCTCGAGCAGCCGGATCGGGTCCTGGGCGGCCTGCTCGCCGGGGTGGTCGAAGTGCGGTGCCATGCCATCCATCGTGCCCTAGCGGCTGACGTGGCGGAATAGCCGTTTCGACCGTGCCGTGACCGGCCGGTTGGGAGTCTCCTACAGGAGGAGCGGGGGCGGGGGGACCGGTACGGGCCGGGTACGGGGCCCGCGCTCCGGCCGGGCCCGGACCCCCGGGGGGTCCGGGCCCGCGGCGGGGTGCGCGTCCCGGGGTCAGAGGCCGCGGCGCCTGCGGGCCCGACGGACGGCGGCGGCGGCGCCCAGCAGGGCCACCGTCGCGCCCGCGGCCCCGGCGGCCGTGGCGGCGTCCTTGCGGCCCAGGCGGCGGCCCGCGACGGTGTGCCGGCCCGACACCTCCCGGAGCAGCTCGGCCAGCACCTCCTCGTTGGTCCAGCGGGGCCGCCAGCCGGCCGCGTGCAGCCCGCTCACGCTGACCACCCAGGGGTGCATGGTGTACGCGAGGTCCCCGGCCGGGGAGGGGGTCAGGCCGATCCGGTGCAGCCGGGCCGCGGCGCCCAGGGCGACGGCCGAGGGCAGCTCCATGCGGCGGATGCCGCTGAGCTCCTCGACCTCCTCCTGCTCCAGCCAGCCCTCGCAGCCGACGGCCAGCTCGCCCTCCACCTTCTCCAGGGCGGCGTACTCCAGGGCGCTGACCAGGTCCTCGACGTGGCAGAACTGCCAGGTGGGACGGGAGCCCGCGACGACGAGCAGGCGCGGGGACTCGAAGTACCGGGTCAGGGCGGTGTCCGTGCCGCCGACGAGCACGGCCGGGCGGAGCACCGTCACGTTCAGGCCGGGGTGGGCGCGCGGGGCGCGGCGGCCCAGGCGCTCGATCTCCAGCAGGTCGCCGACGCCGGTCGCCTCGGCGGTGGCCCGCAGCTCGGAGTCCTCCGAGAGCGGGATGTCGTTGTCGGGCAGGGCCCCGTAGACCATCGCGGAGGTGCACAGCACGACCCGGTGCACCCCGGCCGCCGCAGCGGCCGTCAGCACGGTCTGGGTCCCGCGTACGTTGTACGCCGTACGGGCCGCGGGGTCGGTCTCCAGGTCGAGGTCGAGCGCGAGGTGCACGACCACGTCCGCCCCGCGCAGCCGGTCGGCGATGGCGGGGTCGCGGACGTCGAGGACGTGCCACTGGGCGTCGGCGCAGTCGCCGCGCCGCTCGTCGATGGCGATGACCTGCTTGACCTCGTCGGACTCGGCGAGCCGGGCCACGAGGGCGGCGCCGACGCCGGAGGCGGCCCCGGTGACCGCGATCACGGGGCTGCGTCGGCGGGGGCCCGCCTCGTTTCGCGGCTGGCGAACGCCGGGGGCGCTGTCGCCGTGGTCAGGGCGGTTTTCGGCGTCGTGCGGCGCGCGAGCCTTCGGATCTGGGGAACTCACCGGGCGTCTCCAGCGGTTGTCTTCAGTGGGGGCGCGCCGTGACGCGTACCCACCAGGTGATGTCCATCCTGCCGCAGCCCAGGAGTCGGCGGAGCACCGAGCCCGGAAGCGGGAGTGGTGTCTAGGCTGGGTGGTGTTGTCGGACCATTGCCCGTCGGCGTCCGCCGGCGGCCCTACGAGCCGAGGAAACCCGTGAGCGACACCCCATTCGGATTCGGCCTTCCGCCGGAGGAGCCGGAGGACGGCGACAAGGGCAAGAAGGGGGGCCAGGGCGGCCCCGCGAATCCGTTCGGGTTCGGCCCCGGTGGCCTTCCCGGCGGAGCGGACAACCCGTTCGCCGCGATGTTCGGTTCGATGAACCCCAATGACCTGGGCGCCGCCTTCCAGCAGCTCGGCCAGATGCTGAGCTACGAGGGCGGTCCCGTGAACTGGGACATGGCCAAGGACATCGCCCGCCAGACCGTGGCGCAGGGCACGGCGGACGGCGTCAAGGACGCCAGCGTCGGCCTCGCCGAGAAGTCGGCGGTCGAGGAGGCGGTGCGCCTCGCCGACCTGTGGCTGGACGGCGTGACCTCGCTGCCGTCGGGCGCCAACGCGGCCGTCGCGTGGAGCCGCGCCGAGTGGGTCGAGGCGACCCTCCCGGTGTGGAAGGAGCTGGTGGACCCGGTCGCCGAGCGCGTCGGCGCGGCCATGGGCAGCGTGCTGCCCGAGGAGATGCAGGCCATGGCGGGCCCGCTGCTCGGCATGATGCGCTCCATGGGCGGGGCCATGTTCGGCCAGCAGATCGGCCAGGCCGTGGGCGTGCTCGCGGGCGAGGTCGTCGGCTCCACCGACATCGGCCTGCCGCTGGGCCCGGCCGGGCGGGCGGCGCTGCTGCCGCTGAACATCGAGAGCTTCGGCAAGGACCTGGGCGTCCCCTCGGACGAGGTGCGGCTCTACCTGGCCCTGCGCGAGGCGGCGCACGCCCGCCTCTTCGCGCACGTGCCGTGGCTGCGCTCGCACCTGTTCGGCGCGGTCGAGGGCTACGCGCGCGGCATCAAGGTGGACACCTCGAAGCTGGAGGACGTGGTCGGCCAGCTCGACCCGTCCAACCCGGAGCAGCTCCAGGAGGCGCTCCAGGGCGGTATGTTCCAGCCGCAGGACACCCCGGAGCAGAAGGCCGCGCTGGCCCGGCTGGAGACGGCGCTCGCGCTGGTCGAGGGCTGGGTGGACGCCGTGGTGCACGAGGCGGCCAAGCCCCGGCTGGCCTCGGCCGACGCCATGCGCGAGACGATGCGCCGCCGGCGCGCCTCGGGCGGCCCGGCGGAGCAGACCTTCGCCACGCTGATCGGGCTGGAGCTGCGGCCGCGCCGGCTGCGCGACGCCTCGCGGCTGTGGGCCTCGCTCACGGACGCGCGCGGGGTGGACGGCCGCGACGGGCTGTGGGAGCACCCGGACATGCTGCCGACGGCCTCCGACCTGGACGACCCGGACGGGTTCGTGCACCGCGAGCAGCTGGACTTCTCGGAGATCGACAAGATGCTCGGCGAGGCCGCCGAGAAGCGCGACCAGGGCGAGGGTGACGAGAAGAAGTGAGCCTGCACGAAGACGCCGTCCTGGTCCTGAAGGCCTACGAGGGCCGGGACGAGCAGCAGCGCGCCCTGCGGGAGGTGTACCTGGAGCACCTGGCGGAGCACCCGGACGCGATGTACAAGCCCTGCGGGGCGGGGCACGTCACGGGCAGCGCGCTGGTGATCGACCCGGAGGGCGGCCGGGTCCTGCTGACCCTGCACAAGAAGCTCGGGCTGTGGCTGCAGATGGGCGGGCACTGCGAGCCCGGTGACGCCACGCTCGCCGGGGCGGCGATGCGCGAGGCGGTCGAGGAGTCGGGGATCGCCTCCGGGCTGACGCTGCTGGAGGGCGGGCCGGTGCGGCTGGACCGGCATCCCATCCCGGCGCCGTGCAACTGGCACCTGGACGTGCAGTACGCGGCGCTGGCCCCGGCCGGCGCGGTGGCGGAGATCAGCGAGGAGTCGCTGGACCTGCGCTGGTTCGCCTACGAGGAGGTCGCCGCGGTGGCCGACACCTCGGTGGTGGAGCTGCTGGAGGCGACCCGGGCCCGCCTGGGCGCCTGAGGACGCGGCGAAGGGGCGGACCTGGTGGGTCCGCCCCTTCGCCGTGCCGGTGCGGGCGCCGGGTCAGTTCCAGACGTTGTTCTGGTTCTGGGCGTGGGCGCCGTGCTGGCCCATGCCGTACTGGGCGGCGATGCCCTGGCCGAGCTGGGCGTTCTGCGGGGGGAGCACCTCGCTGGGCTGCACCAGGGCGAAGCCGGTGCCGAGGAAGCTCAGCTCCCAGCCCTCGCCGGTGTTGCCGCGGCGCCGCCAGACGCCGGAGGAGTGCGTCTGGGCCTGCATCTGCACGCGCAGGGAGGTGGACCAGGCGACGATCGCGTCGGCGTCGGCGTTGACGTACTTGTCCGGGGTGACCTGCATCATCAGCGGCTGCCCGGAGGTCATCAGGGCGACCTTGCCGCGGCCGGTGATGTTGAGCTGGTACTTGCCGGAGCCGGAGATCCCGTACTGGCTGTCCACGGCGATGACCTCGGTGTGCAGGGTGGAGTCCATGGCGAGGACGTAGCTGCTGTCGACGGTCAGGCCGTCCTGGTCGACATCGAGGACGTGGACGTGCTGGGCGAGGTTGGCGAAGTAGACCGTGCCCTGCCCGGAGCAGCGCATCAGGTCGAGGCCCTCGCCGGTGCGCAGGCGGGCGCCGCGCTGGTTGCCGCTCTGGTACTCGCCGTCGAAGTCGACGATGCCCTGGTAGGCGACCATCGAGCCCTTGCGGGCGAGGACGTCGTCGGAGCCGGCCAGGGTGACCCGCAGCAGCTGCGGGTTCTGGACGGCGTACCGCTCCTGGGACTGCTGCTCGGCGTGGCCGAAAAGTGAGCTCTGCATGGTGTGTCCGCTCCCCCTCAGCCCCGGGTCCGGAGCCGGTCGGTGCTGTCCTCGCTGGGCTGTACGACGACGATGCCCTGGCCGGAGAAGGCCATCTGGTAGGCCTCTCCGCTGCCCCGGCCGATCAGTGACGAGGCCTTGAAGCTGCTCTTGCCCTTGACCTTGAGGTTCGGGGACCAGGCGACGAGCGCGTCGGGGTCGACGTACGTCTCGTCCTCGCCGCGTCCGCAGTCGACCACGATGGGGGTGCCGCGCGAGGTGATCGCGACCCAGCCGGTACCGGAGATCTGGACGTTGAACAGGCCCTGGCCGGCGAACTTCGCCATGCCCTTGACCCGCTCGACGCCCCACTGGAGGTGGGCGTCGAAGGCGAGCAGGTTGGTTCCGTTGACGGAGAGGGCGTCGTTGTTGAGGTTGATGCAGACGACGTTCGCGCCGTAGTCGGCGAGGTAGAGCAGGCCGTCGCCGGTGCACTTCATCAGCGGGGCGCCCTCGCCGGTGAGCCACTGCGAGGCCATCTGGCGCAGGGCCGGCGGGTTGGGCTCGTACTGGACGAAGCCCTCGTAGGCGACCATCGAGCCGGTGCGCGCGAAGAGGTCCTGGCCGCTCTGCATGGCGACCTTGAGCATGGCCGAACCGTGGTTCTCCATGCGGGCCGTGACGGGGGTCGGGGCGTAGCCCGCGAGCTGCTGGTTCATGGGGTTCATGGCGTTCATGTCGGGCTCCCTCAGACCTCGTACGGCTGGACGACGATGAAGTTGCCGGGGGCGCCGCGGAACTGGAGGTTCACGGTCTCCCCGCTGTGGCCGGGGTAGGCGTTGCGGCGCAGCCGGACCTGGCTGGAAACGATCACCTGGGAGGCTGCCGACCAGGCCACGATGGCGTTGCTGTCGGCGAAGGTGGTCGGGGTGACGGGCAGGACGACGGGGGTGCCGTGCGTCTTGACGATCACGGTGCCGGTGCCCTGGAAGAGCATGGTGAACAGGGCTCCGCCGGGGATGCCGTGGCCCTCGATGCGGCGCACCTCGTGCTGGAGGGACTCGTCGAAGGCGAGGACGCTCTCGGAGGAGACGCAGATGCCGTCGCCCTGGAGCTCGATGGCGTGCAGGTGGGCGCCGTTCTCGGCGAGGAAGAGCTGGCCGCGGCCGGTGCAGCGCATCAGCTGCATCTCCTGGCCGGTGGCGTTGCCGACGATGCGGCCGGCGAAGCCCGCGCCCTTGTAGCTGAAGTCGACCTTGCCCTGGTAGAGGACCATGCTGCCCTGGCGGGCGAGGACGGGCTGGCCGCCGCCCGCCGCGAGGTCGACCCGCATGAGCTGGTGGTTCTGCGCGGTCCAGCGGGCGCCCGTGGGGGCCTCCTTGTACAGCTGGAGCGCGGCGGCGAGGCCCGGTCCGGCCTGCGGGGCGGCCGGGTGGCCGTAGGGGGCCGGGGGCTGCTGGCCGTAGGGGGCCTGCTGGCCGTACGGGGGCTGGCCGGGCTGGGCGTAGCCCTGCTGCTGGGGGTAGCCCTGCTGCTGGGGCGGGACCTGGCCGCCGTGGGAGGGCTGCGGCGGCTGGCCGTAGGGGGCGGGGGCCGGTCCCGGGGGCGGGACCTGGGCGCCGTACCCGTGCTGCTGCTGCGGGCGGCCGCCGTACGAGGGCGGGCCGGGCTGCTGCGGCGGGTGGGGCGGCTGGCCGTACGGGGCCGCGGGGGCGGGCGGGGTCAGCGGGCCGACCATGGTCGGGGCCGAGTGCACGGGCGCCGGGGGCTGCTGCTGGGGCTGCTGCTGGGGCGGGGTGTACGGCGCGGGGGCCTGCGGCGGCTGCTGCTGGTGGACCGGGGCGCCGTAGGAGGGGGTGGGGGCCGGGGCCGGCGCGGCCGCCTGGGCCGGCGGAGCGAAGCCCGGGGCGGCGGACTGCGGCTGGGCCGGGGCCTGCTGCTGCGGCTGCCCGTCCTCCTCGGCGACCTCGCCGCCGAAGTTCTCCAGGAGCGCGGCGAGCCCGCCGTCGAAGCCCTGGCCGACGGCGGCGAAGCGCCACACGTCCTTGCGGTAGAAGTCGCCGATCATCAGGGCGCGCTCGGTGCTGAACTCCGCGCCCGTGAAGGAGTAGCGGACGACTTCCTCGCCGCCGGCCACGATCCGGATGTAGCCGGGGCCGATCTGCGACATCTGTCCGTCGCCGTCGAGGGTGGCGGTGAAGGAGAGCTTGTGGATGGACGCGGGCACGTGGTCGAGGGTCACCCGGAACGACTCGGTGTCCCCGGCCTGCGCGCCGAGCTGCTGGATGGACTCCTCGGGCGACTTCGGCTGGTTGTAGAAGACGAAGTAGCGGTCGTCCGACAGGCGCTCGTCGGCGTCGAGGCCGAAGCAGCTGATGTCGAAGGTGAGTCCGGGCCCGGCGATCTGGACGCCCACGTACAGATCGGTACCCGCCGTCAGGTCACTGATCCTGGCCTTGTGGCCGCGTTGGAATTCCCTGGCCATACGTCCGACCGTCCCCCGTCCCGAGTGTGCGTGTGCGGCTGCTCGCCCGCGTGATCGTGTGCCGCCGGATGCGTACCCGCGGTTGTGTGCCGCTCAGGCTAACGGCTCCGGACGACATCCGGGCAAGCCGGTACCGACCCGGTACAAATCGCTTGCCCGCGGGAGGTCACTCCTCCCGGGCGGCCGGGATCCGGGGCAGCCGCTCGGCCGCGACCACTCCCTCCAGGAAGCCGCGGGCCCGCTCGGTCCTCGGGTACGCCTCCAGCAGCTCCCAGAAGCGGGGGCCGTGTCCCGGGACGAGGAGGTGCGCCAGCTCGTGCAGCAGCACGTACTCGACGACGTACTCCGGCATCCCCTGGAGCCGGTGGGAGAGCCGGATGCTGCCTTCGGCGGGGGTGCAGGAACCCCAGCGGGTGTTCTGGTTGGTGACCCAGCGGACCGAACGGGGGCGGGCGCGTCCGCCGAGGTACTGCTCGGACAAACGCCCGGCGCGCTCGGTGAGTTCCGTGTCGCCGAGGGTCCGTCTGCTCTCCTGGGCGGCGAGCTTGTCCAGCATGACGCCCACCCAGCGCCGCTCCTCCGCCTCGGACATGCGGGCGGGGATCAGGACGACCGTCCGGTCGCCCTCGCGGTAGGCGGACACGGTCCTGCGGCGGCGGGCGCTCCGGCGTACTTCGACGGCGCGCTGGGAGGGGTCGGCGGGCACGCCCCGACGGTACCCGGTCGCCGCGGCGGGCGTCCCGCACGTCCGCGGTTCGAACAGGATCCCCCCGCGGACGCCCCCCGCCCCCCCCGCACGCATCCCTCTCGCATTCATCTCATACGACCGATACCCCCTGCCTGTGGACAAAGCTCCGCACCCGTCGCGGCGGGCGGGCATCGTGACGGAGGAACACCGGGGAACGGCGGCGGACGGTGCGGGGACAGAAGGAGGAGGCGGCGATGTATCCGAGGGTGAAGCCGGCGCTTGCGCGGGCGTGGCGGGAACTGCAGACGGTCCAGTTCGGGGTGACGCCGGCGCATGCGGTGGTGCTCGGCCCGGTGGACACGGCCACGGGCTCGCTCATCGACCGGATCGACGGGACGCGCGGCATGGAGCTGCTGCGTGCGGAGGCCCGGGGCATGGGACTGCCGGAGGGTCTGGCGGACGGGCTGGTCCGCCGGCTCGCGGGGGCCGGGCTGATCGACGACGCCACGGCGGGGGGCGCGCCGGCGCAGGCCGTGCGGAGCCGGCCCGAGGCACTGGAGCGGCTGGGGCCCGATCTGGGCTCGCTCTCCCTGGTGCACCCGGAGCCCGGGGGCGACCTGCGCGGGGTCGCGGCCCGCCGGGCGATACGGGTCCGGGTGCGCGGGAGCGGCCGGGTGGGGGCGCTGATCGCCGCCGTGCTGGCGGGGGCCGGGGTGGGCCGGGTCGAGGTGCTCGACGGGGGGCGGGTGGAGGCGGCCGATGTGGCTCCGGGCGGGCTGGGCCCGGGGAGCGTGGGCCGGCTGCGGGCGGAGGCCGCCCGAGCGCTCGTCCGCGACGCGGCCCCGGGGCGGGCTCCGCGCGAGGGCGAGGCCGGGGGGCCCGGGCCGGAGGTCGCGCTGGTGGTGGTCGCGCCCCGGGACGGCCTGCGGGCATGGGCGCCCGATCCGGCCACGGCCGCCGACTGGGTGGCGACGGGCGTCCCGCACCTGTACGCGGGGGTGCTGGAGGGGACGGGGCTGGTCGGTCCGCTGGTGCTGCCGGGGGTGACGGCCTGCGCCGGGTGCATGGAGCGCGAGCGCGTCGACCGGGATCCGGCCTGGCCGCGGATGCTGGTCCAGTGGCGGTCGGCGCACCGGCGCCGGGAGCGGGCCGCCTGCGATCTGGGGCTGTCCACGGCGGTGGCCGGCCTGGCCGCGGCCCACGCCCTGGCCTTCCTAGACGGCCGGCTCCCCGCCTCCACCGGCTCCCGCTGGGAGGCCGCCCTGCCCGCCCTGCACTGGGAGCGCTCGGGGCTGGACCCGCACCCGGACTGCCCGTGCGCGGCGGCGGTGCCGGCGGCGGAGCCCGGGGCGGTGCGGTCGTGAGCGGCCTGACTCCCGCCGGAGCCCCGGGAGGAGCCCCGGTCCGGTGGGCGGGACGGCCATGGCAGGATGCGTCGGGGGCCGAGGGGCGCCCCGAACCGCCGCTCGCGGCACAGCAGTCTGGGAACTGGAGGGGCGTATGTCTGATCTTCCCCGGAAGGCGGTCACCCGTACGGTCAAGCTGGCCGCACTGCCGCTCGGCATCGCGGGACGGGCCACCTGGGGGCTGGGGAAGCGGATCGGCGGGAAGTCCGCCGAGATCGTGGCCCGGGAGCTCCAGCAGCGCACCGCCGAACAGCTGTTCCGTACGCTCGGCGAGCTCAAGGGGGGTGCCATGAAGTTCGGGCAGGCCCTCTCGGTGTTCGAGTCGGCGCTCCCCGAGGAGGTCGTCGGGCCCTACCGGGCGGCGCTGACCAAGCTGCAGGAGGCGGCCCCTCCGCTGCCGGCCGCGCGGGTGCACCAGGTGCTCGCGGAGCGGCTCGGCGAGGACTGGCGGGAGCTGTTCGAGGAGTTCGAGGACAAGCCGGCCGCGGCCGCCTCGATCGGACAGGTGCACCGGGCGGTGTGGCACGACGGGCGGCAGGTGGCGGTCAAGGTCCAGTACCCGGGGGCCGGGGAGGCACTGCTGTCGGACCTCAAGCAGCTGGGCCGGTTCGCCGGGCTGCTGGGCCCGCTCATCCCGGGCATGGACGTCAAGCCGCTGATCACCGAGCTGCGCGACCGGGTCGCGGAAGAGCTGGACTACGAGCTGGAGGCCGAGGCGCAGCGCACCCACGCGGACGCCTTCGACGGGGACGACGACGTGGTCGTCCCGGACGTGGTGCACCAGGGCGACCAGGTGCTGGTGACCGGGTGGCTGGAGGGGACGCCGCTGTCGGAGGTCATCGCCGACGGCACGCGGGAGGAGCGCGACCGGGCCGGCCAGTTGCTGACCCGCTTCCTCTTCTCCGGTCCCGCGCGCACCGGGCTGCTGCACGCCGATCCGCACCCGGGGAACTTCCGGCTCATATCCGGGGCGGACGGCCGGATGCGGCTGGGCGTGCTGGACTTCGGCACGGTGGACCGGCTGCCGGGCGGCTGGCCCAAGCCGATCGGCCGGTCGCTGCGGATGACCCTGGAGGGGGACGCCGAGGGGGTCTACGGGCACCTGTGCGCCGAGGGGTTCGTGAAGGAGTCCATCGAACTCGACCCGGACGCCGTGCTCGACTACCTCAAGCCGATCATCGAGCCCGCCGAGGCGGAGGAGTTCACCTTCACCCGGTCGTGGCTGCGCGGGCAGGCGGCGCGGATCGCCGATCCCCGCTCCCCCGCCCACCAGTTGGGGCGGCAGATCAACCTGCCGCCGTCCTACCTGCTGATCCACCGGGTGACGCTCAGCACCATCGGGGTGCTGTGCCAGCTGGGTGCGACGGTGCGGCTGCGGGACGAACTCGACGCCTGGCTGCCCGGGTTCACTGCCGAGGACTGAGCGCCCGTCCGGGCGGTGGGGCGGGGGCGGCCGGCTGAGCGGGCGTCACCACCAGGAGGAGTCGAGCCGGCCCTCGATCGCCCGGAGGTTGGCGCGCGCGCAGTCGACGCAGAAGTACTGTCTGGTCCCGTTCTCCACGGAGCAGGTCCAGGTGGGCGGGGCCCCGTTCGGGGAGCGGGCGCCGCAGCGCGCGCAGACGACGGGCTGGTCCTCGGGTCCCCGCTGGGCGGGGTGGGGATTCGGCTGGTCCACCACCAGACGATATCCCCGGCGGGCCGCGCCGGGCCCCGCAACGCACCGGAGGGACCGGTCCGTTCGGACCGGTCCCTCCGGGGAGTGCCGCAGCCTGCCGGGTTCGGCCGGCTGCGGCGGTGCTCAAGCCGTCTTCATGCCGCCTTCGAGCCGGTTTCCGGCCCGGTGCGGGACGGTCAGTGCATGACGGCCATGGCGAGCGCACGCCGGGCGCGCAGGGAAACGCGCTCGGCCTTGCGCTGCATGCGCCGGGCGGTGACCAGGCGCACGGCGTGACGCTGGGCGTCCACCTCGCGCAGCCGGTCGTCCATATGCGCACGGGCCAGGGCTTCTGGGATGAGTTGCATTTCGCGGGTCCTGTTCTGACGCGAGGTGATCGCGCCGGTGGTGATGAAGTCTGCGGTGGCGGAGCCGTTCGGCTGCTCGCTCGTGGTGGCGTGAGGGGACATGGGGGCCTGCTTCAAGGGGTCGTGCGTCAGAGGGCGGTCGATGGTTCCGAGGGCGGTCATGCCGCAGCAACCGGGTTCTTGCGCGGGCGGCCGCGGGGACGCTTGCGGGCCACGACCACGCCCTGGACGAAGAGCTCTCCGCCCCAGACGCCCCAGGGCTCGCGGCGCTCCTTCGCGCCGGCGAGGCAGGCCTCGACCAGCGGGCAGGTGCCGCAGAGGGACTTGGCGTACTCGACGTCCGCCGGGGACTCGGCGAAGAAGACCTCGGGGTCGAAGGTGCGGCAGGGTACCGGGACGCCGAGGTTCTCGATGGCGTCGTCGAGCGCGGTGAGCGCGGTGAGGGGGGTCAAGGCGGGGTCCTCCGGGACTGCGGGCGGGGAGATCGTTCGGGTCTGGGTCGTGGACGGGGCGTGCGCTTCGAGTTGCACGGTTGTCTCTTCCTCGTCTTGTTCGGCTAGTCGTTCCGGCCGGTCGGCCGGGTGGCGGCTGCTACCTGGTCCTGCCAGTCCCGAGGCCCCTTCGCTCCGTCGTCCCCGGTCGGGGACAAACAGAAGGGCCGCGGATCCCGGGTGGGGTTCCGCGGCCCTGAAGGCGCCGGCCTGATCATGCGATCAGGCTGGATCACTCCAGGGTTCGAGCCCGCGGAAGGCCCACATCAGGTGGTGCTGCTGCTTCGTCTTCGTCTGCTGCGTCGTGGATCCGGCATTGGCGGCACCGGCTGCGGCCGCGAAGCCATAGGCGCCATGCGCCTGCCGGGCTTCCGCTACTGCCACCAGTGCCTTGGTCGGTCGCTCGTTGCGCTCGCTGACCGGAAGGGTCGCCAGCAGGGCGGGCTTGCCGGCGGAAATCGCGGACAGACCGGTGCCCCGGAGGGAGACGGAACCGAGCAGGCAGGAAGCGTCGACCGAGCGATCGGTCATTTTGGTGAAGGTCATGAAGCTGGTCACTGGTCTCGCCTCCTCTCGGCGTCTCGGGGACCGGGCCCGAGGGCCTGTCCCATGCGTATTCGGATAAGTACAGCACGGATCCGGGGCTTCGGAGAAGCCACCGTTTCCGTTGCTAAGAACCTATGGGGATCCGTGCGGCATGTGCAAACTATTTTTCCGACGAGTTTCTACGCGTCGTCAGGATCCTCGCCCTCAGGCTCCTGGCCTGCGCAGATCGCCAGGACGTCGGCCCCGTACCGGTCGAGCTTGCGGCCGCCGACTCCAGGGATCATCGAGAGCTCGCCCGGCTCGGAGGGCGCGGCCTCCGCGATGGCCATCAGCGTCTTGTCCGTGAAGACGCAGTACGCGGGCAGCCCCTGGAGCTTCGACTGGCCGGCCCGCCACTCGCGCAGCCGCAAGTAGAGGCCCTCGTCCATGTCGGACGGGCAGTCCCCGCAGCGCATCAGCTTCATGTCCCCGGCCTCGGTCAGGGTCCTGCCGCAGACCCGGCACAGCGCCGGCCCCCGGCTGCCGCGCTTGCGGGCCCCGCGCTCGGCCGGGGCACCCGTCCGCGCCGCGGGGGCCGCCGAGCCCGGCCGCAGGCCGTTCAGGAAGCGGCTGGGGCGGCGGGAGGCCCTGCCCCCCGGAGCCCGCGAGAGCGCCCAGGAGAGCGTCAGGTGCAGCCGCGCACGGGTGACCCCGACGTACAGCAGCCGGCGCTCCTCCTCGACCTGCTCGTCGGTCTTGGCGTAGGTGATCGGGACCATGCCGTCGGTGAGGCCGACGAGGAAGACCGCGTCCCACTCCAGGCCCTTCGCGGCGTGCAGCGAGGCGAGGGTGACGCCCTGGACGGTCGGGGCGTGCTGGGCGGCCCTGCGCTCGTCCAGCTCGACGGTGAGCTCGGCCAGGCCGGCGCCGGGCCTGCTGCGGGCGAAGTCCTCGGCCAGGCGGACCAGCGCGGCCAGCGACTCCCACTGGTCGCGCGCGGCGCCCGAGCCGGTGGGGGGCTCGGCGGTCCAGCCCGTGGAGCTGAGCACGGCCCGGACCTGGGAGCCGAGCTCCACGACGTCGTCGAGCAGCGGGTCGTTGCCGGCGGAGCGGGCGGCTCCGCGCAGGGCGAGGACCGCCTTCTGGACCTCGGCCCGCTCGAAGAAGCGCTCGGCGCCGCGCAGCTGGTAGGGGACCCCGGCGTCGGCGAGGGCCTGCTCGTAGACCTCGGACTGGGCGTTGATGCGGTAGAGCACGGCGATCTCTCCGGCCGGGACCCCCGCGGCGATCAGGTCGCGGACCCGGCGGGCGACGCCCTCGGCCTCGGCGGGCTCGTCGGGGTACTCGGCGTAGACCGGGTCGGGGCCGGGCTCGCGCTGGGAGAGCAGCTCCAGCCGGTGCTCGGCGGCCCGCCCCCGCGCCTGGGCCAGCAGGCCGTTGGCGAGGTGGACCACCTGGGGGGTGGAACGGTAGTCGCGGACCAGCTTGACGACGGTCGCGCGGGGGTAGCGGGTGCGGAAGTCGAGCAGGTGGTCGGGGGTGGCGCCGGTGAAGGAGTAGATGGTCTGGCTGGCGTCGCCGACGACGCAGAGGCTGTCGCGCTCGCCGAGCCACAGCTCCAGCAGCCGCTGCTGGAGCGGGCTGACGTCCTGGTACTCGTCGACCACGAAGTGCTGGTACTGGGCGCGGATCTGCTCGGCGATGTCGTGCCGGTCCTGGAGGATGCCGACGGTGAGGAGCAGCACGTCCTCGAAGTCGATCATCCCGCGGTCGCGCTTGAGCTGCTCGTAGGTGCTGTAGATCTGGGCGATCTCGGCCGTGTCCCGGGGGGCCTCGCGGCCCGCCTTGAGGGCGGCGGCCGGGTAGTCGGCGGGGACGGTCTGGGTGACCTTGGCCCACTCGATCTCGCCGGTGACGTCGCGCAGCTCGCCCCGGTCGAGGCGGACGCGGCAGCGCGCGCCGGCCTCGGCCACGAACTGGATCTTGCGTTCGAGGAGCCGGGGGAGGTCGCCGCCGACGGCCTTGGGCCAGAAGTACTGGAGCTGGCGCAGGGCGGCGGAGTGGAAGGTCCGCGCCTGGACACCGCCGGCGCCGAGGGCGCGCAGCCGGCCGCGCATCTCCCCGGCGGCGCGGTTGGTGAAGGTGACGGCGAGCACGCTGGCGGGCATGAGCTGCCCGGAGCGGACCCCGTACGCGATCCGGTGGGTGATCGCGCGGGTCTTGCCGGTACCGGCTCCGGCCAGCACGCACACCGGGCCGCGCAGGGTCGTGGCGACCTCGCGCTGCTCCGGGTCGAGGCCCAGGAGCACGGCGTCGGCGTCGGCCGCGCCGGTGCCCGGGCCGGCCGGGAACGAGGGGAAGTGCGTTGCTGCTGTCACCCCAACATGCTGCCAGGTCGGGTGGGGCGGCCGGGAAATCCGTCCACAGGACCGGGCAGGTTGTCGGATGGGTCATACCGGGCGGCGGCCGGGAATGGCCCGGGGGCGGCGTACGTTCGAGTACTCGGACCGGGCGGGGCTCCGGTTCCCCCAGACCTCACAGAGGAGCGAGCATGCAGGACACGGGCACGGTCACGATGTACAGCACCACCTGGTGCGGCTACTGCCGTCGGCTGAAGACGCAGCTGGACCGCGAGGGCATCGCGTACAACGAGATCAACATCGAGCTCGACCCCGAGTCCGCCAAGTTCGTGGAGCAGGCCAACGGCGGCAACCAGACCGTCCCGACCGTGCTCGTGAAGTCCTCCGCCGGCAACGAGTCCGTCATGACGAACCCGAGCCTCGCCCAGGTCAAGCAGGCCCTGGCGGTCTGACGGCCGCCCGGCCCGCGGTAGCGGAAGGCCCCCGCCGAGGCGGGGGCCTTCCGCGTGTGACGGACGTTACGGCGCGGGCTTGGGCAGCGGCCGGCCGTACCAGAGCTCGACGAGCCGGGCCGCGATCGAGATCCCCGACGGCGGGACGACCGCGCCGGACTCGAACGCCTCGGCCAGCTCCTCGCGGGAGAACCAGCGGGCCTCCTGGATCTCCTCGCCGTCGACCGTGATCTCGGAGCTGACGGCGCGGGCGTTGAAGCCCAGCATCAGGCTGTACGGGAAGGGCCAGGGCTGGCTGGCGACGTACTCGACCTCGCCGATCCGCACGCCCGCCTCCTCCCACACCTCGCGGACGACGGCCTGCTCGATCGACTCCCCGGGCTCCACGAACCCGGCCAGCGTGGAGAAGCGGCCCTCGGGCCAGTGCACCTGGCGGCCCAGCAGCGCGCGGTCCTGCTCGTCGGTGACCAGCATGATCACCGCCGGGTCGGTGCGCGGGTAGTGCTCGGCGCCGCAGCCGGGGCAGCGGCGGATGTGCCCGGCGGCCGCGACCACCGTGCGCTCGCCGCAGCGGGAGCAGAAGCGGTGCATGCGCTGCCAGTTCTCCAGCGCGACCGCGTGCACCATCAGCCCGGCGTCGCGCGGGGACAGCAGCAGGCCGGCCTCGCGGAGCCCGGCGGGGCGGGCCGACTGGTCCATGCGGCCCGGCAGCGAGTCCTTCTGCAGGGCGAAGTACCGTACGCCGTCCTCGTCGGTGCCCAGGAAGTAGCGGTGGGTCTCGGTGGCCGGGGCCTCGAAGGCCGCGGTCATCACGATGCCGGTGCCGCCGTCGGGGGTGTCGTCGATCAGCACCTGGCCGCCGGAGACGACGAAGACGCGGGTCGTCGGGTGGCTCCAGGCGGCGGCGAGCCAGGCCTCGTCGAGGCGGTGGTGCGCGGCGCGGTCTATGTCGCTGGGCGCGGTGAGCGACAGTGGGCGCTCGGTGTGCGTGCTCACGGGTACTTCCAACTCCCCCGGTGGATGGGACAAGGCAGGCGTACGGACGCGGGTGCGTGCGGTCAGGGCGTGCGGTCAGGCGGTGGCGGCCCCCGCCGCGACGGGCGCGGGCGGGGCCCAGTTCTCGGCGAGGTCGCCCCACAGGTGGGCGGCGGTCTCGACGCCCTTGAGGAGCAGGTCCAGCTCGACCTTCTCGTTCGGGGAGTGCCATCCGTCGGAGGGGACGGAGATCCCGAGGAAGAGGACGGGCGCCCCCAGGACGTCCTGGAGGTCGGCCGCCGGTCCCGAGCCGCCCTCACGGGTGAAGCGGACCGGCTGCCCGAAGGCGCGGCCCATGGCGCGCACGACGGACTGGAGCGCGGGGTGGTCCAGCGGGGTGAGGCAGGGGCGGGTGGGCGCGCCGAAGGTGATCGAGTGCCGGATGCCGGCGGGCACGCGGGCCGCGACCCACTCCCGTACGGCGGCCTCGACCTCGTACGGGTCCTGCCCCGAGACCAGGCGGAACGAAAGCTTCAGGTGGGCGGAGGCGGGGACGATGGTCTTGCCGCCGGGGCCCTGGTAGCCGCCGCCGATGCCGTTGACCTCGGCGGTGGGGCGGGCCCAGACGCGCTCCAGGGTGGAGTAGCCGGCCTCGCCGGCGGCGGCGTGGGACTTGGCCGTGCGCAGCCACTCGGCCTCGTCGAAGGGCAGCTCGGAGATCAGCCGGCGCTCGGCGTCGGTGAGCTCGGTGATGCCGTCGTAGAAGCCGGGGACCGTGACCCGCTCGTCCTCGTCGTGCAGGGCGGCGACGAGGCGGGCGGCGACGGTGGCCGGGTTGGGCACGGCTCCGCCGAAGGCGCCCGAGTGGATGTCCTGGTCGGGGCCGTGGAAGTCGATCTCGCAGTCGGCGACGCCGCGCATGCCGGTGCAGACGGTGGGGGTGGTCTCGGACCACATGCCGGTGTCGGAGACGATCACGACGTCGGCGGCGAGCTCGGCGGCGCGGGCCTCGACGAGCGCGCGGAAGTTCGGGGAGCCGGACTCCTCCTCGCCCTCGATGAGGAGCTTGAGGTGCACGGCGGGGGCCCCGGCGCCGGTGGCGGCGAGGTGGGCGCGGACGCCGAGGGTGTGGAAGAAGACCTGTCCCTTGTCGTCGGCCGCGCCGCGCCCGTACATCCGGCCGTCCTTGACGACGGGCTCGAAGGGCTCGGTGTGCCAGCCGTCGGCGAGGGCGGCGGGCTGGACGTCGTGGTGGCCGTAGACGAGGACGGTGGGGGCGGCCGGGTCGGCGGCCGGCCAGTGGGCGAAGACGGCGGGGGCGCCGGCCGTCTCCCAGACGTCGGCGACCGGGAAGCCGGTCTCCTTCAGCTTCGCGGCGAGCCATTCGGCGCTGCGGCGTACGTCGCCCGCGTGTTCGGGCTGCGCCGACACGGACGGGATGCGCAGCCACTCGGCCAGGTCGTCGAGGAAGGCCGTGCGGTGCGTGTCGATGTACGTGCGGACGACGTTGTCCGGGGTTTCGCTCATGGCCACGAGCCTAGCCGTCCGCCTGGTGGGCACCGTCCGTGCCCGATGTGCCTTGGAGGATCCGCTCAAGACGCTCCCGGCCGGGGAGGTCGCGGGGGCGGATGACACGGCCGCTGCGGACGTGGAGGAAGGCGGCGGCGACCCGGTCGAGGGGGGTGCCGGTGGCTTCCGCCCAGGCGAGGCGGTAGACGGCGAGCTGGAGGGGGTCGGCCTGGGTGGTGCGGCCGGTCTTCCAGTCGACGACCTCGTACGAGCCGTCGGGGTTGCGGTAGACGGCGTCGATCCGGCCGCGGATCACCCGGCCGGCGAGGGTGAGCTGGACGGGGGCCTCCATCCGGTACGGGGTGCGCTCGGCGTACTCGCTGCGCTCGAAGGCGGCCTTGAGGGCCTCGAGGTCGGCGGCGTCGGCGATCTCCTGGTCGGCGCCGGGGAGGTCGGCGGCGGGGTCGAGGACGTCGAGGTGGGGCAGGGGCAGCGCGTCGAAGCGGGACTCGACCCAGGCGTGGAAGCGGGTGCCCTGGCGGGCCGCGGGCTGCGGGGGCTTGGGCATGGGGCGGGCCAGGTCGCGGACGAACGCCTGCTCGTCGGCGGCGAGGCGCAGGAGCTGGCTGGCGGAGAGGGCGGCGGGCAGCTCCACGTCGCGCACGGCGGCGCGGGCGCGCAGCAGCTCGCCCTCCAGGGCGTCGAGGTCCCGGTCCCAGGAGGCCACGGCCCGCGCCTCCTCGGCGGTCAGCCCGGCGCCCTGCGGCGCGGGGGCGTGCGGGTGCTCCGGCGCGCGGCCGTCCGGGCCGTCGGGCCCCGCCCCGTCCCCGGGCAGCACGGCCTCACCGGCCCACAGGTCGTCGTCGGGACCACCGCCGGGCGCGCCCGGGCCGGTCTCCGCCGGGACCGGGCCCGCGGGCGGCGCCTCGCCCGCCCAGAGGTCGTCGGCGGCCGCGGGTTCGGGCCGGAGGCCGGATTCCCCCACCCCGCCCCTTCCCGAAACCGGGGCTCCGCCCCGGACCCCGGCCCCGGCCGCCCGCGGGGCGGGCACGGCCTCACCGGCCCACAGGTCGTCGTCCGGACCACCGCCGGGCGCGCCCGGGCCGGTCTCGGCCGGGGGCGGCCCCGCGGGCACGGCTTCGCCGGGCCGCGGGTCGTCCGGGGCCCCGGGCAGGGAGGGAACGCCGTGCGGCGGGGTCGGGCCTTCGTCCCACGGGTCCGCGGGCATGGCTTCGTCTGCCCAGAGGTCGTCGGGGGGTTCGTTCCCGTAGGACGGGTCCTCGCAGTCGGGGGGCCAGAGGTAGGGGGCTTCCGCGGGGGCCGGTGCCGGGGCGGCCAGGTGGGATTCGACCAGGGTGGCGGCCCGGCGGCGGAGGGCGAGGGAGTCGGGGTCCAGGGGGAGCGGCCAGGAGTGGTCCGCGGCGGCGTCCTCGGCCAGGGCCGGGTTCTCGGCGTCGGGGTCGGGGGCGTCCGCCCAGGCCTCGATCTCGCCGTGGCCCCGGGCGCAGTGGTCGTGGAGGGCCTGGAGGAAGGCCGACGGGCCCCGGCGGCGCTTCTGGGTGGGGCCCCACCAGTGGCCCGAGGCCAGCAGGAGGGAGCGGGGGCGGGTGAAGGTGACGTAGCCCAGGCGGAGCTCCTCCGTCTCCTTGTGGGACTTCAGGGCCGCCTTGAAGGACTTCAGGCCCGCCGAGGTCCACGCCGGGTCGGCCGGGAGGGTGTCGGCGTCGCCGCGCAGGGCGTACGGGAGCACCTTCGGGTACGCCGTCCAGGCCTCCGGGGCCTTCTCCTTCGGGAAGGAGCCCGCGCACAGGTCGGGGACGACCACCACGTCCCACTCCAGGCCCTTGGACTTGTGGGCCGTGAGGACCTTCACCGTGTTCTCGCCGCCGGGCAGGGCGTGGTCCAGGCCCTTCTCGTACTGGGCGGCCGTGCGCAGGAAGCCCAGGAAGGCCAGCAGGGTGGCCTCGCCGTCCAGCGCCGCGAAGCCGGCCGCGACGTCCAGGAAGTTCGAGAGGGTCTCGCGCCGGCGGGCCGCCAGCGCGTGGGGGGAGGCCGCGAGTTCCACGTCCAGGCCGGTGGTGGTCAGGACCCGGTGCAGGACGTCCATCAGCGGGTCGGAGAGGGAGCGGCGCAGGTCGCGGAGTTCCTGCGCGAGGTGCGCGAAGCGGACCCGGGCGGCCGCGGAGAAGGGGAGGTCCTGGGCGGCCGAGCCGTCCAGGAAGGTCTCCAGGGCGTCGGCGAGGGAGACGACCTCGGCCGGGTCGACGCCCTCGACCGCCGCCGCCAGGCGGCCGTCGGGGCCGGCGGAGGCGTCGGGGCGGGCCACCAGCTGCCGGGCCAGGCGGCCGAGCAGCGCCAGGTCGCGGGCGCCGATGCGCCAGCGCGGGCCGATGAGGAGGCGGACCAGGGCGGCGTTGGCGCCGGGGTCCTGGAGCACCTCGCAGACCGAGACCAGGTCGGCCACCTCGGGCAGGTGCAGGAGGCCGGACAGGCCGACGACCTCCACCGGGACGTCGCGGGCGACCAGTACCGCCTGGATGCGGGCGAAGTCGGCGGCCGAGCGGCACAGGACGGCGATCTCGCCCGGTTCCGTGCCCGTCCACACCAGGTGCGCGACGGAGTCGCCGACCCACTCCAGCTCCTCGGCGTGGGTGGGCAGCAGCGCGCAGCGGACCAGGCCGTCGTGTTCGGCCCCCGGGGCGGGGCGCAGCGCCTCGACGCCCTCGTGCAGGGCGCGCAGCGGGGCGGCCAGCCCGTTGGCGAGGTCCAGCAGGCGGCCGCCGCTGCGGCGGTTCTCGCTGAGCGAGAGCCGGGTCGCGGGGCTGCCGTCGGCGTGCGGGAAGTGCTCGGGGAAGTCGTCGAGGTTGGCGACGGACGCGCCGCGCCAGCCGTAGATGGCCTGGCAGGGGTCGCCGACGGCGGTGACGGCGTGTCCCGTGCCCCCGCCGAAGAGGCCGGACAGCAGCAGCCGCTGGGCGACGGAGGTGTCCTGGTACTCGTCGAGGAGGACGACGCGGAACTCCTCCCGCAGCAGGGAGCCGACCTCGGGGCGGGTGGTGGCGAGCCGCGCGGAAAGGGCTATCTGGTCGCCGAAGTCGAACAGGTCGCGGGAGCGCCTGGCCTCGCGGTAGCGGACGACGAGCTCCAGCAGCTCCAGGCGGCCGCGGACGGCCGCGGGGGCCTTGCGCAGGTCCTCGTTGGTGAGCCGGGTGTCCGCGAGGACGCCGAGGAGCTCCGTGTCGTACGCGCGCAGCTCCGCCGGCTCGACCAGGTGCTCGGAGAGCTCCGCGTCGAGCGCGAGGAGGTCGCCGACCAGGTCGGGGAGGGACTTGGTGAGGGCGGGGTAGGGGCCGGGGGCCTCGCGGAGCACCTTGGCGGCGAGCTGGAAGCGGGTGGCGTCGGCGAGGAGGCGGGCGCTGGGTTCGAGGCCGATGCGCAGGCCGTGGTCCTTGAGGAGCTGGCCGGCGAAGGCGTGGTAGGTGGAGATGCGGGGCTCGCCGCCGGCCGCGTCGGGGTCGGCCGGGGAGGGTTCCGGGTCGGTGATGCCGGCCCGTGCGAGGGCTTTGCGTACGCGTTCGGCGAGTTCGCCGGCGGCCTTGTTGGTGAAGGTGAGGCCGAGGACCTGTTCGGGGGCGACCGCGCCGGTGCCGACGAGCCAGACGACGCGGGCGGCCATGACCGTGGTCTTGCCGGAGCCGGCTCCGGCGACGATGACCTGGGGGGCGGGCGGGGCGGTGACGCAGGCCAGCTGTTCGGGCGTGAAGGGGATCCCGAGGAGCTCCTTGAGCTGCTCGGGATCGTCGAGGACGGGGGCGCGCCCGGAGTCGTACGCGGTCACCTCAAAAGGCTAGCCGCCCGCGCCGACACTCCCGGCCGCCGTCTCACTCCACGGTCTGGCGGCCCTCGGGGAGGGCGCTGCAGGAGCTGCGGAAGGAGCAGCGCTTGCAGTGTTCGCCGGTGGCGGGTGCGAAGCGTTCGTCCAGGACCCGGCCCGCGGCGGTGGCCAGCAGGTCGCCGACCCACTCGCCGGAACTGCCCGCGGACAGCCCCTCCTGCGCCTGGATCTTCGGGACCCCGTCGCCGCCGTCGCGCTGCGCGGCGCCCTGGCGCAGCTGGACGAGCTCGGCGCCGCCGGGTTCGGGGCGCCGGCCGTCGAAGACCTCGTCGACGGCCCCCTCGCGGACGGCGAGCTGGTAGACGGCGAGCTGGGGGTGGCGGGCGACCTCGTCGCGGGTGGGGGCGCGCTTGCCGGTCTTGAAGTCGACGACGTAGGCGCGGCCCTGCGGGTCGGCCTCGACGCGGTCCATGGAGCCGCGGATGCGGACGGCGTACTCGCCGGCGTCGAGGGTGACGTCGAAGTCGTGCTCGGTGGCCACGGCGGTGCGGCCGCCGCGGTCGGTGGTGTGCCAGCGCAGGAAGCGTTCCAGGGCGGCGCGGGCGTTGTCCTTCTCCTGGCGGGACTTCCAGGGGGCGTCGAAGGCGAGGGCGTCCCAGACGGAGTCCAGGCGCTCCATGAGGACGGCGAGGTCGGCGGGGGTGCGGCCGGAGGCGACCTCGTCGGCGAGGACGTGGACGACGTTGCCGAAGCCCTGGGCCGCGGTGGAGGGGGCGTCGGCCTTGACCTCGCGGCCCAGGAACCACTGGAGGGAGCAGGTGCCGGCGAGCTGCTCCAGGGAGCTGGGCGAGAGGTTCAGCGCCCGGTCGCGGTCGCGGAGGGGGGCGGGGGCCCGGGTGGGCTCGTACAGGCCCCACCAGCGCTGCGGGTGCGCGGCGGGGACCAGGGGGCGGTCCTCGTCGTCGGTGAGCGCGGCGAGCCGGGCGAGGCGCCGGGCCGCGGCGTCGCGCAGGGCGGGCGAGGCGTCGGGGTCGACGGTGGTGGCGCGCAGCTCGGCGACGAGGGCGGCGACGGCCAGGGGGCGGCGGGGGCGGCCGGTGACGTCCTTGGGGGTGACGCCGAGCTCGGTGAGGAAGCGGGAGGGCTGGTCGCCGTCCTCGGCGGGGGCCTTGACGGCGGTGACGACGAGGCGGTGGCGGGCGCGGGTGGCGGCGACGTAGAAGAGCCGCCGTTCCTCGGCGAGGAGGGCGCCGGGGGTGAGGGGCTCGGCGAGGCCGTCGCGTCCGATGCGGTCGGCCTCCAGGAGGGAGCCGCGGCGGCGCAGGTCGGGCCAGAGCCCTTCCTGGACCCCGGCGACGACGACGAGGCCCCACTCCAGGCCCTTGGAGCGGTGGGCGGTCATCAGGCGCACGGCGTCGGAGCGCACGGCGCGGGTGGTGAGGGTGTCGGCGGCGATGTCCTCGGCCTCGAGCTGCTCCAGGAAGTTGAGCGCGCCGCGGCCGCCGGTGCGCTCCTCGGCGCGGGCGGCGTTGTCGAAGAGGGCGCAGACGGCGTCGAGGTCGCGGTCGGCGTTGCGGCCGGCGGGCCCGCCGCGGCGGGCCTGGCGTTCGAGGCGCTGCGGCCAGGGGGTGCCGTCCCAGAGGGTCCACAGGGCCTCTTCGGCGGTGCCGCCGCCCTGGAGGAGCTCGCGGGTCTTGCGCAGGAGCAGGCCGAGGCGCTGCGCGCCGCGGGCGTACGCGGGGTCGTGCGCGGTGAGGCGCTCGGGCTCGGCGAGGGCTCGGGCGAGCAGGACGTCGGAGGGCGCGGGCACGGCGGCCCCGGCGGCCCGCTCCTCGTCCCGCAGGGCCCGCCCGAGCCGGCGCAGGTCGGCGGCGTCCATCCCGCCGAGCGGCGACCCGAGCAGCTCGACGGCGTCCTCGACCCCGACCCACCCGTCGCCTCCGGCGGTCACGGGGGCACCCCCGGGCTCCACGGCGGGGACGGGACCGACCGGCGCCGCGGCGGCTGCGGGCGCGGCGCCCGGCACGGAACCGTCCGGGTCCGCATCCGGCCCGGCGGTGGGCGCGGGGGCGGCCGACCCGTCGGCCGGCGCGGCGCCCGGCGCCGAACCGTCCCGGTCCGCATCCGGCCCGGCGGTGGGCGCGGGGGCGGCCGACCCGTCGGCCGGCGCGGCGCCCGGCGCCGAACCGTCCGGGTCCGCATCCGGCCCGGCGGTGGCCGACGCGGTGGTGGCTGCGGGCGGGGCGCCCGGCACGGAACCGTCCGGCACGGAAGCGTCCAGCCCGGTGGCGGCCGACGCGGAAGCGTCCAACCCGGTGGCGTCCAGCCCGGTGGCGGCCGACTCGGAAGCGTCCAACCCGGTGGCGTCCAGCCCGGTGGCGGCCGACGCGGAAGCGGCCGGGCCGGTGGCGGTCGGGGCTGCGGCCGGGCCGGCGGCGGGTGGTGGTGTGGTGGCTGCGGCCGTGGCGGTGAGGCGGAGAGCCGTCAGGAGGGGGGACAGGGCCGGTTCGTGGCGTAGGGGGGTGGTGGTGGCGTCCGTCTCCGCCGGGACGCCCGCCGCGATCAGGGCGCGGCGCATCGCCGGGAGGGTGCGGCCGCCCGAGCGGACCAGGACGGCCATGTCCTGCCAGGGCACCCCGTCCTCCAGGTGGGCCCGGCGGAGGATGTCGGCGATGTTGTCCAGCTCGGCCCCGGCCGTCGGGTACGTGTACACCTCCGCGCTGCCGCCCTCGCGGGCGGGCGCGAGGTCGCGGTGCGCCCGTACGGCGGCGGCGGGCAGGCGCGGGACCGGCATCCGGGCGGTGAGCAGGCGGGTGGCGGCCAGGAGGTTCGCGCCCGAGCGGCGGCCCACGGTCAGGGCCCGGACCTCCGCGCCCGGGAAGGAGGACCCGAAGTCGAGGACGTTGTTGATGTCGGCGCCCCGGAAGGCGTAGATCGACTGGTCCGGGTCGCCGAAGGCGACCAGCGTCCCGGCCGGGCCGTTCAGCGCGCGCAGCAGCCTCAGCTGGGAGGCGTCCGTGTCCTGGTACTCGTCCACGTAGATCACGTCGTACGCGGAGGAGACCGACGGGGTCTCCTCGGCGAGGAGGACGGCGCGGTGGACCAGTTCGGCGTAGTCGAGGGAGCCCTGGAGGTCCAGGACGTCGAGGTACTCGGAGAGGAAGGCGGCCGCCGCCTTCCAGTCGGGGCGGCCGATGCGGTCGGCGAAGCCGGCGAGGGCGCGCGGGCCCAGGCCCAGCTCGCGGGCGCGGGCCAGGACGGCGCGCACCTCGTCCGCGAAGCCGCGGGTGGTCAGCGCGGCCCGCAGGTCCTCGGGCCAGCGGATGGAGCGCAGCCGGCGCTGGCCCTCCAGCAGGGTGCGGACCATCACGTCCTGCTCGGGTCCGGACAGCAGCCGCAGCGGGTCGGCGAAGAGCTCGTGGTCCTGGTGGGCACGGACCAGGCCGTAGCAGAAGGAGTGGAAGGTGGTGGCCTGCGGTGCGCGGGCGCCGCCGAGCCGCAGGGCGGCGCGGTCGCGCAGCTCGACGGCCGCCTTGCGGCCGAAGGTGAGGACGAGGATGCGGGCCGGGTCGGTCCCGGCCTCGACGCGGGCGGCGGCCGCCTCCACGAGGGTGGTGGTCTTGCCGGTGCCCGGGCCGGCCAGGACGAGCAGCGGTCCGCCGGTGTGATCAACCACCGCCCGCTGGGCCGCGTCCAGAACAGGGGGGGCCACCTGCCGCGGGCCGGTGCGCACCAGCCGGTACGCGTCGGGCGTACGCGTACGCCGCTCCGAGCGGCCGGGAGAAGAGGTGATCACGTGGGGTGCCGGTCCTGGTGGGTCTGCGGGTGCTGTCAGCCGGGCGGCCGGCGCGGGCGCCGGAGCCGAAGAGGCAACGCTACGGCAACCGGGAGGGGCGCCGCAGTCCCTCCCGGCGGGCCCGGGCGTCGCCACGGCGGGCCCGCGGGCCGTCCCCCGTACGGGCCCCCGGGTGCCCGTCCGGATTCCGGATGGCCGCAGCCGTCAGGTGTGAGTCTCGTCGCCTCCGGCGGAGGTCCCGCTCCCGTCCCAGCGTGCCCGCCGCATCGCCAGGCGCGGCTCGCCGGAGGGGGTCTCGCGCAGCGGGGTGCCCTCGGTGCGGTAGTGCTCCAGGGCGCGCCGCTCGTGTCCGGGCAGGGGGACGCCGTCCGCGCGCACCACCCGCCACCAGGGCACGGCTCCTCCGTACAGGGCCATGACGCGCCCGACTTGGCGGGGTCCGCCCTCGCCGAGCCACTCGGCGACGTCGCCGTAGGTCATCACCCGGCCGGGCGGAATCCGCTCGGCCACCTCCAGTACCCGCTCCGCGTACGCGGGCAGCTCTCCGCTCATTCGGCCCATGGTGCCGGATGCCGGGGGCGCCTCGGCGGAAGCTTCGGTTCCATACCGGCGCGCACCCTGATGCCCCGCGAGGGTGCCGGTCCGTGCCACCATCTTCCGGGCGGTGACTGGTGATACGTGATCAAGAAGAGACGGAAGTGACGGCGAAGGAGCGGGGTGTGAGCCCTCCGGACGGCGCGGGATCGGGCGGGGACGCCCGCCCGCACGACGACGCGCCCGACGGGGCCGGCGCACGCCCCGTCGAGCCCGCGGCGGACGCCCGCGGGGGGGCCGCCGGGGACTCCGGCGCGGACGGGAACGCCCGGCCGGCGCCGCACGACCCGCACCCCGACGACCCGCCCGGCCACACCCCGACGGCGGCGGACCGCGTCGAGGTGGACGAGCCGCTGCTCGCCGCCCGCGTGCACCGCCCCTCCGACCTGGTGCGCCTGCTCGTCGGCGTCCTCGGGATCGCCGTCGTGCTCGGCATCGCCGCCTTCGCCCACGGCACGACCGTGGGCCTGGAGGCCGACATCAGCAAGGGCACCGGCCAGGCGCCGGACGTGCTGATCAAGGTCGCGGGCCTGGTGTCCAGCATCGCGGTGCTGCTCGTGCCGGTCGCCTTCGCCATCGAGCGGCTGATCAAACGCGACGGGCTGCGCATCGCCGACGGCGTCCTGGCCGCCGTCCTCGCGCACGGGGTCACCCTCGCCACCGACCTGTGGGTCTCCCAGGCCGCCCCGGAGACCATCCAGGACGCCCTGACCCGCTCCGCCGGCGGCGGGGCGCTCACCGACCCGGTGCACGGGTACCTCGCGCCCGTGATCGCGTACATGACCGCCGTCGGGATGACGCGGCGGCCGCGCTGGCGGGTGGCCCTGTGGGTGGTGCTGCTGCTGGACGCCTTCGCGATGCTGGTCAGCGGGTACACCACGCCCTTCTCGATCATCCTGACGGTGCTCATCGGCTGGAGCGTCGCGTACGGGACCCTGTACGCGGTCGGCTCGCCGAACGTCCGCCCCACCGGGCAGCACCTCCTCGCCGGACTGCGCCGCGTCGGCTTCCAGCCGGTCAGCGCGATGCGTGCGGAGGCGTCCGACGGGGACACCGCCGAGACCGGAGACCGGGGCCGGCGCTACCACGTCACCCTGGAGGACGGCCCGCCGCTGGACGTCACCGTCGTGGACCGCGAGCAGCAGGCGCAGGGGTTCTTCTACCGGGTGTGGCGGCGGATGACCCTGCGCGGGATCACCACCCGGCGCAGCATCCAGTCGCTGCGCCAGGCCCTGGAGCAGGAGGCCCTCCTCGCGTACGCGGCGATCGCGGCCGGGGCGAACGCGCAGAGGCTGATCGCCACCTCCGAACTGGGCCCGGACGCCGTGATGCTGGTCTACGAGCACCTCGGCGGCCGCACCCTCGACGCCCTCCCCGACGAGGAGATCACCGACGAGCTGATCCGCAACGCGTGGGAGCAGGTACGGGCCCTCCAGTCGCGCCGGATCGCCCACCGCCGCCTCACCGGGGACGCGTTGGTGGTGGATCGTTCCGGCAAGGTCGTCCTCACCGACCTGCGGGGCGGCGAGATCGCCGCCGGCGACCTCGTCCTGCGGATGGACGTCGCACAGCTGCTGACCACCCTCGGCCTGCGGGTCGGCGCGGAGCGGTCGGTGGCCTCGGCGGTGTCGGTACTGGGCCCGGACACGGTCGCGGACTGCCTGCCGCTGCTCCAGCCGATCGCGCTGAGCCGCTCCACGCGGGCGACGCTGCGCCGACTGGCCCGGGAGCGGGCCGACCGGCAGCGGGAGGCCGTGCTGGAGTCCTCCCGCCAGGCGAAGGCGGCCCGGGAGGCGGCGTCGGGGACGTCCGGGACCTCGGCGGCCGCGGAGCGCAAGGCGGAGAAGAGGGCGCTGGACGACGCGCTGGAAGGGGCGCGGGAGGAGGACCTGCTGAGCCAGATCCGCAAGCAGGTGCTGCTGATCCGCCCGCAGGCCCCGGTGGAGCCGGCCCGGCTGGAGCGGATCCGGCCGCGGACGCTGGTGTCGTTCATCGCGGGCGCCTTCGGCGCGTACTTCCTGCTCACCCAGCTGGCCCACGTCGACTTCGCGACCATCGTCGGCGAGGCGCAGTGGGGCTGGGTGGGGGCCGCGCTGGCCTTCTCGGCGCTCACGTACGTGGCGGCGGCGATGAGCCTGCTGGGGTTCGTACCCGAGCGGGTGTCGTTCCTGCGGTCGGTGGTCACGCAGGTGGCGGGGTCCTTCGTGAAGCTGGTGGCCCCGGCCGCGGTCGGCGGGTACGCGCTGAACACCCGGTTCCTCCAGCGGGCGGGGGTGCGGCCGGGGCTGGCGGTGGCGAGCGTCGGCGCCTCGCAGCTGTTCTCGCTGGCCTGCCACATCCTGCTGCTGCTGTCCTTCGGCTACCTGACGGGGACGGAGAAGACCCCGGAGATGACCCCGTCGAGGACGGTCATCGCGGGTCTGCTGACGGTGGCGGTGCTGGTGCTGGTCGTCACGGCGGTGCCGTTCCTGCGGAAGTTCGTGGTGACGCGGGTGCGGGCGCTGTTCGCGGGCGTCGTGCCGCGCATGCTGGACGTGCTCCAGCGGCCGCAGAAGCTGATGACGGGCATCGGCGGCACGCTGCTGCTGACCGGCTGCTTCGTGATGTGCCTGGACGCGTCCATCCGCGCCTTCGGGGGCGGGAACACCCTGAGCTACGCGAGCATCGCGGTGGTCTTCCTCGCGGGCAACGCGCTCGGCTCGGCGGCGCCCACGCCCGGTGGCATCGGCGCGGTGGAGACCACGCTGACGCTGGGGCTGATCGCGGCCGGGCTGGAGAAGGAGGTGGCGATCTCCGCGGTGCTGCTGTTCCGGTTGATGACGTTCTGGCTGCCGGTGCTGCCGGGGTGGGTGTCGTTCAACTACCTGACGCGGAAGGAAGCCATCTAGCTCCGCGGGATCCCGGGGTACCACCGCTCCGCGGGGGCTCCGCCCCCGGCCTCCCGCCCGCGTCGCCACGGCCGGGCGGCGGCCGACCGCGTCCGGGCCCGGACGTACGGCCGGACGGGCGGGTCACCCGGCTGGACCGTCAGCGGGCGGAGCGCGGGGCGGACGCCCACGATGGGGGTATGCCGACGATCGCCCTCCGGACCGCCGCAGCCGCCGCCGTCGCCGCCGCGCTGCTCACCACCTGCGCCTGTTCGGGTGGGGAAGCCGGGCTGCGCAAGGCCCCGTCGGGGGGCGCCATGGACACGCCGCCCCTGAAGTGGGGGGAGTGCGAGGCACCGGACGCCGCCCAGGGCGGCGGACAGGCGCCGCCCGCGGACTGGCAGTGCGCCACCCTCCAGGTTCCGCTCGACTACTCCAAGCCGGAGGGGGAGACCATCCCCATCGCCCTGATCCGGGCGAAGGCCAGGAAGCCCAAGGAGCGGCTCGGGTCGCTCGTCTTCAACTTCGGCGGGCCCGGCGGCTCCGGGATCACCACCCTGCCCGGCGCCGCCAAGGACTACGCCGCCCTGCGCGACCGGTACGACCTGGTGAGCTTCGACCCGCGCGGGGTCGGCCGCAGCGCCCCGGTGCTCTGCGAGGACGACAAGCAGCTGGACGCGTACTACGGACAGGACTCCTCCCCCGCCACCCCGGCGCAGGAGAAGGCCTTCACCGACGGGCTCGGCAAGTACCAGGAGGCCTGCAAGACCCGCTCCGGCAAGGTGCTCCCGTACGTCGGCACCGAGAACGCGGCCCGCGACCTCGACCGCATCCGCCAGGCCCTCGGCGACGAGAAGCTGAACTACTTCGGCATCTCCTACGGCACCGAGCTGGGCGGGGTCTACGCCCACCTCTTCCCCAAGAACGTCGGCCGGGCCGTCTTCGACGCGGTCGTGGACCCGACCAAGGACTCCGCCCAGGGCGCCCTCGGCCAGGCGAAGGGCTTCCAGCTGGCCCTCGACAACTGGGCCCAGGACTGCGTGGACCGGGGCGAGCAGTGCCGGATCCAGGGCACCACCGCCAAGGAGATCGAGGCGAACATCGTCAAGCTGCAGAAGGCCCTGGCGGCCAAGCCCATCCCCGGCATCGGCGACCGGATGCTCACCGAGACGATGGCCACGAACGGCATCGCGCAGGCCCTGTACTCGAAGGAGCTGTGGCCGCTGCTGGAACAGGGCCTGGACGAGGCCGAAGGCGGGCAGGGGCAGCTGCTGATGGCCCTGTCCGACGCCCTCAACGGGCGGGACCAGCAGGGCCGTTACAGCAACATCGGCGCCGCCAACACCGCCATCAGCTGCGCGGACTCCAAGGACCGCTACAGCCTGGAGGAGACCAAGGCGAAGCTGCCGGAGTTCCGCAAGGCCTCCGCGGTCTTCGGGGACTTCCTGGGCTGGGCGCTGCTGAGCTGCACGGGCTGGCCGGTGCCCGGGGTCTGGCAGACCCCGGACGTCTCCGCCCCCGGGTCCGCCCCGATCCTGGTCGTCGGCAACACCGGCGACCCCGCCACCCCGTACGAGGGCGCGCGCAACATGGTGGAGCGGCTGGGCAAGGGCGTGGGCGTGGAGCTGACGTACAAGGGCCAGGGGCACGGTGCGTACAACAGCGGCGACCCGTGCGTGCAGCAGGCGGTGAACTCCTACCTGCTGGACGGGAAGGTGCCGGGCGCGAACGCCGTGTGCACCCCCGGGACGGCGAACGACGAAGGGGTCGTACCGTCGAGCGGTACGACCCCTCCGGGACAGGTCTAGTAGACCGGCTTCTCGGGCTCGATCTGGTGGACCCAGCCGATCACGCCGCCGCCGACGTGGACGGCGTCCGCGAAGCCCGCGCTCTTGAGGACCGCGAGGACTTCCGCACTGCGGACACCCGTCTTGCAGTGCAAGACGATCCGCTTGTCCTGCGGGAGGTCCTGGAGGGCGGTGCCCATCAGGAACTCGCCCTTGGGGATCAGCTTCGCGCCGGGGATCGAGACGATCTCGTACTCGTTCTTCTCGCGGACGTCGATGATCTCGATCGCCTCGCCCTCGTCGATCCACTCCTTGAGCTGCTTGGGAGTGATCGTCGAGCCGGCGGCGGCCTCCTGGGCCTCCTCCGAGACGACGCCGCAGAAGGCCTCGTAGTCGATGAGCTCGGTGACGGTCGCGTTCGGACCGCAGACCGCGCAGTCGGGGTCCTTGCGGACCTTGACCTGGCGGTACTGCATCTCCAGGGCGTCGTAGATCATCAGGCGGCCGACGAGCGGGTCGCCGACGCCGGTGAGGACCTTGATGGCCTCGGTGACCTGGATGGAGCCGATGGACGCGCAGAGCACGCCGAGGACGCCGCCCTCGGCGCAGCTCGGGACCATGCCCGGCGGCGGGGGCTCCGGGTAGAGGCAGCGGTAGCAGGGGCCGTGCTCGGACCAGAACACGGAGGCCTGGCCGTCGAAGCGGTAGATCGAGCCCCACACGTACGGCTTGTTCAGCAGCACGCAGGCGTCGTTGACCAGGTAGCGCGTGGCGAAGTTGTCCGTGCCGTCGACGATGAGGTCGTACTGGCTGAAGATCTCCATCACGTTCTCGGCCTCGAGCCGCTCTTCGTGAAGGACCACGTTCACGTACGGGTTGATGCCCAGCACACTGTCGCGGGCGGACTCGGCCTTGGAGCGGCCGATGTCCGACTGGCTGTGGATGATCTGGCGCTGCAGGTTCGACTCGTCGACCTCGTCGAACTCCACGATGCCCAGCGTGCCGACGCCGGCCGCGGCGAGGTACATGAGGGCGGGCGAGCCGAGGCCGCCCGCGCCCACGGCCAGCACCTTGGCGTTCTTCAGGCGCTTCTGGCCGTCCATCCCGACGTCCGGGATGATCAGGTGGCGGGAGTACCGACGGACCTCGTCAACGGTGAGCTCAGCAGCTGGCTCGACCAGGGGTGGCAGCGACACGGGGACTCCGTAGATGGGTATGTCTGAACGGTGGTTCTTCCCGTAACACTGCCACGCCCTTCTTCATTCCGAGACACCCGGTCCGATGCGTGAGACGAATTCGTCCCAGTACGCGGGCATCGACTCCCACGGGTCCCGGTCGGGGGTCGCGCGCCGGTCGGTGAACCAGATGGTTCCGGCTCCCTGCCAGCGGGCGATGCGGACCGCCTCCTCCAGATGGGTGCGCGGCACCCCGTGGACGAGGTGGCAGAACCGCTCCGGCGCGTGGTCGGCGGTCCACTCCGCCACCTGCGACCAGCGGTAGTCGGCCCAGGACCCGGAGAAGGTCACCAGCTGGTCGGCGGCCTCCAGGTAGCCCTCGCACGGGTGCGTGCCGTGCCCGAGCACGATCCGCAGGTCCTCCCCGAGCCCCCGCAGGGCGTCGGTGAGCCGGTGGGTCCCGGCGAGCTCCGGCCGGTCCGAGGGGGCTTCGGCCAGGTAGAAGCCGCCGACGCCGTACCAGTCCCGGAAGCGGTGGGCGTCGGAGACCAGCTCCCCGAAGGGCCGGGTGCCGCCGCGCAGGGCGAGGTGGCCCAGGACGGTGCCGCCCGCGCACCGGAGCTTCGCGGCCGCCTCGGTGCAGTGCGGGTCGGGGCGGCCGCCGGGGCCGTCGGCGACGTTGAGCACGGCCCAGTGCAGCGGGGTGCCGGGGCGGGTCAGCTCGGCCCATTCCACGGGGGCGAGCAGCGGGTGCGCGTAGCCGGGGATGCCCAGGCCGAGCCGGCCGGACTCGGTGGCGGCCGTCGCCGTGGCCCCGGGCGGGGTGGTCAGATACGGCACGCCGCCTCCATCCAGATGTCGGCGAGGGACTCCTCGAGGTTGATCCGGGGCCGCCAGCCGAGCCGGTCCCGGGCGGTGCGGACGTCGGCCTGCTGCCAGGCGCCGCAGCCGTCGGGGTACGGGTAGGGCTGCGGGGCCGCGGTGGCGAGCTGCTCGGCGGTGGCCTCGGAGCGGGGCGAACCGATGCCGGGCAGGCCCTGCGGGCGGCCGGGGTGGCCGTGCGGGGCGTTGTGCGGTCCGCCGTGCGGGACGTCCAGCTCGTTGAGGGCGCCGCCGTAGCCGGCGACCCGGGCGAGGACGGCCGCCGCGTCGCGCAGCCGGACCGCGCGCCCGGTGCCGATGTTGACCACGCCCTGGGCGGCGGACAGGGAGGCGGCGTGCACGGCCCGGGCCACGTCCCGTACGTCGACGAAGTCGCGCTGCACGCCGAGCCCGCTGAGCTTGAGCTCCCCGTCGCCGGACTGCATGGCGCGCCGCATGGCCTCGGCGAGCCGGCCGAGCGGGGACCCGGCCGGGGTGCCGGGGCCGACGGGCGAGAAGACCCGCAGGACGACGGCGTCCAGTCCGGAGCCGAGCACCAGCTCGGTGGCGGCGAGCTTGCTGACCCCGTACGGTCCGCCGGGTCTCGGGACGGCGTCCTCGGCCGTGGACGAGCCGGGCTGGCTGGGCCCGTACTCGGCGGCGCAGCCGAGCTGGACGAGGCGGGCCCCGCAGCCGCTGCGGCGCAGGGACTCGCAGATGGTGGCGACGGCGACGGTGTTGTGCCGGGTGAGTTCGCGGGCTCCGCCGCGGGTGGCGCCCGCGCAGTTGATGACGACGCCGGGGTGGACGGCGTCCAGGAAGCGGGTGAGGGCGCCGGGACTGCCGGTGGCGAGGTCGAAGCGGACGTCGGCGTCGTCGCCGCGGCCGAGCGCGGTGAGCTGGACGGCGGGGTCGGCGAGCAGCCGGTCCGCGACGTAGCGGCCGAGGTAACCGTTGGCTCCGATCAGCAGCACCCTCATCGCGCGGCCCCTCGGTTGGTTGGCTGGCCGGTCATCCTGTTTCTCCTTGGGTGGGTGGGTCGGTGGTGGGGGTACGGCGCTCAGGGACGCGCGTGTGCGGAGGCACGGGAGAGCGCGGTGAGGGCGTGTACGAGGAGTCCCGCGACGGCCGCGTACACCGCGACCGGGCCGGGGACCAGGGCGAGCGCCAGGGCCGCGGCCACCGGTGCGCGGTGGGCGCCGTGGCCGAGGAGGAGCCGGACCAGGAACAGCAGCACCGCGAGCGGTACGGCCGTCGCCGGGGCGGCTCCGGCGAGCGCGGCGGCCCCCGTGGCGGCCGCGGTGAACAGCAGGAGCGCTCCGGCCGCCAGGGGCCGGACCCCGGCGGCGAACTCGTCCAGGGCCCGGCTCCCGGCGAGCCGGCGCCGGACCCGGGCGGAGTAGAGGACGGCGGTGAGGTGGCCGGGGGCCACGGCCAGCGCGAGGGCCGGGCCGAGGGCGGGGCCGTGCCGGTGGACGGCGGCGCCGGCGGCGGCCGCCGCGAGCAGGTGGGCGGTCCAGGGAAAGCGGCCCCCGGCGGGCCGCCCGGGCCACACCAGCGCGGCGGCGGCGAGCAGCCCCGCGAGGAGCCCCGCCCACGGCAGCCCGGCGGCGGCCGCCGCGCACCCGAGGGCGCCGGGCAGCAGGGCGCACCCGAAGCGGCGCATCCCCGCCCGGGCCCCGGCCGGGGCGGGGGCGGGCCGGTCCGCGGGCTCCTCGCCGCGCGGGGTCCGCGCGTACAGCTCCTCGGCGAGCGAGAAGACGTCCCGGTGCCGGAACCGCGCGGCGGTCCGGTCGGTGATCCCGCGCGCCTCCAGCCCGGCGGCGATCTCCAACGGGTCGACGGCCCGCGCGCAGAGCTCCCGGTGCCGGTGCAGCAGCGCCTTGACGGGATCCCCGCCCCGCCGCCCGGGGTGCGCCGCACCCCCCTCCCGGCCGCGCGCCGCCGCGCCGGCGCCGGCGGTGGCCGGTCCGGCCTCCGCGGCGTTCGCGGCGCCGGGCGCACCCCCCGCGGTGGCCGGGGGAAGGCCCGGCGGCGGCGCGTCCGCGATGTCCGACGTCGTCATACCGCCGCCCCCTCGACCCCGGCGGGCTCGACCGGCCCGTCCGGCCCGGCGGCGATCCAGGTCGGGGTCGTCCAGTGCCCCGGGAGCCGCGCCTCCGCCGGCAGGCCGAACGGGACCTCCCCCTCCCCCCGCGAGGAGCCCTTGGCCAGGAGCCTCAGGTAGCTCTCGCGGAAGGCCTCCACGTTCTGTTCGACGGTGAACAGCTCCAGCGCCCGGGCCCGGGCCGCCGCGCCGAGCCGCTGGGCCCGTTCGGTGTCGCCGAGCAGGGCGAGGCAGGCGTCGGCCAGGGCGCGGGGGTTGCGCGGGGGGACGACGAGCCCGGTGCCGCCGATGACCTCGCAGACGGCCCCGACGTCCGTGGACACGGTGGCCCGGCCGCACAGCATCGCCTCGGCCAGGGTGAGGGGGAAGCCCTCGATCACCGAGGAGAGCAGCACGATCCGGCCGGCCGCGTAGGCGTCGGCGGCCGAGGGCGCCTCGGGTCCGCCGACCTCCTCGAAGGCGACGGGGTTCTCCCCGACCGTCCGCGCGTCGGCGGCCTCGTCCGGGAAGAGCTGTGCGGCCAGCGAGCGGCAGTCGGCCAGGTATCCCGGCGCGGCGGCCGTGGCGAAGATCCGCAGCCGGGTCCGCGGCGCGGCCCGGCGGATCTCCGCGAAGGCGTGCAGCAGGGCGATCAGGTCCTTGGCCGGCTCCACCCGCCCGACCCACACCAGGGTGTCCGGGTCCCCGCAGCCGGGGTCCTCGCCGACGGCGGCGAATCGGTCCGCCTCCATCCCCGGGTACACGGTCCGCACCCGTTCCCGGGGCGCGCCGCAGCGCTCCTGCCAGCGGCGGGCGTGGGCGTTGCCGGGAGTCAGCAGGTCGGCGCGGGCGTAGATCTCCCCGGCCAGCCGGACGTGGAAGGCGGCGAGCAGGGCGCGGACGGCCGGCCTGGCGCCCCCGCCGGTCCCGGACGGCCCGTCGGAGCCCTGGTCCAGGTAGTGGGCGCGCAGCTGGACCCCGTACTCGGTGACCAGCAGCGGGACCCCGCAGAAGCGTTTGGCCAGGAGTCCGGGGAGGGCGGCCACCCCGCCGGCGGCGGCATGGCAGACGTCGACGGCTCCGAGTCCGGGGTCCCCGTACCAGTCGAGGGACAGCGGCCGCAGCAGGCGCTCCAGTCCGTCGGCGAACTCCAGCAGGTCGGGGACGCGTGCCGCCCGTACGGCCCGGCCCGCGCCGGGGGCCCGGCAGCCGGCCTCCAGGGCCCGTACGGCGGTCTCCGAGCGCAGGGCCGCGTACATCCCGCCGTGCGCGCGGGCGAGGTCGGCGAGCCCGTAGAGCCCGGCCGCGAAGGCCTCTGCGGACTCGGGGCCGGCGGTGGCGGCGCCCCCGCCGCAGATGCCGCGCACCAGCTCCCGGAAGCCGTCGGCGAAGTGCCGCCGCTCGCGGCGCGCGTGGGTCCGGCCGTCGTCGGCGGGGGCCCACAGGGGGGCGGTGCGCACGCGGGTGACGTGCCGTGGGAGCGGTACCCGGCCGCGCTCCTCCTGTTCGGCACTGCGGCTCAGCGCGTAGAGCTCGAACTCGTGCTGCGGAAGTCCGCGCACGAGCCGGTCGCACCAGAGCCCCGCCTCCGCGGCCGCATACGGATAACCACCTTCGATGAGCAGTCCGATCCGCACGCGTGGCACCCCCGTTCTCCCGATTCCTGGCGGTCGCCGCAGGTCCGGTGACCCGCCGCGGGAGAACTCAAGCGGATGCGCCGGTGGCACGGCGGACGGTTGTCCGTCGCGCCACCGGAAGGGGTGAAGAGTCGTAACTTTCCCGTACGGTTCGCGTTCGAGCGCGCTAGGAAAGACGCGTTCGGGGCGTTACGCGTACACCTCCTGCCGGGCCGCGCGGCGGCGGGCGGCGAGCTCCGGGTCCAGTGCGGGCACGGCGTCGAGGAGCTGCCGGGTGTAGGGGTGGGAGGGCCGCCCGTAGACCTCGTCCACCGGCCCCTCCTCGACGACCCGGCCGGCGCGCATGACGGCGACGCGGTCGCTGACCTGCCGGACCACCGCCAGGTCGTGGGCGATGAAGACGAGGGCGATGCCCAGTTCCCGCTGGAGTTGGGCCAGTAGGGCCGTGACCTGGGCCTGGGTGGTGACGTCGAGGGCGGAGACGGGCTCGTCGCAGACGATCAGCCGGGGCCGGGGGGCCAGGGCGCGGGCGATGCCGACGCGCTGGCGCTGGCCGCCGCTGAACTCGTGCGGGTAGCGGTCGTAGTGGCCGGGCTCCAGGCCGACCCGGGTGAGCAGCTCCCCGACCCGTTCGCGGAGGGCGGCCGCGTCGCGTTCCCCGGCCGCGCGCAGCGGGTCGGCGATGGACTCGCCGATGCTGCGGCGGGGGTTGAGGGAGGAGACGGGGTCCTGGAAGACCATCTGGGCGCCGGGGGCGATGCCGGTCGTGGGGGTGCCGGCGTGGCGGAGCTCGCCGCCGGTGGGGGGCAGGAGGCCGACGAGCATGCGGCCGAGGGTGCTCTTGCCGCTGCCGCTCTCGCCGACGATGCCGAGGGTCTCGCCGGGGCGCAGGGAGAGCGTGACCCCGTCCACGGCCGTGACCTTGCGCTCGCCGCGGCCGAACTCCTTGCGGAGGGCGGTGGCTTCGACGGCCGGGGGTGCGCCGCCGCCCTGCGGGGCCGGTCCCCCGCCCGCCCTTCCTCCGCTCCCCGGGGCCGCGCCCCGGACCCCCGCGGGGGCTCCGCCCCCGGACCCCCGCGCCTCGAACGGCGCCGGGGCCGGGATGCGCGGCACCGCCGCCAGCAGGGCGCGGGTGTACGGGGCCGTCGGGGAGGCGAGGACCCGGCCGACCGGGCCGTGCTCCACCGCGCGGCCGCCCCGCATGACCAGGAGTTCGTCCACGGTCTCCGCCGCCACGCCCACGTCGTGGGTGACGAGGAGCAGGCCGAGGCCGCGTTCCTCGCGCAGGCCCTGCAGGAGGTCCAGGATCTGGGCCTGGACCGTGACGTCGAGGGCGGTGGTCGGCTCGTCGGCGATCAGGAGGCGGGGTTCGCAGGCCAGGGCCATCGCGATGAGGGCGCGCTGGCGCATGCCGCCGCTGAACTCGTGCGGCCGGGCGCGGGAGCGGCGGGCCGCGTCGGGGATGCCGACGCGGTCGAGGACCTCCACGGCCCGGGCGCGGGCGGCCCGGCGGGTGGCGGCGGTGTGGACGCGGTACACCTCGGCGATCTGGTCGCCGACGGCGTGGTAGGGGTCGAGGGAGCTCAGCGGGTCCTGGAAGACCATGGCGGCGGTCGCGCCCCGCAGGGCGCGCAGTTCGGCCGGGGAGGCGGCGGCCACGTCGGTGCCGCCGACCCGGACGGTGCCGGCGAGCCGGGCGCCGGTGCCCCGGTGCAGTCCGAGGAGGGCGGCCGCCACGGTGGACTTGCCGCTGCCGGACTCCCCGACGATGCCGAGGGCCCGGCCGGGCTCCAGGGTGAAGGAGATCCCGTCGACGGCGCGGACGTGGGAGCCGGGGGCTCCGACGGGGAAGTCGACCGCGAGGCCGGTCACGTCCACCAGGTGCTCGGTCATGTGAGGGCCACCCTTCGGTCGGCGAGGGCGTAGAGGAGGTCGGCGACGACGCCGGCGAGGACGACGGCCGTGCCCATGGCGAGGACGACGCCGACGACGACGGGCAGGTCCACGACCCGGACCCCGTCGATGAGGGTCTTGCCGAGGCCGGGGATGCCGAAGAGGGACTCGGTGAGCACCGCGCCGCCGATCATCGTGCCGAAGTCCACGGCGCTGAGGGCGATCACGGGGGCCACGGCCCCGCGCACCGCGTGCCGGGTGACGATCCTGCGCTCCCCCACCCCGTAGGCGCGGAAGGTGCGGATGTGGTCCTCGGCGAGGGTCTCCAGGGTGGCGCTGCGGGTCAGCCGGGCGTATTTGGCGCTTTCGAAGAAGCCGAGGGTCACCCAGGGCAGCAGCAGGTTCCAGGCCCACTGCTCGGGGTCCTCGCCGAAGGGCACGTACGTCGGGAAGGGCAGCCACCGCAGCTGGGCGCAGACGGCCATGAGCAGCAGCAGCCCGAGGATGAAGACGGGCGTGCCGGTGGCGGCGAGGGTCAGGACGGTCAGCACCCGCTCGGTGGCCCGGCCCCGGCGGACCGCCGAGAGGAGTCCGGTGCCGACGCCGACGACGAGCCAGATGACGAGGGCGCCCAGCGCCAGGGAGAAGGTGGCGGGCAGCCGCTCCAGGAGGAGTCCGGTGACCTGCCGGTCGTTCTGGTACGAGAAGCCGAGGCAGGGCGCGTCGCAGTGCAGCACCCGTCCGGCGCCGCCGGAGTAGTCACGTCCGGCCACCAGCCCCTGGAGGAAGTGCAGGTACTGGGAGACGGTGGGGTCGTTCAGCCCGAGCTGCTCGCGGACCTGGGCGATCTGCTGCGGGTCGCAGCGTTCCCCGCAGGCCAGGCGGGCGGGGTCGCCGGGGGCGACGTAGAAGAGGGCGTAGACGAGGGCGGAGAGGGCGAGCAGGACCACCAGGGCCCCGCCGAGGCGGGTGAGGAGGAAGCGGGTCACGCCGTGCGCTCCTTTCCGGTGCCGACCCGCAGGCGCGAGCCCTCGCGCGGGTCGAGGGCCGTGCGGACGGCGTCGCCGAGGACGGTGAAGGCCAGCACGGTGACGAAGAGCAGCCCGGCGGGGAGCAGCACGTAGGCGGGGTCGGCGCGGAACCAGGTCTGCGCGCTGGAGAGCATCTGCCCCCAGGACGGGGTGGGCGGCTTCACGCCGACCCCGAGGAAGGACAGCGAGGCCTCGATCACCATGTTGGTCGGGACCTTGAGGGCGGCGAGGGTGATGACGGGGGCGGCCAGCGAGGGCAGCAGTTCGCGGCGGGCGATCCGCAGGGGGCCGTTGCCCGCCAGCCGGGCGGCCTCCACGAAGTCCAGGCCGCGCAGGGAAAGGGTCTGGGCGCGTACCAGGCGGGCGGTGCCGCCCCAGTCGAGGACGCCGATGACGAGGACCAGCAGCAGCGGGCGCGGGAAGTCGGGCGGGACGACGGCGGTCAGCGCGATGGCCAGGACCAGCATGGGCAGGGCGATCATCACGTCGGTGACCCCGCCGATGAGCCGGCCCAGGTGGCGGTTGCCGAGGGCCGCGGCGAGTCCGGCGGCGACGCCGATGGACACCTGGACGACGGTGGCGCCGAGGGAGACCAGGAGGGAGATCCGCGCCCCGTGGAGGAGTCGGGTGAACAGGTCGCGGCCGGTGCCGGGTTCGACGCCGAGCCAGTGGTCGGCGGAGATCCCGCCGAAGGGGCCGAGGGGGACGCCGCCGCGGGCCGAGTCCACGAGGTCGTCGTGGTAGGCGTTCGGGTCCTGTCCGGTGAGGTGGGCGACCAGGGGTGCGGCGAGGGCGAGGAGGACGAGGAGGGCCAGGACGGCGGCGGCCGCGAGGGCGGACGGACGCCCGCGCAGCCACCGCCGGACCCGGCGGCCGGCGCCCGCGGCCGGGGCGGGGGCCCCGTTCGCCGGCGCCGGCCGGTCGAGGAAGGTGCTCACTTGACGGCGACCTGCGAGATGTCGAGGACGCCGGTCCAGTCGCTGATGACGACGTTCTTGACGTTCTTGCCGACGAGGCGCTTGTAGACCGGGTGGAAGAGCGGCACGGCGAGGGCCTGCTCGCCGATCCTCTTGTCGAGGGCGCCCCAGCGCTTGCCGGCGGCCGCGAGGTCGGTGAGCTTGGCGATCTCGTCGATCTCGGTGTTCACGGCAGGGTCGTTCAGCTGGGCGTGGTTGTAGTTGGAGCCGTTGGTGACGATCTGCCGGCCGTCGAAGATCGGGGCGAGGAAGGGGCCGCCGGAGGGCCAGTCGGCGCCCCAGCGGGAGAGGAAGAGGCCGGGGGTGTTCTTCGCGTCCCAGCGGCGTTCGTTGAAGGCGTTGTTCTCCAGGCCTTCGAGCTTGACGGTGATGCCGGCGGCGGCGAGGGCCTGCTGGACGGCGGTGGCGATCTCGGGGCCGGTCTGGCGGTTCTGGGCGTTGGAGTGGGTGAGGGTGACGGTCAGGCCGTCGGGGTGGCCGGCCTCCTTCAGCAGTTCCCTGGCCTTGGCCGGGTTGCCGGTCTTGCCCGCCGGGAAGTGGTCGTACGCCGTGTACCCGAAGGCCTCGCGTTCGGGGAGGAAGGTGGTCGCGGGCTCGGCGAGGGCGGAGCCGCCGGCGGCGTTGACCACGCTGGTGCGGTTGATCGCGTAGGCGACGGCCTGGCGGACCCTGGGGTCGTCGAAGGGGGCGACCTTCGGGTTGAAGGCCAGGTAGTTGACGTAGCCGAAGTGGCCGGTGCCGACGCGGGAGGCCAGCTCCTTGTCGTCGCCGATCTGGGCGAGTTCGGCGGGGCCGAGGTTGGTGTCGGTGGTGATGGCGGCGGCGTCGGGGCCGGAGCCGGTGGTCAGCCGCTGGTTGATGACGGCCGCGTCCAGGCCGGAGCGGACCTCGATCCGGTCGGGGTAGGCCTTGCGCTCCCCGTCCGTCTTCGGGTCCCAGTGGTCGTTGCGCTCCAGCAGCAGGGTCTCGCCGTCGCCGGTGTTCTTGACGACCTTGTACGGGCCGGAGGAGACGGGGTGCTCCTCGTAGGTGACTCCGGTGTCCTTGGCCCTGGGGACGGGGGCGAACTGGGTCTGGGTGGCCAGGAAGGGGAACTCGCCCTCGGGCTTGCGGAGTTTGAAGACGATGGTCTTGGCGTCGGGGACCGTGATGGAGTCGAGGCCCTTGCCTCCGTCCTTGTAGGGGCCCTCGTAGGTCTCCCCGCCGACGAGCCAGTCGCGCAGGTAGGGGGCGCCGCCGGAGAGTTCGGCGGCGAAGGAGCGCTCGATGCCGTACTTGATGTCGGCGGTGGTGATCGGGCTGCCGTCCTCGTAGGCGAGGCCGTCCTTGAGGGTGTACGTCCACTCGGTGGCGTCGGCGTTGGGCCGGCCGAGGTCGGTGGCCAGGTCGGGGACGACCTTGGCCCCGGCCGGGCCGTCCTCGCGGTTGCGGGTGGTCAGCGTGCGGAAGACCAGCGAGGGGACGTTCCCGCCGCCCGAGGTGTAGAGGCGGGCCGGGTCGAAGTCGTTCTGGGGTTCGGCGTTGAGGACGGTCAGGGTGCCGCCCTTCTGCGGGGCGCCCGCGGCGCCGGGCTTGCCGGAGGACTCGCCGCCGGAGCCGCCCGCCGCGTCCTCGGGCCCGCACGCGGCGGCGCCCCCGGCCAGTACGAGGCTGACGGCGAGCGCGGCGACGCGGCGCGATGTGTGGGACTGACGGGACATGGCGAAAGGGACCTCTCGGCGTGAAGGGGGTACGGGAGGGCCACGCGAGGGGCGACGTCGGGCATCACCGGCGGTCAGGGCCGGGAAAGGGGAAGCCGCGCCTGCGGGCGAAGGGAATGCCCGGGCGCGGCGGAGCCAGGAGGAGAAAAGAGGGGGGTCGCGCGCTCAGGCCGGGGGGACCTCCCGGGCCGCTGGGCCCAGGGGGAGCGTCAGCGACAGAAGATGTCGGCCACGCTGTGCGCGGCCACACCGAGGAGCGCCAGCTCGATGGCGGCGCTCGCGGCGGAGGTGTGGCGGTGCGACATGCGGAGAACAATTACCGATCACCGAACGCCCTGTCAACGGACGAACCGGCCACTCCCCCGCCCCGTCCGGTCAATTCCCGGGAAATACCCAGGGGTTGGGAAGGCAGTGAATATCGTCGATGTCGAGGGATTTCGTCTGCTGCTGCATGATCGGCGCGAGTGAGCCCGGTTTCCGGCAGCTCTCGTGCCCGTGTCCGAGCCGGTGGCCGACCTCGTGGTTGATGAGCATCTGCCGGTAGGCGAGCATCTGGTCGGCGCCGTAGGTCTGCGATCCCTGTCCCCAGCGGAAGGCGTTGATCATCACGCGTTCGGTGCTGGCCGAGTCGCAGGAGACGTTGTCGATGGTGGTGTCCAGGTCGGACTTCGCGCACCACGCGCCGGTGGTGCCGGGACTGGCCAGGGTGATGACGAAGTCGGCCTTGCCGTCCGGCACCCGCTCGAAGGTCATCGCACCGTCGTGGCCCCAGCTGCGCGGGTCGTTGAGGGTGCGCTGGACGGCCTCCGCGAAGAGCTGCGGGTCCATCCCGAGGCCCTGCTCCACGTCCACGCGGTAGCGCACGACCTTGCCCTTGCCGGGGGCCTTGGCGATGCCGGGGACGGTGTCGAAGGCCCCCGTGCCGGTGAGTTTCGCGTCGATGGGCAGCTGCCGCGCCATCTGCTGCTCGTACGTCAGCGGCTGCGCGGGCGGCGGGGAGGCGGGGGTGGGGCGGCCGTCGGAGCGGGAGGCGGCCTTGTCGCCGGGGGGCCGCTGGGGTGCGTCGTCCCCGGCGGCGCGCGCGCCGGAGGCGGCCGTGTCGCCCTCGGTGGCGACCTGGCCCGCGACGACGACGGCGAGCACGGCGGTGACGGCCAGCGCGGCGATCCCGGTGTAGGTGCGGACCCTGGTGGCGCGGCCGTTCGCGGGCCGGTCGGCGCCGGGGGCCTCGGGCGTGCGGGGGCCGGGTACGCGGCGGTGGGAGCCGGTGGAGATGAGGGGGTCGGGCGCGGCCCCGGGCGCGGGGGCCTGGGGCTGTCCGGTGATCCGGGGGAAGCCGGCCGCCGGGGTGCCGAAGGCGGGGGTGCCGGTGTCCCGGGCGGGCGGTGCGGCGGGCGCGGCGGCGCGGGGGGCGCCGCGCCGGTCGTCGTACGGGGAGGCGGGGGCCGCCGCGCCCCAGGCACCGCCCTCCTCGCGCTGTTCGGGGTGGCCGCCGGGGCGGGCCGGGGACGGGGCGAGGCCCTGGTGCACGGCGGCGGGCTCGGGGGACCGGCGGCGTCCGCCCGGCCCCCCGTGCCGGGCGGGGGCCTGCGGAGCGGGCTCGTGCGGCCGCGCCTGCGGTCGCGCCTGCGGCGGGTAGGGGTCGGCCGCGTAGGCCTCGGTTGCGTAGGCCTCGGTTGCGTACGGTCCGTCCGGCCCGGGCCCGTGCGGCGACGGCGCGGGCGCCGGCTGCGGACGGGCGGGGGCGGAGGCCTTGCGACTATGTCGTCCCACGTCCTCAGCCCTTGCCGTCTGCGGTGTCCCGGTCGGTGTCCCGGGCGCCGGTGTCGCGCTGCAGCTCCCGGAAGGCGGCGGCCACCACCTCCGGGTACTCCATCATCGCCACGTGTCCGGCCTCGGGCAGGCTCAGCAGCCGCGAACCCCGGAAGGCCGCGGCGGCCTTGCGCGCCATACGGTACGAGACCAGCTGGTCCCGGCCACCGTAGACCAGCAGCGTCGGCGCGAGCACGCGCTGCGCCTGGCGCCACAGCCCGTGTTGCCCGCCGAGCGTGTAGGCGTCGACGATTCCGCGCGAGGAACGGCTCATCGCCTCCCAGAAGTACGGGAGGGCCATGCGCCGTTCCATCTCCTCGACGGCGCCGCGGAGGCCTTCCGGTGTCACCCGTGAGGGGTCTCCGTAACAGAGGGCCGTCACTCCCAGGGTGCGCTGTTCGGCCGTCAGGTGCCGGGCGAGGCGACCGAGCAGGGCGGGCGCGCCGGGCAGGGCCAGCAGGGCGGTGGGCACGGCCGAGCTCTGCACCCGCAGCTCGGGCAGCGCGGGCGAGACCAGCGTCAGCGTGCGCACGAGGTCGGGGCGGACCGCCGCGACGCGGGTGGAGACGGCGCCGCCGAGGGAGTTGCCGAACAGGTGGACCGGGCCGCGCCCTGCGGCGTCGAGGTGACGGATGACGGCGCGGGCCATCGCCGTGATCGAGTAGTCGCGGTCGGCGGGCGGCGCGGACCAGCCGAAGCCGGGCAGGTCGAGCGCCTCGCCGTCGACGGCGTCGGCCAGCTGCTCCATGAGCGCCGACCAGTTCTGGGAGGAACCGCCGAGTCCGTGCACGAACAGCGCGGGCGGCAGACCCTCCCGCTGCGGTGGCCGGAAACGTACGTTCATCTCCAGGCCCGGCAGCGCGACGGTGCGCAGCCCCTCTCCCTCGCCCACCCGGACGGCTCCCACCTGGGAGGTCGGCTCGGCGGTGGACCGTACGCCCGGCAGCTCGGTCGAAGACATGCGCCAATGTTACGAGACGATCACGCTCGCCCCCTTGAGATCCCTTGTGTCCGCGGTCACAGGACCGCCTGGCGTCGGGCTCCTCATCCTCCTAGGCTCGTAAGTGAACGAGCGAAGGCGAGGGGAGTGGAATGACTGTCGACCCTGCGGAACCGGACACCTTCCGGGACCGGTTCGCGGACCCGCTCGACGCCGAGGCTCCGGAGGCGGACGCCGCCGAACAGCTCGCCGACATCCAGCAGCAGGAGGACGACCCGCTCACCGGAGCGGACCGGGGGGAGGCCCCCGAGGCGGACGCCGCCGAGCAGGCCCGGGTGGTACCCCTGGACGAGGAGGACTACCGCTGACAGCATCTGACAGGCGCTGACCAGCGTGTCCGGGGTGTGTCCAGGCCGTCCGCACAGCGAGAAAACTAGGCTTGAACCCACCAGATTCGGTTACCGAAAAGTACGATGGCGGCGCGGCGCAGAGCGCACTGTGTTCTTAGAGAAAGTGGGAGGCGGCGTGACAGCCATCGAGCAGACCGAGGCAGCGCGTCCGCGGGGTACGCGACTGCCGCGCCGTGCCCGGCGCAACCAGCTGCTGGGCGCTGCCCAGGAGGTGTTCGTCGCGCAGGGCTACCACGCTGCGGCCATGGACGACATCGCGGAGCGGGCGGGCGTCAGCAAGCCGGTGCTCTACCAGCACTTCCCCGGCAAGCTCGACCTGTACCTGGCGCTGCTGGACCAGCACTGCGAGAACCTCCTGCAGGCGGTGCGCGGGGCGCTGGAGTCCACCAGCGACAACAAGCTGCGCGTGGCGGCGACGATGGACGCCTACTTCGCCTACGTCGAGGACGAGGGCGGCGCGTTCCGGCTGGTGTTCGAGTCGGACCTGACCAACGAGCCGGCGGTGCGCGAACGCGTCGACCGCGTCTCGCTCCAGTGCGCGGAGGCGATCTCCGACGTGATCGCCGAGGACACCGGACTGTCCAAGGACGAGTCGATGCTCCTTGCCGTGGGCCTGGGCGGGGTCTCGCAGGTCGTGGCCCGGTACTGGCTGTCGAGCGAGAGCCCGGTCGCCCGCGACACGGCGGTGGGCCTGCTGACCTCCCTCGCCTGGCGCGGCATCGCGGGCTTCCCGCTGCACGGCACGGAGGCCGCGGAGGCCTGACCGGCCGCTGTTCGCTGCGAGCGTGTCCGCCGCGAGCCGATCGTGTCCCCTCTCCGGGCTAATGTGGACCGGGTACGGCGCGGCTGATCGCGCGAAACGGACCGTCGGAGGGACAAAGCCGTGGAGGTCAAGATCGGCGTGCAGCACGCACCCCGGGAGATCGTGCTGGAGAGCGGCCTGAGCGCCGAGGAGCTGGAGAGCATCGTCGCCGACGCGCTGACCGGCACCGCGCCGCTGCTGAGCCTGACCGACACCAAGGGCCGCAAGGTCCTGGTGCCGTCCGACCGTCTGGCGTACGTCGACCTGGGCGAGCCGGCGCAGCGCAAGGTCGGTTTCGGAGCGCTCTGAGGCACCGGAGTACGACTGGAGCGGCCCGGCGGATGGATCCGCCGGGCCGTTTCCGTTTCTTCCGCTTCGGGTAGGACCGCAGTGACCCGGTTTGCCCTGACGTAGGGGAGTGACCAGATGATGCTGATGGAGGCCGTCGGCTCCGGTCTGCTGGGCCTCGCCCTCGCGGGCGTGGCCGTGCGAGTGCTCTCGAAGCGACTTCCCTCCACCAGAACGGTGCTGGTCAGCGGGGTGACGGGCGCCCTTTTCGGGGCCTATCTGACGCACATGTCGCTGGGGCCGGGACACAACACCCTGTTCGCGACCCTGCTGGGCGGACTCGGGGTGTCGGCCGTCGTGCTGTCCCTGCTGCTGCGCCCGGCCGCCGGGGGCGGCCGGGGTCCGCGCCGCCCTCCGTTTTCGCTCCCGTCGCGGAGCTGAGGGCGGGCGCGGACGACCGTGACCGGGGGAACCCTAGGCGGCGAGGCCGAGGGCGGCCATGCGCTTGGTGTGGGCCTTGGTGATCCGGGTGAACATCTCGCCGACGGCCGCCAGGTCGAAGCCGGCCGCCATCCCGTCCACGCCGCCGACCAGCATGGTGGACAGCGCGTCGCGCTCGGCCACCACGCGCTGGGCCTGCGAGAGGGCCTCGCCCATCAGGCGGCGCGCCCACAGCGCGAGCCGGCCGCCGACGCGCGGGTCCGCCTCGATGGCGGCGCGCACCTTCTCGACGGCGAAGCCGCCGTGGCCCGTGTCGTCGAGGACGCCGACGACCAGGGCGCGGGTGTCGGTGTCGAGGTGGGTGGCGACCTCGCGGTAGAAGTCGCTGGCGATCGAGTCGCCGACATAGGCCTTGACCAGGCCCTCCAGCCAGTCGGAGGGGGCGGTCTGGCGGTGGAAGTCGTCCACGCCCTTCGCGAAGGGCTCCATCGCGGCGGTGGGCTCGGCGTCGATCGCCGCGAGCCGGTCGCGCAGCCGCTCGAAGTGGTGGAATTCGGCGGAGGCCATCTTCGCCAGCTCGGCCTTGTCGGCCAGGGTGGGCGCGAGCTTCGCGTCCTCCGCCAGGCGCTCGAAGGCCGCGAGCTCTCCGTACGCCAGCGCGCCGAGGAGGTCCACGACGGCGGCCCGGTACTGCGGGGAGGCGGAAGCGGTCGCCCAGTCCTGTGCGGCGATGCCCTGCGCCCCGCCCTGGGCGTCGTCGTCGGCGGGAGATGCGTTTTCAACGGTCGACATGCTCCGCACAATAGCCCGCCGAAAGGCGGGACCAGGCACCACTCCTCCGTGCTCTCGGTCCGTGTAAACCCGCCTACCTGGTGAATTCACCCGACACACCTGCGCGATTCCGGGGTACAGTGGTAATGCGCCTGCCGAATACTCGGCGGGCCATCCGAATGAGGATGCCCGGTCGGTGGCCCGATCGGCTCCACCCGACCGCCCTCGTAGCGGGGAGTACGCCCATGCGTACCGCCTCCACGAGGGGCCCCCTCAGCGGCACGAGCGCCTGAGCGATGGCAGTGGTCCCGCGCAGCTTCGTACGACCCGCCCCACCCCGGGCGGGCGCAGTACCGCAAGCCCGGCACGGTAGGACCCCCCTCGCCGCCTCGCGCCGCGTCTCACAGAAGAGGCAGCACCCTGACTACGTTCCGAGAACTCGGGATCTTCCCCGAGACGGCCGAGGCCCTGGAAGCCGTCGGCATCGTGTCCCCCTTCCCGATCCAGGAGATGACCCTCCCCGTCGCCCTCTCCGGCACGGACGTCATCGGCCAGGCGAAGACCGGCACCGGCAAGACGCTCGGTTTCGGCCTCCCCCTGCTGGAGCGGGTCGTCGTCCCCGCGGACGTCGAGGCCGGCCGGGCCACGCCCGCGCAGCTCACCGACTCCCCGCAGGCCCTCGTGGTGGTTCCGACCCGCGAGCTGTGCACCCAGGTCACCAACGACCTGCTCACCGCGGGCAAGGTCCGCAACGTCCGCGTCCTCGCCATATACGGCGGCCGCGCGTACGAGCCCCAGGTCGAGGCGCTCCAGAAGGGCGTCGACGTGATCGTCGGCACCCCGGGCCGCCTGCTGGACCTGGCCGGGCAGAAGAAGCTCGACCTGTCCCGCGTCAAGGCCCTCGTCCTCGACGAGGCCGACGAGATGCTCGACCTGGGCTTCCTGCCCGACGTCGAGAAGATCATGAACCTGCTGCCGGCCAAGCGGCAGACGATGCTGTTCTCGGCGACCATGCCGGGCGCGGTCATCGGTCTGGCCCGCCGCTACATGTCGCAGCCGACGCACATCCGCGCCGTCTCCGAAGACGGCGAGGGCGCGACCGTCGCCAACATCAAGCAGCACGTCTTCCGCGCGCACAACATGGACAAGCCGGAGCTCGTCTCCCGCATCCTCCAGGCCGACGGCCGCGGGCTCGCGATGATCTTCTGCCGTACCAAGCGCACGGCCGCCGACATCGCCGAGCAGCTGGAGCGGCGCGGCTTCGCCTCCGGCGCCGTCCACGGCGACCTGGGCCAGGGCGCCCGCGAGCAGGCGCTGCGCGCGTTCCGCAACGGCAAGGTCGACGTGCTGGTGTGCACCGACGTCGCCGCGCGCGGCATCGACGTCGAGGGCGTGACCCACGTCATCAACTACCAGACGCCGGAGGACGAGAAGACCTTCCTGCACCGCGTGGGCCGCACCGGCCGAGCGGGCGCGAAGGGCACCGCCGTCACCCTGGTCGACTGGGACGACATCCCGCGCTGGCAGCTGATCAACAAGGCGCTGGAGCTGGACTTCCACGACCCGGTCGAGACGTACTCCACCTCCCCGCACCTGTACGAGGAGCTGGGCATCCCGGCCGGCACCAAGGGCATCCTGCCGCGCGCCGAGCGCACGCGGGCCGGCCTGAAGGCCGAGGAGCTGGAGGACCTGGGCGAGACCGGCGGGCGCGGTGGCCGTGGCGGCCGCGGCGCCGCCGCTCCGGCCGAGGAGCGTCCCGCCCGGACCCGTACGCCGCGCCAGCGCCGCCGCACCCGCGGCGGTTCGGAGGTCGGCGCCGAGGTCGAGGCCGCGGCCACCGAGGTGACCCCGGCCGTCGAGGCCCCCGCCGACGACGAGCCGCGCCGCCCGCGACGCCGCCGCACCCGGCTGACGGCCGCGGCCGTGGCCGCGGTCGACGGGGCCGAGGCTCCCGTCGCCGAGGCGCCGGCGGTCGAGGCCCCGGCTCCGGCCGTGGTCGCGGTCGAGGAGGCGGCGGTGGTCAAGCCGCGCCGCGCCCGGACCCGCAAGACGGCCGTCGCGGCCGTGGAGGCCCCGGTCGCCGAGGCCCCCGTGGTCGAGGCCCCGGTGGTCGAGGCCCCGGTGGTGGCCGAGGAGGCTCCGGCGAAGCCGAAGCGCACCCGGACCCGCAAGGCCGCCGTGGCCGAGGCGTCGGTGGCCGAGGCCCCCGTGGCCGCCGCCCCGGTCGCCGAGGCGTCGGCTCCGGTCCGGCCGCGCCGGGTCCCGACCCGCAAGGCCGTGGCCACCCCGATCCCGGCCGTGGTCATCGACGAGGCGCCCGTGGCGCCCCGCCGCCGGACCCGCAAGGCGGCCGCCGCGGACTCCGAGCCGCAGTTCCAGATCGCCCCGCCGAGCGAGCCGGTCCGCACGACCCGCCGCTTCCGGTAGGCACGGGCGCACGACGGTACGGCCCCGGTTCCCTTTCGAGGGGGCCGGGGCCGTCCTCGTACCCGGGGCCTACGGGCCGGTAACCTCGGGCCATGAGCAAGCCGCCGCGCCTCACCCTGCCCCCCGCCGCCCGCGCGTACCGCCTGGCCACCTCCCGCGGCGAGTTCGCCGTGCACGAGGCGGGCCGGCCGGTGCGCGGCACCGCCCTGCTGGTCCCCGGGTTCACGGGCAGCAAGGAGGACTTCATCGCCCTGCTGGAACCGCTCGCCGCCGCCGGGTACCGGGTGGTCGCCGTCGACGGGCGCGGGCAGCACGAGAGCCCCGGTCCGCGCGAGGAGTCCGCCTACGAGCTCCACGAGCTGGCCCTCGACGTCCTGGCCCAGGCCGGCGCCCTGGGGGGCGCGGGGCCGCTGCACCTGGTCGGCCACTCCCTGGGCGGGCTGGTCTCGCGCGCCGCGGTCCTGCGCGACCCCTCCCCCTTCGCCTCCCTCACCCTGATGAGCAGCGGCCCCGCCGCGATCGCGGAGGAGCAGCAGGCCCGGACGAAGCTGCTGGTCGCGGCGTTGGAGGCGATGCGGGAGGACATGCCGGCCGTCTGGGAGGCCATGCGGGCCCACGACCCCGCCGACGCGGTCCCGGACGCGCCGGAACTGGCCGCGTTCCTGCGCGGGCGCTGGCTGGCCACCGTCCCGGAGCAACTGATCACCACCGGCCGGATCCTGGTCTCGGAGCCGGACCGGGTGGAGGAGCTGGCGGCGGTGGCGCTGCCGAAGCTGGTGCTGTCGGGGGTGGTCGACTACGCCTGGCCGGTGCCGCTGATGGACGAGATGGCCGTCCGCCTGGACGCTTCCCGGGTGGTGGTCGAGGGCGCCGAACACTCCCCGAACGCGGAGAACCCGCAGGTCACGGCTGGTTCTCTAGTGAGCTTCTGGCAGTCCTTGAGCACCCGGTAGTTAGCTAAGGAAAAAATTTCCTTAGCGTAGGGAATGTTTCTGAGGGGCGTCTGGTTGAACCCTGTGCAAGGAGAACACCGACGAAGGGAGAAGCCGTGCGCTTCGAGATTCTGCGCCTGGACGACGTCGACGGAACCGCCGTGGACAGCACCGTCGTGGACGCGGCCTCCGTCAACCGGATCGTGCAGCAGGCGGCCGCGATCGGCCAGCGCATCCTGATCCGACCGGCCGAGAGTGCGTCCTCCTGATGCTTCCCGAAACGCCCCCGTACCGATCCGGTACGGGGGCGTTCGCCTGCGCGGGGCGGGGCGGGGTCAGGCGCCGTGGACGACCTGGAGCACGCCGTTGATGATCTGCTGGACGGCGATGGCCGACAGCATCATGCCCGCGAGGCGGGTGACCAGGACGACGCCGCCGTCCTTGATGATCCGGATGATCACCAGCGAGTAGCGCATGGTCAGCCAGAGGACCACGTGCATCGCGGCGATGGCGGTCCAGACCGAGAGCTGCCCGCCGAACCCGTCGGCCTTCTGCACGGCCAGGATGACGGAGACGATCGCACCGGGGCCGGCCAGCAGCGGCATGCCCAGCGGGACGAGGGCGACGTTGACGTCCTTGGTCTGCTTGGGCTCGTCGGTCTTGCCGGTGAGCAGGTCGAGCGCGATCAGCAGGAGCAGCAGACCGCCGGCGATCATCAGCGCCGGGACGGAGACGTGCAGGTAGTCCAGGATCTGCTGGCCGCAGATGCCGAAGGTCGCGATCACGCCGAAGGCGACGCAGACGGCCTGCCAGGCCATGCGGCGCTGGACCTTGGCGGGGCGGCCCGAAGTCAGGGCGAGGAAGATCGGCGTGATGCCCGGCGGGTCCATAATCACAAAAAGCGTGAGAAAAAGGGATCCGAAGACGGCGAAGTCGAACACAGTGATGCCTTGCATAGAGGGGTGTTACGAAAAAGGGCGGGGGGGAAGGGCGCGCGTGAGCCCGGTGACCGCGTCACAGCGGCCGGCGGCGCTCAGGCGCGGGCGTCTCCGCCGGCGCCCGGAACGGGGAAGGCCCCCGTCGCACGGCGCGTGATCTCGCCGTAGATCTCGGGGTCGGTGGTGTACTCCCCGAGACGGCAGGTCTTGCGGCTGCCGTGGTAGTCGCTGGAACCGGTCGTCAGCAGACCGAGGTCCCCGGCCAGTCCGCGCAGGCGCGCGCGGGTGTCGGCGTCGTGGTCCATGTGGTCCACCTCGATGCCGTCCAGGCCCGCGGCCGCGAGGGCGCCGATCGCGTCCTCGGGCACGCACGCGCCGCGCTTGACGGCGGCGGGGTGCGCGAAGACGGTGACCCCGCCGGCCGCCTTGACCAGGCGGATGGCGTCGAAGGGGTCGAGCTCGTGCTTCTCGGCGTAGGCGCGGCCGCCGTCGGCGAGCCAGTCCGCGGTGAACGCGTCGGAGACCGTGGGAACGACCCCCAGCTCGACCATGGCGGTCGCGATGTGCGGGCGTCCGACGGAGCCGTCCCCCGCGATCCGGGCGACCTGCTCCCAGGTCACGCCGACTCCGAGGTCCTGCAGCTTGCCGATCATGGCCTGGGCGCGCGGGGTGCGGTCGTCGCGGACGAGCTCCCGCTCGCGGGCGAGCTCGGGCTCCTGCGGGTCGAAGAGGTAGGCGAGCATGTGCAGCCCCACCCCGTCGAGCCGGCAGGACAGCTCGGCCCCGGTCACCAGCGTGAGGCCCCGCGGCACGGCCGCGATCGCCTCGGCGTATCCCCCGACGGTGTCGTGGTCGGTCAGCGCGACCACGTCCAGTCCCGCCGCGGCGGCGTTGCGCACCAGCTCGGCGGGGGTGTCGGTGCCGTCGGAAGCCGTGGAGTGGGCGTGCAGGTCGATGCGCACAGCCGGGCTCCAGGGTTCGGGCGGACGAGGGGGACACTCCAGGGTACCCGTGCCCCGAAGCGCCGCAGGCCCCGGGCGGCGGGGCGGGGGTGCGGAGCCCGTGGCGGGGGCGCGCCCCCGCCGCCGCCACCGCCCCTCAGGGCCCCAGGATCCGGGGGCTCAGCGCTCCGCACGGCACCAGTTCGACCTCCGCGCCCGCGTCGCGCAGGTCGGCCAGGACGAGTTCGTCGTACATCAGGAGGCCCGACTGCTCCGGCCAGACGATGGCCCACAGCCACAGGCCGCGGGCCTCGCCCGCGAACACGGCCCGGTCCTCCGGGGCCCCCTTCACGTGCCACAGCGGGGTCGGGCGGCCGTCGGTGACGACCTTGGCGTGGGGCGGGCCCGAGACGTCGAGGCCCGGGCCGGGGTCGGGGCCGTCGATGCCCGCGAAGCGGGCGCCGAGGCCCACCCCCAGCTCCTCGGCGACCAGCAGCATCTCGCCCAGACCGCCCAGCGGGCCGGGGCCGGTGCAGGCCACGACCGTGGCCCGGCCGCCGGTCCGGTCGTCACCGGCGGACGCCACGCCGGTGAACAGCCATCCCACCGGCAGCGGCCACGGCATCCACACCGGCACCTTGGACCGGTTCGCCACCACGCCGAGGCCCTCCACGCTGGGCGGGAGGACCGGCTGCAGCGGATGGACGGGGCCGTGCACGGCGCACTGCCAGGAGTCGGAGAAAAGACCGGGCGCGCGGACCCGGCCACCACACTTCGGGCAACTCGGTTCGCCCCTCATAGGAAGCACGCTCCTCCCCGCCCGGCGCCCCGTCAAGACACGATCACCCGTCCGGATGGCGTCCGTACCCGCGGACCCCGCGCTCAGTCCAGTGCGACGGCCGTACGCAGAGGGTCCCGCAGATCCGTGCCGCGCGCGAGCCAGCGCTCCTGGAGGGCGGCCGCACCGTGCACCCGCTTCCAGGCGGCCTCGTTCGCCGTCATCGGCAGCAGGGGGAGGAAGCGGACGGGGTCCATCGGCTCGTCCAGTTCGAGGTCCTCGACCAGTCCGCCCGGCTCGGCGACCAGGACCGAGGTGAACGGCGCCCCCTCCCACAGCGGTTCGCCCACGTCCAGGGAGGCGCCGGGGGCCACGACGAGCCCCTCGACCACCGGGGAGGCGGCCAGCACCGCGAGCGGCCGCAGCACCCCGTCGGTGGGTGCGAGCCCCGCCCGTACGGACAGCACGAGCTCGGCGCGCGGGCCGCGCACCGGGTCGGCGACCACGGCGGTCGGGTCGGTCATGGGATGCGCGGACATGCCGAGGGTCGCGTACCGGACGAGGTCGCCCTCGGCGAAGCGGAGGACCTCGATGCGGTCGGTGCCCAGGAAGGTGACGGCGGCGCGGGCGTCGGGCTCGCCGAACGCGCTGCGGAGCCGGGCTTCGACGAGGGCCGGAATTTCTGCCATGGAGCGAGCATAGAACTCCTATCCGCCGGGTAAAGACAGGGCTTTGACCATCCGTCGGCTGATAGTGTTGACAGCTGGTCGGGGCCGCTGCGCAGAAGCGTTGTTTCCAGGCTCCGGCGACAGGACGTCCCCCACGGGGGACCGGCCGGAGGAGGTGGGGCTGCGATGGACCGAAGTCGATCGTGCAGTACCAATCGCTCTTCGGCGACCTTCCAGGGCGGCTCCAGCCCCCTTTGATCTTCTGATCAGCAGAAGAGCGACGGCAGAACTTTGTCCTCCCGTCCTGTTTCCCTCCATCCGCACGGGCCTGCCCGCCCACTGCCGGAGGGCCTCCCACCCGTGCGGTCCGCAGCCGCGCGCGAGAAGGAGCCTGCCATGTCGATGCTGCCCTACCTCCGTGCCGCCGTCCGTCCGGCACTGCGCAAGTCCACCCCCGTCCAGCCCGGTTACGACACCACCCGCGACCCCTCCGCGAGCAGCGCGGTGGTCGACTGCGCCGTCTACCGCGACGGCCGCCGCGCGCAGGGCGACTGCCTGACGCCCCGTGAGGCGCTGCGCCGGGTCCGGGAGGACGGCGGGTTCGCCTGGATCGGGCTGCACGAGCCCACCGAGGCCGAGTTCGCCGGGATCGCCGCCACGTTCGGCCTGCACCCGCTCGCCGTGGAGGACGCGGTGCACGCGCACCAGCGGCCGAAGCTGGAACGCTACGACGAGACCCTCTTCACCGTCTTCAAGACGATCCACTACGTGGAGCACGCCGAACTCACCGCCACCAGCGAGGTCGTGGAGACGGGCGAGGTGATGTGCTTCACCGGCCCCGACTTCGTCATCACCGTCCGGCACGGCGGCCAGGGCTCCCTGCGGACGCTGCGCCACCGCCTCCAGGACGACCCGGAGCTCCTGGTGCGGGGCCCCTCGGCGGTGCTGCACTCGATCGCCGACCACGTGGTGGACGGCTACATCGCGGTGGCGGCGGCCGTGCAGGACGACATCGACGAGGTGGAGAGCGCGGTCTTCGCCGCGCCCGCCAAGGGCGTCGCCCGGGGCGGCGACGCGGGCCGCATCTACCAGCTGAAGCGGGAGGTGCTGGAGTTCAAGCGGGCGGTCTCGCCGCTGCTGCGGCCGATGGAGCTGCTGAGCGAGCGGCCCATGAGGCTGGTGGACCCTGACATCCAGAAGTACTTCCGCGACGTCGCGGACCACCTCGCCCGGGTGCACGAGCAGGTGATCGGCTTCGACGAGCTGCTGAACTCCATCCTCCAGGCGAACCTGGCCCAGGCCTCCGTCGCCCAGAACGAGGACATGCGCAAGATCACCTCCTGGGCGGCGATCGTCGCCGTCCCCACGATGATCTGCGGCGTGTACGGGATGAACTTCGACCACATGCCGGAGCTGCACTGGCGCTACGGCTATCCGATGGTGATGGCCGCGATCGTGGGCAGCTGTTTCGCCATCCACCGGACGCTGCGGCGCAACGGCTGGCTGTAGCGGGCGGGAGCCCAGCGCCTACGCTGTGCGCATGACTCTCAGCGCACTCGACCTGGCCCTCGTCGAGGAGGCCTCCAAGAAGTCCGGCCTGATCTGGGTCCGCGGTGCGGGCGCCGACCGGGCCCTGTGGCACGCCTGGGTGGACGGCGCCGCGCACGTGCTCGGCGACGGTCCCGGCGAGCAGCCCTTCCCCGGGCTCGCCGACGGCGCGGCCGCCGAGGTGACCGTACGCAGCAAGGACAAGGGCGGCCGGCTCGTGGCCTGGACCGCGGCGGTACGGGAGCTCGCGCCGCGCACCGGGCCGTGGGAGGCCGCCGTCGCCGAGCTCAAGGGCAAGCGGCTGAACGCGCCCGACTCGGAGGCGATGACGGAGCGCTGGGCCCGCGAGTGCCGGCTGCTGCGCCTGGAGCCGGTGTCGGTGGCCGACCGGATGCCCGAGGGCTCGCTGGCCGCGGCGCCGCTGGGCTCCCCGGCGACGACCCGCAGGCCGATCCCGGCGGGGCTGCCGAAGCTGCTGCTGAAGCGGAAGCGGAAGTAGCGGCCGGGCGCTCAGCCGCCGGTCGGGTCGGAGCCCTGGCCGGAGGAGCCGGCACCCGTGCCGCCCGTCCCGCCCGTCCCGCCCGTGCTTCCCGAGCCCCCCGTGCCTCCCGTGGTGGCGCCCTTCGACGGGGCCGGGGAGGCCTTTCCGGTACCCGTACCCGTACCCGTGCCCGTACCCGTGCCGTCCTTGGTGGTCGGCAGCTGGGAGCCGTAGTCCACGGTCTGGTCCTGCGCCGGGGCCTCCAGAGGGAAGGTTTTGCCCCACTCGGACAGCTCCACCCGGCCCGCGCCGCCCGCCCGCTCCATCAGCAGCGGGTACGGGGTCCCCTCCAGGGACACCGTCAGCTTGCCGCCCTTGCCCGCGTCGGCCGAGACCGGCACCGCCTTGGTGTGGCCGACGCTGGTGTAGCCGCCCTTGGTGAGCTTGCCCTGGAGGCCGAGGAGCCCGTCGAGCAGCACGTGCATGTCGGTGAACCCGCGGAACTGCTTGTAGGTGGGGTCGCTCTCGGGGACCTTCACGTACTTGTCGCCGAGCTTGCCGGCCGAGTCCGACTTCCCCCAGAAGGCCGCGCTCGCCTTCAGGTACAGCTGCTCGCCGACCCGCAGCACCTGGAAGGTGTCCGCCTGCGACTTCACCTGGCCGGAGCCGCCGTCCGCCTTGAGCCGCAGGTCGAGGGTGAAGGTCTTGCCCCCGCTGACCAGGGTGCCGGAGAGGCGGACCGAGCCGGCGGCGGTGGCCGCGGCCTTCGCCTGGCTCTCGATCTTCTCCGGGGTCTGCTTGCCGACCCCGTTCGTCCCCTTGTCGGGGTCCGTCTTCTCCGCGCAGCCCGTCCCGGTGACGGCGATGCCCGCGCACAGGGCACCGATGAGGGCGGCCCGGCGCAGCCGTACGGCGGAGGGGTAGGCGGTCACGTCGGTTGCCTCTCGTCGTTGGTCGGCCGGGACACCTCCCGTGAGGGCCGGGGGAGCAGCAGGCAGCGTACCCGCCTGCGGAACCGGGCCCGCCGGACCCCCGGCCGGACTGCCCCACCAGGACGCTTTCCCCCGGCAGGGGCTAGCCTGAGGCACGGCATGACTGGTGATCGACGCTCTAGGAGGCGCTCGGATGGGTGCAGGCGCCCCGCGGATCTTCGTCTCGCATCTGTCGGGTGTGCCCGTCTTCGACCCCAACGGCGACCAGGTCGGCCGGGTCCGCGACCTCGTCGCGATGCTGCGCGTCGGCGGGCGCCCGCCCCGGCTGCTGGGCCTGGTGGTCGAGGTGGTCAGCCGGCGGCGGATCTTCCTGCCGATGACCCGGGTGACGGGCGTGGAGTCCGGTCAGGTCATCACCACCGGCGTCGTCAACATGCGGCGCTTCGAGCAGCGCCCGACCGAGCGGCTGATCATCGGCGAGCTGCTGGACCGCCGGGTCACGCTGGTGGCCAGCGGCGAGGAGGTCACCGTCCTGGACGTGGCCATCCAGCAGCTGCCGGCCCGCCGTGACTGGGAGATCGACCGGATCTTCGTCCGCAAGGGCAAGGGGGGCGCGCTGCGCCGCCGCGGCGAGACGCTGACCGTGGAGTGGTCGGCGGTGACCGGCTTCTCCCTGGAGGAGGAGGGCCAGGGCGCCGAGAACCTGGTCGCCACCTTCGAGCAGATGCGCCCGGCCGACGTGGCGAACGTCCTGCACCACCTGACGCCGAAGCGGCGCGCCGAGGTGGCCAACGCCCTGGACGACGACCGGCTGGCGGACGTCCTGGAGGAGCTGCCCGAGGACGAGCAGGTGGAGATCCTCGGCAAGCTGAAGGAGGAGCGCGCCGCCGACGTCCTGGAGGCGATGGACCCGGACGACGCGGCGGACCTGCTCTCGGAGCTGCCCGAGGACGACAAGGAGCGGCTGCTGACGCTGATGCAGCCGGACGACGCGGCCGACGTGCGCCGCCTGCTGTCCTACGAGGAGAACACCGCGGGCGGTCTGATGACCACGGAGCCGATCGTGCTGCGGCCCGACGCGACCGTCGCCGACGCGCTGGCCCGCGTGCGCCAGTCGGACCTGTCGCCGGCGCTGGCGGCGCAGGTGTACGTGTGCCGGCCGCCGGACGAGACGCCGACCGGCAAGTACCTGGGGACGGTGCACTTCCAGCGGCTGCTGCGGGACCCTCCGTTCACGCTCGTGAGCTCGATCGTGGACACGGACCTGCCGCCGCTGCCCCCGGACGCCTCGCTGCCCGTCGTGACGAGCTACCTGGCCGCGTACAACATGGTCGCGGCGCCCGTCGTCGACGAGAGCGGCTCGCTGCTGGGCGCGGTGACGGTCGACGACGTCCTGGACCACCTGCTGCCCGACGACTGGCGGGAGACGGACTTCCATTCCGAGGAGGCCGTCGGTGGCCACTGAACGCGGACGCGGCGAGGCGGCGCGCGAGCGTCGGCGGGAGCGGCGCGAGCAGGCCCGCGAGGGACTGTCGGAGCGGCTGGAGGAGGCGGCGCGGCTGCGCGGCGAGCGGGCGGCGGAACGTTCCTCCGAGCGGGCGCGCGGCGGCGCGCCCTCGGGGGCCAGCGCGCTGACGCGGTCCCGGGTGCGGCTGGACCAGCCGCGCCAGGACCGGCGCAAGCTGCTGCCCGAGTACGACCCGGAGGCCTTCGGGCGGCTGTCGGAGCGGGTCGCGCGGTTCCTCGGCACGGGCCGGTTCATCGTCTGGATGACCCTGGTCATCGTGCTGTGGGTGCTGTGGAACGTCTTCGCGCCGGACCACCTGCGCTTCGACCAGTACCCGTTCATCTTCCTGACGCTGATGCTGTCCCTCCAGGCCTCGTACGCGGCCCCGCTGATCCTGCTCGCGCAGAACCGGCAGGACGACCGGGACCGGGTCACGCACGAGCAGGACCGCAAGCAGAACGAGCGGTCGATCGCGGACACCGAGTACCTGACGCGGGAGATCGCGGCACTGCGGATGGGCCTGGGCGAGGTCGCCACGCGCGACTGGATCCGCTCGGAGTTCCAGGACCTGATCAAGGAGATGGACGAGCGGCGGCTGTTCACCGGCGAAAGTGACGAAGGCGACCGCTGATCGGCTTACCGGAGCCCTGCTACCGAGCCGTACCATCGGGGGCATGGCTACCGAGACACCCTCCGCCGCCGTGCCGGAGCAGGACGCGATCCTGGACGCGCTGGCGACGGTCAACGACCCCGAGATCCACCGGCCGATCACCGAGCTCGGCATGGTCAAATCGGTGGAGATCGGCGACGGCGGCGCGGTCGCCGTCACGGTCTACCTGACGGTGTCGGGCTGCCCCATGCGGGAGACCATCACCAAGAACGTCACCGACGCGGTCGCGAAGGTCGCCGGCGTGACCTCCGTGTCCGTCTCCCTGGACGTGATGAGCGACGCGCAGCGCAAGGAGCTCGCGGCCACCCTGCGCGGCGGCACCGCCGAGCGCGAGGTGCCCTTCGCCAAGCCGGGCTCGCTGACCCGCGTGTACGCGGTCGCCTCCGGCAAGGGCGGTGTCGGCAAGTCGTCCGTCACCGTCAACCTGGCGGCGGCGATGGCGGCCGACGGCCTGAAGGTCGGCGTGGTCGACGCGGACATCTACGGCCACAGCGTGCCGCGGATGCTGGGTGTGGAGGGCAAGCCCACCCAGGTCGAGAACATGATCATGCCGCCCTCGGCGAACGGCGTGAAGGTCATCTCCATCGGCATGTTCACCCCGGGCAACGCGCCCGTGGTGTGGCGCGGTCCGATGCTGCACCGGGCGCTCCAGCAGTTCCTCGCCGACGTGTTCTGGGGCGACCTGGACGTGCTGCTGCTGGACCTCCCGCCGGGCACGGGCGACATCGCCATCTCGGTGGCCCAGCTGGTCCCGAACGCCGAGATCCTGGTCGTCACCACCCCGCAGCAGGCCGCGGCCGAGGTCGCGGAGCGGGCCGGCTCGATCGCCGTGCAGACCCACCAGAAGATCGTGGGCGTCGTCGAGAACATGTCGGGCCTGCCGTGCCCGCACTGCGACGAGATGGTGGACGTCTTCGGCACCGGCGGCGGCCAGCTCGTCGCGGACGGCCTGACGAAGACCACGGGCGCCACGGTCCCGGTGCTGGGCCAGATCCCGATCGACGTGCGCCTGCGCGAGGGCGGCGACAACGGCAAGCCGGTCGTCCTGGCGGACCCGGACTCCCCGGCGGGCGCGGCCCTGCGCACGATCGCCGGCAAGCTGGGCGGGCGCGCCCGCGGCCTCTCGGGCATGTCCCTGGGCATCACGCCGCGCAACAAGTTCTGACGCGATAGGTGTGGGCGCTCGTGCCGCAGGGCGGCACGGGTGGGCACACCGGCACCGCGGGCCGCCCGCACGGGCCGCGCAGCGTGAAGGGCACCGCCGTCCGGCGGTGCCCTTTCCCGTACCCCCTACTCGTACGACCCCAGGTCGACGATGGCCGAGAACCCCAGCCCGTACGCGCTCATCCCCCGCCCGTACGCGCCCAGGTGCACCCCGCTCCCGGTGGACCCGGCGAGGACCCACCCGAACTCCGACTCGCGGTAGTGGAACGTCGTCGGCTCCCCGTCCACGGGCAGCGACAGCGTCGACCAGTCCGGCCCCTCCAGGTCGTCGGCGAGTTCCCAGGCCGCCTCCGTCTGCTGGTCCAGCCAGTCGTCGCGCAGGGTGTGGTCCATCTGGGGCGGCCAGCTGTAGGCCAGCAGGCCCGAGCCGGCCAGCCAGGCGGCCGAGGAGACCGAGGTGGCCTCCAGCACGCCGGTGCCGTCCCCGCTGCGGCGCAGGGGGTTGCTGGCGACGGTGACCACCACCGCGAACCGCTCCTTCTCGCCGGTGGCGATCTCCCCCCGGACCGAGGGCTCGTCGCCGTGGCCGGTGGAGCCGTGCTCCACGGTGCCGTCGGCGCCGGTGCCGACCTGCATGAGCCAGCGGGGGCCGGTGAAGGCCCCGTCCAGCCCGTACCAGGGGAACTCGGCCCTCAGGTACCCCTCGGCCGTCCTGCGGGCCGCAGGGACGGGCGCGGTGGCATCAGCGGGCGGCGCCGCCTGCTCGGCCGGCTCGGGCTGCGGGGCCGTCGCGCCGGGGGCTTCGGCGGGCTGTACGCCCACCCGGCTGCTGCTCGTGCTCGTCGTCTCCATGGGCGGCCTCTCGTTCCGTGGGATCCGGAACGGCCCTCCCCCTCGCTTCGCTGGGGGGGACCCCCACCCTCGGGCGTCCAGGCTCCGGACAGATGGAGGATAGCCAGCCCGCCCGGGATCGAGGGGCAGGCTGCGGCTCAGGTGGCGTCGGCGTCGAAGGGCGTACGCGGCTCCTGGGCGGGTGCGGCGGGCTTCTTCAGCAGATCGGGACCGGTGCCGGCGGCGGGCGTGGCGGACGCCGGGGAGGCGGCGGGCGCCGAGCCCGTCTCGCGGCTGTTGACCGCGTCGGTGACCTCGTTCAGCTCCTTGCGGAGGTCGAAGCTGCTGCGCAGCTCCTGGAGGTCCTCGTTCTCGGTGAGCTGCTTGCGGATGAAGGTCTTCGGGTTCAGGTCCTCGAACTCGAAGTCCTTGAACTCGGGTCCCAGTTCGGAGCGGATGTCCTGCTTGGCGCTGTCCGAGAACGCGCGGATCTTGCGGATGAAGCCCGAGACGTCCTGGATCACCTTCGGGAGCTTGTCCGGCCCGAAGATGAGGATGGCGAGCACCACGATGGTGACCAGCTCGAGTGCGCCTATGTCGTTGAACACCTTGCCGCTCCTCGGCTCTCTCCACGTCCGGCCCGGTCAACGGTACCCGGCGTTCCCGGCCCGGCCCTACGCCGGTGCGGGCCCTTCGCCGGATTCACCCGGCCGTCGGGCCGCCCTGTCCCTGCGGCCGCCCGGCCTCAGGAGCCGCTCGCCGAGCCGAGGACGACGTCGAGCGTGGTGTCGCGGCCGTCGCGCAGCACGGTCAGGGAGAGGTGGTCGCCGGGCCGGTGGGCCCGGATCTTGATGATCAGCTCGTCGCCTCCGTGGACGCGGACCCCGTCCACCTTGGTGATCACGTCGCCGGGGCGGATCCCGGCGCGGGCACCGGGGCCGCCGGCGACCACGGCGGGCTTGCCGTCCCCGCCCTTGGCGTCGACCCGGGCTCCGTCGCCCTTGTACTCCATGTCCAAGGTGACCCCGATGACGGGGTGGGTGGCGTGGCCGGTGCGGATGAGCTCCTCCGCGACGCGCTTGCCCTGGTTGACGGGGATGGCGAAGCCGAGGCCGATGCTGCCGCTCTGGCGGGTGCGGTCGGCGTCGTCGTCGCCCTTGTCGGCGCCCCGGATGGCGCTGTTGATGCCGATGACGTGGGCGCGGGAGTCGAGGAGCGGGCCGCCGGAGTTGCCGGGGTTGATGGGGGCGTCGGTCTGGAGGGCGTCGACGTAGCTGATGTCGCTGCCGTTGCCCTTGTCGCCGCCCGCCGTGATGGGCCGGCCGGTGGCGCTGATGATGCCGGCGGTGACGGTGTTGGAGAGGTTGAAGGGCGCGCCGATGGCCACGACGGGGTCGCCGACGCGGACGTTCTCGGAGTTCCCGAGGGCCAGCGGGCGCAGGCCCCGGACGCCGGCGACCTTCACGACGGCCAGGTCGTAGCCGCTGTCGCGGCCGACCAGCTCGGCGGTGACGCTGTCGCCGGTGCTGAAGGTGACCGTTATGTCCTTGGCGTCGGCCACGACGTGGTTGTTGGTCAGGATGTGGCCCTGCTCGTCCAGGACGAAGCCGGTTCCGGTGCCGCTGCCCTCGCCCCCGCTGACGTGCAGGGTGACGACGCCGGGCAGGGCGGTGGCGGCGATGCCGGCCACGCTGTCCGGGGCCCGGCCCTTGTGGTCGGCGGCGGCCTGCGGGAGCTCCAGCCGGGTGCCGGTGCGGCGCTCGGCGAGGATGCCCAGCCAGCCGCCGACGCCGCCGGCGAGGAGGGCGATCACCAGGGCGAAGACCGCCAGCTGCCACACCGACGGCGCGGCCCGCCGCGGCGCGCCCTCGGCGTCCGCCAACTGGAGCGGCCGCGCGGCCCAGGGGTCGTACTGCGGCGCGGGGGCGGGGTCGGTCTCGCCACCGGCCCCGACGGCGTCCGGGGCGGCATCCGCGGTGGCGGCCCCGTCGGCGGCCGAGGCGGCCCCGGCGGCATCCGGGGCGGCGTCCCTGGCGACGTCCGAGGCGGCATCCCCTGCGACGTCCCCGGCGGCGGCCGAGGCGGCATCCCCTGCGACGTCCCCGGCGGCGGCCGAGGCGGCATCCCCGGTGGCATCCGGGGTGGCGTACCCGGCGGCGGGGGACGCCGGCTCCGCCGGGTCGTCCGCGGGCTGCCCCTGCGGTACGGCCGCAGCGGCTCCGCTCGGGGCGGGGGCGTCGGCGGGGGCCTCCGGGTGCGGGCGTGCCGGGTCGGCGGGCCGGCTCCACCAGGACGGGGCCGGGTCGCTCTTGGGACTGTCGGACATGTGCGCTCCCCCGCGGGCCTGGCGCGCCGCGGGGCGGCACGTGTGCCGCAGATTCAACCAGGTGCCGCACGCCCGCGCTGGCCCGGGGCGGACCCGTCGGCCCGGCCGCGGGCCGGGGCCGTCAGCGGGTGAGGGAGGCCGGCTGGGCCGATGTCGGAGGTGACGGGGAGACCGTCGGCAGCGGGGCGGACGGGCTCGGGGTGCGCACCCCGTCGCGCAGGGGCAGGCGGTCGCGGACGGCGGCGTCGGTCAGCGGCACCGAGGGTCCGGGCCGGGAGGCGGGCGCCTCGCCGCGGGCGTTCGGCTCGATCGCGTCCAGCGGGAGCGCCCCGCCCAGCGCGATCGCGGCCAGCGACACGGCCCCGGCCGCGACGAAGGCGAACCGGCGTCTGGGCCGCCCCACCTCATGGATGCGGAACCCCTCGCGCGGGGCGGCCGGCGCGGCGTACCCGAACGTGGCGAAGGGGTCGGCGCCGGGCGCGGCGGGGGTGCGCGCCGCTCCGGGACCGCCCGGGCCGCCCGGCGGCCCGGCGGGGCCCTCGGGACCGGCGCCCGGCAGCCCCTGCAGCCGGGCCAGGAGGCCGGCGGACAGCGGCGGCGGAGCGCTCTCCACGAACAGGGTCTTGAGCCGGCGCTGCGCGTCGGCCTCGGCCTTGCACTTGGCGCAGGTCGCCAGGTGCGCCAGTACCCGCTCGCGGGCGTCGTGCTTCAGCTCCCCGTCCACCAGGGCGGCGAGGCGGTCGCCCAGGTGCTGTTCGGCGGGAGACGGAACGGCTCCGCTCACTCGGTTCCGCCCTCTCCCCCGGCGCCCGGGACACCCACCGCCACACCCGCCAGGGCGCGCTGCTCCGCGCGGGCCTCGGGCGAGCGGTGCTTGAGCGCCTTGCGCAGGTGCGATCGGCCGCGGTGGATGCGGCTGCGGACGGTGCCGAGCTTCACGCCAAGGGTCGCGGCGATCTCCTCGTAGGACAGGCCCTCGATGTCGCAGAGGACCACGGCGGCGCGGAACTCGGGCGCGAGGGTGTCCAGCGCCTGCTGCACGTCGGCGTCGAAGTGGGTGTCGTGGAGCACCTGCTGGGGGGAGGGCTCACGGCTCGGCAGCCGCTCGGCGGCGTCGTCGGCGAGCGCGTCGAAGCGGATGCGCTGCTTGCGGCGGACCATGTCCAGGAACAGGTTCGTGGTGATGCGGTGCAGCCAGCCCTCGAAGGTGCCGGGCGTGTACGTGGACAGCGAGCGGAAGACGCGGACGAAGACCTCCTGCGTGAGGTCCTCGGCGTCGTGCTGGTTGCCCGTCAGGCGGTAGGCGAGGCGGTAGACCCGCGCGCTGTGCGTGCTGACGATCTCCTCCCATGAGGGAGGGGTCCACGCCTGGGAGCCCGCATCGGCGGCAAAGGTCGCGGTGGTCGCGGTGTGGGCGGAGTGGAAACGGTCAGCGGTGTAGGTCACGGATTTCGGCTCACCCGCCGACCAGAAGAGGCGTCTGAGTACGCCTCCACGATCCACAGGCGCAGCCGCACCTCCCCTGTCGGCTCTGGTGGTGTCCAGTGGAGCCCCTACCATAGCCACCCCTCCCGTCAGCTCCGGATAAGCATTTTTGCAGTAACTTTGCCCGGGACTCGGGTTCCGCGCCGCCGATCTGCCCGCCGGCGTCCCCTCTATCCCGCCTCTCACCCTCCCAACGCCCGGTCCCATCTGCGGGTTCCCGACGTCAGCGGATACAGTCACCGTTGCGCCAACTATGGGGACAGGAGAGGGTCATTACCGGCAACCGGCAGACGAGCTGGGCGTTCGCCGACGCGTTTGTCGCCGAGGACGACGCTCTGCGATGGGCCCGCGACCGGTCCAGGGAAGCGGGCCTGCGCTCCGTCTCCCCCGGCACCGGGGCCGCGCTGCGTCTGCTCGCCGCCACCGCGGACGCGAAGGCCGTCGCCGAGATCGGCACGGGCACCGGGGTCTCGGGCATCCACCTGCTGCACGGGATGCGTCCCGACGGCGTGCTGACCACGGTGGACCCGGAACCGGACCGGCAGGCCTTCGCCCGGCAGGCGTTCCGCGCGGCGGGCTTCGCGGGCAACCGGGCGCGGTTCATCCCCGGGCGGGCCCTGGACGTCCTGCCGCGGCTCGCCGACGGCGGCTACGACCTCGTGTTCTGCGACGGGGACCCGACCGAGTCCCTCGACTACCTCGCGGAATCGTTGCGCCTGCTGCGGCCCGGCGGGCTGGTGTGCTTCGAGGGGGTATTCGCCGACGGGCGCACCGTAGACTCCGCCGCGCAGCCGGTGGAGGTGCTGCGGGTGCGGGAGCTGCTGCGCAGCGTGCGGGAGAGCCCGGCACTGGAGTCCGCACTGCTGCCCGTGGGCGACGGCCTGCTCTGCGCCGTCCGGCGGTAGGCCCGGCCCGGCGGCGCCGGCAGCGGGTCCGGCCCGGCGGCGCCGGGGGGCCGCCGGGCAAACAACACCGCCCCCGCCGCAGGTGCGGCAGGGGCGGTGCAGAGATCAGTGGCCGAGGCTCAGCCGACGACCTTCTTCAGGGCGTCACCCAGGGCGTCCGCCTCGTCCGGCGTCAGCTCGACGACAAGCCGACCGCCGCCTTCGAGCGGTACGCGCATGACGATGCCTCGCCCCTCCTTGGTGACCTCGAGCGGGCCGTCGCCCGTCCGCGGCTTCATGGCCGCCATGCTCGTTCCCCTTCCTGAAACCAGCTCATCGTCAGCCGACGGCCCCGTTCAGGCGCCTAATACCCGGCATCGAACACATTGCTTCCCAGCCATTATCCCGCATGTCAGGACCCGATGACCAACATCGGCAGGGAACGCTTGCGCAACGCGCTCTCTCAAAACCACTCATTTCGGGGATCCGCCTGCGATACTTCGCCGCCGCTCCCCGGGGATGGCCTCCGCCGCGTTTGACGCACATCACATGCCCGGCGGTGGTCGCGTCCGCCATGCTGACCCTTGGACCGGCCGGTACCGGCCGGTAGCCACACCCGCGACGAAGGGGGACCCCCACCATGGCCGACAGCGTGCTCTACGAAGTGACCGACGGACTCGCGAAGGTCACGATCAACCGGCCCGACGCGATGAACGCCATGAACACGGAGGCCAAGGTCGCCCTGCGCGACGCGGTGCGGGCGGCGGCCGGGGACCCGGCCGTGCGGGCGGTCCTGCTGACCGCCTCCGGCACCCGGGCCTTCTGCGTGGGCCAGGACCTCAAGGAGCACATCGGGAACCTGGCGGCCGACCGCGAGACCGGCTCGAAGCTCACCATGAACACCGTCTCCGAGCACTACAACCCGATCGTGCGGGCCCTCACGGAGATGCCCAAGCCCGTGGTGGCCGGGGTCAACGGCGTCGCGGCCGGGGCGGGCTTCGGCTTCGCGCTGGCGGCGGACTTCCGCGTGGTCTCCGAGACCGCCTCGTTCAACACCTCGTTCGCCGGGGTGGCGCTGACCGCCGACTCCGGCGTCTCCTGGACGCTCCCCCGCCTGATCGGCGCCTCGCGCGCCTCCGACCTGCTGCTGTTCCCCCGCTCCATCACGGCGCAGGAGGCCCGTGACCTGGGCATCGTGAACCGCCTGGTGCCGGCGGAGGAGCTGCACGCCGAGGCCGAGGCGGTGGCCCGGACCCTCGCCGCCGGTCCGACGGTGGCCTACGCCGCGATCAAGGAGTCCCTGGCGTACGGGGCCTCCCGCTCCCTCTCCGAGGCCCTGGAGCGCGAGGACGTCCTCCAGACCCGGGCCGGCGCCTCGGAGGACCACTCCATCGCCGTCCAGGCCTTCCTCGCCAAGCAGCCGCCGAAGTACCTGGGCCGCTGAACGTTCACGGAAGGTTCACGTCCCGCGGGACACGCAGCCCGCGAGGTGGTCGTCAACCAGGCCGCACGCCTGCATCAGGGCGTAGGCCGTGGTGGGCCCGACGAAGCGGATGTCCCGCTTCTTGAGGGCCTTGGCCAGGGCCGTGGACTCGGGGGTGACCGCCGGCACGTCGCCGGTGCTCCTCGGGGCCCGGCCCTTGCGCTTCGGGGCGTGGGACCAGATCAGGGCGTCCAGCTCCCCGGGCTCCCACCCGGCCAGCACCTTCGCGTTGGCCAGGGTGGCCTCGATCTTGGCCCGGTTGCGGATGATCCCCTCGTCCGCGAGGAGCCGCTCGGCGTCGGCCGGGCCGAACTCCGCGACCGACGCGATCCTGAAGCCGGAGAAGGCCTTCCGGAACCCCTCGCGCCGGCGCAGGATCGTCAGCCAGGACAGCCCCGACTGGAAGGCCTCCAGGCACAGCCGCTCGTACAGCGCGTCGTCGCCGTGGACCGGCTTGCCCCATTCGGTGTCGTGGTAGGCGACGTAGTCCTCGGTGGCCAGCCCCCACGGACAGCGCAGGGCGCCGTCCGGTCCGGCCAGCGGCCCGCCGCCGCTCACCGCTCGTCCTTCGTGAGGTCGACGGCGGGGGCGGGCCGGTCGGCCGGAGCCCCGGACCGGCCCTCGGAGCGGTCCCGGGGCTGCGCCGGCCCGGCGGCCGGGGCCGCCGCGGCGGCGTGCGCCGCCGTCAGCTCCGCGATCCGCGCGTCCCGCTCGGCGAGCTCCGCCGCGAGCCGGTCCAGTACGTCGTCCACCTCGGCCATCCGGTAGCCGCGCGGTCCGACCGGCAGCCGCAGCGCCTCGACGTCCTCCCGTACCACCGGACGGGTCTCGGGCAGGGCGTCGGCCACCCGGTCGGGCTCGGCCTCGGGCAGGACGGCCTCCGCGCCTCCGCCGACCACCGCGAGGGTGACCGCGGCCACGACCACGACCAGCGCGATCAGCAAGAACCAGAACACGATCAACTCCCCTGAGAGACTCCGGCCACCAGGTTAAGGTCGCAGGCGAGGCGCGAGGGTCGCCGAAGGAGGAAAGAGCGGGATGCTGCGACTGGGCAGGCGCGAGTTCGACACCCACGAGCCGGTGATCATGGCCATCGTGAACCGGACCCCTGACTCCTTCTACGACCAGGGCGCCACCTTCCGCGACCAGCCCGCGCTGGACCGGGTGGAGCGGGCCGTGGCCGAGGGCGCGGCGATCATCGACATCGGCGGGGTGAAGGCGGGGCCCGGCGAGCACGTGGACGCTGCGGAGGAGGCCCGGCGGACGGTCGGCTTCGTGGCGGAGGTGCGCCGCCGCCACCCGGACGTCGTGATCAGCGTGGACACCTGGCGGCACGAGGTCGGCGAGGCCGTCTGCGAGGCCGGGGCGGACCTGCTGAACGACGCCTGGGGCGGGGTGGACCCGAAGCTGGCGGAGGTCGCGGCCCGCTACGGGGCGGGCATCGTCTGCACCCACGCGGGCGGGGTCGAGCCGCGGACCCGGCCGCACCGGACCGCGTACGAGGACGTGATGGAGGACATCCTGCGCGTCACGGTCGGGCTCGCGGAGCGGGCGGAGGCCCTGGGCGTGCCGCGGGAGTCGATCATGATCGACCCGGGCCACGACTTCGGGAAGAACACCCGGCACTCACTGGAAGCCACCCGCCGCCTGGCGGAGATGACCGGAACCGGTTGGCCGGTACTGGTCTCGCTGTCCAACAAGGACTTCGTCGGCGAGACCCTCGACAAGCCGGTCAAGGAGCGGCTGCTCGGCACCCTGGCGACCACCGCCGTCTCGGCCTGGCTCGGCGCGCAGGTCTACCGGGTCCACGAGGTCGCGGAGACCAGGCAGGTCCTGGACATGGTCCGCTCGATCCAGGGCCACCGCCCGCCGGCCGTCGCCCGCCGCGGCCTGGCCTGAGCCGCCGCCCCCGCGCCGGGGGCGGGCCACCCCGTCCCCGGCGGTCGGCCGCCGGGCGGCGGTGTGGTCCCTGCGCGCCGGGGCGCCTACCCCGCGGCTACTTGCCGACTTCCTTCGTCACCAGGGCGATCGCCTCGTCCACGTCGTCCGTGAGGTGGAAGAGGTAGAGGTCCTTCTCCGAGGCCTTGCCCTGGGCGATGACCGTGTTGCGCAGCCAGTCGACGAGCCCGCCCCAGTACTCCGTGCCGAAGAGCACGATGGGGAACCGGGTGATCTTCTGCGTCTGCACCAGGGTCAGCGCCTCGAACATCTCGTCCAGGGTGCCGAACCCGCCCGGCAGCACCACGAACCCCTGGCTGTACTTCACGAACATCGTCTTGCGGACGAAGAAGTACCGGAAGTTCAGCCCGAGGTCCACGTGCTGGTTGAGCCCCTGTTCGAAGGGGAGCTCGATGCCGAGGCCGACCGAGACGCCGTTCGCCTCGCGGGCGCCCTTGTTGGCCGCCTCCATCGCACCCGGTCCGCCGCCGGTGATGACGGCGAAGCCGGCCTCGACGAGCGCGCTGCCGATCCGTACGCCGGCCTCGTACTCCGGCGAGTCCACCGCGGTGCGCGCCGAGCCGAACACGCTGATCGCCGGCGGCAGCTCGGCGAGCGTGCCGAAGCCCTCGATGAACTCCGACTGGATGCGCAGGACCCGCCAGGGGTCGGTGTGCACCCACTCGGAGGGGCCGGCCGAGTCCAGCAGCCGCTGGTCCGTCGTGCTGCCCGCCTGCACCTGGCCCCGCCTGCGCAGCACCGGCCCGAGCTGCTGCTCCTCGGGGCGCCGCCGTCCGTTTCCTTCGGAGTTGCCCATGATGTGCTCCCTCCTGCTGATCGTTGGATCAGGTTAGGCGCACAAAAGTGACGGGAGGGGGAATTTACGAGGTCAGCCAGGCGCGGAGTCGCTCCTCGCAGTGCAGGATCGCCTTGGTCTCGACCCGCTCGTCGACCTTGTGCGCGAGCAGCGCGTCGCCCGGACCGTAGTTGACGGCCGGGACGCCGAGCGCGCTGAAGCGGGAGACGTCCGTCCAGCCGAACTTGGGCATGGCCTGGCCGCCGACCGCTTCCATGAACGCCGCGGCCGCCGGGTGGGACAGGCCGGGGAGGGCGCCGGGCGAGGAGTCGTCGACCACGAACTCGTCGACGCCGCAGTCGGCGAAGACCTCCCGGACGTGGGCGAGCGCGTCGGCCTCGCTGCGGTCGGGGGCGTAGCGGAAGTTGACCGTGACCGTGCAGGCGTCCGGGATCACGTTGTTGGCGACGCCGCCCTCGACGCGGACGGCGTTGAGGCCCTCGTGGTACTCCAGGCCGTCGATGACCGGCTTGCGGGGCTCGTAGGCCGCCAGCTTCGCGAGGATCGGGCTCGCGGCGTGGATGGCGTTGGAGCCCATCCAGCTGCGGGCCGAGTGGGCGCGCTCGCCTCGGGTGCGCAGCAGGACGCGCAGGGTGCCCTGGCAGCCGCCCTCGACCTCGGCGTTGGAGGGCTCCAGCAGCACGGCGAAGTCGCCGGCCAGCCAGTCGGGGTGGGCCGCGGCGACCTTGCCGAGTCCGTTCAGGTCGGCGGCGACCTCCTCCTGGTCGTAGAAGACGAAGGTGAGGTCGCGGTTCGGCTCGGGCACGGTCGCGGCGATCCGCAGCTGTACGGCGACCCCGGACTTCATGTCCGTCGTGCCGCAGCCCCACAGGACGTCGTTCTCGTCCAGGCGGGACGGGACGTTGTCGGCGATCGGCACGGTGTCGAGGTGGCCGGCGAGTACGACGCGCTCGGCGCGGCCGAGGTCCGTACGGGCGACGACGTTGTTGCCGTGGCGGTCGACGGTGAGGTGCGGAAGGCGGCGCAGGGCGTCTTCCACGAGGTCGGCGAGCACCTTCTCGTCGCCGCTCTCGGAGGGGATGTCGACGAGGCGGGCGGTCAGCCCGGCAGCGTCGAGGGTGAGGTCGAGCTCGGATTCGGACATGAACCGACCCTAACGCCCCGGGATGGGCGGGTACCGGGAGCGTCCGGTCGGTGGACGCGTTATCGGCCTCAAGTACGGTGGGCCGCGTGTCCGAGACCGATCGCCCCCGTCCCCGCCGCCGCGGGCCGCTCCGCGCGGCCGTGGGTCTGGCCGTCCTGCTCGCGGTGATCGGGTACGTCTTGGTGCACCACTATTCCAACGGCGGGGCCGGCGCCCCGCACTGCACGGTCACGGCGAAGGGCGCGGGCGGCGGCTCCGGAGGGGCCGTGCAGACGTACGAGATGAGCCCCGAGCAGGCGTCGAACGCCGCGACCATAGCCGCCGTCGGCATCTCCAAGGGCCTCCCGGACCGGGCCCTGACGATCGCTCTGGCGACGGCGATGCAGGAGTCGGGGCTGCGCAACCTCGACCACGGCGACCGGGATTCGCTGGGCCTGTTCCAGCAGCGGCCCTCGCAGGGCTGGGGCACCCCGGAGCAGATCATGGACCCGGTGTACTCGGCGGGGATCTTCTACGACCGGCTCGTCGAGGTGAAGGGCTACACCCGGCTGCCGCTGACGGTGGCCGCGCAGCGGGTGCAGCTCAGCGGGTTCCCGCAGGCGTACGCCAAGCACGAGCCGGACGCGACGGTGGTGACGGCCGCCTTCGGCGAGGGCGAGACCCAGGCCACCCTGGCCTGCGTGGGACCGGCGCCGCTGAAGGGCGACCCGGAGAAGGTGCGCACGGAGCTGGGGCGGGCGTTCGGCAAGGAGGCCCTGTCCACCGGCCGGCCGGCGGTGCACGCCGTCCCGAAGGCCGGCGGGAAGACCGGCTCGGGGGCCGCGCCGAGCGCCGGCCCCGCGCCGAGCGCCGCGGCCGCCCCGGCGGCGAGCCCCGCCGCGGACGCCCCGGCCGCCGTCCCGGAGGCCGAGGTGGACCTGTGGCTGAAGGACGGCGGCGGCGGTCCGGGCGAGGCCCGGCGCGGCCGGGCGATGGCCCACTGGGCGGTGGCCCGCTCGAAGGAGCTGGGCATCTCCCGGGTCTCGTACGACGGTTCCGCCTGGGTGGCGGGCCAGAACCGGGGCGAGTGGAAGCGCGGGGCGGCCGGCGGCACGAAGGGCGGCTCGGCCCCCGACCCGTACGACGCCCCCCCGGGCCAGCTGCGGATCTTCCTGGCCCGCAGCGCCCGCTGAGCCGTCCCCGCGGGCCCCACCGCCCCGGCGAGGGGGCGCGCGGGTGTGCCGGGCGCCGTCCCGCCGACGGGACGGGGACCGCTCGCGCGTGCGGACCGTCACCCGGGAGGGGATGGCCCGGCGTCCGGGCGGGCGGGGCCCGGGAGGACAGAAGCCCTGGTGGGCACCGGTCCGATGGGCTTGTCACGGAAGCCGATTAAACGATGCGTTACCGATCCTTTACCCGGCGGGTCCGCAACTCGGCGCACCCCGGGAGCGGTTGTACACGGCGTACTCAGCCGCTACCGCTTAGGAGCATCATGTCCCTCCCCCTGACCCGCCGGATCGCCCGCGCCGCGCTTCTCCTCGCAGCCGGTACCGCTCCCGTGGTCGGTGCGGCCGGCGCGGCCAGCGCCGCGGGCCTGGAGTCCGTGCCGCAGCTGGGCACGCTCGCCGCCCCGGACAGTGCCGACGCCACCGCCGCCACCGGGGCCGCCACCGGCGCGGCCGCCGACGTCGCGGGCACCGCCACCAAGGCCGTCCCGGCCGCCGCCCCCGCCGCCGACGTGGCCGGCGGCGCGGGCCGGATGCTGGGCGGCCTGCCGGTGTCGCAGCTGCCGGTGGGCCACGACCTGCCGGTCGGCGCGCTGCCGCTGGGCTCCCTGCCGCTGCAGGGCTGAGCCCGCCGCGGACGCAGCGCCGAGGGGCCGGGAGCGCACAGCTCCCGGCCCCTCGGGGCGTTCACCGGCCGGGCGGCCCCCCGGACCGCTCAGCCCAGGCGCTTGACCGCGGCCGCGACCCGCTCGTCGGTGGCGGTGAAGGCGACGCGGACGAACGTCGCGCCGGCCTCGCCGTAGAAGTCGCCCGGCGCGACCAGGATGCCGAGGGAGGCGAGGTGGGCGACGGTGTCCCAGCAGGGCTCGTCGCGGGTCACCCACAGGTAGAGGCTGGCCTCGCTGTGCTCGACGCGGAAGCCGTGCGCCTCCAGGGCCGTGCGCAGCGCCTCGCGGCGGGCGGCGTAGCGGTCGCGCTGCTCGGCGACGTGCGCGTCGTCACCGAGGGCGGCGACGACGGCGGCCTGGACGGGGGCCGGGGTCATCATGCCGCCGTGCTTGCGGATCTCCAGCAGCTCCGCGAGGACGGCCTCGTCGCCGGCGATGAAGGCGGCGCGGTAGCCGGCGAGGTTGGAGCGCTTGGAGAGGGAGTGGACGGCGACCAGGCCCTCGTAGGAGCCGCCGCAGACGTCGTCGTGCAGGACGGAGACCGGCTCGGCCTCCCAGCCGAGCTCCAGGTAGCACTCGTCGCTGAAGACGAGGATCCCGTGCTCGCGCGCCCAGGCGACGATCCGGACCAGCTCCTCCTTGCCGAGCACCTTTCCGGTGGGGTTCGACGGGGAGTTGAGCCACAGCAGCTTCAGGCCGGCCGGGTCGAGCTCGGTAGGGTCGTCGTAGACGACGGCCTCGGCGCCGCACAGGCGCGCGCCGACCTCGTAGGTCGGGTAGGCGAGGCGGGGGTAGGCGACCTTGTCGCCGGCGCCCAGGCCGAGCTGGGTCGGCAGCCAGGCGACGAGCTCCTTGGAGCCGACCACGGGCAGCACGTTGCGGTGTCCGGCGGCGCTCGCGCCGAGGCGGCCGCGCAGCCAGCCGGTGATCGCGTCGCGCAGCGCGGGCGTGCCCCACACCGTCGGGTAGCCCGGGGAGTCGGCGGCGGCGATCAGGGCGTCCTGGATCAGCCGGGGCACCGGGTCGACGGGCGTGCCGACGGACAGGTCGACGATGCCGTCCTCGTGGGCCGCCGCCGTCTTCTTGTACGGCTCCAGCTTGTCCCAGGGGAACGTGGGAAGACGGTCGGAAACTGCGGCCACGGTGCTCTGCTCTCTCTCAGGGACGGAAAGGTGCGGGAAAACGGCTCGGTCCCGCGCGGCAGGAGTGCCGTACGGGACCGAGAGGCGCGTCTGCCGTGAACGGTCAGTGCTCGCCGTTGATGCCGGCGGGCAGCGCGGCGATGAAGGGGTGGTCGCGCTCGATCAGACCGAGCTTGGAGGCACCACCGGGCGAGCCGAGCTCGTCGAAGAACTCGACGTTCGCCTTGTAGTAGTCCTTCCACTCCTCCGGGGTGTCATCCTCGTAGAAGATGGCCTCGACCGGGCACACCGGCTCACACGCGCCGCAGTCGACGCACTCGTCCGGGTGGATGTACAAGGACCGCTGGCCCTCGTAGATGCAGTCGACGGGGCACTCTTCGATGCATGCCTTGTCCTTGACGTCGACACAAGGCTCCGCGATGACGTAGGTCACGCTCTCGTTCCTCCTCGGTAGGGCTGTCCATTCGCGCGGGAGCGCGGCGTCGTCGATGCCCGCACCTAGTATCTCCGTTCCCGGGCACGATCCGAACAGGAGGGGCGGACAGAGCTGTGGAAATCACTGCCGGTGGACTGCTGGAAATCCGTATTACCCCGGCTGACGTGGGTAAACGAGTCTCTGTGCGACGGGTGCAGGACCCGGTGGGCGGCTCCCCCGCCTTCACCGACGCGGTCGGCGTTCTCACATCATGGACCGGTGGTGTGCTGACGATCACACGCAAGGACGGGGTGTCCGTCCACATCCCGGAATCCGCGCTGGTGGCGGGCAAGGTGGTGCCGGCCGCGCCGGCCCGCCGCAGGGGTCCCGCGGCCTCCTTCGAGGAGCTGGCCCGGGTCACCGCGCGGGCCTGGCAGCCGCTGGAGAGCGAAGCGCTGGGCGGGTGGACGCTGCGGGCGGCCGCGGGGTTCACCCGGCGGGCCAACTCGGTGCTGCCGCTCGGCGATCCCGGGATACCCCTGGACGAAGCACTCGCGCGGGTGACGGCCTGGTACGCGCGCCGGGACCTGCCGGCCTACGTGCAGGCCGCGACCGGCGCCGCCGGCACCCAGGAGCTGCTCTGCGCGGAGCTGGAGCGGCGCGGCTGGGTCAACGAGGTCTCGGCGGAGGTCCGGACCGGGGGTCTGGCCCCCTTGGCCGACCAGGACGCGGACGTGTCGGGGGTCCGGCTGACCCGCGAGCCGGACGCGGAGTGGCTCGGCCGCTACGGCAAGGTCCGGGATCCCGGGCTGGCGCGGCGGATGCTGGTGGAGGGCCCGTCGGTGTGGTTCGCCTCGCTGGACGGCGGCCGGGCGATCGGGCGGTGCGTGGCCGACGGCCGCTGGGCCGGCTTCGGTGCGGTGGCGGTCGACCCGGAGCACCGGCGGCGGGGGCTCGCGACGGCGGTGATGACGGCGCTGGCCCGGCGGGCGCTGGAGGAGGGCGCGTCGGCGGCCTGGCTCCAGGTGGAGACGGACAATCCGGCCGCGCGCGCCCTGTACGACGGCATGGGCTTCGCCACGCACCACGCCTACCACCACTTCCGTGCCGGAGCCGGGGCGTGAGCGCGGCCTCGCGGGAGCTGTTCGCGGCGGAGGCCCGCGCCGAGCGGCCGGACCTGGCGCAGCTGTGCCTGCTGCTGGCGGCGGAGGCGGACCCGGAGCTCGACGAACGGGTCATGGACTGGGCACAGATCGAGCTGGACCGGCTGGCGGGGATGCTGCCGTACGGGCTGCGCGGGGCGAAGGCCTGGGCGGCGGCGGTGACGGACCTGCTGGGCGGCCGGCTGGGCTTCCACGGCACCCCGAAGGACTACGACCGGCTGGAGTCCTCGCTCCTGCACGAGGTGCTGCGGCGCCGGCGCGGGCTGCCGATCCTGCTGTCGGTGGTCTGGCTGGAGGTCGCGCGGCGGGCCGGGGCGCCGGTGTACGGGCTGGGGCTGCCGGGGCACTTCACGGTGGGCTTCGGGGACCCGGAGGAGGGGGTGGTGGTCGACCCGTTCGCGGGCGGCGCCTCGCTGGGCGCGGGCCCGGCGGAGCTCGCGCGGGGTCCGCGGACGCCCGCGCGCACCCTGGACATCGTCCTGCGCGTCCTGGGCAACATCCGGGCCTGGGCGTCGGCCCGGCCGGAGCACTCGGCGGTCGCCCTGTGGTCGCTGGACCTGTCCCTGCTGCTGCCGTCGCACCCGGCGGCGCTGCGCTACGAGCGGGCGCGGCTGCTGGTGGAGCGGGGCTCCTTCCAGGAGGGCGCGGCGGAGATGGACGCGTACGCGGTGGTCATGGACGCGGTCGACCCGGAGGCGGCGGTCCGCATCCGCACGGAGGCCTCCTCGGCCCGCGCCCTGCTCAACTGACGGGGGCCGCGTCGGCGGGTGCGGCGGCGGCCTCCGCCCGCCGGCGCACCTCGGCCAGGCGCGCGTTGTTCAGGACGGGCAGCACCAGGAGGGCGGCGAGGGCGATGGCCGCCCCGCCGGCGTAGAAGGAGGCAGGGACGCCGAACGCGGCGGCCACCGCGCCGCCCGCGATGCCCCCGAGGGCGAAGGAGCCCACCGCGACGACCCGGTAGACGGAGGTGACCCGGCCCATCAGGTCGCCCGGAACGATCTGCTGGCGCAGGGTGACCATGTGGACGGAGAGCACCAGGACCGCGAACCCGTCCAGGGCCATGAGGGCGACGGTCACCGCCGGGCTGACGGCCAGGCCCAGCCCCGCCGTGGCGGCGGCCGAGACCAGGCTGGCCAGCAGGATCAGGGTGCCGGGGGCGAACCACCGTCCGACCCGCCCGGCCGCCGTGCCGCCGAGGACCGCGCCGATCGCGCCGGCGGCGAGCAGCACGCCGTACCCCTGGTCGGAGACCCCGAGCTCGTCCTGTGCGAGCAGGACGAGCAGGCCGTAGCTCGCCGCCGTGGCCGCGTTGCCGACGGCGGCGACCAGGCTCAGGGCGCGCAGCACGGGCGAGGACCAGTACCAGCGCGCGCCGACGGCGATGTCCTGGCCGACGCTCCTCGCGGTGAGCCGCCCGGGGGCCGGCCCGTCCTGGCGCCGCGGCACCGGGGGGACGAGGGCCAGCAGGCCCACGGCGGCGAGGTATCCGGCCGTTCCCACGGCGAACGGCGCGGCGGCCGCCGCCGCGAAGAGGAAGCCTCCGATCGGCGGGCCGGCGAACTCGTTGCAGACCACGTAGGTCGTCTGCAGGCGGCTGTTGGCCCGGGTCAGGTCCTCGGGGCCGACCAGCATCGGGACCCATGCGGCGCAGACGCTGTCGTAGAGGGTCTCCGCGGTGCCGATCGCGAAGAAGACCGCGTACAGCAGGGGCATGGACAGGGTGTCGGTGAGGACGGCCGCCGCCAGGGTGGCGAAGGCCGCCGCCCGGATCCAGTTCGCGCTCTGGGCCACCTTCCGGCGGTCGAGGCGGTCGGCCAGCGCGCCGGAGACGAAGGCCAGCACCAGCCAGGGGGCGCGCTGGGCCACGCTGATGCCGGCGATCAGGGCCGGGTCGCGGGTGATCGTGGCCGCCAGCAGGGGCGCCGCGGCGAGGCTCACGCCGTCGGACAGGTTGGACGCGGCGGTCGCGGCCCACAGTTTTCTGAACATCGGAGCAGTCTCGTGAACCGCGCGCCGTCAGAGCCAGCCCTTTTCGCGGGCCACGCGGACGGCTTCCGCGCGGTTGCGGGCCGCGAGTTTCTGGATCGCCGTCGAGAGGTAGTTGCGGACCGTGCCCTGGGAGAGGGACAGGGCGGCCGCGAGTTCGGCGTTGGTCGCGCCGTGCTCCGCGGCGCGCAGGACCTCGCGCTCCCGCTCCGTGAGCGGGTTCGCGCCCTCCGCCAGGGCGGCCGCCGCGAGGGTGGGGTCGATGACGCGCTCGCCCGCGAGGACCTTGCGCACGGCCTGCGCGAGCTGCGCGGCCGGAGCGTCCTTGACCAGGAAGGCCGAGGCGCCCGCCTCCATCGCCCCGCGGAGGTAGCCGGGGCGGCCGAACGTGGTCAGGACGACGATCTTGAGGTCGGGAAGGGCGCGGCGCAGGGCCGCCGCCGCCTCGATGCCCGTCATGCCCGGCATCTCGATGTCCAGGAGGGCCACGTCCACGTCGTGGGCCAGGGCCGCCGCCACGACCTCGTCGCCGCGCGCCACCTGGACCGGCACCTCGATGTCCGGCTCCAGTCCCAGGAGGGCCGCGAGGGCCTCCCTGACCATGGACTGGTCCTCCGCCAGGAGGATGCGGATGGGGGGCCGGGCGGTGTCGGTGGCTTCCGTCATGACGCGGATCCTAGGGGGACCCTCGCCAACAAGCGGAAGCCGGCCTTCCCTGCCGGGCCCGCCCACAGGGTGCCGCCGACGGCCTCCAGACGTTCCGTCAGTCCCGTCAGGCCGTTGCCGGGGACCGCGGTGCCCCCCGTGCCGTCGTCGGTCACCGAGAGCTCCAGCACCGGTCCGGCGAGGGTCTGGCGGGGCGTCAGGGTGACCGTGCAGCGCTTGGCGCCGCTGTGCCGGACCACGTTGGTCACCGCCTCGCGCAGCGACCAGGCCAGCGCGCACTCCGGCTCCTCGGGGACCGGGTCGGTGAAGTCCGGGGGGAGGTCGGCCTTGACCCCCGCGGCCGCCAGTGCCGTACGGGCACCGGCGAGCTCGCCGGGCAGGGTGGGCCGCCGGTAGCCGCTGACGGCCTCACGCACGTCGACGAGCGCCTGGCGGCAGACCTTCTCGATGTCCGCCACCTGCTGGGCGGCCCGGTCGGGGTGGTCGGGCAGCATCCGGCCGGCGAGCTCGCTCTTGAGCGTGATCAGCGACAGCGAGTGGCCCAGCAGGTCGTGCAGGTCGCGGGCCATCCTCAGGCGCTCCTCGTTGGCCGCGAGCTGGGCCACCGTGGCCCGGGCCTGCCGCAGCTGCACGGTCGTGCGGATCATCTCGCGGACCCCGACCATCGCGAACCCGCCCATCAGGGACGGGATCAGCAGGCCGAACAGGTAGTCCCCGCCGTCCGGCACCGTGAGGGCCAGCGCCGCCAGCAGCGCCGTCGCGCCGGGCACCGTCAGGCGGGACACCCGGGCCGGCAGGGCGGCGCCGGAGGAGATGGAGACGTAGACGAACAGCACCAGCCACTCGCGGCCCAGGGACAGCGACAGCACCGCGGCCTCGGTGCTGAGCAGCGCCAACGACAGCAGGACCGACCGCACCGGCCGCGGCCGGTCGGGCCGGAACACCAGCCTGAGGTACCAGCAGACGAAGGCCAGCAGGCCCAGCCCGCCGAGCACCCGGGCCCCGGCGCTGTGCCCGCCCCGCACCAGGTCGGTGACCGGGGCGCTGAGGTAGAAGAGCCAGATGCCGTTCCAGAGGGTCTTGACGACCCGGTGCACGGCGGTGTCGGATGCCGGGCCCAGCGGGCTCGCGTCCGCGTCCTCCTGCGTCAGCGCCACGGTCCTACGCCTTCAGTGAGTCCTTGCGGTACAGCCAGGCGGCCGCACCGGTGAACAGTACGAAGTACCCGGCGAGGATCGCCACGTCCTTGACGTGCGGGGCCCCGCCCAGCTCGATGGCCTGGCCCAGGCCCGCGTAGGCGTGGGTCGGCAGCCACTCGCAGATGTCCTGGAGCCACTGCGGGAAGGCGGCGGTGGGCATCCACAGGCCGCCGAGGATCGACAGGCCGAAGTAGAAGAGCATGCTCAGGGGCCGGACGTTGTCCGCGCTGGCCAGGTAGCCGATGGCCACGCCCAGGGCGGCGAAGACGAGGCTGCCGGCCCAGATGGAGCCGGTCAGGGCGAGCCACTGCCAGGCCTCGAAGCGGACGCCCTTGGCCAGGGCGGCGACCGCGAAGACCACCAGGATCGCCGGCAGCGAGAGCACGCCCGCGCTGGCGGTCTTGCCGAGCACGTAGCCGTGGCCGGGCAGGGCCGTCAGGCGCAGCTGGCGCACCCAGCCGCTCTCGCGCTCCTTGGCGATGCGCTCGGCGTTGCCGACCAGGACCGCGGTCAGGGCGCCGAAGGAGGCCATGGCGACCATGTAGAAGGCGGGCATGGTCAGTTGGGTGCCCATGACCTTGGTGGTGCCGTCCAGGGTGCCGCCGAGCATCAGGAAGAGGGCGGCCGGGTAGAGCAGCGTGAAGAAGATGTACTTCTTGTTCCGCAGGGCGCGGGAGATCTCCAGCTTGACCAGGTTCAGCGTTCCGGTGTTCACGATGCGTCGGCCTCCTCGGCCTCGGTGAGGGCGATGAAGGCCTGCTCCAGGCCGAGGCCCGCGACCTCCAGGTTGCGGGGGTAGAGGCCGAGCGCGTACACGGCGTGGACGGTGGCGTCGGCGTCGCGCGACTGGAGCCGCACGGTGGAGCCGTTGACCTCGAAGGAGGTCAGGCCGGGCAGGGCGCGCAGGGCCTGGCGGTCGATCTCGCCGTCGAGGTCGAAGGCGACCTTCCGGGCGCCGGCCTTGGCCTTGATCTCGGCGGCGGTGCCGTCGGCGAGCAGCCGGCCCTTGTTCAGGACCAGTACCCGGTCGGCGATCGCGTCCGCCTCCTCCAGGTAGTGGGTGGCGAACAGGACCGTGCGGCCCTGGGCGGCCTGCTCCCGCATGGTGGCCCAGAAGGCCTGGCGGGCGGTGACGTCCATGCCGGTGGTCGGCTCGTCCAGGATGATCAGGTCGTTGTGGCCGGCGGTGGCGAGCGCGAAGCGCACGCGCTGCTCCTGGCCGCCGGAGAGCTTGTTGACCATCCGTCCGGCGATCTCCTCGATGCCGGCGCGGGAGAGCACCTCCTCGACCGGGTACGGGCGGGGGTGCAGGGCGCAGCCGAGGGTGACGAGCTCGCGCACGGTCACCTCCTCCATCAGGCCGCCGCTCTGGAGCATGGCGCCGACCCGGCCGGCCGTGACGGCCTCGCGGGGGGTGGTGCCGAAGAGGCGGACGGTGCCGGAGTCGGCGGGGCGCAGGCCCAGGAGGAGGTCGAGGGTGGAGGACTTGCCGGCGCCGTTGGGGCCCAGCAGCGCCACGGTCTCGCCCGGGTGCAGTTCGAGGGACAGCCCGTCGACGGCCCGGACCTGTCCGTAGCTCTTGGTCACGTTCTGGAAGCTCACCACGGTGCCGCTGCCGGCACCGCGTGCGGGTCCGGGGGCTCCGGACTGCGTCGCGGTCGTCGTCGTCATGTACCGAGCTTCTCCCGGACCGGGGTGGGGGCGGCAGTGTCGTCAGTCGTGACAGCTGCATGACAGATGTCATACGGCCGGGGTGACACGCACGGTCGGGGCGGGTGCGGGAAACGCGGGAGCCCCTTCCCGGGATCCGGGAAGGGGCTCCTCGCGGCGGCTGCCGGGACCTCAGTTGGCGTTCGTGTCGATGGACACGACGCGCTCGGCCGCGGTCTTGCCGACGAGGCCCCTGCCGAGGGCGCCCGCGACGTCCTGCGGGGTGACGGGGGTCTTCTGGCCCGTGCCCCGGGTGATCAGGACCCCGTCGAAGGCGTTGCCGTAGGTGGCCTTGAGGGCCTCCAGGTCGTACTTCTCGACGAGCTTGCCCTGCACCGGCTGCATGCTGAGGATCTTGGGCAGGGACTTGGCGCCGAAGGCCAGCGACTTGGTGCCCGCCTTGACGGTCACGGGGGCGGACATGGCGGGCTCGGCGAACTCCTTCATGGCCCGGTTCAGTTCCGCCTGGCTGACGGTCGGTTCCTTGGTGGCGGTGGGGAGTTCGACGGGGGCCGCCTTGCCGTTCGCGACGAGCTCGCGGAAGGCCTTGGTGACCCGGTCCACGGAGCTGTCGACGTCCAGGCTGGTGCCGGCCTTGCCGGGGACGGCGACGGCCTTGCCGGTGTCGAAGGTGATGGTGCCCTCGGACGCGGTGCCGGCGGTGCCGGCGAGCTCCTGGAGGGAGTCCTTCAGCTTCTCCTCGTCGACCGGCATGACGGCGGACGCCGTGCGCTCGACGCCGAACAGCGAGCCGATGACCGTGATCGGGTTGTAGTCGCTGCCGGTGGCGTTGCGGACGGTGGTCTGGCTGTCGAGGGTCAGGCCGGCCTTCTCGGGCTTCAGCTCGACGGTCTTGCCGCCGACGCTGAGCTGGAGCGGGGTGGAGGACCGCTTGCCGAAGGCCGTCTGGAGCTTGGCGACGGCGTCGTCGCGGCTGCCGCTGATGTCCACGCCGAGGACGGTGGTGCCCTTGGGGATGTCGGAGTGGTTCATGAGCAGCCCGGCGCCGTAGGCCACGCCGACGAGGGCGACGAGGCCCCCGCCGAGCAGGACCAGTTTGGAGCGGCCCTTCTTCTTGGCGGGCTTGCCGGCCGGGGCCGCCTTGCCGGGCTTGCCGGACTTCCCGGCGGGGGCCGGGGCGGGCATCGGCAGGGGCGGCTGCGGGCCGGGGGGCGGGACGGCCGGGCCGGTCCGGGGGCCGGGGGCGGGGGTGTCCAGGGCCTCGGGGCCGGGCCAGCGCGGGGTCTCCTCGGCGCCCACGGGCACGGTGCCCAGGGCGGGCCCGCCGGTCGGCCCGGCGGGCTCGGTGAAGGCGGGGAAGGCCTCGGTGGAGGGGCCGTTGTCGTACGCCGCGTACCCCTGGGCCGAGCCCGCGCCGGGGCCGCCGATGCCGGGGCCGGGGGCGGGGGCGAACCCGGCGCCGGAGCCGGTGCCGGGGGCCGGAGCGGGCGGCTGCGGGCGGCCGGGGGCCGCCGGGGGCGCGAAGCCCGCCCCGGTGCCGGGGCCGTCGAACGGGGCGGCACCCGGGCCGGTGCCGGAGCCGGCGCGCGGGGCGGCGTCGAAGCCGTTGCCGGAGCCGCCGCGCGGGCCGCCGCCCGGGGCGGCGTCGAAGCCGCTGCCGGGGCCGGTGGCGGGACCGCCGCCGGGGGCGTTGCCGGGGCCGGGCGCGGAGGAGCCGTAGCTCGCGGCGGGCGCCGGGGCGGCGGGGGCCGCGGGCGGGGGCGGCGCCGCCTTGCGCGGGGCGAACCAGCCGCCGTCCGACGCCGGCTCGGCGGGGGCCTTGGCGGCCGGGGCCGGCGCGGGCGTCTGGGCGGTGGGCCGCGCCGGCAGGGCGGCGCGCACGGGGGGCTGGGCCTGGCCGCGCGGGGCGGGAGCCTGGCCGCGGGGGGCCTGGGCCTGGCCGCGGGGGGCCGGAGCCTGGCCGCGGGGGGACTGCTCGGGCTCCGCGGAGCCGGGCGCCGCCTCCGCGGAGGCGTCCTTCACGGGCTTGCGGACGACCACGGGCGGGATGGGCCGCGAACCCGGGATGTTGATCCGGATCCGGGTCGTCAGGGTGGTCTCGGTCTTCGGCCCGTCGGTGTCGGGCGTGGACGGGTTCGAAGTCACAGGATTCTCCTCCGGGGCGGTCGCCGCGCCAGGCCGAGGCGGCGGGGACGTGGGCGCGGACTGGCCGGTTCCATACGGCGGCGTACCCGAGGGGTAGGCGGCCCCGCCGAGCCCTTGGGGCCCGGGGGACGAACTGTCAGTTTCACGACTCAAGGCAGGTTCTCCCGGTTGGCTCCGCCGCCCGCGTGCCGTGCGCGGGCAGCTCGGCGGCCCGTCCACCATACTGGCCGCCGCCCGCACGCAACTGTCCCAGGGGAATGAAAGGTTCCTCTTACCCCTCCCGGAACCCCTCTCCGAGGGTCCGTCAAACCCCCGCAAGCCGTCCCCGATCAGGGGGAGCGGGAGTTCGGCGGCCGGTCAGCCGCCCGATTTCGAGGCCGAAACCGGCGGTTCCACGGGCCCGCGCATCGTGGCGCAGATCACAGCGACCGCACTTCCCCCCAAAAGGTATGCGTACATGCCCATTCCGGAGGAACCGAGCAGGAAGTCCCCTTCGGCGCGCGGGACACCGAGCAGGACGTACGAGAGGAACCAGCCGGCCGCCGCGACGCCCACGCCGAGCCCCCCGCCGAGGGCGATCCGGGCCCCGAGGAACAGCCCGAGCAGGGCCAGCACGGCGAGCAGCAGCCCGGCCGGGAACCACAGGTCCACCACGAGCCAGCCTGCCAGGCCGGTGGCCGTCCCGGCGACCAGCAGGCCCAGCAGGGCGGCGATCCGCCCCGCGGTCATCGCCGTGGTCACTCCCCCACCCCCGCGAAGAGGTCCCGCTCGCGCTCGCCGTCCGGGGCCCCGGACTCGCCCACGGCCAACTCGTAGTACTCGCGCGCGAACAGCGGCTGGGCCAGGTCGTTCGAGAGGGCGAAGAACGGGCCGTCGACGGCGATCTGGGTGGCGTGGGCCCGCATGGCGGCCGCCTTGGCCTCCACCAGCCCCCGCTCGCCCTCGGCGTCGCCGATCTCGGCGGTGATCCGCCCGTCGGGGACCACGCCCGGCACGTCGGCCGGGGTCGCGAGGCCGGGGAAGGGCAGTGCGGCGCCCCGTGCGCGCAGCCGCGCGAAGCCCTCCTCGACGGCGGAGAGCGGGACCCGGTTCCAGTAGACCTTCGCGATGGCGTGCGGGGCGCCCAGTTCGGGGCGGTACGCCGGGTCGGCGGCCAGCTCCGCGCCCCGCATGGCGACGCGGTGGGCCTGGATGTGGTCGGGGTGGCCGTAGCCGCCGTCCGGGTCGTAGGTGACGAGGACCTGCGGGCGCAGCTCGCGGATGACCTCGACGAGGTGGCCGGCGGCCTCGTCCACGCCGGTGGACCAGAAGGCGCCGGGGCGGGCGTTCTGCGGGGCGCCCATCATCCCGGAGTCCCGGAAGCGGCCGGTGCCGCCGAGGAAGCGGTGGTCGGCGACCCCCAGCTCCTTCATGGCGGCGGCGAGCTCGCCGACCCGGAACGGGCCCAGGGTGTCGTCGCGGTCCGGCGCGAGGTGGGCCAGCTCGGGCGGGATGACCTCGCCCTCCTCGCCGAGGGTGCAGGTCACCAGCGCGACATGGGCGCCCTCGGCCGCGTACTTGGCCATGGTGACGCCGTTGTTGATCGACTCGTCGTCCGGGTGCGCGTGCACGAGGAGCAGACGACGGGCGGGAAGACCGTTCATGGGGCCAGCCTACGAGCAGGACCTACAGCTTGAGGCCACTGATCATGTTCGCCACGTTCGACGTGAGCTGGCTGAGGGTGGGAGCCACGGTCGAACTCGCCAGGTAGAACCCGAGCAGTACGCAGACGAACGCGTGCCCCGCCTTCAGTCCCGACCTCCGGACCAGAAGGAAGACGACGATCGCCAGCAGCACCACGGCCGAGATCGATAGCGCCACGGCGTTTCACCTCCACGTCGAGCGGACATCGGTACGCGTACTCGTGCTCGGCGATTCATACCCACCGTGCGCTACGGATCATAACTATCCGTACCAGTGCATCGGTCGAATTCCGGCAGCACGAGGGGCGCATACCGCGCACGCCCGGGGGCGCGCGGGAGCGGGACCGGAGGCCCTCGCGCCCGCCCGCCGGGCCGCCCGCGCCCGTGCGGCCGTATCCCGCCCGGTCGGGCGGGGCCGGAACTCGGGGCAGAATCGGTCAAGTCGCCCTCACGGCCCCCCGGTTGGGCCGGAAACGGAGCGACGCGGACCGGCTACCCGGCGTGGCTGGAAATGATCGGTCCAGGGGGCCCGGTCCCCCGTCCTGAAACGTTCGAACGGCCCCGGGTACGGGCCCCTCACCGGCGCGCCCCGCACCCTACTCCCCCTCCGGCGGGGCATCCGGCGGCCCGGGTTCACCGGGGGCGGGGACCACCTGCCGCTCCGCCGCGAAGTGGCAGGCCGACGGGTGCGCCGCCGGACCCGGGGGGAAGGCCGGCGGGACGGCCAGCGGCGGCACCTCCGTGGCGCAGCGGGATTCGGCCTTCCAGCAGCGGGTGCGGAAGCGGCAGCCCGAGGGCGGGTTGGCCGGGGACGGTACGTCGCCGGAGAGCAGGATCCGGTCCCGGTGGGCGCGGGCCCGGGGGTCGGGCACCGGCACCGCGGAGAGCAGCGCCTGGGTGTACGGGTGGGTGGGGTGGTCGTAGATCTGGGCGTCGGTGCCGGTCTCGGCGAGCCGGCCCAGGTACATGACCCCGACCCGGTCGGAGATGTGCCGGACGATCGACAGGTCGTGCGCGATGAAGACGTAGGACAGGCCGAGGTCCGCCTGGAGCCGTTCGAGGAGGTTGACGACCTGGGCCTGGACGGAGACGTCGAGGGCGGAGACGGGCTCGTCCGCGACGATGATCTCGGGCCGGAGCGCGAGCCCGCGGGCGATGCCGATGCGCTGGCGCTGGCCGCCGGAGAACTGGTGCGGGTACCGGTTGATGTACTCCGGGTTCAGGCCCACCACGTCCAGCAGTTCCCGGACCCGGCGCCGCCGGTCGCCCTTCGGGGCCACCTCGGGGTGGATCTCGTACGGCTCGCCGATGATGTCGCCGACCGTCATGCGCGGGTTCAGCGAGGTGTACGGGTCCTGGAACACCATCTGGATGTTGCGGCGCACGGCCTTGAGGGCCTTGCCCGACAGCTTCGTGACGTCCTCGCCCTTGTACGAGATCACCCCGGCGGTCGGGCGCTCCAGGTGGACCAGCATCCTGGCGACGGTGGACTTACCGCAGCCGGACTCGCCGACGATGCCGAGGGTCTCGCCGGCCGCGAGGTCGAAGGAGACCCCGTCGACGGCCTTGACCGCGCCGATCTGCTTCTTGAAGAGGATGCCCTGGGTGAGGGGGTAGTGCTTGACGAGGTCGCGCACCTCCAGGATGGGCTCAGGCACCGAGGCACTCCTTCCAGAAGAAGCAGGCGCTGGCCCGGTCGGGGGCGACCGCGGCGAGCGGCGGGACCTCGGCCCGGCAGGCGGCGCGGGCCATCGGGCAGCGCGGGTTGAAGGCGCAGCCGGGCGGGATGGCCAGCAGGTTCGGGGGCAGGCCCTTGATGGCGTAGAGCTCCTGGCCCTTCTGGTCCAGGCGCGGGATCGAGTCGAGCAGGCCCCGGGTGTACGGGTGGGCGGGCGCCCGGTAGACGGCGTCGACGGGGGCGGTCTCGACGATCCGGCCCGCGTACATGACGGCGATCCTGTCGGCCACGTCGGCGACGACGCCGAGGTCGTGCGTGATCAGGATCAGCCCCATGTTGAGTTCGCGCCGCAGGTCCGCCAGCAGGTCCATGACCTGGGCCTGGACGGTGACGTCGAGGGCGGTGGTGGGTTCGTCGGCGATGATCAGGGAGGGTTCCAGGGCCAGCGCCATGGCGATCATGATGCGCTGGCGCATCCCGCCGGAGAACTGGTGCGGGTAGTCCCCCACGCGCTGCCGGGCCGCCGGGATCTTCACCCGGTCCATCAGCTCGACGGCCCGGGCGCGGGAGTCCTTGCGGGACATCCCGCGGTGGACCTCGAACATCTCGCCGAGCTGGGCGCCGACGGTGAGCACGGGGTTGAGGGAGGAGAGGGCGTCCTGGAAGATCATCGCCATCTCGGCGCCGCGGATCCTCCTGCGCTCCTCCTCCTTCATCTTCAGCAGGTCCCTGCCCTTGAAGAGGATCTGGCCGCCCGCGATCCGGCCGGGCGGTGTTTCGAGGATCCCCATCACGGCCTGCGCCGTCACCGACTTGCCCGAGCCGGACTCGCCGAGCACGGCGAGGGTCTCGCCCTCGTCCACCGCGTAGTCGACCCCGTTGACGGCCTTGGCGACCCCGTCGCGGGTGGTGAACTCCACGTGCAGGTCGCGGACTTCGAGCAGCATCTGGCGGCTCACTCCTCAGCGCAGCTTGGGGTCGAGGGCGTCGCGCACCGCGTCGCCGAGCATGATGAAGGCGAGCACGGTCAGGCTCAGGGCCAGGGCGGGCCAGAGCAGCATGTGCGGGGCGTTGCGGATCTGGGAGGCGGCGTTGGAGATGTCGATGCCCCAGGAGACGGTGGGCGGGCGCAGGCCCACGCCGAGGAAGGACAGGGTGGCCTCCAGGGCGATGTAGGTGCCCAGCGCGATGGTGGCGACGACGATGACCGGGGCGACGGCGTTGGGCGCGACGTGCCGCAGCAGGATGCGGGCGTTGCCGGCGCCGAGGGCCCGGGCGGCCTGGACGTAGTCGTTCTGTTTGGCGGTGATCACCGAGCCGCGGGCGATGCGGGCCAGCTGCGGCCAGCCGAGGAGCACGATGAAGCCGACGACGGGCCAGACGGTGGTGCTGGTGACCACGGACAGGAAGACGAGCCCGCCGAGGATGACGGGGATCCCGAAGAAGATGTCCGCCACCCGGGAGAGCAGGGAGTCGCCCCAGCCGCCGAAGAACCCGGCGAGCCCGCCGAGGGCGGAGCCCAGCAGGGCGGCGCCGAGGGTGGCGCAGATGCCGACGGTGATGGAGGCGCGGGCCCCGTACACGGTGCGGGTGTAGACGTCGCAGCCCTGGGTGTCGTAGCCGAAGGGGTGTCCGGGCGAGGAGCCCTGCTGGGACTTGGACAGCTCGCAGTGGAGCGGGTCGCCGCTCGCGATGAGCTGGGGCCAGAGGGAGATGACCACCAGGAAGAGGATGAAGAGGGAGGAGACGATGAAGACGGGGTTGCGGCGCAGCTGGTGCCAGGCGTCGGACCACAGGGAGCGGGCCCGCTCCCGGGGTGCGGAGGGGTCGGGGTCGAGGGGCTTCTCCAGGCTCTCGGCCTCGTCCAGCGCGAGGTCCATGACACCTCCCTGCCCGGTCGGGGCGACGGCCTCGTTCTCGCCCGGTCCCACCGGGTCGTAGGGCTGTGGTTCGGGTTCAGGCATAGCGGATCCTCGGGTCCAGGACCGCGTAGAGCAGGTCGACGAGCAGGTTCGCCACGAGGAAGACGATGACGAGGATGGTCACGAAGCCCACCACGGTGGGCGAGTTGCCGCGCAGGATGCCCTGGTAGAGCTGGTAGCCGACGCCGTGGATGTTGAAGATCCGCTCGGTGACGATGGCCCCGCCCATGAGGGCGCCGATGTCGGTGCCGATGAAGGTGACCACCGGGATGAGGGAGTTGCGCAGCAGGTGGCGGCCGACGACCCGGCGGCGCGGCAGTCCCTTGGCGACGGCGGTGCGGACGTAGTCGGCCTTGGCGTTCTCGGCGATGGAGGTCCGCGAGAGCCGGGTGACGTAGGCGAGGGAGACCAGGGCGAGGACGATGCCGGGCAGGATCAGCTCGCCGAAGGGGGCGTCCGGGGAGACGGTGGGGCGCACCCAGCCCCATTTGACGCCGAAGAGGTACTGGAGCAGGTAGCCGGTGACGAAGGTGGGCACCGAGATGACGACGAGGGTGGCCACCAGCAGCGTGGTGTCGATCGTCTTGCCCCGGCGCAGTCCGCTGACCACGCCGAGGGTGATGCCGACGACGATCTCGATGAGGATCGCGACGCAGGTCAGGCGGAGGGTGACGGGGAAGGCGGTGGCCATCAGGTCGGTCACCGACTGCCCGTTGAAGGCCGTGCCGAAGTCGCCCTTGAAGATCTGCCCCATGTAGTGGACGTACTGCTGCCACAGGGGGCGGTCGAGGTAGAGGTCCTTGCGGATGCGCGCGGCGGTGGCGGGGTCGGGGGCCTTGTCGCCGAAGAGGGCGGCCACGGGGTCGCCGAGGGCGTAGACCATGAAGAAGATCAGGAAGGTGCTGCCGATGAACACGGGGATCATCTGGAGCAGCCGCCGGATCACGTAACGTCCCATGGATGCTCCAGGGTGTCGGTGTGCCGGCGGGGGTCAGCTGACCTTGATCTCGTTGTAGACGGGGACGCTGAACTGGTTCAGGGCGACGTCGGTGATCCGCTCGGAGTGCCCGGCACTGCCGTTCTGGTACCAGAGGGGGATGGCCGGCATCTGCTCGGCGAGGATCTTCTCGGCGTCCTGGAACTTCGCGACGGCCTTGGCGGTGTCGCTCTCCTGGTTGGCCTCGTCGACGAGCTTGTCGAAGTCGGGGCTGCTGAACTTGCCGTAGTTGGAGGAGGCGCCGGTGTAGTACAGCGGCTGGAGGAAGTTCTGGATCAGCGGGTAGTCGGCCTGCCAGCCGGAGCGGAAGGGGCCGGTCAGCTTGTAGGCGCTCTGCTGGTTGCGGAAGTCCGCGAAGGTGCCGACGGGGTTGACCGTGCAGACGGGGCCCTCGCCCAGGGCGTTGTTGACGCTGTTGCAGACGGCCTCCATCCAGTCCCGGTGCGAGCCGGTGTCCACGTTCGAGGTGAGGGTCATCTTGCCGCCGGGCAGGCCGCCGCCCTCCTGGATGAGCTTCTTGGCCTCGGCCGGGTTGAACTTGCAGGCGTCGCCGCAGAGCGTGGCGTTGAAGCCGCCCTTGGCGCCGAGGGCGGGCGAGGTCCAGTCCTTGGCCGGGGTGCGGGTCTCGCGGAAGATCTGCTCCGTGATCTCGTCCCGGTTGATCGCCATGGAGATGCCGCGGCGGACCTTGTCCGACCCCTCCTTGCTCCACTGCGGGTCGTACAGGGGGAAGGTGAGGGTCTGGATGATGAGGGCCGGCTGGTTGATGTACCGGTCGCCGAGGTCGTTCTTGACGTTCTTCAGCTGCTGGGCCGGGATGTCGTCGACGAGGTCGAGGTTGCCCGAGATCAGGTCGGTGTAGGCGGTGTTGTTGTCGGTGTAGACCTTGAGGTCCACGCCGCCGTTCTGCGCCGGGTCGGGGCCGGTGTAGCCGTCCCACTTGCGCAGCTTCATGCCGGTGCCCTTGGTGTACGAGTCCACCGTGTAGGGGCCGTTGCCGACCGGCTTGTCGAGCCAGCCCGAGTGGTCGGTGAAGAAGGCCTTGGGCAGCGGGGAGAAGGCCTGGTAGCCGAGGGTCTCGGGCCAGGTGGAGAACTTCGACTTCAGGGCGACGGTGAAGGTCTTGGGGTCCTTGACCACCAGCCCGGACATGGTCTTGGCCTTGGGTTCCCCGGAGGCGGGGTGGAGGTCGGCGTAGCCCACGATGTCGGCGAAGAAGGGTGCGTTGTTCTGCTTGTTGCGCACGTCGGCGGCGTAGTTCCAGGCGTCGACGAAGGACTGCGCGGTGACCGGTTCGTCGTTGCTGAACTTCCAGCCGTCCTTCAGGGTGATGGTGAAGTTCTGGCTGTCGGTGGTCTCGATCTTCTCGGCGACCATGTTGTGGGCCTCGCCGGTCTTGGCGTCGTAGCGCTTGAGCCCGCGGAAGAGCATGTCGAGGACCTTGCCGCCCTGCACCTCGTTGGTGTTGGCGGGCTCCAGGGGGTTCTGCGGGTCACCCCAGGAGGAGCTGACGATCCCTGCCGCACCGCCACCGCCGCTGTCGCTCCCGCCGCCGCAGGCCGTCGCCGCGAGGGCGACGGCCACCGCACATGCGGCCCACTGGGCGTGGGTGGCTCCGCGCATGGACTGCCTCCTAGGGGTCCCAAGACTCACTTAGGGGCAATGTCACCCCATACGGGACTCCTTTCGGTGGTGGTTGGCCCGATTGCACCCTCGCGTCCCCCGCCTGTCACCCCTGGGGGTGCAAAGGCAGGTCCCAGGTGTCGACGGCGTAGTGGAGGGCCATGCCGTGCGCCTCGTAGAGGGCCAGCGCGCCGGTCGCGTTGAGGGTGTCCACGCCCAGGCCCACGGTGGTCCGGCCGCGGGCGGCGTAGGCGGCGAAGGCGTGGCGCAGCAGGAAGCCGCCGACGCCGCGGCCGCGCAGGTCCTCGCGCACGCCGATGTGGCTGAGCCAGGCCATGCTGGTGCGGTCGTCGCGGGAGACGAGGACGGCCACGTCGCCCTGCCCGGGCAGGCTCGCGATCCACACCAGCGACCAGTCGAGGCGGCGGCCGTCGACGTGGTCGAGCCAGGCCTCGTAGCCGCGGCCGGCGTGTCCGAAGTGGGCGGAGAAGGTCTCCTCGACCAGGGCGTGGGCGCGGCGGCGGTCCGCCTCGTCGGCGGCGCAGTCGCGCAGGACGAGCCCGGCGGGCGGCTCGGGGGGCAGATCGGATGCCGGGTGCAGGGTGCGGGTCATCACCTGGTGGCGGCGCACGCTGCGGTAGCCGCGCCCGGTGAGGAGGGAGAGGTCGAGGGTGGGCCTGGTGTGGAGCTGGATCCGCAGCCGGGCGGCGGGCGCCGCGCCGGCCATGGCGCGGGCGCGGGCCTCCATCCGTTCCAGCAGCCGCAGGGCAGCCGGGTTCCGGCCGGGCAGGACGTAGTGGTCGCCGTCGACCAGGCCCGGTCCGGAGTCGGCCCACACCAGGGCGTAGCCGACGAGTGCGCCGCCCTGGAAGGCGAGCCAGGAGTCGGCGGCCAGGTCCACGTCGGGGTGGTTGAGGTCGGCCTCGACGGCGCCGAGGTCGGTCTCGGGTCTGCCGATCTCCAGGACGTCGACGGCGTTGAGCAGTGCGCAGATGTCCGGGGCGTCTCCGGGACCGGCGGGGCGGACGGTCAGCGTGTCGGTGGCCATCCGGCCACTCTCGGCCCCCGCCGCGCGCGGCCGCAACCGGGTTTGCCCGCCCCCGCGGCCGCGGGGACGGGCGGGGGCTCAGCTGAGCTGGACGTTCGCGAGGTCCATGCGGCCCTGGGCGTCGACCTCGACGTGGGTGACGCTCTTGGCGTAGGCGGCGGCGGACATGTACGTGAAGACCGGGATGTACGGGAGGTCCCGGATGACGATGTCGTCGGCCTTCTGGTAGAGCTTGAGGCTGTCGGCCGGGTCGGTGGACCGGTCGGCCGCGGCGAGGGCCGCCTCGAACTCCTCGCTCTTGTAGTGCCCGAAGTTGGAGCCGTTGGCGATGGCCTCCTTGGAGAACACGGGGCGCAGGTAGTCCTCCGCCGCCGGGTAGTCCATGGCCCAGCCCGTGCGGAAGGCGCCCTCGAAGTTCTGGGCCTTCAGCTCGTTGAGCATGTCGCCGATCTTCGGGAAGGGCTTGGGGGTGACCTCCAGGCCGAGGTTCGTCTTCAGCTGGGCGGCGACGGCCTCGATCCACTCCTTGTTGTCGCTGTCGGCGTCGTAGCCCAGTTCCATCCTGTTGCCGGGGATGCCGCCGGCCCGCTGGAACAGCTCCCTGGCCTTGACCGGGTTGAACAGCCCGGCCTCGCCCAGGGCGCCCTTGCGGTAGCCGGGCACGATCGGGCTGATGAAGTCGTCGGCCGGCTTGCGGGTGCCGTTGAAGATGCTCTTGGCGATGGCGTCCCGGTCGATCGCCATCGAGATCGCCCTGCGGACGTCGGCCTTGCCGAAGGACTCGCGGTTGGCCTCCAGCGGGAGGCCGATGTAGCCGACGGACGCCTCCGGCTTGTAGATGTAGCGCTCGCCGAACTCCTGGGAGACGGTGGGCAGCGCGGTGACCGGCAGCTTGTCCACGATCTGGAGCTTGCCCGCCTGGAGGTCGCTGTAGGCGGCGTCGAGGTTGTCGTAGATCTTGAACGTGACGCCGTCGAGCTTCGCCCGGCCGTCGACCGGGTACTTGTCGTACTTCTTGACCTTGATCTGCTTGTTGTGCTCCCACCGGCCGTCCATCTGGAACGGGCCGTTGCCGATCGGCGCCTCGCCGAACTTCTGCGGGTCCGCCTCGAAGGCCTTGGGCAGCGGGTAGAAGGCGTTGTAGCCCAGCATGGTCTTGAACTGGGAGAACGGCGCCTTCAGCGTCACGACGAAGGTCTTGCTGTCGACGATCTTGAGGCCCTTGAGCTCCTTGGCCGTGGGGGTCTTCCCCTTGCCCGGGGCCAGCTCGTCGGAGCCCTCGATCTTCGAGAAGAAGCCCATCGCCTCCGCGTTGTTCTCCTGGTTGGCCCCCCAGTTCCAGGCGCGTACGAAGGACTGCGCGTCGACCTTCTCGCCGTTGTGGAAGGTGTACCCGTCCTTGAGCTTGACCGTCCAGGTCCTGGAGTCGGTCGTCTCGATGGACTCGGCGACCGCGAGCTTCGGCTCGCTGGTCTTGTTGTCGTACGCGACCAGGCCCGTGAAGAGCGCGTGGAGCACCTCGGACCCCTCGGACTCGCCGGTGTTCTGCCCCACCAGGCCGTGCTGCGGCTCGCTCAGCCGCACGCTGATGTGTCCGCCGGTCTTCACGCCGGCGGTGGGGTCCTCCGCACTGCTGCCGCAGGCCGTCGCCGCCATCGCCAGCACCACGGTGCCGGCGGCCCATTTGGCGCGCGTTGCTCCACGCATGGGAAATTGCCTCCTCAGGAGTCACTGTCGATGTGCTCGTGAGCCGACGCTCCCCACAGCGCTTGACCCGAGACGCGAGCTCGATGGGGCCATCCTCGAGGACGCCCGGACCACTAGAACATACCTGAGCGGTCACGTTACCGAGCCGGTACGGGTACACCTGCGGAACCCCCGACTCCGGTCGGGCGGGGCCGGGCGGGGCCGCAAACGCCGACCGGGCACGGCCGCTGAGCGGCCGTGCCCGGTGGGGTGCGCGGAGGGGATCAGACGGCCAGGACCGTCTTCTCCTCGGCGAAGTGGCACGCGGACTCGTGCGCGGCCGGGGTGTCCTCACCCTGGAAGCGCTCCGGGACGGCCAGCAGCGGCACCTCGGTGGAGCAGATGTCCTGCGCCTTCCAGCAGCGGGTGCGGAAGCGGCAGCCCGACGGCGGGTTGGCCGGCGACGGGACGTCACCGGTCAGGATGATCCGCTCGCGGCCCTCGCGGGCCGCCGGGTCCGGCACCGGCACCGCGGAGAGCAGCGCCTGGGTGTACGGGTGGGTGGGGTGGTCGTAGATCTGGGCGTCGGTGCCGATCTCGGCCATCTTGCCCAGGTACATGACGCCCACGCGGTCCGAGATGTGCCGGACGATCGAGAGGTCGTGCGCGATGAAGATGTAGGACAGGTTGAACTCGTCCTGCAGCTTCGCCATCAGGTTGATGACCTGCGCCTGCACCGACACGTCGAGCGCGGAGACCGGCTCGTCGCAGATGATGATCTCGGGCTGGAGCGCGAGGCCGCGGGCGATGCCGATGCGCTGGCGCTGGCCGCCGGAGAACTGGTGCGGGTACCGGTTGATGTACTCCGGGTTCAGGCCCACCACGTCCAGGAGCTCCTGGACCCGGCGCCGCCGGTCGCCCTTGGGAGCCACCTCGGGGTGGATCTCGAAGGGCTCGCCGATGATGTCGCCGACCGTCATGCGCGGGTTCAGCGAGGTGTACGGGTCCTGGAACACCATCTGGATGTTGCGGCGCACGGCCTTGAGGGCCTTGCCCGACAGCTTCGTGATGTCCTGGCCCTTGTAGAAGACCTCGCCGGACGTGGCCGTCTCCAGCAGCATCAGCAGCTTGGCGACGGTGGACTTGCCACAGCCGGACTCGCCGACGATGCCGAGGGTCTCGCCCTGGTGCAGGTCGAAGGAGATCCCGTCGACCGCGCGGACGGCGCCGATCTGCTTCTTGAACAGGATGCCCTGGGTCAGCGGGAAGTGCTTGACCAGGTTGCGCACCTGCAGGATCGGCTCACCGCGCTCGACGGGCGCCTCGATGGCGGCCACGGCCGCCGTCTCGGTCGCCGCCTCGACGACCTCGACCTCGCTGATACCGGGGGTGGCGTCCACGGCGTCGTCCTTCTTGTCGGTCTCAGCCATGGAGCTGCTCCTCGCGGAAGTGGCAGGCGCTGGCACGGCCGGCCAGCTCGGTGCCGTCCTGCTCGGTCACCTGCAGCAGGGGCGGCATCTCGGTGCGGCAGATGTCCTGCGCCTTGGGGCAGCGCGGGTTGAAGGCGCAGCCCGAGGGGGCCTTCAGCAGGTTGGGCGGCAGACCCTTGATCGCGTAGAGCTCCTGGCCCTTCTGGTCCAGGCGCGGGATCGAGTCCAGCAGACCACGGGTGTACGGGTGCGCGGGGCGCGAGTACAGCTCGTGGACCGGGGCCTGCTCGACGATGCGGCCCGCGTACATCACGGCGATCTTGTCCGCGACGTCGGCGACGACGCCGAGGTCGTGGGTGATCAGGATCAGACCCATGTTGTACTCGCGCTGCAGGTCCGCCAGCAGGTCCATGACCTGGGCCTGGACCGTCACGTCGAGCGCCGTGGTGGGCTCGTCCGCGATGATCAGGTCCGGCTCCAGGGCGAGCGCCATCGCGATCATGATGCGCTGGCGCATACCGCCCGAGAACTGGTGCGGGTAGTCGTCGACCCTGCTCTTGGCCGCGGGGATCTTCACCCGGTCCATGAGCTCGATGGCCTTGACCTTGGCGTCCTTCTTCGACATGCCCTGGTGGACGCGGAACATCTCGCCCAGCTGGTTGCCGACGGAGAACACCGGGTTCAGCGCGGACAGCGCGTCCTGGAAGATCATCGCCATCTTCGGACCGCGCAGCTTGCGCCGCTCGTTCTCCGGAAGCTTGAGGATGTCCTCGCCGCGGAAGAGGATCTCTCCCTTGGCGACCCGCCCGGGGGGCGAGTCGAGGATGCCCATGATCGCCTGCGCGGTCACGGACTTGCCGGAGCCGGACTCGCCGAGCACGGCCAGGGTCTCGCCGGACGAGACGCTGTAGTTCACGCCGTTGACGGCCTTGACGACACCTTCGCGGGTCGCGAACTCGACGTGCAGGTCGCGCACTTCGAGAACGGGCACCTCGGAGTCGCCGCCCCTCTGGCGGGGCACGTCTGCGGTGATGCTTGAAGCAGTCATTTCGGTGGTGCCGCCCTTCTAGCGCAGCTTCGGGTCGAGGGCGTCGCGGAGCCCGTCACCGACGAATACGAAGCCAAGGACCGTCAGCACGATCGCGATGCTGGGGTAGGTCCACAGGAAGTCCTTGACCCCCATGAAGTCCTTGGCGGCGGCGAGCATGTTGCCCCACTCCGGGACCTCCGGGCTGACGCCCACGCCCAGGAAGGACAGCGAGGCCTCGGCCACGATGGCGCCGCCGACGCTGAACGCGGCGTAGGCCATCACGGCGGCGATGGAGTTGGGGATGATGTGCCGCAGGATGATCCGGCGGGTGTCCGCGCCCAGGGCGCGGGCGGCCAGCACGTAGTCGGCCTCGCGGACCGACAGGATCGAGCTGCGCAGCAGACGGGAGACCGTCGGCCAGGAGAAGACGGCCAGCGAGATGATCACCGGCATCACGCCACGGCCCATCGCGATGATGATGACGATGGCGCCGATCAGCAGCGGGAAGGCGAAGAAGACGTCGGCGATGCGCATCAGCACCGAGTCGGTGGCGCGGCCGAAGTAGCCGGCCAGCGCGCCGATGACGATGCCGATGAGGCACGCCAGGAAGATCGACGCGAGGCCGATCTCCACGGCGATGCGGGTGCCGTAGATGATGCGGGAGAACTGGTCGCGGCCGAGCGCGTCGGTGCCCAGCAGGTGGCCGTTGCCCGGCTCCTGCAGGGTGTTGTTCAGGTCCTGCGCCAGCGGGTCCTGCGGGGCGATCAGCGGGGCGAAGATCGCGGTCAGGAACAGCAGCAGGACGAGGCCGAGGCCGACCACGGCCAGCTTGTTCGCGAGGAAGCGGGAACGGATCTCGCCCCACTGGGTCACGCGGGCGACGGCCGGTTCGGCCTCCGCGTTCGCGGCCTGCGCCGGTGCGGTCGCGTCCCCCGCCACCGATGTGCTCTTGGTGAGCTCGGTCATGGGTAACTCCTAGAACGGGCTGCCTGGATCAGGCGAGGCGGATGCGCGGGTCGAGGACCGCGTACAAGAGGTCGACGAGGAGGTTCAGCAGAACGAACACGGCGACGCCGAAGCTCACCACGCCGATGATGATCGGGTTGTTCTGCTGCTGGACCGCCTGCACCAGGGCGAGCCCGATGCCGTCCCAGTTGAAGATCGCCTCGGTGATCAGGGCGCCACCGAGCAGCGAGCCGAAGGAGATACCCAGGTACGTGACGACCGGGATGATCGAGTTGCGCATGACGTGCTTGACGAGCACGGTCCGCCGGGGCAGACCCTTGGCGACGGCCGTCTTGACGTAGTCGGCCCGCAGCACCTCCAGCATGGTGCCGCGCATGAGCCGCGCCACGAGGGCGGCGTCGAGGATCGCCAGCGTGAAGGCGGGCAGGATCAGCGACGTCATGGTGCCGTCGGAGATCAGCGGGAACCACTTGAACTGGACCACGAAGACCTTCTGGAGCACCATGCCGATCACGAAGGACGGGAAGCCGACGGCCATGGTGGTCAAGAGCGTGATCAGCACGTCCCAGAACGAGTATCTGAACAGCGCGGCGATCAGACCCGCCAGCAGGCCGATCAGGATGTCCAGGACGATGGCCGCCAGGGCGAGCTCAGCGGTGTTCACGAGCTTCGGCCCGAGGACCTCCGTCACCGGCCGGCGCTGGGTGTAGTCCTCACCGAGGTCACCCTGCGCGAGGTTCTTGACGAAGTTCCCGTACTGCACGGGCAGCGGGTCGTTGAGGCCGTAGCGCTCGCGGAGCGCCTCGACCACGGCCGGGTCACGGGCCTTGTCACCACCGAGCGAACCCACAGGGTCGCCGGGGAGCACGAAAAGACAGCAGAAGAGGATAACCGTCGCACCGAAGAGAACGACAACCATCTGTCCGAGCCGCCGGATCACATATCTTCCCACGATGCCTCCTTCACATACCGGGCGTGGGGGTTGGCGGCATCATCCGATCGGGAGATTGGCCGCATCCGGGCGCGGATCGACGAGACAGAGGGGTGCGCCCGGGACTGGGCGAAGGCCGTGGGGGCCGGAGACGTGACTCCGGACTCCCCACGACCTTCGCCTACCTGTTGATGAGGAGGCTCTTACTTGGCCGAGATCTCAGCGAGGTTCGGGTCCTCGAAGAAGTCGAGCTGGACGTTGTTGAACTTGTCCGTGGCCGCGAGGCGGAACTGGGTGCGCTTCCACAGCGGGATGAGACCCTGCTCCTCGTCGACCGCGAGCTTCTCGGCCTCCTTGTAGACCGCGGCGCGGGCCGCCGGGTCCTTGGTGCCGCGGGCCTTGGTGATCAGCTCGTCGAACTTCGGGTTGTTGTAACGGCCGCGGTTGTCACCGGCCGCCTTGCCCGTCGCCGGGTCCTCGTTGATCGAACCGGAGTCGAGCAGCGGGTACAGGAAGTTGTCCGGGGTCGGGTAGTCCGCGCCCCACGCCGAGCGCCACAGACCGCCGGTGCCCTTGTCCTGCTGCTGGGCCAGGGCCTCCTTGAACGGCTTGCCGTTCAGCTTGACGTCGAGGCCGAGGACGTCCTTCAGCTGCTGCGCGACGGCCTGGACCCACTCTTCGTGGCCGGCGCCGGTGTTGTAGCCGAAGTCGAGGACGGTGCCCGGCTTCAGGCCGCCCTTCTCCGCGAACTGCTTGGCCTTCTCCTTGTCCTGCTTGACGCAGGAGGAGCAGACGCCGTCCTGGTAGGTGTCGGCGAAGGACGGCGGCAGGACCGAGGTGGCCGGCTTCTGCATGCCCTGGAAGACACCCTTGGCGATGGCCTCGCGGTCGATCGCGTAGGAGATCGCCTTGCGCGCGTCGGGGTTGTTCAGCGGCGCGACCTGGTTGAAGGCGACGAGGTAGTTGACACCGCTGGTGTCGGCCTCGATCCACTGCTTCTTCGGCGCGTACTTGGCCTTCGCGACCGGCTGCTGCGGCGTGGGCATACGGGCCCAGTCGAACTGGCCCGACTGGAAGCCCTGGTACTCCAGGGTGGAGCCGTTGGCCGCGTTCAGGATCGAGATCTCGACCTTGCCGAGCTTGGCCTTCTCGAAGCCGTAGTCGTCGTTACGGACGAGCGTGATCGACTTGTTGTGCTGCCACGAACCCTCCATCTTGAAGGGGCCGTTGCCGATCGGCGCGTCGTTGAACGCCTTGTTGCTGGCGGCGCCGGCGACCTTCGGGACCGGGCTGAAGGCCTGGTGCACGGTCTTCTTGTCGAACTCGAAGTCGGCCTCGGAGAGCTCGACCTTCAGGGTGCCGGCGTCCGGGGCCGTCACACCCGCGAAGGTGGTGGCGCCGCCGGTGTTGAGCTCCTTGTAGCCGTTGATGCCCGCGAACGGGTAGGCCACGTCGGAGGCGGAGTCCTTGGCGACCACACGGGTCCAGCCGCGGACGAAGGACTCGGCGTCGACGGGCTCGCCGTTCGAGAACTTCGTGCCCTGCTTGATCTTGAAGGTCCAGGTCTTGCCGTCGTCGCTGGTCTGGACCGACTCGGCGAGTTCGGGCTTCAGCTTGCCGTCGACCGTGGCGCTGTAGAGGCCCGTGAAGAGGTTGTGCGTGATGAGCGCACCCTCGGACTCCTGGGAGTTGAACGGGTCGATCGCGGTGGGCTCGGTGATACCGAGGCGGAACGTGCCGCCCTTGGGACCCGCGCCGCTGCTGTCCTTGTCGCCACCGCTGCATGCCGTGGCAGCCATCGCCACGATGACGGCACCCACGACCCACTTGGCGCTCGTTGCTCCGCGCATGGGTAATAGCCTCCTCAGGAGTCACTGTCGATGATGAGGGCCCGTCATCCGCTGACACCCCTGACAGCGAAATCCGGTCCCGTCGTGTGTGCTCGTGAGTCGACGCTCCCCACAGCGTGTGACCCATTGACCCGAGCTCAATGGAGCCATCCTCAGGGACGCCCAGACCGTAAACCACACTTAAGTGGTCTCGTTTTCACAACATCACCGTATGGCGAAAACCCGAAATCCGGACAAACGGATAGGAGACAGACACGTGCGAAACGGACGGTTAGTTCATCTTCCGGAGTGTCACGGTCGGTATGCGGACACTTGAGCGACACAATCCGTTTGACAAATGACAGCGGCCCCTCCCCGCACCGAACCGGTGCAGGGAGGGGCCGCCGCCGAAGGTATGCGTTTCGGCCAGAAGCCTACTCGCGTACTACTTGGCCGACTTGGCGCGGGAAGCGGTGCGCGAACGCTCCTTCTGGTCCAGGACGACCTTGCGGATGCGCACGGCCTCCGGGGTGACCTCGACGCACTCGTCGTCGCGGCAGAACTCCAGGGACTGCTCCAGGGAGAGCTTGCGCGGCGGGACGATCGCCTCGAAGGAGTCGGCGGAGGAGGAGCGCATGTTCGTGAGCTTCTTCTCCTTGGTGATGTTCACGTCCATGTCGTCGGCGCGCGAGTTCTCGCCGACGATCATGCCCTCGTACACCTCGGTGCCGGGGTCGGTGAACAGGACGCCGCGCTCCTGGAGGTTGGTCATGGCGAACGCGGTGACCGCGCCGGCGCGGTCGGCGACCAGCGAACCGTTGTTGCGGGTCTGCAGGTTGCCGAACCACGGCTCGTGGCCCTCGTGGATCGAGTGGCCGATGCCGGTGCCGCGGGTCTGGGTCAGGAACTCGGTACGGAAGCCGATCAGACCGCGCGACGGGACGACGAACTCCATGCGGACCCAGCCGGAGCCGTGGTTCGACATGTTGTCCATGCGGCCCTTGCGGACGCCCATGAGCTGGGTGACGGCGCCCATGTGCTCCTCGGGCACGTCGATCGTCATGCGCTCGACGGGCTCGTGGACCTTGCCGTCGATCTCGCGGGTGACGACCTGCGGCTTGCCGATGGTGAGCTCGAAGCCCTCGCGGCGCATCTGCTCGACCAGGATGGCGAGCGCGAGCTCACCGCGGCCCTGGACCTCCCAGGCGTCCGGGCGCTCGGTGTCGAGGACGCGGAGCGAGACGTTGCCGATCAGCTCGCGGTCCAGACGGTCCTTGACCTGGCGGGCGGTGACCTTGCGGTCCTTGACCGCGGACTTGGCGTCCGCGCCCTTGCCCGTGCCGCCGCGGCCGACCAGCGGGGAGGTGTTGGTGCCGATGACCATGGAGATGGCCGGCTCGTCCACCGTGATCAGCGGCAGCGCGATCGGGTTCTCCGGGTCGGCCAGGGTCTCGCCGATCATGATGTCGGGGATACCGGCGACGGCGCAGATGTCACCGGGGCCGGCGACCTCGGCCGGCTTGCGGGTGAGCGCCTCGGTCATCATCAGCTCGGTGATGCGGACGTTCGAGACCGTGCCGTCACGCTTGATCCACGCAACCGTCTGGCCCTTGCGCAGCTCGCCCTGCTCGACGCGGAGCAGCGCGATGCGGCCGAGGAAGTTGTCGGCGTCCAGGTTGGTGACGTGGGCCTGGAGGGGGGCCTCCTCGTCGTACACCGGGGCCGGGACGTGCTCCAGGATGGCGGAGAAGAACGGCTCCAGGTTGTCGCTGTCCGCCGGGACGGTGCCGTCCTCCGGCTTGGTCAGCGAGGCGACGCCGTCACGGCCGCAGGCGTAGACGATCGGGAACTCGATCTGGTCCTCGTCGGCGTCCAGGTCCAGGAACAGGTCGTAGGTCTCGTTGACGACCTCGTCGATCCGGGAGTCCGGGCGGTCCGTCTTGTTGATGCAGAGGATGACCGGCTTGCGCTGCTGGAGGGCCTTGCGGAGCACGAAGCGGGTCTGGGGCAGCGGACCCTCGGAGGCGTCCACCAGGAGGACGACGGCGTCCACCATCGACAGACCGCGCTCGACCTCGCCACCGAAGTCGGCGTGGCCGGGGGTGTCGATGATGTTGATCGTGATCGGGGCCCCGCCGTCCTTGGGGTGGTACTTCACCGCCGTGTTCTTGGCGAGGATCGTGATGCCCTTCTCACGCTCCAGGTCGTTCGAGTCCATCATGCGGTCGTCGAGCTGCTGGTGGGCGGCGAAGGCACCGGCCTGCTTGAGCATGGCATCGACGATGGTCGTCTTGCCATGGTCGACGTGGGCGACGATGGCGACGTTACGGATGTCGTGGCGCGTGGGCACTTCGGCGCTTCTCCCGGGATCGTGGATGGCGTCGCGTACGGCCTGGCACGCGCGCCTCGACCGGGCGGAAAACCTGCCACGGCCTTACACCATCGTACGTCGATCGGCGGGAACCGCCTGCCGGGGGGTCTGTCAAGGGGCCGGACGACTGAGGACGGCCGGGTCGTGGGTGGGGGTTCCCGGCTGTCCGTACGGCCCGTGTTTCTGCGGGTCAACGGGTACGGACGACCTTGCCCGCCGGGAATCCGGCGGGCAAGGAACTTGAGTCACTTCTGAGCTTGCTACCCGCCGGTCAACCCGACAGGCCCCGTTTTTTCACCACTTCTTCGCCGCGTCGCCTTCCGGCCACCGGGGCCCGCGGCCGGCGGCCTCCGGCCGCTCCTACTTCTTCTTCGCGTCCTTGGCGGCGGTCGGCTTCTTCCAGCCGATGTCCTGGAAGCGGGGCGCCCCGAGGCCGAAGGCGCCGGCGTTGGCCAGGCCCGGCTTGGCCGCGACCAGCTCCGGGCGCTGGTAGAGCGGGATGGAGCCGGCCGCCGCCCAGATCCGGGCGTCCGCCTTGCGCATCAGGTCGCGGGCCTTGGCCTCGTCCAGCTCGCCGGCCGCCTGGTCGAAGAGCTGGTCGATGTGGTCGGTGCCGACCCGCGTGTAGTTCTGCTCGACGAGCAGCGAGCCGTCGGCGGCCGGTTCCGGCTTGGCGAAGATGGGCCGGTCGTCGGTGGCCGGGAAGGCCGTCGCGGGCCAGGAGTAGAGGGCCAGGTCGTACTGGCCCGAGGCGACGTGGTCCTTGAAGAAGCTCTCGTCCGGGACCTTGGTGATCCGGGTGCTGATGCCGATCTTCCGGAGCGTCTGGGAGATCCGCTCGCCGACCGCGCGCAGGGCCTCCGAGCCGGGGCCGGCCGGCAGGACGAAGCGCAGGTCGAGCTGCTTGCCGTCCTTGGCGAGCATGGCGCCCGAGGTGCGGGGGGCGACCTGCTTGGCCGGGGCCGGGGCCGGGGTGGCCTTCGCGGGCTCCTTGGCGTCCTCCCCGTCGGCCTCGGCCTCCGCCTTCGCCTTCGCGGCCGCCGCGGCGGCCGCGCGCTTGCCGTCCTCGATGGCGCCCGCCTGGGCCAGCAGCGCCTCCCCCTGCTGGGCGGCCAGGGAGGACGGGGCCAGCACGGGCGAGGGGCGTCCGTGCAGGGATCCCGGGACGAAGGCCATCCCCTCGTCGACGAGGTCCCCCTCGAAGGCCGCGGGTCCCTCCTGGAGGATCCGCGGGCCGGAGGCCGGGGCGCTCGGCCGTCCCGGCCGGCCCTGGCGGTCCGGGCGGTCCCGGCGCGCGGCGCCGTTGCGGCCGTCGTCCTGGCCCACGATGTAGAGGCCGTCGTTGCCGGTGCCGTCGCCCGGTCCCGGCTTGGCGCCCGACGGGGTCTTCGAGTCGTCCGTCGCCCCCTCGCCCTCCGGGCCCGCCTTCGCCTCGGGCGGCTCGGTCAGCTTGCCGTCCTTGCGCCAGCCCGCGTCCGCGAGGAGGGCCTGGGCGGCATGGGTGTCCTGGCCGCCGAGGGCGTCGCTGTTGTCGGCGTACGCCTGCTGCCCGGCCAGCGCCAGGTGGCTGCCCAGGGGCTTCGCCGGCAGGCCGAGCGGCTTGAGGACGATCTCCGCGAGCTCCTTGCGGTCCAGGGCCCGGGCGATCGCCCGGCGGACCCGCTCGTCGGAGAGCGGGCCGGAGGCCCCGTTCATGGCCAGCTGGGTGTAGGAGGGCTCCAGCGACCTGCGGACCTCGAAGCCGCGCAGGGCCGACTGCTCGTCCGCGTACTTCTGCACCGCCTCGGCGTTCTTCTGCCGGTTCTCCTGCTCCTCCTTGGCCTTGGCCTCGTCGGCGCCGTGGGCCAGCGCCCAGGAGAGGGTCGCCTGCGCGGGGGTGAGGGAGGCGCCGGGGCCGTGCGTGCCGTCCACGCGGCCGGCGTCGCGGTGGGCGAGGGCGATGCGGTCGGCGCCCGCCCGGTCGATCTCCGCCAGGTCCACCTTCCCGGCGGCCAGCGCGGCCGGCCGGCCCGCCCGCGGGACGGCCGTCAGGACGAGGGTGTCCAGCTTGGCGCCCCGGCCCCACCAGCGGGGGTTGCGGGTCAGGGCCGCGGTGCCGGTCTTCTTGTCGATCGCCCCGAGGTTGAAGGGTCCGGCAGTGACCTTGAGGGCGCCCCGGGCCCCCTCGTTGAAGGCCTCCGGGGTGCCCATGACCTGCTTCGGGTAGAGCGGGCTGAACAGGGAGCGCCAGTCCGCGTACGGGCGCACGAAGGTGACCTTGACCTCCAGGTCGGACTTGCCCCGCTCGATCTTCTCGATCCGCTCGTAGCCGGAGTTGCGGGCCGTCCAGTAGGCCGAGTCCTTGCCGTTCAGGGCCCGCCACTGGGCCACGAAGTCGGCGGCACCGATCTCGCGCCCGTCGCTCCACACCGCCTTCTGGTTCAGCTTGTACAGCACGACCTGCTTGGGCTCGCGCTCGACGACCTCGGCCTTCTCCAGGTAGTCGGGATTGGCCACCGGCCGCCCCTTGGCGTCCAGCGTGAACAGCTGCGGCAGGACCGCCCCCGCGATCCGGTTGGTGGTGGCGTCCGCGTCGGCCTGGAAGGCGTTCAGGGTCTCGGGCAGGGAGTCCACCGCCCAGCGCAGGACCCCGCCGTCGGCGACCTGCTCGCGGGCCGTCAGCCCGATGTCCGGACCGGCGGCGGCCGGCCCGCCGTCGTCCTCGCCCGCCCCGCAGCCCGCGAGGAGCGGCAGTGCAAGGACTCCCGAGGTGAGGAGCGCCAAGGACCTGCGCCTTCTCTGGGTCATGGGTGGTACCTCCGGGACGGGGCGTGGAGCCGTGAAAGAGGGGGTTCTTGATCACGTTCGGCGGTATATGGAGCTGATCACACTGGTGTCGAAACCCACTGAAATAGACAGCCCGCCGGGTCCTCCGGAGCGGACCCGCGCCACGCCGCGAACCCCACCCGTGCGGACCAATCCCGGTTGCGGCCCGGACGGGCGGTCCCTCGTTCGAGGGATGAAAATGGGGGCAGGGAGGGGCGCACGGTTTGCGCCTGCGCGCCCGGAATCGCTGCACGTCCCTTCACAACCGGGGACGGGAGGCGCGACACTCGCAGGCGCCCGTGAGCGTTGCCACCGCACCCCCGCGGAAGTGAGGTCACGTCATGTCCCTGCAAGACGATCTGACGGCCGTACGACGCAACCTGAACGAGCTGGTCCGCTCGGTGGAACGGCTGGAGCAGGACGTCGCCCGGCAGTCGCCGGCCGCCGCCCCCAGACCAGCCGCCCCGACGGGGATGGTCCCCGTCCCGGACACCCCGTACGACCAGTCCAAGTGGACGGACACCGACGACGAGGGCCTCGGCGTCCGCGACCGCCGCGCCCCCTGACGTCCGCCACGGCCGTCCCGAGCAACCCGCACCCCCATCTGGCCCGGCCGCCCGCGCGGCCGGGCCTCCTGGGCCACCCCTCATCGCACTCCACCCGGAGTTCTCCTTGGCCACAGGCACGGAACCACACCGGCAACGGCCCGGCGGGGTCCACTCCCCCTCCCGGGCCGCGATCGCGTCCGGGCACCTGCGCACCGACCGGTGGTGGCTGGCCCCCGCCGGCACCGCGGCCGGGCTGCTCGCCTTCGTCGTCTACTCGACCTGGCGGGCGTTCGCTAACGCCCACTACTACGCCGCCCCGTACGTCTCCCCGTTCTACTCCCCCTGTCTGGCGGAGAACTGCGAGACGATGCGCGGCGGCCCCAACCTCGACCTGTTCGGCAGCTGGTGGGGCCTGTCCCCCGCCCTGCTGATCCTGGTCTTCCCCCTCGGCTTCCGGCTGACCTGCTACTACTACCGCAAGGCCTACTACCGGGGCTTCTGGGCCTCGCCGCCCGCCTGCGCGGTCCCCGAACCGCACGCCGGCTACACGGGCGAGACCCGCTTCCCGCTGGTCCTCCAGAACGCGCACCGGTACTTCTTCTACCTGGCGGTCCCGGTCGCCGGGATCCTGACGTACGACACCGTGCTGACCTTCCGCGACCGGCACTACGCATGGGGGCACATGGGCCTGGGCACCCTGCTGTTCCTCCTCAACATCGTGCTGATCTGGGCCTACACCCTGTCCTGCCACTCCTGCCGGCACGTCATGGGCGGCCGCCTGAAGCACTTCTCGGCACACCCGGTGCGCTACCGCCTGTGGAGCTGGGTCGGCCGGCTCAACACCCGCCACATGCAGCTCGCCTGGGCCTCCCTGATCAGCGTGGCCCTGTGCGACTTCTACGTGTACCTGCTGGCCACCGGCACCTTCACCGACCCGAGGATCTTTTGATGACCCAAGTCGACCGGCAGCAGTGGGACGTGGTCGTGGTCGGCGCGGGCGGCGCCGGGCTGCGGGCCGCGATCGAGGCCCGGGAGCGGGGCGCCCGTACGGCCGTGATCTGCAAGTCCCTCTTCGGCAAGGCCCACACGGTCATGGCGGAGGGCGGGATCGCCGCCTCCATGGGCAACGCCAACGAGCACGACAACTGGCGGGTCCACTTCCGCGACACCATGCGCGGCGGGAAGTTCCTCAACCAGTGGCGGATGGCGGAGCTGCACGCCAAGGAGGCCCCGGACCGGGTGTGGGAGCTGGAGACCTGGGGCGCGCTCTTCGACCGCACGCCCGACGGCAGGATCTCGCAGCGCAACTTCGGCGGCCACGAGTACCCGCGGCTGGCGCACGTCGGCGACCGGACGGGCCTGGAGCTGATCCGCACCCTCCAGCAGAAGGTCGTCCAGCTCCAGCAGGAGGACTTCCGGGAGCACGGGGACCACGAGGCCCGGCTCAAGGTCTTCCAGGAGTGCACGGTGACCCGCGTCCTGAAGGACGGGGACCGGGTCTCGGGCACGTTCTGCTACGAGCGCGAGTCCGGCCGCTTCTTCGTCCTGGAGGCCCCGGCGGTGGTGCTCGCCACGGGCGGGATCGGCAAGTCCTTCAAGACCACCTCCAACTCCTGGGAGTACACGGGCGACGGCCACGCGCTGGCCCTGCTCGCGGGGGCCCCGCTCCTCAACATGGAGTTCGTGCAGTTCCACCCCACGGGCATGGTCTGGCCCCCTTCCGTGAAGGGCATCCTCGTCACGGAATCGGTCCGCGGCGACGGCGGGGTGCTGCGCAACTCCGAGGGCAGGCGGTTCATGTTCGACTACGTCCCGGACGTCTTCAAGGAGAAGTACGCCGAGACGGAGGAGGAGGGCGACCGCTGGTACGAGGACCCCGACGGCAACCGGCGCCCGCCCGAGCTGCTGCCCCGCGACGAAGTCGCCCGGGCCATCAACTCCGAGGTGAAGGCGGGCCGCGGCTCCCCGCACGGCGGGGTGTTCCTGGACGTGTCCACCCGGATGCCGGCCGAGAAGATCAAACGGCGGCTCCCGTCCATGTACCACCAGTTCAAGGAGCTGGCGGACGTGGACATCACCGCCGAGCCGATGGAGGTCGGGCCGACCTGCCACTACGTGATGGGCGGCATCGCGGTCGACTCCGACACCGCCGCCACCGCCGGGGTGCCGGGGCTGTTCGCGGCCGGCGAGGTCGCGGGCGGGATGCACGGCTCGAACCGGCTCGGCGGCAACTCCCTCTCCGACCTGCTGGTCTTCGGCCGGCGGGCCGGTCTGCACGCGGCGGAGCACGCGGCGGGCGGCGGGGAGCGGCCGGCGGTCTCCCAGGAGCAGATCGACGCCGCGGCCGCCGAGGCGCTGGCCCCCTTCCACGCCGACGAGGGCGCGGAGAACCCGTACACCCTCCACCAGGAGCTCCAGACGACCATGAACGACCTCGTCGGCATCATCCGCCGCGAGGCGGAGATGGCGGAGGCCCTGGAGCGGCTGGCGTCCCTGCGCGTACGGGCCGCCCGCGCCGGGGTCGAGGGGCACCGGCAGTTCAACCCGGGCTGGCACCTGGCCCTGGACCTGCGCAACATGCTGCTGGTCAGCGAGTGCGTGGCCCGCGCGGCACTGGAGCGCACCGAGAGCCGGGGCGGCCACACCCGCGAGGACCGTCCGGCGATGGAGCGGGAGTGGCGGCCGGTGAACCTGCTGTGCCGTCCCGTGGTCCCGGCCCCCGCCGATCCGGCGGCCGACCGGATCGTCCTCGAACGCACCCGGACCGATCCCATCCGCCCCGACCTGCTCGCCCTGTTCGAGAAGGACGAGCTGGCCAAGTACCTCGCCGAAGAGGAGCTCACCGGATGACCACCTACGACGCCCGCTTCCGGGTCTGGCGGGGCGACGCGGAGGGCGGCGGCCTGCGGGACTTCACCGTCGAGGTGCACGACGGGGAGGTGGTCCTGGACATCGTCCACCGGCTCCAGGCGACGCAGGCCCCGGACCTGGCGGTGCGCTGGAACTGCAAGGCGGGCAAGTGCGGCTCGTGCAGCGCCGAGGTCAACGGGCGTCCGCGGCTGATGTGCATGACCCGCATGTCCGTCTTCGAGCGGGACGAGACGGTCACGATCACTCCGCTGCGGGCCTTCCCGGTGGTCCGGGACCTGGTGACGGACGTGTCCTTCAACTACGAGAAGGCGCGCTCGGTCCCGGCGTTCGTGCCGCCGGCCGGGCTGGCGCCGGGCGAGTACCGGATGCAGCAGGTGGACGTGGAACGCTCGCAGGAGTTCCGCAAGTGCATCGAGTGCTTCCTGTGCCAGGACACCTGCCATGTGGTGCGCGACCACGAGGAGAACAAGGGCGCCTTCGCCGGCCCCCGCTTCCTGATGCGGGTCGCCGAGCTGGACATGCACCCGCTGGACGCCGCCGAGGAGGCGGGCCTGGACCGCAAGCGCACGGCCCAGGAGGAGCACGGGCTGGGCTACTGCAACATCACCAAATGCTGCACGGAGGTCTGCCCGGAGGGGATCAGGATCACCGACAACGCCCTGATCCCGCTGAAGGAGCGGGCCGTGGACCGCAAGTACGACCCCCTGGTGTGGCTGGGCAGCCGGATCCGCCGCCGTTCTCCGTCCGACCCCCGGTAGTTCACTTCGCGATGGACAATGCCCCCTGGACGACCGTCGGATGACGTGGTGTCAGGGGGCTGCGCGGTGCGGGTGGGGGAACTGCTGGCGGACCGGTACCGGCTGGAGCGCCGGCTCGGCGCGGGCGGCATGGGCGAGGTGTGGGCGGGCCACGACCTGGCCCTGGACCGGCCGGTGGCGGTCAAGGTGCTGCTGGAGGCGGCGACCGACGAGGAGCTGATCGCCCGCTTCCGGCGGGAGGCGACGATCGGGGCGCGGCTCCAGCACCCGGGGATCACCGTCGTGCACGACGTGGGGCAGCACGAGGGACGGCTCTTCATCGTCATGGAGCTGCTGTCCGGCGAGGACCTGGGGGCGGTGCTCGCCCGGGAGCGGGGCGGGCTGCCGCCCGCGGAGGCGGTGGAGCTGGCCGCGCAGGCGGCGGAGGCGCTGGCCGCCGCGCACGAACGGGCGGTGGTCCACCGGGACCTCAAGCCCCAGAACCTCTTCCTGCTGCCCGGCGGGCGGCTGAAGATCTGCGACTTCGGCATCGCGCACTCGGCGGACGCGACGGCGGGCTGGACGGTCACGGGCCGCATGTTCGGCACCCCGCCGTACATGGCGCCGGAGCAGTGGCGGGGCGAGCACGTGGACGCCCGGTGCGACCTGTACGCGCTGGGGTGCGTGCTGTACGCCCTCCTGACCGGGGAGCCGCCGTTCGGGCAGGGCGAGGGCCCGTACGTCCTGATGCTCCGCCACATCGAGGAGCCGCCGCGTCCGCTGCGGGAGGCCGGGGCGGCGGTGTCCGCGGAGCTGGAGGCCCTGGTGGGCGCCCTGCTGGCGAAGGCCCCGGCGGACCGGCCGGAGTCGGCGCAGTCGGTGGGCCGATCACTGCGGGACCTGCCGGCGGGCGGGGGCCCGCGCGGGGTGCCTCCGGCCGGGGCGGGCGGTTCGGAGACGGGAGCCCCTGCCGGGACGCCCGATTCAGGCACGGACACCCCTGCCGGGGCGGCCACCGGCGGCGGGGGCGGGGAGCCTGACGGGGGTCGGGCTGCGGACGGCGGCCGGAAGCCGAGCGGGGACCGGGCTGCGGACCGGAACCCGGGCAGGGGCCAGGACCCGGAGCGCAACGCGGGCGACGGCCCGGGCTCACGCAGCGGCCCGGGCCCGGACGACAGCCAGGAGCCGGACGGCGGCCGGGGCCCGGGCGGCGGCCCGAACCCGGTCGGCGGCCAGGAGCGGGTCGGCGGCCCGGAGACGGGCGGCGGGCGGGGCCCGGTCGGTGGCCTGGAAACGGACGGCGGCCCGGAGCGGGGCGGCGGCCCGGAGACGGGCGGCGGCCTGGAGACGGACGGCGGCCCGGAGACGGACGGCGGCCCGGAGACGGGCGGCGGGCGGGGCCCGGTCGGTGGTCTGGAGACGGGTGGTCCGGATGGTGTGGGGCGGCTCGGCGGTGAGGCTGTGGTGGGGTTCGTGCGGGAGTTGCTGGCGGAGGCCGAGGAGGCGCTGGGCGGGCTGCCCGTCGGGGCCGGGGACGTGCGGGTCGAGGGGCTGGCGCTGGCGGCCGAGGCGGCGGCGCGGTTCGACGCGGGGCTGGCGGGTCGGCTGCTGGCGGACGCCGAGCGGTGGGCGTGGGCCGACGGCGCCGGGGACGGCGCCCGGGTCGCCGGGCTGCTGACCGGGCTGGCCCGGCGGATCTCGCGGGACGCCCCCGCGCGCACCGAGCGGATCCTGACCGACGCGCAGCAGGCCCTGTTCCCGGTGTTCGGGCCGCGCCGCGCGAGCCGGCTGCGGAAGGTCGCGGAGGAGCTCGCGGCGGTGGCGCCCGAGCGCGGGGTGCGGCTGGCCGGGCGGCACTTCCCCGGCAGCGCGGCGGAGGAGGCGGTGCTGGCCCGGGCGGTCCTGGCCGGCGCCCCCACCGACCCGGCGCGGGCCGAGCGCTGGCTGGCCCGGATCCCGAGCGCGGCGGTCCGTGCGGCCACCGAGTCCAAGGCCGTCACCGCCGTCGCCCGGCAGGACCTGCCCGCCGCCCTGCGGCTGGCCGCGCGGATCCCCGTCGGCGGGGCGAGGGTGCGGGCGCTGTGCCGGGTGGCGGGCGAGCGCGCGGCCGTCGGGGACGGGCCCGGCGCGGACGAGGCCCTCGAACGGGCCGAGGAGGCCCTGGCCGAGCTGGTGGCGGCGGCCGGGACGCGGGAGGAGGAGGCGGACGCGGCCCGCGCCGCCCTCAAGGCCGCCCGGGAGCTGGGCGCCGAGGGCCGGCGCTCCGTACTGGAGCCGGCCACCGCGCGGGAGCGGGCGGCCGCGGCGCGGGAGCTCGCCGAGCCGGCCGAGCGGGGCCGCGAGCTGGCCTGGATCGCCCGGGACTGCACCGCGGGCGCGCCCTGGCTGGAGCGGGCCGCGGCCGATCCCGGCACCCGCCCGCCGCGTTCCGTCACCTCGGCTCCGGGCCGGGAGGGCGGCTTCCCGGCCGGGCCGGGTCCCTCGCGCGCGGAACGCTGGCGGACCGGTACGTCCCGGCCGGACGCCCTGTACGCGGCCGGGCGGCGGGTGGTGTGGACGGCGGACTCCGAGGTGGGCTGCCTGGACGCCGATTCGGGGACCACGCGGTGGACGGCGTACGCCGACGAGGGGGTGCGGGCGCGACCGCTGCCCGAGCCGGAGCGGGTGTGGTGCGCGGCCGACGCGGACACCCTGTGCGTGGTGGTGGAGTCCGACGGCGGGCCGGTCGGGCGGCTGGTGGTCCGGGAGCCGGGGGACGGGCGGGTGCGGTGGTGGCGGGAGCTGCCGAAGGCGGCTTCGCTGACGCCCGCGCCGGGTCTGCTGCTCGTGGCGGTGGAGGGCGGGCTCACCGCCCTGCGCAAGGACACCGGCGAGCCGGTCTGGCGGCAGCCGGTGCCGGAGGCGGCCCTGCGGACGGTGACGGTGTCGGACGGGTGCCTGGTCCTCGGCGACGGCCGGCGGCTGCGGGCGCTGCACCTGCCGACGGGTGCGCCGCTGTGGTCGTGGCCGCGCGGGTACGGCGGCGGGGCGCGGGAGGTCCCGGACCTGCCGGCGGGGACGGTGCACGTGCTGGACGGGGGCGTCGTGCGCGCCCTGGACCGGCGCCGGGGCTACGAGTTGTGGCGCTTCGAGCCGGGTGTGGCGGCGGAGCGGCTGCTGGTCGAGGACGGCGTGGTGTACGTGGCCGCGTACCGGCCGGAGCAGGGCTGGGACACCGTGTTCGCCCTGGACGGGGGCAGCGGTGCGGTGCGCTGGCAGCAGCCGGTGACGCGGCGCGAGGGCACGGAGTGCGTACTCGAACTGCTGGGCGTCAGGCGGGGGGTGCTGTACGTCCGGTCGGCCCACGGGGGCCGGCGCGGGCTGCTGGGCCGGGGGGCGCCGCCGTTCGTGACGGGTCTGGAGGTGGCCTCGGGCCGCGCCCGGCGCCTGTGGGAGCAGGAGCCGCCGAACGGCCCGGCCCCCGCCCTGGCGGGCGACACCCTGGTGACGGCCGACCCGACCCTGACGGGCGTGGCCCTCCCGGGGTGAGGGCGCGGCGGGGCGTCGCGGTACGGTGCCCGCCCCCGCCTCCGCAGCGGCTCCGGGTGCGGCGCGCCATGGCCACCCATACCCTCCCAAATGTGCACCCGCCGAGATGCTGGACGCGACGACGCGCGGCGCTGCGCCTCGCCGCCGTGCTGCTGGCGCTCGCCGGATGGTGGGGGGTGGCGGCGGCGCCGGAGGCGCGGGCGGAGGATCCCGTCACCCTCGACCGGGGGCAGATCACCGACCGCGTGGGCGCCCTCGGCAGCCGTCGGCCGGAGGTCACCGCCGCCCTGGAGCGGCTGTACTCGAACCGGCGGATCCAGCTCTTCGTCACCTACGTCCACGACTTCTCCGGCCGCTCCCCCCAGAGCTGGGCCGACGCCACCGCCCAGAAGAACGGCTTCGGCCAGGACGACCTGCTGCTCGCGGTGGCCACCGGCACCCGCCAGTACGCCTATTCGGCCGATGTGGAGTCCGGATTCACCGAGGCGCAGCTCGCGGACGTCGCCCGGACCGCCATCGAGCCGGCCCTGCGGCAGAACGACTGGGCGGGCGCCGCGATCGGCGCGGCGAACGGCTACGACGCGGTGCTCGGCGGCAAGCCCGTCCCCACGCCCTCCATCACCCCGGGCCCGGCCGACCCCGGCGGTGGGGCGGCGGGCGGGCGGGGCGGGATCGGGGACTACGTGCTGCCGGTGGCCGTCGTCGGCGGGGCCGGGGCGCTCGGGGTGTACGCGTACCGCCGCCGCGGGCGCGGGGCGACCGGGGGCGGCGGCCGCGGGACGGCGACCCGCCACCCGGGCTGGGACGGCCGGCGGGCGGAGCCCGCCCCGCTCCCCGAGCTCGATGCCCGGGTCAGGACCCTCCTGGTGGAGACCGACGACGCGGTCCGCACCAGCAGTGAGGAACTCGGCTTCGCCACCGCCCAGTTCGGCGAGGAGGCCGTCGCCGCCTTCACCGCGGCGGTGGCGTACGCCCAAGGTGAGCTGACGCAGGCCTTCCGGCTGCGCCAGCGGCTGGACGACGCCCACCCCGAGGACGACGCCACCCGCCGCCGGATGCTCGACGAGGTCCTGGCCCGCTGCGGGGAGGCCAACCGGCGGCTGGACGCCGAATCGGCGGCCTTCGACCGGCTGCGGGACCTGGAGCGGAACGCCCCGGCGGCACTGGCCGCCGTGGAGGCCCGCTTCCGGGAGCTGAGCGGCCGGACGACGACGGCCGGGGCCACGCTGACGGCCCTGGCCGGCCGGTACGCGGACTCCGCGTCCGCCCCGGTCGCCTCCAACGCCGGGCAGGCCGAGGACCGGCTGCTGTTCGCGACGACCAGCCTCGGCGAGGCGCGGGCGGCGCTCGACGGCGGGGACAGCGGCCGGGCCGCCGTGCACGTCCGGGCCGCCGAGGGGGCGGTGGACCAGGCGGCGACCCTGGTGGACGCGGTCGAACGGCGGGCGCAGGAGCTGGCGGAGGCCGCCGGGAAGCTGCCGGGCGCCCTCACCGAGACGGACGCCGACCTCGCCGACGCGCACGGACTGCTCACCGGGACCGCCGCGGGCTCCTCCACGGCGGACCTGCGGGGCCGGATCGCCCGGGCGGAGGCCGTACGGGACGAGGTGCGGCGGGAGCAGGCGGCCGGCCGGTACGACCCGATCGACGCGCTGCGCCGGGTGGAGGAGGCCGACGCGGCCCTGGACCAGGCCCTGGCGGGGGCGCGCGAGCAGGAGTCGGGGCGGCGGCGGGCGGCGGCGCTGCTGGACCAGGCCCAGTTGTCGGCCCGCAGTGCGATCGGCGCGGCGGCGGACTACGTCACCACCAGCCGGGGCGCCGTGGGCAGCGAGGCCCGCACCCGGCTGGCGGAGGCGCAGCGGCGCCTGGAGCGGTCGGTGTCCCTGGCGGGGCCGGATCCGGCGGAAGCGCTGGCGCAGGCGCAGCGGGCGGACTCGCTGGCCCGGCAGGCGCAGCGGCTGGCGGAGCAGGACGTACGGGAGTTCCGCAACCCGTACGCCGGGCAGCAGGCGGGCGGCGGCCGGGGCGGGGCCGTGCTCGGCGGGATCATCCTCGGCGAACTCCTGCGCGGCGGCGGCCGCGGCGGCTTCGGCGGCGGGGGCCGGGGCGGCGGCGGTTTCGGCGGCGGGGGCGGCCCGGGCTCCTTCGGCGGTGAGGGCACCCGGGGCCGCATGGGCGGCGGCGGCCGCTTCTGAGACGCCCCCGGCCCCGGGCCCCTCCCCCCACCCCGCTCGACCCCACCCCGCTCCACCCGACCGCGGCGACCCCCAGGAGAGGCCCACCATGAGCAAGCAGACCGTCCTCGGCCGCGTCACCCAGCTGGCGAAGGCGAACATCAACGCGCTGCTGGACCAGGCGGAGGATCCGCAGAAGATGCTCGACCAGCTGATCCGCGACTACTCGAACAACATCTCGGAGGCCGAGCAGGCGGTGGCCACCACCATCGGCAACCTGAGGCTGCTGGAGGCCGACCACCAGGAGGACGTGGACGCGGCCGCCGAGTGGGGCGTCAAGGCCCTCGCCGCGAGCCGGAAGGCGGACGGGCTGCGGGCGTCGGGCGCGGCGGCGGACGCGGACCGGTTCGACAACCTGGCGAAGGTGGCCCTGGGCCGGCAGATGCAGTCGGAGAAGGAGGCGGCGGTGGCGGAGCCGGTGATCGCCGCCCAGACGGAGGTGGTGGGGAAGCTGAAGGCGGGTCTGGCCTCCATGAAGGAGAAGCTGACGGGGCTCCAGGCCAAGCGGGACGAACTGGTGGCCCGCGCGCGGACCGCGCAGGCGCAGAACACGATGCTGGACGCGGTCGAGAGCATCGACGTCCTGGACCCGGCCAGTGACCTGAACCGCTTCGAGGAGAAGGTCCGGCGCGAGGAGGCGCTGGCCCAGGGACGGCAGGAGCTGGCCGCCTCCTCGCTGGACGCGCAGTTCGAGTCGCTGGAGGAGCTGGGCAGGGCCTCGGAGATCGAGGCCCGCCTGGCCGCCCTCAAGGCCGGGGCGGCCTGAGGCGGGCGCCCCGTGCCGGGGGCGTCCGCCCCTCCTCACCCGTACATGCTCAGCAGCTGCTCCGCGGAGAGTTCGGCGGCCGCCTCGCCCGGGGTGCCGCCGGGCATCGGGAGCGGGAGTTCGAACCAGACGGTCTTGCCGCGGTGGGTGCGCCGGGTGCCCCAGCCGGCCGAGAGCAGGCCGACCAGCTGGAGGCCGCGGCCGCCCTCGTCGGTGTCCCGGGCGCGGCGGCGGCGCGGCTGGGCGAGGTTGGCGTCCCAGACCTCGCAGACCAGGGTCCGATCCAGCAGCAGCCTCAGCCGGATCTCGCCCTCCCCGTACCGCAGGGCGTTGGTGACGAGTTCGCTGACGAGGAGTTCGGTGGTGTCGAGGAGTCCCTCCAGGCCCCACGCGGGCAGCTTGGCCCGGGCGAGTTCGCGGGCCCGGCCCACCGAGCGGGCCTCGCGGGGCAGTTGCCAGTCGCCGACGGCGTCCACGGACAGCCCCTGGACCCGGGCCATCAGCAGGGCGATGTCGTCCTCGCCGTGGCGGGTGTGCAGGGTGTTCAGGACCTGGTCGCAGACCTCCTCCAGCGGGCGGGCCGGGTCCGCGACCGCGCGGCGCAGGCCGCGCAGGCCCTCCTCCAGGGGGTGGTCGCGGGATTCGACGAGTCCGTCGGTGTAGAGGGCGAGCAGGGCGCCTTCGGGGAGTTCCACCTCGACCTCCTCGAAGGGTTCGCCGCCGACCCCGAGGGGCATCCCGGTCGGGATCTCCAGCAGCAGGCCGGGGCGCGGGTCGGCGCCGTCCTCGGTGGGTTCGACGAGGACGGGCGGCATGTGGCCGGCGTTGGCGATGGTGCAGCGCCGGGTCACCGGGTCGTAGACGGCGTAGACGCAGGTGGCGAGGTAGACCTCCGAGCGGTCGGCGTCGCGGGAGTGCAGGGCCGAGCGGGAGGCCTGTTGGGCGCCGCCGGGGGCGCCGAGGCCGCGGGCGACCTCGTCGAGGGCGGTGAGCACTTCGGCGGGTTCCAGGTCCAGGAGTGCGAGGGTGCGCACGGCGGTCCGCAGCTCGCCCATGGCGACGGCGGCGCGCAGTCCGCGTCCCATGACGTCGCCGACGACCAGGGCGGTGCGGTGGCCGGGCAGTTCGATGACGTCGAACCAGTCGCCGCCGACCTCGGTGGCGGCGTTGCCCGGCAGGTAGCGGCAGGCGATGTCCAGGCCGGCCGCCTCCGGGTCGCCGGGCGGCAGCAGGCTGCGCTGGAGGATCAGGGCCCGCTCGTGTTCGCGCCGGTAGAGGCGGGCGTTGTCGATGCAGACGGCGGCGCGGGCGGCCAGTTCGACGGCGACGGCCCGGTCGCGCTCGCCGAAGGGCTCGCTTCCCTTCGTGCGGGAGAACTGGGCGACGCCGACGACCGTGTCGTGGGCGACCATCGGCACGATCAGCGTGGACTGGACGAGGTCGTCGGTTCCGCCGCCCTCGATGAGCCGGGTCCGCGCGGTGCGCAGGGCGACGGCCCCGGGGGAGGCGGCCGGGTAGCGGTGGGTCTCCCCGACGGAGACCAGGGCGCCCGGTCCCGACAGCGGGGCGTCCGAGACGGCGGAGGCGAAGGCCACGCGGCGCAGCGGTGCCGAGGGGGCGCGGCGGGCGCCCTGTCCGGGGAGGGAGGGGAGTCCGGGGCCCTGGGGGCGGGCGGGGCGGTCGTCGTCGCCGAGCAGGAGCCCCTCGTAGAGGTCGACGGCGGCCAGGTCGCAGAAGCCGGGGACGGTGACGTCGAGGAGTTCGCGGGCGGTGGTCTCCAGGTCGAGGGAGTTGCCGATGCGGTGCCCGGCCTCGTTGAGGAGGGCGAGGTTGCGGCGCACTCCGGCGGCCTCGCGGGCGGCCAGGTGGCGCCGGGTGACGTCGGTGCCGAGGCCGGCGATGCCGATGGGGCGGCCGGTGCCGTCGTGCACCCGGTAGAGGTTGATGGACCAGTGCCGGTCGTCGCGGCTGCCGGGAGCCGCTCCGGTGATCCGCAGGTCGGTGACGGACTCGCCGGTCTCCAGGACCCGGCGCAGGGCCGCCGCCATCCGGTCGGCCTCGTGCGCGGGCAGGTAGTCGTGCACGGTGCGGCCGCGGTGCTCCTCGACGGCGCCGCCGAACACGGTCGCGAAACGCCGGTTGGCGCGCTGAACGGTGAGGTCCGTGCCGAAGAGCAGGAAGCCGAAGGGAGATTGGCCGAATATGGCCTGCGAGGCGGCCAGGTCGGATTCGATGCGGCGCAGTGCCCGGACGTCGACCACGACGCAGAGCGCGGCCCGCTCGCCCGTCTCGGTCTGGGTGGGCATCACGTAGATCTCGGCCACGCCGTGCGCCCCGTCGCCGCCCGGGATGCGGAACGGGATCAGGCCGGTCCATTCCTTGCCGTCGAGGATCTCGGCGACCTTGCGGTGCCCGCCGTCGCGCAGCTCGGGCGGCATGAAGGCGTCGACCGGGTCGCGCCCGACGGCCTGGGCTGCGGGAAGTCCGAACAGTTCCTCGGCGCGCAGGCTCCACTGGTCGACGAGCCCGTCCGGGCCGATCGAGAACGACGCGACCTTTATGTAGTCATATATCGAGCCAGGCGGACTGCTGTGCCACAAGGAGTCGTGCCACGACTCCCCGGGCACGCTGGTCTGATGTGCCTGCGCAGGTATCTCGCTCACGCGACCGTCCCCTCCAGCTCACCGCAACCGGACCGGCCATGACCGAAGTATTCAGCACCACGGCCCCGTACGGCACGGCGTTCACGATCACAAAAGGGTCCCGTTGTTTTCCGGCCACGTCCGGTGGTCATCCCTGACGCGCTCCGGGAGACCCCCTGCCGCCCTTCTCCTTGTTACTCACCAGGAAGAGCCAACTCGAACCACACGGTTTTCCCCGACTTCCCGTGCCGGGTGCCCCAGCGGCGCGCGGAGACGGCGACGAGGTGCAGTCCGCGCCCTCCCTCGTCGTCGGCGTCGGCGACCCGCTCGCGGGGCGGATCCGGAAGCGGATCGGAGACTTCCACGAGCAGCGCCGGGCCGTCGGAGAGGCCCGGCGCGGCGGGATTGCGACGTTCCAGCCGGACGCCGATGGGGCCGGAGGCGTAGCGCAGGGAGTTGGTGACCAGTTCGCTGACCAGCAGGACGGTCACGTCACCGACGGCGTCCAGGCCCCAGGAGCGGAGGGCGCCGCGCACGGCGTGGCGGGCGGTGCGGACGGCACCGGGCTCGGCGGGGAAGGCCCACTCGGCGCATTCACCGTCTGTGTCGATCACGCCGATCACTTCCCGGGCCACCAGCGACCCCAGTCAGGTTCGTCGGGACGAATGGGGGACGAGATTGGGACTAATAGCGACATACCCGATATTCGGGGCGTCGTACCACCCGATCCCCCGCCCACCGGCGCACTGTGGCGCGGACGGCCTAGAACGGCGGGGTCATGCGCCCCGGTGCGCCCCGCCTGCTCCCTGGCCGGCGAGCCTGCGGCCCGCTTCGGCGACGAAGGGCCGGTCCTGGTCGAGCCAGTCGACGGAGTCCAGTTCGTGGGGGGCGAGCCAGCGCAGCTCGTCGTGGTCCTCCAGTGGCGCGGGCTCGCCGGAGAGCAGCCGCGCGGTCCACACGTGCAGCACGAGGCCGGGCTTCAGCGGCCACTCCCCCGGGATCCGCTCCAGCGCCTCGGTCTCGACGCCGAGCTCCTCGCGCAGCTCGCGCACCAGCGCCTCGGGCACGGTCTCGCCCGGCTCGGCCTTGCCTCCGGGGAGCTCCCAGCGGCCGGCGAGCTCCGGGGGCGCGCTGCGACGGGCCGCCAGCAGGCGCCCGTCACGACAGAGGGCTCCGCCCACGACCACGCGTACAGTCATGGACGGAGCCTATGCCAGGCCCTCCGCGGGCCTTCAATTCCTGCTCGTGGCGGCCGGGCTGCTGTCCGCCTGCTCGATCCGCTCGACCCAGTAGAGCTGCTCGTGCCCCCGGTCCTCGAGGCTGTCGACGACCTTCTGTGCCTCGGCCCGGGTGGGGTACCGGCCCACCCGGTAGCGGTTGCCGTTGTCGTCCTGACGTATGACCAGCCATGGAAGCAGGGCACCGCTGTCGTTCATCGCGCTCCACCCTCCGCCGATGTTCCTGCCCAGGAAACCGCATTGCGCATATGCCCGAGCTTACGCCCGACCTTCACTGAGCGGATACGGGTTTTCACCAAGAGGTACCTGGGGGGCGTACGCATCCGGCCAGGCGTGCGAAAGCGCCGCCGGGGCTCGTTCGAGACCCCGTCGGCGCTCCGGGCGCGGAGCCCGCGGCTAACGGACCGGCAGGTGGTACGACAGCCGGTACCGGTCCGCCGGGACGACCACGTCCGCCGTCTCCACCGCCCGCCCGGACGCGTAGTACGTCCGCGTCACCACCAGCACCACGTGCCCCGGCACCCCGCCGAGGACCGTGTTCTCCTCCGCCAGGCCCGGCCGGGCCCCGACCTCCTCGACCACGTTGTCCACGACCACGTCGATCGCGGCCATCCGGTCGACCACCCCCGAGCCCCCCAGCGGCCCCTCCTCCGGCAGCATCACCGGGGTCCGGCCGGTCAACGACAGCGGCTCCCAGGACGTGGACAGCATCATCGCCTCGCCCCCGTCGCGGAAGACGTACCGGGTGCGCATGACCCGGTCCCCGGGCTCGATGCCCAGCCGCTTCGCGATGTCCGCCGGCGCCGCCGCCTGCTCGCTGTTCGACTCCCACGTGCCGTGCGCGCCCGACTCCGCCTGCTCCTGGCGGAACGGCGTCGACGCCCCGCCCGTGCGGTAGCCGGAGCGCGCGACCCGGCGCGGGACCGGCTGCTCGCGCACGTACGTACCGGACCCCGAACGGCCCTCGACCAGGCCCTCCGCCATGAGGACCTTGCGCGCCTCCAGCGCGACGGTGTCCGAGACGCCGTACTCCTCGCGGATCCGGGCCTGCGAAGGGAGCCGGGTGTGCGGGGGCAGGGACCCGTCGACGATCTTCCGCCGCAGATCCCCGGCGACGCGAAGATAGGCCGGCTGCTCACCGAAAGTCACGGGCCACTCCCATCAGGTTGACAGACAGCTACACCCTGGCAACCGACGGTTGAGCTGTGCAAGTGCGGGCCAGAGTTTCACCCGATGTGATGAAGCCTGGTCACTCAAACCCGTTACCGCGCGTTACCTCCAGCGCCCTCAAGCCGCGCCGGACGAGGGCCCGCCCCCCGCTCCCGCCCGGTCCTCCTCGCGCCACTCCGGAACCCGCGTCGCCAGTCCGTACGCGCCCCGCAGCGCCTTCTCGCAGCCGACCGTCAGCGCGCCCTCCGCCGCGTCCCACGCCTGCCGGAAGTCCGCCGGCCGGACCGCCCGCGCCGCCCGCTGCCACTCCGCGCGCGCCGCCGCCAGCTCCTTCAGCCGGGCCCCCGCCTCCGGGTGCGCGGAGACGGCGTCCCGCAGCACGCGCTCCTGCGCGGCCAGCGCCTCGTCGACCTCCCGCGCCCAGGACCGGTACTCCGGCAGCGCCTCGTCGAGCTCCCGCTCGGGGGCGCCCCCCAGCGCCCCGTCCGCCGCGTTGAGGGCGGTCAGCAGCGAGACCTGTTCGGGCGTCAGCATCCCCGCGTCGTTGCGCAGGCTCCCCGTGTGGTCGTGCCCCGCCGTGCCGATCACGCACAACAGCCGCCGGTCGCCCGCGCGCCAGGAGTCCCGCGTGGGGGCGAAGTAGTACATCTCCGCATAGTCGGGCAGCGCCCACGCGTCCATCGCGTACGCGTCCTGCGCCTTCCAGCACGCCTCCGTGGCGGTGTCCTTGAGCTTCGAGGCGCCCGGGAAGCCGCCGGGGCCGAGCGCGGTCGCGGACGTCACCTCGGCGTCGTGCACCCGGGCGCAGTCGATCCGGTAGGTGAAGGGGGTCTCGTCGAGGAGGTCCCCGCCGGGGACGTTGAAGCAGTCGCCCGCCCGCAGCCGGTCCATGCCGGTCAGCTGGCCCTCGACCGCCTCCGGGGCCGGGCGCGTGCCCAGCCGCTCCAGGAAGGGCCGGGCGTAGCTCGTGAGCCCGTACAGCAGCACCGACGTCGTCGCCAGGGAGACCGCCAGGCCGGCGACCGCCAGCACCCTGCCCCGCTCCCGCCTGCGCCGGATCTGCACCAGCGCCACCAGGCCGAAGACCACCCCGAGCGGCGGGAAGCAGAGCAGCCCGACCAGCAGGGAGGCGAGGGCGAAGCCGTTGAGCGCGGGCGGTCCCGCCGGGCCGGGCGGCGGCCCCCACCCCGGCTGCGGCGACGGCGGCGGCCAGGAGTGGCCGGGGCCGGCGGGGCGGGGCGGTTGCGGGGTGCTCACAGCGTGAGGTGCTCCATCACAGGGGGGCTCGAAACGGCTGCGCGCGCACGACCTGACGCGAACGGCTGCCCGAAATAGTACGCAGCGGGGGCGGCCCGGTGATCGGTCGCCCCCGCCTTCACCGGGCCCTGCCGCCCGGTGTCGCGCCCCTTCGGTCCGGGCGGGTCAGAACTGCAGCGCCCAGGAGTCGATCTTGCCGGTGTCGGCTGCCGCGTTGTCGCTCACGCGCAGCTTCCAGACCCCGTTGGCCACCTCGGAGGAGGCGTTGACCGTCACCGTCCTGGTGATGTCGTCCGCGCTGCCGCCGGTGCGGTCGTGCAGGTTGTAGAGGGTGCCGTCGGGGGCGACGAGGTCGACCTTCAGGTCGCCGATGTAGGTGTGCTTGATGTCCACGGAGACGCCCAGCGCGGCCGGCGCGTTGCCGGAGACCCCGCTGACGGTGATCGGGGACTCGACCGTGGCGTTGTCGCCCACCGCGTAGTCGGCGGTGTTCTCGAAGCGCGGTCCGGTGGGCGGGGTGGTGCCGGCGCCCACGTTCAGCAGGCGGTTGGGGGATCCGGTGCCGGGGCCCGTCACCACGTTCGGGGTGGCCGCCGCGACCAGGCCGTCACGGACCTGCGCCGGGGTGCTCGACGGGTTCTGCGCGAGGTAGAGGGCGGCCGCGCCGACGACGTGCGGGGTGGCCATCGACGTGCCCGAGATGGTGTTCGTCGCCGTGTCGCCGGTGCCCCACGAGGAGGTGATGGAGGAGCCCGGCGCGAAGAGGTCCAGGATCGAGCCGTAGTTGGAGTAGCTGGCCTTCGCGTCGGTGCTGGTGGTCGCACCGACGGTGATGGCCTCGGCCACGCGCGCCGGGGACTTGGTGGAGGCGTCGGTGGACTCGTTGCCGGCCGCCACGCCGTAGGTGATGCCGGACGCGATGGAGTTGCGCACCGCGGTGTCGAGCGCGGAGTCGGCCCCGCCGCCGAGCGACATGTTGGCCACGGCGGGCTTGACGGCGTTGCGGGTCACCCAGTCGATGCCCGCGACCACCTGGGCCGTCGTGCCGGAGCCGTTGTTGTCGAGCACGCGGACGCCGACGATCTTCGCCTTCTTGGCGACGCCGTAGGTGCTGCCCGCGACGGTGCCGGCGACGTGGGTGCCGTGGCCGTGGCCGTCCTGGGCGGTGTTGTCGTTGTCGATGGCGTCGTAGCCGTAGGATGCGCGGCCGGCCAGGTCCTGGTGGGTGATGCGGACGCCGGTGTCGATGATGTACGCGGTGACGCCCTCGCCGGCCTTGTCCGGGTAGGTGTAGCTCTGGTCGAGGGGGAGCGCCCGCTGGTCGATGCGGTCCAGGCCCCAGGACGGCGGACCGGGCTGGGTGGCGTCGACGGTGAAGGTGCGGTTCTGCACGACCGACGCGACGGCCGGGTCGGCCGCGAGCTTCCTCGCCTGCGCCTCGGAGACCTCGACGGAGTAGCCGTTGAGGGCGGCGCTGTAGGTCCGGTCGATCCTCGCGCCGTACCGCCGGGCGACGGCCCTGCCGCTGTCGGCGGTGGAGCGGGCCGCGGAGTCCTTCAGGGTGACGATGTAGCTGCCGGGGACGGACCCGGCGGCTCCCGCGTTCTCGATGACTCCCTGCGCGCCGCCGGCGGACGCGGCCGAGGCGGGTAACGCGGCGGCCGCGCCGAGCGCGAGGGCCACGACGGCGGTCGCGCTGGCGCCGGCGATCTTCCGGCGGGTGTGACGCATCACGGACATGTGAGGGGTCCTCCTCGTAGGCGGTGCGCTGCGTGGGGGTACGGGCCGGCGGCGGAGGGCGCACGGAATCACGGATTTGCCATGCCCATGTCAATCGAGAACGCCCAACGGGCCGTCGCCGCAAAAAGGTTGGCCCACCCGTGCGCCATCCCACAAGAGCCCCACGGACGCGTAACATCCGTGCCATACGACGGCCATGAACGAGCAAAGGTGCTCCGCACATGACGCACGCACTTCCTGGATATGTCTGCCCCGAGGACGGCACGCGCGCGGACGTGCGGACCGCCCCCTGGTGCTGTCCGGTCTGCGGCGGCCCGTGGGACCTCGACTTCACCCCGGATCCGGCCATCGCCCTGGAGCCGGCGGCCGGCCCGCCCTCCCTGTGGCGGTACGCGCCGGCGCTGCCGCTGCCGGGGGCGTTCTCGGTGACCCTGTCCGAGGGGCACACGCCGATGCTGCCGCTCGGGGACCGGATTCACGCCAAGCTCGACTTCCTGATGCCGACGCTGTCGTTCAAGGACCGGGGCGCGGTGATGCTCGCGGAGCTGGCCCGGCGGCTGGGTCCGGAGCGGGTCGTCGCGGACAGCAGCGGGAACGCGGGGACCTCCGTGGCGGCGTACTGCGCGCGGGCCGGGCTGGGTTGTGAAGTTTTCGTGCCCGAGGGCACCTCGGAGAAGAAGACCGGTCAGATGCGGGCGCACGGGGCGGCCGTACGGGTCGTGCCGGGCGGCCGCGAGGCCGCCGCGAAGGCCGCGCGGGCGGCGGCGGACGAGCCGGGCGCCTTCTACGCGAGCCACGTCTTCAACCCCTACTTCCTGCACGGCACGAAGACGTACGTGTACGAGGTCTGGGAGGCCCTCGACGGGCGGCTCCCCGAGGTGCTCGTCGTTCCCGTCGGCAACGGCACCCTGCTGCTGGGGGCGGCGCTGGCCGTGGCGGAGCTGGGCCGGCGCGGGGTACGGGCACCGGCGCTGGTCGGGGTGCAGGCGGAGGCGGTGGCGCCGCTGGCCGCCGCGTTCGCGGAGGGCGCGGAGGAGGCCGGGCCGGTGGAGCAGCGGCCCACCCTCGCGGAGGGCATCGCGATCCCGGCGCCGCCGCGGGGCCGCCAGATCCTGTCGGCGGTGCGGAAGTCGGGCGGCACGATCCTGACGGTGCCCGACGCCCGGATCCGCGAGGCCCAGCGGGACCTGGCCCGCCGCGGGCTGTTCGTGGAGCCGACGGCCGCGGCCTGCTGGGCGGCGGTGCGGCCCGGGGCGCCCTCCGACCCCCTGGAGGGCCGCACGGCGGTCATCCCCCTGTGCGGTGCGGGCGCCAAGTCCGGCCTGGCCCCCTGAGACCGGCGCACCAGCCCCGGCCGGGGCCGCGTCCACGTCGGAAATCCGCCAGCCGGAACCGCCGGGTTCTGCTGGACTACCCCCATGACCTCCGCACGTGAGAAGGCCGCCGCCTTCACCGCCCTGCACACCCCCGCCGCGCCCCTCGCCCTCGCCAACGCCTGGGACGTGGCCGGCGCCCGCATCGTCGAGGCGGCCGGCGCCCCGGCCGTGGCCACCACCAGCGCCGGCGTCGCCTGGTCCCTCGGGGCGCCCGACGGCGACGCCCTCGCGCGGGACCGGGCCCTGGACCTCATCGCCCGCGTCGCCGGCGCCGTCTGCGTCCCCGTCACCGCCGACATCGAGGGGGGCTTCGCCGCCGACGCCGCCGGGGTCGGGGAGACCGTCGCCGGCGTCCTGGCCGCCGGCGCGGTCGGCATCAACATCGAGGACGGCACCCGCGCCCCCGCCGAGCACGCGGAGCGCGTGGCCGCCGCCCGGGCCGCCGCCGACGCGGCCGGGATCCCGCTGTACATCAACGCCCGCGTGGACACCTACCTCTTCGGCCTCGGCGAGGACGCGACCCGCCTGGACGAGACCCTCGCGCGCGCCTCCGCCTACCTCGCCGCCGGCGCCACCGGCGTCTTCGTGCCCGGCGTCACCGACCCCGCCGTCGTCGCGGAGCTCGCCCGGGGCATCGACGCGCCGCTCAACGTCCTCGTCGGCCCCGGCGCCCCCTCCGTCGCCGAACTCGGCGCCCTCGGCGTGGCCCGCGTCAGCCTGGGCTCGTGGGTGGCGGAGGCCGCGTACGCCGCCGTCCGCCGCGCCACCGAGGAGCTGCTCGCCGACGGCACCTACGGCTCGCTCGCCGGAGCGCTCCCGTACGGCGAGCTGAACGCCCTGCTCAAGGGCTGAGATACCGGGAAGCGTGCATGCGCCACCGACCGTAGGATCCGGCCATGAGCACCTCGATACCGGCTCGTCCGCAGACAACGGGGCGGGACGCCTCCCCGCGCGGGACCGGCGGCGCCGTCTGGGCGGCCCTCGGCACCGTGTACGTCGTCTGGGGCTCGACCTACCTCGGCATCCGGATCGTCGTCCAGACCATGCCGCCGTTCCTCTCCGCCGGCGCCCGCTTCATCACGGCGGGCCTGGTGCTGGCCGGCGTCGTCGCCTGGCGGTTCGGCCCGTCCGCGCTCCGCGTCACCCGCGCGCAGCTCGGCTCGACGCTGCTGGTCGGCCTGCTGCTGGTGCTCGGCGGCAACGGCCTGGTCGTGCTGGCCGAGACCTCGGTGCCGTCCGGGCTGGCCGCGCTGCTGGTGGCGGCGGTGCCGATGTGGGTGGTGGTGCTGCGGGCCGCCACCGGGGACCGGCCGCCCGCGCGCACCCTGGCCGGGGTGCTGGTGGGGCTCGCGGGGCTGGCGGTGCTGACCAGTCCCGGGCTCAGCGGGGCGGTCCGGCTGTCGGGGGTGCTGCTCGTCCTGTCGGGCTCGATCGCCTGGTCCCTGGGCTCCTTCTCCGCGGGGCGGCTGCCGCTGCCGGGCAACCCGTTCACCGGGAGCGCGTACCAGATGGTGTGGGGCGGGCTCGGCGGGGTGCTCGTCGGGCTGGCGCGCGGCGAGCAGCGCGGTCTGGACCCGGCTTCCTTCTCCACCGCCTCGTGGCTGGCCCTGGGCTACCTGGTGCTGATCGGTTCGGTCGTCGGGTTCACCGCGTACGCGTGGCTGCTCCAGTCGGCCCCGCTGTCGCTGACGGCCACGTACGCGTACGTCAACCCGGTGGTGGCCGTCGCGCTCGGCGCGCTGGTCCTGGACGAGCCGCTGACCCTTCCGATCGTGCTCGGCGGCGCGATCGTGGTGGCGGCGGTGGGCGTGATCGTCAGCACCGAGCGCCGGAAGTAGGCCGCGGGACGAGGACGGGGGCCGCCTCGGCCCCGGTCCGCCTCAGCCCCGGGCCGCCGCCTCGTAGAGGGCCTTGGCCTTCCCGTCGTACAGCGCCGCCGTGGAGTCCACGTCGGTGTCCCCGCCGCTGAGCACCCCGATGAGCCGGCCCGGCTGGCCCGTGCCGCCGCGGTCGGCGATCCAGGGGCTGCCGCTGGTGCCCGTCCAGAAGCCCGCGCAGCTGATGTACAGCATGTCGGGGTCGTCGGTGTCGTGGCGGGTCTGGGTGGTGCAGGAGACCGGCTTGTTCTGCGGGTTGTGGTCGGACTCCGGGTAGCCGATGACGGTGACCTCGCGCTCGTAGCCGGAGGTCCAGTCCGGCTTGGGCGCCTCGCCCCGGCCGACCCGCTGCTGGAGGCTGCGCCCGTCCCCGTCCGGCTCGATGGTGAGGAAGGCGAAGTCGGCGGTCTCGTCGCCCCACTTCGTCCAGCGCTCGTCCACGTGGACCGAGCGGACCTTCCACACCCCGAGGGGCTGGGTGCCCGAGCCCTCGCCGGAGAAGGCGGGGGCGAAGGAGAGCTCGCCGATGGCGAGCCCGTCGTGCGCCACCTCGCCCGGACGGCCGTCCTCCCCGGCGGGGGCCACGCAGTGCGCGGCGGTCGCGACGACGTTGCCCCGGGGGCTGTCGACCACGCTCGCCGTGCACCAGTGCTCCCCGTTCGCCATGAGCACGCCGACGGTGGGGAAGGGGTGGACCGGCTGCTCGCCGGACGCCCCGAGGAGGACGACGGCGGCTGCCGCCACGATCCCCGCGGCGGCGGCCGCGGCCGTCGCCCCCTTCACCACCGGGCTCATCGCACGCCGGGGTCGGGTGTCGGTGCCTGCATCACCTTGCTGATCCACTCCAGGGAGCCCTCCCTCATACCACGTACGTACGATTTTCCGTTGTGCTCACCATCCTGGATCACCTGGAGCCGGGTGTGCACGGGTCCCTTCCCGTACTCCCTCATGAACTTCTCGGCCAGGTCCCGGCCGCTCTCCTTGGTGCCGATCTGGAAGCTGATGTAGACGTCGGGTCCACCCTCCCTGATCAGCTTCTCGGCGAGCTTCTCGGGGTTGTTCTCGTCCATCGCCTCCCGGTTCCCCCGCCACAGGGGGGAGTCGGGGACGAAGTCGACGCCGCTCGCGATGACCGCCTTGAAGCGGTCGGGGTACTTCAGGACGTCCTTGAAGGCGCCGAACCCGCCCGAGGAGGAGCCCATGAAGGCCCAGCCGTCGCGGGAGGTGAAGGTCCGGAAATTGGCCTTCGTGAAATCCGGGACGTCATCGGCCATCCAGGTGCCCATCTTGGGCTCTCCGGGGATGTCGGACCCGTCGTAGTGGTGCTTGGTGTCGGCGTTGATCACGGGCATGACCAGGATGAACGGGAGGCTGGTGCCCTTCTTGGCCCCGTCGATCACGGCCTGCTGGAGGCCGAGGCCCGGGCCCGTGCCCCAGTAGTTCTTGGGGTAGCCGCGGCCGCCGGGCAGGGAGATCAGGACCGGGAAGCCGCTCTTGGCGTACCTCGGGTCGTCGTACTCCTTGGGGACCCACACCCACACGTCGCCCGTGAATCCGGACTTCCTGCCGGTCAGGGTGGTCATCGCGATCTGCGTGCCGTCCGGCAGCCGGCTGGTGCGCACGAAGGAGGACTTGGGGCCGGTGGGCATCAGCACCCCCGGAGTGCCGATGTCCTCGGCGGCCGCCGACTCCTGGATCTTCCCGAAGGAGACGGGGTCCCCCATGTCGGAGAAGAGGCCGAACGCGTACGCCGCGCCGCCCCCGGCGGCGAGGGCGAGGGCGAGGACGGCGCCGATCAGGATCCGGCGCTTCCGCGGGCGGCGCCCGGGGCGGGGGCCGCCCCCGGTCGCGGGGTCGCCGTCGCCGCCTTGGTGGTCATACTGCACGGATTTGTTCCCGTTCCCTCTCCGGCGCCCCGGTTGGGCGCGGGTCGGACCGATAGGTCCCCCTTATCGCTTCTACAGAGGTGTCAACGACCGTAGGGGTTGCCTGGGACCGGGGCGACGTGGCGAGGGCCACGTGGCGGACGCCTGTACGGGCGCCCCGCGCCTCGACGCCCGGGGCGCGGGAACGGGGGCGGGGCCGGGGGCGGGGCGGAGCGGGGGCGGGGCGGCGACGGGGGCCGGGGCGGGGCGGGGGCGGCTCAGCCGGCCTCGGGCTTCGGGCCCTTCAGCACCTTGCTGACCCACTCCAGGGAGCCCTCCTTCATGCCGCGCACGTAGTGCCAGCCGTTGTGCTCGCCGTTCTGGATGTCGCGGATGGTCGTCTTGACGGGACCCTTGCCGTACTGCTGGACGAACTTCACCATCCGGTCCTTGCCGGACTCCTTGGTGCCGACCTGGAAGTTGATGTAGACGTCCGGGCCGCCGCTCGCGATCAGCTTCTCGGCGAGCTTCTCGGGGTTGTTCGCGTCCATCTCCGCCTGGTGGCCCTTCCAGAGCGGGGAGTCCGGGACGATCTCGCCGCCGCTGGCGATCACGGCCTTGAAGCGGTCCGGGTACTGCAGGAGCGTCTTCATGCCGACGAAGGCGCCCGAGGACGAGCCCATGAAGGCCCAGCCGTCGCGGGACTTGTAGGTGCGGAAGTTGGCGCGGACGAAGTCCGGGACGTCCTCGGCGATCCAGGTGCCCATCCTGGGCTGGCCGGGTATGTCGGCACCGTCGTAGTAGTACTTGTTGTCCGGGTTGAGCACCGGCATGATCACGACGAAGGGCAGGCTGGTCCCGGCCTGGACGCCCTCGCTGACGGCCTTCTGGAGGCCCAGGCTGCGGTCGGCCCAGTAGTTCGTCGGGAAGCCGTTGCCGCCCGGCAGGGCGATGAGGACCGGGAAGGCGCTCTTGGCGTACTTCGGGTCGTCGTACTCCTTGGGGGCCCAGACCCAGACGTCCCCCTCGAAGCCGGACTTGGCGCCGGCGAGGCGGGTCTTGGCGATGACCGTGCCGTCGTCGAGCTTGGTGGTCTGCTTGAAGTCCGACTTCGGGCCGGCGGGCAGCTGCACGTCGGGGTCGCCGGTGGGCGTGGGCGAGGCGGAGGGGCTCGCACCCTTCTTCGCCGGGCCGCCGTCCGTACCGGCGGCGGCGGGCTGGTGGTTCTTGCCGAAGCTGACGGCCTGGCCGTTCCCGTCGAACCACTCGTTCTTGTACGCGGCGAAACCCCCGCCGCCCAGGACCAGCGCGCCGACGACGCCGGCGCTGATCCATATCGTCCGCCGCGACTTCCTGCGGCCCCCCGCCCCCTCGGGCTCGCGGCCGGACGACTGCTGAGGGTACTGATCCACGAACTTCGCTCCGAACGGTCTCGGCTGCCCCTGCGACGGGGCAGCACACGGACATCCCCTTGACTGGTCTTGATGAGCGAATTCTGCGGATAGTTCCAAATCTCTGCAAAAACCTGCCGGGAACTTCAGGTGGCGACCCGCTCACTTCAGCGCGTCGAGCACCTCCGCGCACCGCCCCAGCAGGGCGATGAGCTGGTCGCGTTCCTGCGGGGTCAGGGCCGCGGCGAGCGTCCGCTCCACGCGCACGGCCCCCGCGTCCGCGACCTCCATCGCGGCGCGCCCCTCCGGCGTGAGCCGGGTCTCCAGCACGTTGCGGTGCCACTCGTGCGGGGTCCGCTCGACGAGGCCGCGCTCGTGGAGGTTCTTCAGCACGGTGTTCATCGTCGGCGCGGTGACCCCGCAGAGGCGGGCGAGGGCCGCGGCGGAGATCCCCGGCTTCTCGGCGAGCCAGAGCAGGGCCGCGTACTGCGGCACCGTCACCGCGGCCGGCTTGCAGGCGGTGGTCTTCGCCGCGACGAGCGCCTGCTCGGCGCGCTTGATGTGCGAGCCGATGCGCTCCTCGGCGGGCATGGAGGTCATGACGGCATCTTATGACCCTTGCCAAGCATTAGAACTCTAACTACTCTTCGAACTCACTCGCTCAGAAGGATGCACCCATGCGCAAGCTGTCATACGTCCTGCCCGTCACCGCCGCCCTGGCCCTCACCACGGCGCTCACCACCGGCGCCGCCCCCGGCCCGGCCCGCGTGTCGACCGCGTTCACCCTGCCCGGCGCGAAGGCCTACCCCGAGGGCATCGCCGCCGACGCCCGCACCGGCGCGGTCTACGTCGGCTCGTACGCCGACGGCACCGTCTACCGCGCCCGCCCCGGCGCCCGTGCGGCCGAGGTGTTCCTGCCCTCCGGCACGGACGGCCGGCACACGGCCAACGGCCTGCGCGTCGACGCCCGCGGCCGGCTGTGGGTCACCGACTCCACCGCCGGCGTCACGGTGTACGACACGGCGACCGGCGCCCGCCTGGCCCGCTTCGACGTCGACGCCGCCACCCCGCACTTCATCAACGACCTGACCATCACCCCGGACGGCACCGCCTACCTGACGGACAGCGTCCGCGCGGTGATCTACCGCGTCACCCCGGCCCAGCTGCGCGCCGGCTCGGGCGCCCTGACGGCGGCCTACGACCTGAGCCGGCAGGTCACCCCGCCGCCGCCGGGCAAGTTCACCCTGAACGGCATCACCTCCGACGCGGCGGGCCGCTACCTGCTGGCGGTGGACATGACCGCCGGAGAGCTCCACCGGGTCGACCTGGCCACCGGCGCCCTCAGCCGGGTCGCGCTCACGGGCGGGGACCTGAAGGCCGCGGACGGCCTCGACCTCTCCCCCGGCGGCACCCTGCGGGCGGCCCACAACATCACCAACACCCTGACCCGCTGGCAGCTCACGCCGGACGGCACCCGCGCCCGCCTGGTGCACAGCGTCACGGACCCGGCCCTCCAGATCCCCACCACCCTGGCCCACACCCCGACGCGCACCCTGGTGGTCCGCTCCCAGTTCGACAAGGGCGGCCCGATGACCCCGTCGACGGGCACCCCGACCACCTTCTCGGTCGCCTCGGTCCGGGGGCTGTAGCCGCCCCCTCCACCCCTCCACCGACCGGCGCGGCGACCCGCGGCGACCTAAAATGGCATCAAGAGTCAGCAAGGCACGTCCGGCGGCTCCACGGCGCCCCCGCGGGCCGCCCGGCCGGCCCGGGAGGCGTGATGACCGTATCCCCCGACGCGTCACCGCAGTACGCGCACACCGACCCCGAGGACACCCTCAAGGTGCTCGGGGGCTCATGGCACTGGGCGCTGGGCCTCGCCCTCGCGACCCTGATCCCAGGCATCCTGATCCTCGTCTGGCCCGACGAGACCCTGCACGTCCTGGCCGTGATCCTGGGACTGCAGCTCCTGGTGGTGGGAGGCTTCCGCTTCGTGACGGCCTTCTCGCACGGCAAGGAGTCGGGCGGCAGCAGACTGGCGGGCGTCCTGATCGCCCTGCTGGCCCTGCTGGCGGGCGTCCTGGTGCTGCGGCACCCGATGCAGACGGTCGGCCTGCTGGCCCTGGTCGTCGGGGTCTCCTGGCTGCTGACGGGAGTCCTCGCGGCCTACGTCGCGATCGCCGACCGCACCCTCGCCCACCGCGGCCTGCGCTTCGGCCTGGGCGCCCTCGGCGCCGTCGCCGGAATCGTCGTCCTCTGCTTCCCGGTGGACTCCGCCGTCGCCCTGACCCGTCTGCTCGGCCTCTGGCTGGTCCTGATCGGCGCGTTCGAACTGGTCATGGCCTTCGCCCTCCGCTCCACCACCCGCAGACTCACGACCCCGCCGCCCGGCTGACCGGTCCCCTCGTCGGAGGGGACCGGAAGGGCGGGGGGAATCCGCAACCATGCCACCCAGGAGGTGCGGCGATGGCTCACGACGACCAATTCACGGCGACCGGGCCCTCCTTCACCGGCGCCGGGTTCCCCCGCGCCGGGTTCTCCACGAAGTCGACGGACACCGTCCACGGAGTCAACGTCGTCGGAACCTCGTGCGGCGTGTACGGGGAGAGCCTGGCGGCCGGCCAGGAGTCGGACCGACAGCCCGAAGTGGACCGGACCGGGGTGTTCGGCGACGGCGACGCCTACGGCGTGCACGGCATCGGCCGGAGCTTCGCCGGAGTGCTCGGCTTCGTACGGCGTCCCGAGAACTCGGGAGGCGTCTTCGGCGTCGGGCTGCGCGGTGCGCCCGGGGTCGTGGGCCAGAGCCGCATCGAGTTCCTGCCGACCCTCCCCACGGGAGACCTGGCGCAACACGGCGGGGACGGCACCGGAGTCCTGGGCGAGAGCGGACACGGGGCCGGGGTGTCGGGGACCAGCGGTGACGGACGCGGCGGGGAGTTCTCGTCGGCCGGCGCCGCGCAGGTCCGGCTGGTCCCGTCACTGGACGCCCCGCCGGCGACCGGCCGCCCCGGCGACCTGCTCGCCGTCCGGCGGGGCGGGTTCGCCACCCTCTGGTTCTGCGTCCTCGCCGAGGCGGCGGACCGCCCGGCGGTCTGGGGCCGCGTGCAGCTGGGCCAGGCGTCCGTCCCGAACCCGACGCTCGAACAGGGCGCCCAGGGCCAGGACGTCAAGAACGCCCAGGGCCTGCTGCTGGCCCACGGCGACGACCCCGGCCCCGTCGACGGCGTCTTCGGACCGCTGACGCTGGCCGCCACCCGGGCCTTCCAGCAGGAGGCCCGCATCGTCGCCGACGGCCAGATCGGCCCACAGACGTGGGGCGCCCTGCTGAACCACTTCCCCACCGCGTAACGAAAGGCCGCCCGCCCCGCTCCACCGAAGAAGCGGGAGGCGTTGGCGCGCGGTGAGTGAGTACCGGACCGTCTTCCGACCCGAGGCACAGGCCGAGCTTCGGAAGATCCCCCGCGACATGGCACTGCGCATCCTCGCCAAGCTGACCGAGCTGGAGAGCGACCCCCCTCGGCTTCAACACGACCGCGCTCGTATCGCAGCCGGAACGCCGTCGACTGCGAGTCGGGGACTACCGGGTCGTCTACACGATCGACGACAACGGGGAGCTCGTGGTCTGGGTGGTACACGTCGTGCATCGCTCCACCGCCTGCGACACCTGACGCCGGCTGATCCGTCCGACGGCTGAATATCCGGCACCCATCCAGCACGGTGACGACGAAGGGGTCGACTCCCGCAGGAGTCGACCCCTTCTGGCCTGCCCGCTCGACGGATTACCCAGCGTGCGGCAACAGGTGGATCAGACGTTGAAGCGGAACTCGACCACGTCGCCGTCCTGCATGACGTAGTCCTTGCCCTCCATGCGGGCCTTGCCCTTCGCGCGGGCTTCGGCGACCGAGCCGCAGTCGACCAGGTCCGCGAAGGAGATGACCTCGGCCTTGATGAAGCCGCGCTGGAAGTCGGTGTGGATGACGCCGGCCGCCTCGGGGGCCGTGGCGCCCTGCTTGATCGTCCAGGCGCGGGTTTCCTTCGGGCCGGCCGTCAGGTACGTCTGGAGGCCCAGGGTGGCGAAGCCGACGCGGCCGAGGGTGGCCAGGCCCGGCTCGTCCTGGCCGACCGACTGGAGGAGCTCCAGGGCTTCCTCGTCGTCCAGCTCGGCGAGGTCCGCCTCCAGCTTGGCGTTGAGGAAGATGGCCTCCGCCGGGGCGACCAGCGCGGACTGCGCGGCCTTGAAGGCGTCGTCCGTCAGCTCGTCCTCGTCGACGTTGAAGACGTAGAGGAACGGCTTGGTGGTGAGCAGGTGCAGCTCGTGCAGGAGGTCGCCCTGCTCGGTGCCCTTGGTGATGCCCTGGGAGAAGAGGGTGTCTCCGTTCTCCAGGATCTTCTGGGCCTTCTCGGTCGCCGCCAGGACCGCGACCTTGTCCTTCTGGAGGCGCGACTCCTTCGTCAGGCGGGGGATCGCCTTCTCGATGGACTGGAGGTCGGCGAGGATCAGCTCGGTGTTGATCGTCTCGATGTCGTCCTTGGGCGAGACCTTGCCGTCGACGTGGACGACGTTCTCGTCCTTGAAGGCGCGGATGACCTGGCAGATCGCGTCCGACTCGCGGATGTTCGCGAGGAACTTGTTGCCCAGGCCCTCGCCCTCCGAGGCGCCGCGCACGATGCCGGCGATGTCGACGAAGTCGACCGTGGCCGGGAGGACGCGCTGCGAGCCGAAGATCCCGGCCAGGACGGCGAGGCGCTGGTCCGGGACGCCGACGACGCCGATGTTCGGCTCGATGGTGGCGAACGGGTAGTTGGCCGCCAGTACGTCGTTCTTGGTCAGGGCGTTGAACAGGGTCGACTTGCCGACATTCGGCAGGCCGACGATTCCGATCGTGAGCGACACGTTGGCGACTTCCCGTAGCTGAGTGGGGGCGGCGGCCCGGAGTGGGCCGTCGGACAGTTTACTTTCCTATGAGCGCGCACGTGGTTGTACGCGTGTCCGGGCGGGCTGGGCGCGGGGTCGCGCCTAGGTTGGTGGGGTGGAGCGATACAGGACGCGTTCGGTACGTCACCCCCAGGTGCCCGCACAGGCGGCGCGGCGCCCCCGGCCCCCCGTCCCGGCCCCCGCCCGGCGGATGCCGCGGCCGCGGCTGACCGGGCTCGGCGGCGGGCTGTTCGCCTGCGTGGCGATGCTGCTGGTCGCCGGGATCGCCTGGCTGCTGTTCGACTCCTCGCTGTTCGTGTACGGGCTGCTGTTCCTGCCCGTGGCCGCCGCGACCGCCCTGTGGGTGCGCCCGGCTGACCTGATCACCGCGCCGGTGTGCGTGCCGATCGCCTTCGCCGCCGGAGTGTGGCCCGTGTCGGGCGGCTCCGGCGGCTTCGGCGGGGAGCTCATGGGGGTGGTGTCGGCGTTGTCCCTGCACGCCGGGTGGCTGTACGCGGGGACGCTGGTCGCGGGCCTGATCGCGCTGGCGCGCCGCGCCGCGCTGAGCGGGCGGCGCCGGGCCGCCGCGGCCCGGCGCGGGAGCAGCAGCGCCGCCTGCTGACCCCGACCGGTACCCCCTACCGCGTGAGCCCGTCCCGCGCCGCCATCGCCGCTCCCACGATGCCGGCGTTGTTCTGGAGCTTCGCGGGGACGATCTCGGCGCGGACGTTCTCGATGAGGGGGAGGAACTTCTCCGGTTTGCGGCTGACGCCGCCGCCGAGGATGAACAGGTCCGGGGAGAAGAGCATCTCCAGGTGCGCCAGGTACTTCTCCAGCCGGCGGGCCCAGCGCTCCCAGCTGAGGTCCCCGTCCTCCTTGGCCTTGACCGAGGCCCGGGTCTCGGCGTCGTGGCCCTTGAGCTCCAGGTGGCCCAGCTCGGTGTTGGGCACGAGCCGGCCGTCGCGGAAGAGGGCGCTGCCGATGCCCGTGCCCAGGGTGAGGAGGAGGACCGTGCCCGCCGCCCCGCGCCCGGCCCCGTACGTCATCTCCGCGACGCCCGCCGCGTCGGCGTCGTTGAGGACGGTGACCGGGCGGCCGCCGAGCCGTTCGGAGAGCAGGGACGCCGCGTCCAGGCCGATCCAGGCCTTGTCGACGTTGGCGGCCGTCCGGGTCACGCCGTGGGTGACCACTCCGGGGAAGGTGACGCCGACCGGCCCGTCCCAGGAGAAGTTCCGGACGACCTCGACGACGCCTCCGGCCACCCCCTCGGGGGTGGCCGGATGTGGTGTCAGTACCTTGTGGCGCTCCTGCGCCGGCTCGCCGCGGTCCAGGTCCACGGGAGCGCCCTTGATCCCCGTACCGCCGATGTCCACTCCGAAGATCTGCATGGACTCACGGTACGAACGCGCCGCCGCGCGGGCTACTCGTCGGAGCCCGCGGCCATCAGTTCGGCCGCCTCGGTGCGCAGGTCGCGGCGCAGTTCCTTGGGCAGCGAGAAGGTGATCGACTCCTCGGCGGTCTTGACGATCTCCACGTCGGCGAAGCCGCGCTCCGCCAGCCACTCCAGGACCTCCTCGACCAGGACCTCCGGCACCGAGGCGCCCGAGGTCAGGCCGACCGTGGTGACGCCCTCCAGCCAGGCCTCGTCGATCTCGGCGGCGAAGTCGACCAGGTGCGCGGCGCGGGCGCCGGCGTCGAGGGCGACCTCGACGAGGCGGATGGAGTTCGAGGAGTTCTTCGAGCCGACGACGACGACCAGGTCGGCCGCGGAGCCCATCGCCTTGACGGCGGCCTGGCGGTTCGAGGTGGCGTAGCAGATGTCGTCGCTGGGCGGGGAGACGAGCAGCGGGAACTTCGTCTTCAGCGCGTCGACCGTCTCCATCGTCTCGTCGACGGAGAGGGTGGTCTGGGAGAGCCAGACGACCTTGGACTCGTCGCGGACCTCGACCTTGGCCACGTCGTCGGGGCCGTCGACGATCGTGATGTGGTCCGGGGCCTCGCCGGAGGTGCCGATGACCTCCTCGTGGCCCTCGTGGCCGATGAGGAGGATGTCGAAGTCCTCGTTGGCGTACCGGATCGCTTCCTTGTGGACCTTGGTGACCAGCGGGCAGGTCGCGTCGATCGTCGCGAGCCGGCCGCGCGCCGCCTCCTCGTGCACCACGGGCGCCACGCCGTGCGCGGAGAACATCACGATGTTGCCCGGCGGGACCTCCTCCGTCTTCTCGACGAAGATGGCGCCCTTCTTCTGCAGCGTCTGGACGACGTACTTGTTGTGCACGATCTCGTGCCGGACGTAGACCGGGGCGCCGTACTGCTCGAGGGCCTTCTCGACGGCGATCACGGCGCGGTCCACGCCCGCGCAGTAGCCGCGCGGGGCGGCGAGCAGGACGCGGCGGGAAGCGGGTGCGGGGGCAGTCATACGCTCCATCGTACGGGGGGCTCCAGGAGGCCGGACGTCCCCCGTCCGGCAGAGACTGGGTCGAACGTCCGTCCCCACGGCCCCCCGGAGGAACGATGGCAGCCGCTGTGGATCCCGGTACGGCCGCGCCCCCGGCGCTGCGCCGGAGCCTGGGCTTCCGCGACCTGGTGGTGTACGGGCTGCTCTTCATCGCGCCCATGGCCCCGGTCGGGGTGTTCGGCACCCTGGACGCGAAGTCGCACGGGGCCGTCGCGCTCGTCTACCTCGCCGCGACCGTCGCGATGGGCCTGACGGCGTTCTCGTACGCGCAGATGGTGCGGGTGGCCCCGCAGGCGGGGTCGGTCTTCACCTACGCCCGCAAGGGGCTGGGCGAGGGGGCGGGGATGGTCGCGGGGTGGATGGCGCTGCTCGACTACCTGCTGATCCCGGCGGTGGCGTACCTGTTCTCGGGGATCGCGATGAACGCGCTGGTGCCGCAGGTCTCGCGGTGGGCGTGGACGGCGCTGGCGGTGGCCGTGACGACCCTGCTGAACCTGTGGGGGGTGCGGGCGGCGGCGCGGGTGGGCTTCGCGGTGCTGGCGATGGAGCTCGTGGTGCTGCTGGTCTTCCTGGTGTCGGCGGTGGCGGTACTGGTGCGGGACGGGGCGCGGCGCGGCTGGCTCTCGCCGCTGGCCGGCGACGGCTCGCTGGACTTCTCGGCGGCGGCCGTGGTGGGGGCGGTGTCGGTGGCGGTGCTGTCGTACCTGGGCTTCGACGCCATCGTCTCGTTCGCGGAGGAGGTGACGGGGGGCGGTGCGCGGGTGGCCCGGGCGGTGCTGTTCTGCCTGGCGCTGACCGGGGTGCTGTTCGTCGCGCAGACCTATCTGGCGGCGCTGCTGGCCCCGTTCTCGGCGGCGGAGCTGGCGGCGGACCCGGCGTTGCAGGGGCCGGCCTTCTACACGGCGGTGGAGGCCTCGGTCGGGGGCTGGCTGCACGACCTGGTGGCGGTGAGCAAGGCGGTGGGGGCGGCGTTCGCGGCGCTGGCCGGGCAGGCGGCGGCCGGGCGGCTGCTGTTCGCGATGGCCCGGGAGCGGCGGCTGCCGGGGGTGCTCGCCCGCACCTGGGGGGGTACGCCGAGGGCGGCGCTGCTGGTGGCGGCGGGAGTGACGCTGGTGGCGGCGGTGTGGGCGGCGCGGCGCGACGACGGGCTCGACCACCTGGTCTCCGTGGTGGACGTCGGGGCGCTGGTGGCGTTCACCCTGCTGCACGCCTCGGTGGTGGGCTGGTTCGTGGTGCGGCGGGCGGAGGGTGCGCCGCGCTGGGGCAGGCACCTGGTGGTTCCGGTGCTGGGCGCGGCCGTGACGGTGGCGGTGATCGTGGAGGCCTCTCCGGCGGCGCAGGCCGTGGGGGCGGTGTGGCTGGCGGTGGGGCTGGGGGTGCTGTTCTTCCAGCGGGGGCGCGCGGGCTCCGACACCCTGCCCGGCGCCTGAGACGCTGTCAGCGTCGGCGGTTAGCCTGCCTGCATGGGTCTGAATACGTCGGCGGAGGCGCCGCTGCCGGTCGGTCAGGTGTCCCGGCTCATCGGGGGCTGGATCGACCGGCTGGGCCAGGTGTGGGTGGAGGGGCAGATCACGCAGCTGTCCCGGCGGCCGGGGGCGGGGGTGGTGTTCCTGACGCTGCGCGACCCGTCGCACGACATCTCGGTCGGCGTCACCTGCTTCCGGCAGGTCTTCGACGAGGTCGCGGACGTGGTCGCGGAGGGTGCGCGGGTCGTCGTCCTGGCGAAGCCGGAGTGGTACGCCCCGCGCGGCCAGCTGTCGCTGCGGGTCACGGAGATCCGGCCCGTCGGCATCGGGGAGCTGCTGGCGCGCCTGGAGCGGCTCAAGCGGTCGCTGGCCTCGGAGGGGCTGTTCGCGCTGGAGCGCAAGAAGCCGCTGCCGTTCCTGCCGCAGCTGATCGGCCTGGTGGTGGGGCGGGCCTCGGCGGCCGAGCGGGACGTGCTGGAGAACGCCCGGCGGCGCTGGCCGGCGGTGCGCTTCGAGGTGCGCAACGTGGCCGTGCAGGGGGTGCACGCGGTGCCCCAGGTGGTGCGGGCGGTCAAGGAGCTGGACGCCCTGGACGAGGTCGACGTGATCATCGTGGCGCGGGGCGGGGGCAGCGTGGAGGACCTGCTGCCGTTCTCCGACGAGGAGGTCGTGCGGACGGTCGCGGCGGCCCGTACGCCGGTGGTCTCGGCGATCGGGCACGAGCCGGACTCCCCGCTGCTGGACCTGGTGGCGGACCTGCGGGCCTCGACGCCGACGGACGCGGCGAAGAAGGTCGTCCCGGACGTCGGCGAGGAACTGGAGCGGGTGCGCCAGCTCCAGGGGCGGGGGCTGCGGGCGCTGCGGGGGCTGCTGGAGCGGGAGGAGCGGGGGCTGGCGCACGCGCTCGCGCGTCCGGTGTTCGTGCATCCGCAGCGGATGGTGGAGACCCGGGAGGACGAGCTGGAGGCCCTGCTGGCCCGCAGCCGGCGCACGCTGGGGCACCTGCTGGACCGGGCGGAGTCGGAGCTGGAGCACACGCGCGCCCGGGTGGTGGCGCTGTCGCCGGCGGCCACGATGGAGCGCGGGTACGCGGTGCTCCAGAGGTCGGACGGGCACGTGGTGCGGGCTCCGGGGGAGGTCGCGCCGGGCGAGGAGCTGCGCGCGCGGGTGGCGGAGGGCGAGTTCGCGGTGACCGTGCTGGAGGCCCGCTCGGGAACCGGTGCAGAGCGTACGGACTGACACGTTCCGGCAACGAAATCGCTGTAACACACATCTACGATGGGACACGGGAATGTCTGAGACCGATACCGCGCTGGGCTACGAGCAGGCCCGCGACGAACTCGTCGAGGTGGTGCGCAGGCTGGAGGCCGGCGGCACCTCGCTGGAGGAGTCGCTCGCGCTCTGGGAGCGCGGCGAGGAGCTGGCCCGGGTCTGCCGCCACTGGCTGGAGGGCGCCCGCGCCCGGCTGGACTCGGCGCTGGCCGCCCGGGAGGCGGCGGACGCGGCCGGCGGGGACGGCCGCGAGGAGTGATCCGGATCACCGCCACGGGCAAGTAGTTGAAATTTCATCTACTTCTGTCCTAAGGTCGGGGTACCGCTTCACCTCCGTACAGAAGAAGGCTTACCGATGTCTCTCGTGCTCGACGCCGCTGCTCAGGACCTGCTGTTCCGCGAGGCCCGCACCGCCAACTCGTTCTCCGACGAGCCGGTGACCGACGAGCAGGTCCAGGCCATCTACGACCTGGTGAAGTACGGCCCGACCGCCTTCAACGCGACCCCGCTGCGCGTGACCCTGGTCCGCTCGGCCGAGGCCCGCGAGCGCCTGGTGAACCTGATGTCGGACGGCAACAAGGCCAAGACCGCCGCCGCCCCGCTGGTCGCGATCCTCTCCGCGGACAACGAGTTCCACGAGGAGTTCGACACCCTCCTGCCGCACTACCCGCAGGTCAAGGGCTTCTTCACCGAGCGTCCGAACCGCGAGCGCTTCGCCGGCATGAACGCCGCGCTGCAGGCCGCGTACTTCATCGTGGGCGTGCGCGCCGCCGGCCTGGCCGCCGGCCCGATGACCGGTGCCGACTTCGAGGGCATCAACAAGGAGTTCCTCGACGGCGACCACTCCGCCCTGATGGTCGTCAACATCGGCAAGCCGGGCGAGGACGCCTTCCACCCCCGCTCGCCGCGCCTGTCCTACGACGAGGTCATCACCACCGTCTGAGCCCCGGCCCGACGGAAACGCGCAGAAGGCCGCCCTCCCCGGTTCCCCCGGGGAGGGCGGCCTTCTCGCGTCGTCCGCCGCGGCAGGCGCGCGGGGGCCTCCCGGCCCCGTCGCGGCCCTGGCGGCCCTGCCGCACGCAGGACCCAGCGGGCCCCTGCCGGCCTACTGGCCCTGCTTGAACTCCAGCGCCGCCGCCATCGCGCCCAGCCGCTCGAAGGAGGCCGTCCCGGTGACCACCGTGACGTAGCCCTGCTCCTGGCGCACCAGCGCGTCGTACTTCTCGCCGTCCCAGCGCTCCCACGCCCGGTCGCCGACCTGCTGGGTCTGCCCGGTGGGCGCGGCCTTCTGGGTGAGCCGGTCCAGGTTCTTCTTCGAGGCGTCCGTGGACTGCTCGACCGCCACGTACTGCTGCTCCGGGTCCAGGAAGCCCAGGTGCCAGGCGTTGGCGTTCTTGCGCTCGAACGTCACCGACGTGGCCCGCCACTGCTCCGGGAGGCCCACGGGGGCCGCCACCGGGTACGGGGCCGCGCGCCGGGCCGTGAGGGTCTCCACCCGGTAGTCGACCGTGCGCGTCGGGTCGGCTTTGTCGTCGTGCGGGATGAAGATGTAGATCCCCGCCACCACGACACCGATCACCGCCAGCGACCGGACCATGTCCCAGACCGTCTGCTTGCCTTTCATACCTGCCACCCCACCATCGTCCCGCATGGCCGACGGCGATCACCGCCGGGGTGGGCGTGGCGGCCCGGGCGGGCGGCCGGCGAGGGGCGCGGCGCGTCCGCTCAGCCGGACGGGATGACCGATAATCCGCTCATACGTGACCCGCTCTGCTCAATATGTCGACGAACCGATAGAGTTTCAGCACCCTCACACTCCCGGCCGTCGTCGTACAGAAAGGTGCGCTCCGATGACCGAGCACAACCTGCCGCCCCAGCTCGAAGTAGCCCCCGACTCGCCCGACCGCAACCTCGCCCTGGAACTCGTACGGGTCACCGAGGCTGCGGCACTCGCCGCGGGCCGGTGGGTCGGCCGTGGCGACAAGATCGGCGCCGACGGCGCCGCGGTCAACGCGATGCGGACCCTGATCTCCACCGTCTCGATGAACGGCGTCGTCGTCATCGGCGAGGGGGAGAAGGACGAAGCCCCGATGCTCTTCAACGGCGAGCACGTCGGTGACGGCACCGGCGCCGAGGTCGACATCGCCGTGGACCCGATCGACGGGACCACCCTGAACGCCAAGGGCATGCCGAACGCCATCGCCGTCCTGGCCGCCGCCGACCGCGGCACGATGTTCGACCCGTCCGCCGTGTTCTACATGGACAAGCTCGTCACCGGTCCCGAGGCCGCCGACTTCGTCGACATCAACGCCCCGGTCTCGGTCAACATCCGCCGGGTCGCCAAGGCCAAGAGCATCGCCCCCGAGGACGTCACGGTCGTCATCCTGGACCGCCCCCGCCACGAGGGCATCGTCAAGGAGATCCGCGAGACCGGCGCCCGGATCAAGTTCATCTCCGACGGCGATGTCGCCGGCTCGGTCATGGCGGTGCGCGAGGGCACCGGCGTGGACCTGCTCATGGGCATCGGCGGCACCCCCGAGGGCATCATCTCGGCCTGCGCCATAAAGTGCCTCGGCGGCACCATCCAGGGCAAGCTCTGGCCGAAGGACGAGGCCGAGCGCCAGAAGGCCATCGACGCGGGCCACGACCTCGACCGCGTCCTGACCACCAACGACCTGGTCTCCGGCGAGAACGTCTTCTTCGTCGCGACCGGCATCACGGACGGCGAGCTGCTGCGCGGCGTCCACTACCGCTCGGAGACCGCGACCACGTCCTCGCTGGTCATGCGCTCCAAGTCGGGCACGATCCGGCAGATCGACTCCACGCACCGCCTGTCGAAGCTGCGCGCCTACAGCGGCATCTCCCTGGGCCGCGCCCAGTAGCGGGACCCGCTGCCGGCGACGGCACGCCCGAGGGGCGGCCCCTGTGCGGGGGGCCGCCCCTCAGTCGTCTCCGGTACGGGCCGGCCCGGTGCGGGTCAGCCCGCCGCGGCGACCGGCCCGGGCGCGCCGGGCAGCAGCTCGGCGGCGCGGCGCCTCCTGCGACCCAGCACCACCCGCCGCTCGGCGGCGGTCAGACCGCCCCAGACGCCGTACGGCTCGGGCTGGAGCAGGGCGTGCTCCCGGCAGGCGACCATCACGGGACAGCGGGCGCAGACCCGCTTGGCGGCCTCCTCGCGGGCCAGCCGGGCCGCGGTCGGCTCCTTGGACGGCGCGAAGAAGAGCCCCGCCTCGTCCCTGCGGCACACCGCCTCCGTGTGCCAGGGCCCGTCCTCCTCTTCCCTCGCCGGCACCCGCGGCCTCGGCACGGCGACCGGGCGCGTCTGAAGACTCTGGAGGGCTGCCTGCAGGGACTGATGCGGCGGATGCGGCACGGTCTACTCCTGACGACGTGTACGCGAGCGAGAGACGATGCACCTGTCCCTACCCGCTGCGCGTGCCCGTATGCACCGGGCGCGGCGTGCCCGCCGAGGATCGTCCGAAACCCAACCACCCGCGGGCGGGCCCGGCGGACGGCTCAGCCGAGCCGCTTGCGCATCTTCTCCGCGAGGTCGACCAGGCGGGCTCCGAGCTTGGCGCGCGCCTCGATGTTGCCGAGCAGGGCGAAGCCGCGGACGATCACGATCGGTGCCCGGGGGTCGGCGGTCGCGCCCTCGCCGTGCACCTCGAAGTTGCCGAGGACCCCGCTGCCGTAGCCGCGCAGGGTGACGTTCTCCGGGACCAGGACCTCGACGTTGCCGAGGACCGAGACCACGTTGAACTCGGTGACCTGCTGCTCGAAGACGGCCTCGGTGAGGTCGATGGTGATGTCGCCCATGACGGAGACGGCGCGGGTGTGCGCGCCGGGACGCCAGCGGCCCTTGCGGGCGGAGCTGCTGCACACGGCCACCACCGACTCGACCGGGCCGACGCCCGGCGCGGAGGGGACCGGAGCGGCGGACCGGTGCGCGGCGGCAGCGGCGGCGGCTCCGGCCGGCAGGTCCTGTACGAGCACCTCCAGCTCCCCCACCGTCTTGACCGCGTAGAGGGTGTCCAGGCGCTCGGAGTGCTCCTCGGCGGTCAGCCGGCCCTCCGCGAGGGCGTCGGAGAGGATCTGCGCGGTCCGGTCACGGTCGGCGTCGGAGGCGCGCAGCCCGCCGGCGGCCGGGGCGGCGGGCGCCCCTGGAGCGGGCGCGGGGGCAGGGGCGGCGGGGTGCTTTTCCAGGTCCACGACGGCCAGCATAGCGAGACACGATAGATCGCGATACTGGTCGGTGAGCCTTACCTCACAGACGAGGCCGCGCCGGGAGGTTCTACGCTGGATAGCCGCGCTGCCAAATCGGGCGTCAGCGCTGTCTGCCGAGTGAGGATTGGCCACCATGCCGGAGTTCGCGTACACCGACCTGCTGCCCTTGGGCGAGGACACCACCCCCTACCGGCTGGTGACCTCCGAGGGCGTCTCGACCTTCGAGGCCGACGGGCGTACGTTCCTCAAGGTCGAGCCGGAGGCGCTGCGCAAGCTCGCCGAGGAGGCCGTCCACGACATCCAGCACTTCCTGCGCCCCGCGCACCTGGCCCAGCTGCGCCGCATCATCGACGACCCGGAGGCGAGCGCGAACGACAAGTTCGTCGCCCTCGACCTGCTCAAGAACGCCAACATCGCGGCGGCCGGCGTGCTGCCGATGTGCCAGGACACGGGCACGGCGATCGTCATGGGCAAGCGCGGCCAGAACGTCCTCACCGAGGGCGGCGACGAGGCGGCCCTCTCCCGCGGCATCTACGACGCCTACACCCGGCTGAACCTGCGCTACTCGCAGATGGCCCCGCTGACCATGTGGGAGGAGAAGAACACCGGATCGAACCTGCCCGCGCAGATCGAGCTCTACGCGACCGACGGCGGCGCGTACAAGTTCCTCTTCATGGCCAAGGGCGGCGGCTCGGCCAACAAGTCCTTCCTCTACCAGGAGACCAAGGCGGTCCTCAACGAGGCCTCCATGATGAAGTTCCTGGAGGAGAAGATCCGCTCGCTCGGCACGGCCGCCTGCCCGCCGTACCACCTGGCGATCGTCGTCGGCGGCACCTCCGCCGAGCACGCGCTCAAGACCGCCAAGTACGCCTCCGCCCACTACCTGGACGAGCTCCCCCGCGAGGGCTCCGCGCTCGGCCACGGCTTCCGCGACGAGGCCCTGGAGCAGCAGGTCTTCGAGCTGACCCAGAAGATCGGCATCGGCGCCCAGTTCGGCGGCAAGTACTTCTGCCACGACGTCCGCGTCGTCCGCCTCCCGCGCCACGGCGCCTCCCTCCCGGTCGCCATCGCGGTGTCCTGCTCCGCCGACCGCCAGGCCGTCGCGAAGATCACCGCCGAGGGCGTCTTCCTGGAGCAGCTGGAGACCGACCCGGCGCGCTTCCTGCCGGAGACCACGGACGAGCACCTGGACGAGACGGCCGACGTGGTCCGCATCGACCTGAACCAGCCGATGGACGACATCCTGGCGACGCTCACCGAGCACCCGGTCAAGACCCGCCTGAGCCTGACCGGACCCCTGGTCGTGGCCCGCGACATCGCGCACGCCAAGATCAAGGAGCGGCTGGACGCGGGCGAGGGCATGCCGCAGTACCTCAAGGACCACCCGGTGTACTACGCCGGCCCGGCCAAGACCCCCGAGGGCTACGCCTCCGGCTCCTTCGGCCCGACCACGGCCGGCCGCATGGACTCCTACGTCGAGCAGTTCCAGGCGGCGGGCGGCTCCAAGGTCATGCTGGCCAAGGGCAACCGCTCGCAGCAGGTGACCGACGCGTGCGGCGCGCACGGCGGCTTCTACCTGGGCTCCATCGGCGGCCCGGCGGCCCGCCTGGCGCAGGACTGCATCAAGAAGGTCGAGGTCCTGGAGTACGAGGAGCTCGGCATGGAGGCGGTCTGGAAGATCGAGGTCGAGGACTTCCCGGCGTTCATCGTCGTGGACGACAAGGGCAACGACTTCTTCCAGAACCCGGCCCCGGAGCCCACGTTCACCCACATCCCGGTCCGCGGCCCGGGCCTGTAGCAACGAGAAGGGCCCGCACCGGGCGGTGCGGGCCCTTCGCCGTCACGTGCCGTAGACCGGTGTGCCGAGGCCCCCTCCCCCGTGTGGGGGAGGGGGCCTCTCGGATGTCGGTCCGGCGGTAGACGTCCTGGCCAGGGGGTTCCGGCGAGGCTGTTCGCGTCAGCGGGACAGCCTCTTCGAAACGGGAGTCCACCATGAAGAACCGTACGCGCGCCCTCGCCCTGGCCGGCTCCGCCGCCCTCGTCGCGACGCTGGTCGCCGCCGCTCCGGCGCCCGCGAACCCCACCGCGCACAAGCCCGCCTCGGTGCACGGAGGCGGGAAGGTCGCCTTCCCGTACGTGCCCGAGGAGCACGACATCCGCTTCACGGTCGACGCGGAACAGGTCCCCTGGAGCCGGCCTTTCCAGGGCGAGGGCGGGGAGCAGGGCATGCCGGTGGACGCGCGCGGCAAGGTGACGGTCTACCACGCCATGCCCGACCGGAACTTCACCGGCGTCGCCGAGGCGGAAGTGGACTGCCTGGTCACCGCCGGGAAGACGGCGACGATCACCGCGGTGGTGACCTCCTCGAACGTCGGCTGGGAGGGCAAGCGGATCGGCATCAGCGTCCAGGACGGCGAGCACGGCGCCCCGGACCGCGTCGGCTTCTCGTGGGGCATCGCCAACGTGGACGTGAAGCCCGACGGCTCGGCGTCCGAACCGCGCGTGGGCACCTGCATGGCCCCGGCCCCCTTCACGGAGGTGGTCGAGGGCGGCTTCAAGGTCACCCCGGCGCCCCTGGCCCCGCGCCCCGCGAAGCCGTGACGGCGTGCCGGGCGTGACCGGGCGTGACCGGGCCCGCGCCGGGTTAACGTCGGGGTCACAGGCCCGCACCTGGCCGTTCATCCCGGTTCGCAAGGATTCCCGCATGGCACCGACGACGTCGTCCCCCCGTACCACCCGCACCGCCCGCGCCGTCCGCGTGGTCGCGCACCGGGGGGCCTCACACGAGCACCCGGAGCACACCATCGAGGCCTACCGGCAGGCCATCGCCGACGGGGCCGACGCCCTGGAGTGCGACGTACGGCTCAGCGCCGACGGGCGGCTGGTGTGCGTGCACGACCGGACGGTGGAGCGGACCTCCGACGGGCGCGGGGTGGTCTCGGAGCTGACGTACGAGGAGCTGGCCGCGTTCGACTTCGGCGGCTGGAAGGGCGAGGCGCACCGGGGTGCGCGGGTGCTGCTCTTCGAGGACCTGCTCAAGGAGGCCCTGGCGGCGGACCGGCCGGTCGGGCTGGCCGTGGAGACCAAGCACCCCACCCGGGCCGGGGGCCGCCTGGAGGCCGAGCTCGTGCGGGTGCTGAGGGAGCACGGGCTCGTGGACGGGTCCGACGGCCGGGTCGAGGTGATGAGCTTCTCCCGCACGGCGCTGGCCCGGCTGCACCGGCTGGCGCCCGGGCTGCCCGCCGTCCACCTGATCGAGCGGCGGCTGCGCGCCCCGCGGCCGCCCTTCGCGGGGCACGCCGGTCCGGGGATCGACCTGGTGCGCAAGGACCCGGGGCTGGTGGGGCGGCTGAAGGCCAAGGGGCTGCGGGTGCGGGTGTGGACCGTGGACGAGCCCGCGGACGTGGAGCTGTGCGTCCGGCTCGGGGTGGAGACGATCATCACCAACCGGCCCCGCGAGGTGCGCGAGCAGCTCGCGGCGCTCTGAGCGGGGCCGCGGACCACCGGGGGCGACCACCGGGGCCGCGGACGTGCGTTCGGTACCTGCCGTTGCGGACAGGGAACACCCGGCCGGGAAGGTCCGGCCGGGTGTGGGGGGTCCGGTGGCGGTGAGGGGTCGGGGCCGGGGCTACGCGAAGCGCTGGCTCGCCGATCCGTTGCAGGGCTGCAGGCGCAGCTGCTCGTGGGCGGCGGCGACGGTCAGGCACATGCCGGGGGCGGCGGCGGGGCGCAGGGTGGCTCCGTCGCGGACGAACTGCTGGTTGGCGCCGCCGTGGCAGTTCCAGAGGATCAGGCCGGTGCCGGCCCGGTAGTCGGCGCCGGTGACGTCGAGGCAGCGGTCCTGGCTGAGTTCGACGTGGACGGACTTGTTCGCGGCGTCGTACCACCAGCCCTGGTTGCGTCCGCCGTGGCAGTCCCAGCCGACCACCTTGGTGTCGTTCGCGCTGGAGCCGCCGAAGGAGTCGAGGCAGTTGCCGGTGGCCTCGTTCTTGAGGGGCTTGTAGAGGTCGTCCCAGGCTCCGGCCTGGAGGACCGGGGTGCCGGTGCCGGCGGGGTCGGCGCAGGAGGCCTCGCGCAGCCCGGAGGCGTAGAGCTGGGTGAGGCAGGACGCGAAGGCGCCGTGGCCGCGGTAGTTGGGGTGGAAGGACTGGCGGGCGGTGTTCTCGTCCCAGGGGAAGTGGTCCCCGAGGTCGAGGTAGAGGCCGCGGGCCCAGGTGTCCTCCATGCAGACCTCGTGGCCGTGGAAGAGCCGCGAGTTGTCCAGGTAGGTGGCGCCGGCGGCGAGGGCGGCGGCGCGCATGCCCTTCTCGAAGGCGGGGACGGCGTAGTTGCGGCCCCAGGCGGCGTCGGAGTCGTAGCCGGCGCAGCCTCCGGGGAGCTTGCCGGGGAAGTTCGGGTTGTCGTTGAAGTCGGGGCCGATGGGGCTCGGGTAGCCCATCACGACGAGCTTGTAGTCGGAGTCGGCGTAGCCGGCGTCGCGCATGACGGTCTTGAGGTCGCCGATGGTGGCCTCGACCTTGGGGCGCAGCCCGTCGACGCGGGCCTGCCAGCCGGGCCCGTACTTGGGTTCGCAGGTGCCCTGGCTGAGCACCCAGCGGGTGACGCAGTCGGTCATGACGGGACCGAACTGGAGGTCGTCGTTGGCGCCGGCGACCAGCAGCACCATCTTGATCTTCGTGTTGCGGGCCTTGACGGCCAGGTTGTCGCTCTGCACCAGCTCGTCGGCGTACTGCTTGCTGCCGCCGATGCGGATGTTTCCGGTGTAGCCGCCGGAGCAGGCGACGTTGAAGGTCAGGTCGGCCGGGATGCCGGTGCGGTGGATCGCGGAGTCCGGCGAGCGGTGGCACTGGTTGGCGGGGGTGTTGGTGGCGGGGTCGTAGTTGCCGACGCCCTCGCCGGAGATCTCGCTGTCGCCGAGGGAGATGAGCCCGGTCTTGCGCTCGGCGACGGGGCGGATCGCCGGGTCCCCGTAGATCTTGGTGGCCTCGGCGGCGCGGATGGCTTCGAGTTCCGGTGGGAGGGGCGTGATCGAGCCGGATGCGGCGGGTGCCGCTTCGGCCACGGGGGTGACGGCGGAGACGCCCCCGAGGGCGGCCGCGATCGCCGCGACCGCGGCGAATGTACATCTGAGCCTGGGTTTCGCTTGAGAACGAGCCATGTACTGCCTCCCCGATAGCGGTGTTACCCCCGGTATTTACTGGCCGGTAGGGGAGATGGGAACAGTCTGAACAAGACAATTGCTCAACTTTCTGAGGAGGATGTGGAGATGACCGACGATCAGCAGTCAGCGGAGTTCCGGACCGAGCACGACTCCATGGGCGAGGTACGGGTGCCCGCGCACGCCAGATGGCGCGCCCAGACCCAGCGCGCCGTGGAGAACTTCCCGCTCTCCGGGCAGCGCCTCGAACGCGCCCACATCGAGGCCCTGGCCCGGATCAAGGCGGCCGCCGCCCTGGTCAACGCGGAGCTCGGGGTGCTGGACGAGGAGACCTCGGACGCCATCCGGTCCGCCGCGGCCGAGGTCGCCGAGGGCCGCTGGGACGAGCACTTCCCGGTCGACGTCTTCCAGACCGGCTCCGGGACCTCGTCCAACATGAACGCCAACGAGGTGATCGCCACCCTGGCCACCGAGCGGCTCGGGCGCGAGGTCCACCCCAACGACCACGTCAACGCCTCGCAGAGCTCCAACGACGTCTTCCCCTCGTCCATCCACATCGCCGCCACCGCCGCCGTCTCCCACGACCTGGTCCCGGCCCTGCGCCACCTGGAGCTGGCCCTGGAGCGCAAGGCCGCCGAGTTCGCCGAGGTGGTCAAGTCCGGGCGCACGCACCTGATGGACGCCACCCCGGTCACCCTGGGCCAGGAGTTCGGCGGGTACGCCGCCCAGGTCCGCTACGGCATCGAGCGCCTGCACGCCGCCCTGCCGAGGCTGGCCGAGCTGCCGCTGGGCGGTACCGCCGTCGGCACCGGGATCAACACCCCGCCCGGGTTCTCGGCGGCCGTGATCGCCGAGGTGGCGCGGGCCACCGGGCTGCCGCTGACCGAGGCCCGCGACCACTTCGAGGCCCAGGGCGCGCGGGACGCGCTGGTGGAGACCTCGGGGATGCTGCGCACGATCGCCGTCTCGCTCACCAAGATCTGCAACGACCTGCGCTGGATGGCCTCCGGGCCGCGCACCGGATTGGCCGAAATCAATCTGCCGGATCTCCAGCCGGGGTCCTCGATCATGCCCGGGAAGGTCAATCCGGTCGTCCCCGAGGCCCTCCTGATGATCGCCGCGCAGGTGACGGGCAACGACACGGCGGTCGCCGTGGCGGGCGCGGCCGGCAACTTCGAGCTCAACGTGATGCTCCCGGTCATGGCCCGCAACCTCCTGGAGTCGATCCGCCTGCTGGCCAACGGGAGCCGCCTGCTGGCCGACCGCACCGTGGACGGGATCACCGCCAACGCCGAGCGGGCCAGGGAGTACGCCGAGTCCTCGCCCTCCGTGGTGACCCCGCTGAACCGCTACATCGGCTACGAGGAGGCCGCCAAGGTCGCCAAGCGCTCGCTCGCCGAGCGCAAGACCATCCGGGAGGTCGTCCTGGAGTCCGGCTACGTCGACCGGGGCGCGCTGACGCTCCGGCAGCTGGACGAGGCGCTGGACGTCCTGCGCATGACCCGCCCCTGACCCGCCCCTGACCCGCGCCGGACCCGCGCCCGGCCTTCCCGGCAGGGGCCGGATCCGGTCGTTCGCATCCCCCGGGCCCCTCCGTGACCTGCACCGCAGCGTCCCGGAGGGGTGCCGCCCTAAGATCTGCGCATGACAGGTGATTTCAGGCCCGGGAGCGACGCGGCGCACCCCGCGGCGGCGGGCGCGGCGGACGGCGTGCGCTGGGCGCCCGGCGACCGGATCCTCTGGCGCTACCTCGGCCAGGAGCCCGGACTGGAGGGCCGGGTGCACATCGCCCGCCCGGTGACCGTGGTCCAGGACACCGACGAGCTGCTCGCGGCCTGGATGGCGCCGGGCACCGAATGCGTCAAGCCGGTGCTCGCCGACGGCACCTCCGTGCACGAGGAGCCCCTCGCCACCCGCTACACCGCCGTGCGCACCACCCAGCGGGCACGCTGGTTCGGCACCGGGGTGCTCAAGCTGGTCCGGCCCGGGGAGCCCTGGTCCGTATGGCTGTTCTGGGACCACGGCTGGGTGTTCAGGAACTGGTACGTGAACCTGGAGGAGCCGCAGACCCGCTGGGCGGGCGGGGTGGACTCGGTGGACCACTTCCTGGACATCGCCGTCCACCCGGACCGCGGCTGGAAGTGGCTGGACGAGGACGAGTTCGCACAGGCGCGGCGGATCGGGCTGGTCGGCCCGGAACGGGCGCGGCGCGTGGAGGAGGCGGGCCGTGCGGCACTGGAGGTCGTCAAGGCCTGGGGGCCTCCGTTCTGCGACGGCTGGGAGGACTGGAGGCCCGATCCGGCCTGGGAAGTTCCGGTTCTGCCCGAGGACTGGGACCGCACCCCGGCGCATATGACGTCATGAGACCCTTGATGCGCCCCCGGGGTTCAAACGTAGGATCGTCCTCCGCCGGTCGTACGCGGGGGGCCATCCCGGTCCCGCTCCCGTAAATGACCTGCGGCGACCGGGACTTGACCGGAGGTCGACGCGGCGGAAAGGTAACGAGCGGGACGCGGAACCCGGGGGTGGTGGTGCCCCCGCCGCTGAGCGGGTATACCGCGACTGACCGAGTTGAGTGCAGCGCACATCGAGCGCAAACGGACGGAATTCCACGCGTGACGGAGTACCCCACCTCCCAGGAGGGCCCGCAGCCCACCGTCGCCCCCGGCGGAGGTACGGACGAGCTCGGCCACGGCAAGGCCCCCATCGCGGCCGCCGAGGCCGTACGCACGCATGCCGACTTCCCGCGCCCGCGCGGCACCGCCGGCGAGGGCTCCTCCGGCCACGGCCCCGCGGACTCGGACCCCGAGGGCGCGCGGTCGCGGGACGGCGGGGCCGCCCGCAACGCGGGCCGGGCCGACGAGGCCGCCGCCGCGGCCGGGACGCAGGCGCCGCCGGGACCGGGCGCGGGCGGCCCGGGCCACGGCCCCGCCGAGGCGGGCGCGGCCCGGCGCGAGGGCGACCGGCTGCGGTTCGTCGGCGCGGCCACGCGCCGGATCGCCCGCGGCATCGACCTCGACGAGATCGTGCTCGGCCTGTGCCGGGCGACCGTTCCCACCTTCTCCGACGCGATCCTCGTCTACCTGCGCGACCCGCTGCCCGTCGGCGACGAGCGGCCCGTCGGCCCGGTCGTTTTAAGGCTGCGCCGCACCGACCGGCTCCGCCCGATCGACGATCTGGGCCTGGCCGACGGCGGCGAGGCCGCCGGAGCCGCGGGGGGCGCCGGCGAACTCGACTTCAGCCAGCTGCCGCTGGTGGGCCCGCAGGGCGACCTGCCCGCGGCGGAGCTGTGCGAGATCCGGCCCGGAGGGGCCCTCGCCGAGGTGCTGCGCGGCGTACGGCCCGTGTTCGGGTCGGCCCGCGGCGCCCGCGACGCGCTGCCCGAGCTGCTGGGCGCCGAGCATCCGGTGCCGCGCGGCCAGCGGGCCATCCTCGCCCCGCTGAGGGGCCGCCGGCGCGTGATCGGCGCGGCGGTGTTCCTGCGCACCCCGGACCGGGACGCCTTCGAACAGAACGACCTGCTCGTCGCCGCCCAGCTGGCCACGCACACCGCGCTCGGGATCGACAAGGCCGTCCTCTACGGCCGCGAGGCCTACATCGCCGACGAGCTCCAGCGCACGATGCTGCCCGACGGCCTGCCCCAGCCCACCGGCGTGCGGCTGGCCTCGCGCTACCTGCCCGCCGCCGAGACGGCCCGGGTGGGCGGCGACTGGTACGACGCCATACCGCTGCCCGGCAGCCGGGTCGCGCTGGTCGTCGGCGACGTCATGGGCCACTCCATGACCTCCGCCGCGATCATGGGCCAGCTGCGCACCACCGCGCAGACCCTGGCCCAGCTGGACCTGCCCCCGGCCGAGGTGCTGCACCACCTGGACGAGCAGGCCCAGCGGCTCGGCTCCGACCGGATGGCCACCTGCCTGTACGCGGTCTACGACCCGGTCTCGCACCGGATCACCATCGCCAACGCCGGCCACCCGCCGCCGGTCCTGCTGCACCTGGGCGGCCGCGCCGAGGTGCTGCGCGTCCCGCCGGGCGCCCCCATCGGGGTCGGCGGGGTGGACTTCGAGGCCGTGGAGCTGGACGCCCCGGCCGGGGCCACGCTGCTGCTGTACACCGACGGGCTGGTGGAGTCCCGGCTGCGGGACGTGTGGACGGGCATCGACCAGCTGCGCGAACGGCTCGCCACCACCGCGCAGCTGACCGGGCTGGACCACTCGCCGCCGCTGGAGGCCCTCTGCGACGACGTGCTGGACATGCTCGGCCCGGGCGACCGGGACGACGACATCGCCCTGCTCGCGGCCCGCTTCGAGGGGATCGCGCCCAGCGACGTGGCGTACTGGTTCCTGGACCCGGAGGAGACCGCTCCGGGCCGGGCCCGCCGGTTCGCCCGGCGCGCCCTGGCCCGCTGGGGGCTGGAGGAGCTGAGCGACTCGCTGGAGCTGCTGGTCAGCGAGGTGGTCACGAACGCCGTCCGGTACGCCGAACGGCCCGTGACCCTGCGTCTGCTGCGTACGGACGTGCTGCGCTGCGAGGTCGGCGACGACTCCCCGCAGCTGCCGCGCCAGCGCCGGGCGCGGGAGACCGACGAGGGCGGGCGCGGCCTGTTCCTGGTCAACCGCATGGCGCGGCGCTGGGGCGCGACCCGGCTGAGCAGCGGCAAGGTGGTCTGGTTCGAGCTGTCCCTGCCGGGGGCGCACGACCGGCGCTGAGCCCGAGGGCGTACAGAACACCGCCGCCCCGCAGCGTTCTCGCTGCGGGGCGGCGGTGTTCTCGTGCCTACTGCAACAGGTCCGGGCCGGGCGCCGGCGGCGACGGCTTCTTCGTCGGCGGCTGCGGGTCGCCCGTCGGCGGCGTCGGGCCCTTCGTCGGCGGCGTCGGGTTCTTCGACGACGAGGACGGGTCCGGCTTGCCGGTGCCACTGCCCGAGGGGTCCGGGGTGCCCGTCGGGCGGGTGCCGGAGCTGGACGGCGTCGGGCTGACGGAGCCGGAGGGGCCGCTGGAGGGGACGGCGGTGCGGGTCGGGCCGACCGGGGTGCCCATCTTCGCGTCCGACAGGTCGAACTCGCCCGTGTTGACGCCCTTGAGCACGGCCGTGGTGTACGCCTGCCAGATCTGCGCGGGGAAGCTGGAACCGCCCGCACGGCCCTTGCCGGCCGTACCGGTCAGGGTGACCTGGCCGTGCGAGTTCGGGTCCTCGCCGAACATCGCGACGACGGTGACGAGCTCCGGGGTGTAGCCGGTGAACCAGGCGGCCACGTTGGACTCGGTGGTACCGGTCTTGCCCGCGGCCTGGTAGGCGTCGCTGCGGACGGCCTTGCCGGAGCCGTCCTGGACCACGCCGGTCAGGACCTTGGTGACGGTGTCGGCGGTCTCGCGCTTGAGGACCTGGGCACCGATGGGGCTGACCGGCTTGTACTGGGCGTCGACGTGGTCGGCGCTCTTGACGATGGTCGGGGTGACCCTCTTGCCGTGGTTGCCGAAGGTGGCGTAGACGCCGGCCATCTCGACGGTGTTGGCGCTCATGGTGCCGAGCGACATGGCGGGCTTGTCGGCCGGCCAGCCCTCGCGGTCGCGCATGCCGAGGGAGATGGCGGTCTTCTTCACCTCCTGCGGCTTGGCGTCCACGATCATCTGCGCGTACACCGAGTTCACGGAGGAGTTGGTGGCCTCCTGGACCGTGAGCATCGGGTCGCCGTAGTTGATGTCGTCCTGGTTCTGCGGGGCGAAGGGCGTGTCACTGCCGACCACGGGGCGCTTGCTGGTGCCGTCGTAGAGGGCGTTCGGGGTGATCGGACGGCCGTCCTGGGTCTTCGCCCCGGTCTCCAGGGCGGTGGCCAGCACGATCGGCTTGAAGGTGGAGCCCGGCTGGTAGTCGGTGCGCAGGGCGTTGCTCTCGGCCTTCTCGGTCAGGCCCACGCCTCCGTACATGGCGACGATGTTGCCCGTCTTGGCGTCCACGGAGGTGGCACCGGCCTGGACGCTCTGGTCCTGGGGGCGGTCCTTGACGTTCTTGCGGTCGAGCTTGGACTCCAGCTCCTCGTCGACGGCCTTCTCCAGCGCGGCCTGCTTCTTCTTGTCGATGTTGAGGGTGATCGTCCAGCCGCCGGCCGCGATGTCGGCCTCCTTGATGCCCTGGCGGCTCATCTCCGCCCTGGCGGCCTGCATCAGGTAGCCCTTCTGGCCGTCCATGCCGGGCTGCGGCTTGGGCTTGATGGGCTCCTGGAACTTCAGGGTGTCGCGCTTGGCCTTGTCGAGCTTGCCCATCTCGACCATGTTGTCGAGGACGGCGTTGAAGCGGATCAGGGCCAGCTTCTTGCCGTTGGGGCCCGCGGTGGCCCAGTCGTACTGGCTGGGCGCCTGGATGACGGCGGCCAGGTAGGCGCCCTGCTCCAGGGTGAGCTTGTTGGAGTCCACGCCGTAGTAGGCCTGGGCTGCGGCCTGGATGCCGTAGGCGTTGCGTCCGTAGAAGTTGGTGTTCAGGTAGCCGGCGAGGATGTCGTCCTTCTCCATGCGCTGGTCGACCTTGAGCGAGATCACCATTTCGCGGAGCTTGCGGGTCGCCGACTGGTCCTGGGTCAGGTAGTAGTTCTTGACGTACTGCTGGGTGATCGTCGAACCGCCGGCCGTGCCCTTGCCGCGGAGGGTGTTGAAGACACCGCGGGCCACACCCACGAAGTCGACGCCCCGGTCCTTGTAGAAGGTCTTGTTCTCGATCGCGATGAAGGCCGTCCGGACGTCCTCCGGGATCTTGTCGATCGAGACGATCTCGCGGTTCATCTTGCCCGTACGGGCCATGACCGAGCCGTCGGCCCACTTGTAGGTGTTGCTCTGGAGGACCGCCGTCTTGTTCGGGTCGGTCGGCTCGTCCACGGAGAAGTAGAGGGCGACCGCGCCGGCTATGAGGAGCAGGATCCCGCCGAGGAAGGTCCCGAGGATCGTCTTCCAGGTGAAGAAGCGACGTATGCCGCTGCGCTTCTTCCCGGTCGGCTTGCCCGCGCGCCCGGCGGCACGCCCGGTCGGCGCCTTCCGCCCACCGCGCTGCTGCTGCGCCCGTCGCGCATCTGCTCGGCCCATCGCTCCCGCTCCGCTCGATTACCCCCCCGACGTCAGCTCAGAAAACTAACACCGCAGGCTGTGACAAAGGTTGACTAACCCTGATCAATACCGGTCAATTCGGACGTGAGAATCAGCACCCACTCCAATGGAACCGACGCCCACGATGCCGGAAGGGTTGCGGTCACCGCAAAAAGTGATATCACTTTGCTAGACGTTCCGGCCGACCACGACCGGACGCGACGGACCAAACGGGGGTAATCCATGACAGCCGCGGTGACGGACGAACGACCGGTCGGTGTACGGGAGTTCGCGGCGAACAGCGTCGGCGGCGGGCTCGCGCTGCTGTCGGGGCTGGTGGGTGCGGTGGTCGGCGCCGGCGTGATCGCCCTCGGCGCTTCGGCGGCCGCGACGGCGACGAAGGCGGCCCTGATCCCGCTCGGCATCCTGCTCGTGCTGGCCGCCGTGATGGCCATGAGCGGGCTGAACACGGTGGCCCCGGGCGAGGCCCGCGTGGTCCAGCTGTTCGGCCGCTACCGGGGCACCATCCGCACGGACGGACTGCGCTGGGTCAACCCCCTGACCTCGCGCGAGAAGATCTCCACCCGCGTCCGCAACCACGAGACGGCGGTCCTGAAGGTCAACGACGCCTACGGCAACCCGATCGAGCTGGCGGCCGTCGTGGTGTGGCGGGTCGCCGACACCGCGCGGGCGGTCTTCGAGGTCGAGGACTTCACGGAGTTCGTCGAGACGCAGACCGAGGCCGCCGTCCGGCACATCGCGATCGAGTACCCCTACGACGCCCACGACGAAGGCGGCCTGTCGCTGCGCGGCAACGCCGAGGAGATCACCGAGAAGCTCGCGGCCGAGCTGGCCCTCCGGGTCGAGGCGGCGGGCGTGGAGATCATAGAGTCGCGGTTCACCCACCTCGCGTACGCTCCGGAGATCGCCTCCGCGATGCTCCAGCGCCAGCAGGCCGGTGCGGTCGTGGCGGCCCGCAAGCAGATCGTCGAGGGCGCGGTGGGCATGGTGGAGCTCGCCCTGACCCGGCTGGCCGAGGAGGAGATCGTGGACCTGGACCCGGAGCGCAAGGCCGCCATGGTCTCCAACCTGATGGTGGTCCTCTGCGGCGACCGCGCGGCCCAGCCGGTCGTCAACACGGGCACCCTCTACCAGTGACCCCCGTCGGCGGCCCCCGGCCCGAGGACGCGGACCCGGCGGACGAGCCCAGGCCCGCCCGCGCCGGGCGGCAGGCGCGCAAGCAGGTGCTGCTGCGGCTCGACCCGCAGGTGTACGACGCCCTCGCGCGCTGGGCCGGGGAGGAGCTGCGCAGCGCGAACGCGCAGATCGAGTTCCTGCTCCGCCGGGCCCTGTCCGAGTCGGGCCGCCTCCCGGGCGGCGCCGCCCCGATCCCGCCCCGCGGCCGCCCCCGCACCAACCGGGACGCCTGACCGCACCACCCCGGCCCAGGGCCCGGGCGCGACCCCGCGCCCGGGCCCCTTTGCGTCCGCCCCCGCCCCCACCTGCGAAAACAAATCGACAGCGGATCTATACACCATGCGTATACACCCCGTGTATAGTCGCGGTCATGTCCATCGGCCACACCCTGCTCGGCCTCCTGGAGGCCGGCCCGCGCCACGGCTACGACCTCAAGCGCGCCTTCGACGAAACCTTCGGCCACGACCGGCCCCTCGCCTACGGGCAGGTCTACTCGACCATGTCCCGCCTCCTGAAGAACGGCCTCGTGGAGGTCGACGGGATCGAGAGCGGCGGCGGTCCCGACCGCAAGCGGTACGCCATCACCGACGCCGGGATCACCGACGTCGAGCACTGGCTCGCCGAACCCGAGAAGCCCGAGCCCTACCTCCAGTCCACCCTCTACACGAAGGTGGTCCTCGCCCTGCTCACCGGCCGCAGCGCGAGCGGCCTGCTGGACACCCAGCGCGCCGAACACCTGCGCCTGATGCGCATCCTGACGCAGCGCAAGCGCAAGGGCGACCTCGCCGACCAGCTGGTCTGCGACCACGCCCTGTTCCACCTGGAGGCCGACCTGCGCTGGCTCGAACTCACCTCCGCCCGCCTGGACCAGCTCGCCCGGGAGGTGCGCCGATGACCCCGGCGGGATCCCTCCTGATAGGCGCCGGCCTGCGCAAGGCGTACGGCACCGCCAAGGCCCTCGACGGCGCCGACTTCTCCATCCACCCGGGCGAGGTGGTCGCCGTCATGGGCCCCTCCGGCTCCGGCAAGTCCACGCTCCTGCACTGCCTCGCAGGGATCGTCGCGCCCGATTCCGGCACCGTCACCTACGACGGCCGCGACCTCACCGCCATGGGCGACGCCGAGCGCAGCGCCCTGCGCCGCAGCCAGTTCGGCTTCGTCTTCCAGTTCGGGCAGCTCGTCCCGGAACTGACCTGCGTGGAGAACGTCGCCCTGCCCCTGCGCCTGGCCGGCGTCCGGCGCAGGGAGGCCGAGGCGACCGCCCTGGGCTGGATGGAGCGGCTCCAGGTCGAGGACATCGGCGCCCAGCGACCCGGCGAGGTCAGCGGCGGCCAGGGCCAGCGCGTGGCCGTGGCCCGCGCCCTGGTCACCCGGCCCCGGGTGGTGTTCGCGGACGAGCCCACCGGCGCCCTGGACTCCCTCAACGGCGAACTGGTCATGCAGCTGCTCACCGAGGCCGCCCGGGCCGCGAGCGCAGCCGTCGTCCTGGTCACCCACGAGACCCGGGTGGCCGCCTACTCCGACCGGGAGATCGTCGTGCGCGACGGACGGTCGCGGGACATGGAGCACGCCCTGTGAGCGCCCTCCGGACCTGGGCCCGGGACCTCGCGCTCGGGGCCCGCTTCGCCTTCGGCGGCGGACGCCGGGGCTGGACCCGCACCCTGCTCACCGGCGTGGGCGTGGGCCTCGGCGTCGCGCTGCTGCTGATCGGCACCGCGGTGCCGGGGGCGCTGACCGCCCGCCAGGAACGCGAGGACGCCCGCTCCCTCCTGGGCGCCGCCACGGCCGACGCCCCCGGCCGGGACACCCTGCTCGTCGCCCGCGTCGACCAGACGTACCGCCACCAGGACATCGGCGGCAGGGTGCTGCGTGCGGAGGGCCCGGACGCGCCCGTCCCGCCGGGGCTGCAGTCCCTCCCGAAGGCCGGCGAGATGGCGGTCTCCCCCGCCCTGAAACGGCTGCTGGCCTCCCCCGAGGGGGCGGAGCTGCGCGAGCGCCTCGGCGCCCGGATCACCGCGACCGTCGCCGACCGGGGCCTGACCGGTCCGGCCGAACTCCTCTTCTACCTGGGCAGCGACACCCTCCAGAGGGGTGGGCCGGGCGAACACCGGATCCAGCGGATCACCGCCTTCGCGGGGGACCCGGAGCCCCGGGACCTCGACCCGGTGCTGATGCTGCTGGTCGTCCTGGCCTTCGTGGCGCTGCTGGCGCCCGTCGCCGTCTTCATCGCCACCGCCGTCCGCTTCGGCGGGGAGCGGCGTGACCAGCGGCTCGCCGCACTGCGCCTGGTGGGCGCCGACGGCCGCACGGTACGCCGGATCGCGGCCGGCGAGGCCCTGTCCGGGGCGCTGGTCGGGCTGGTGCTCGGCGCGGGCTTCTTCCTGGCCGGCCGCAGCCTCGTCGGAGCCCTCTCCTTCCGGCAGCGCAGCGTCTTCCCGCAGGACCTGGACCCCTCCGCGTGGCTCCTCCTGCTCGTGGTGCTGGCGGTCCCGGTGGCCGCCGTGGCCGTCACCGTCCCCGCCCTGCGGCGGGTCGTCATCGAGCCGCTGGGCGTCGCGCGGACGGCGGTGCCGCGCCGGCGCCGCGTCTGGTGGCGCCTGCTGCTGCCCGCCGCCGGGCTGGCCCTGCTCGTCCCGCTGGCCAGGAGGAGCGAGGCGCACCGCGGCTTCGACCGGTGGCAGGCCGGCGGCGGCGTACTGCTGCTGCTGGTCGCCGTCACCGTCCTGCTGCCGTGGCTGCTGGAACGGGTCGTCGGGCGGCTCTCCGGCGGACCGGTCTCCTGGCAGCTGGCCGTCCGCCGGCTCCAGGTCGACAGCGGCGGCGCCGCGCGCATGGCCAACGGGATCGCGGTGGCGGTGGCCGGGGCCATCGCCCTCCAGATGGTCTTCACGGGCGTCGAGGAGGACTACGAGCGGCCCACCGGCCAGGACCCCGCCCGCGCGGCCGTGTCCGTCGTGATGCACATGGGCACCGAATCCCGCCTCGAAGCCCTCGCCGGGGAGCTCGCCTCGGCGCCGGGCGTCGTCCGCGCCGTCCCGCTGACCGACTTCCAGGCGGCGCGCGGCACACCGGCCGACGGCGAGACCGTCCGCGGGACCATCGGCACCTGCGACGCGCTGCGGGAGGTCGCCGACATCGGGGCCTGCGCCGACGGCGACGCCTTCGTCCTGTCGGGCGGCGGCCTGTCCCCCACCGGTGAACCGCTGGCCCCCGTACCCGGTGAGCGCCTCTACGCGGGCAACATCACCTCGTACGGCGCCCGGGAGCTGCCCGCGCAGAAGCCCGTCGAGTGGACCGTCCCCGCGGGCGCCCGCACGGTGCGGCCCGTCCCGGACCCGGCGGGCAACCTCCGGGAGGGAGTGCTCGTCACCCCCTCGGCCGCCCCCCGGAACATGGGCAGCTGGCCGACCGCCCAGGTCTACCTCCAGACCGACGGGTCCCGGCCCGACGCCCTCGACCGGATCCGCACGGTGGTGTTCAGGGCGGAACCCCTCGCGACGGCCACCACCCTCAGCGCGAGTGCCGAGGACACCTCGTACGGGGCGATCCGGACCGGGCTCTCCTTCGGCGCCGCGGGCCTGCTGGTGCTCATCGGCACGAGCCTGCTGGTGGCTCAGCTGGAGCAGCTGCGCGAACGGCGGCGCCTGCTGGCCGCGCTGGCGGCCTTCGGCACCCCGCGCGGCACGCTGGGGCTGTCCGTGCTGTGGCAGACGGCCCTGCCGGTCGTCCTCGGGCTGGCGCTGGCGACCGGCACGGGACTCGCCCTCGGATCGGCCCTGCTGTGGGTCACGGGCCGGCCGGTGCAGGTCGACTGGGTCTCCGTCCTGTCCCTGGCGGGGGCCGGCGCGGGCGTGGTCGCCCTCGTCACCCTGCTGGGCCTGCCGCCCCTGCTGCGCCTGATGCGCCCGGACGGCCTGCGCACGGAATGACCCCCGCGCCCGTACGGAGGCAGCCGCGCCCGCTCCCCCCGGGGCCCGCCGCTCAGTCGGTGGGCCACACCGGGAGCGGGCGCACCGCCTCGCGCAGGGCGCCCGCGATGGCCCGGAACTCCTCCTGGCGGGCGGTCCCGGTCCGCATGGCCAGGGCGATCCGCCGCGAGGGGGCCGGCTCGGCGAAGTAGCCGGTGGCCAAGGCCTCGTTGCGGGCCGTCTCCAGCCGCAGCGCGGTGCGCGGCAGCAGGGTCACCCCGAGGCCGCCGGCGACCAGCTGGACCAGTGTCGAGAGCCCGGCGGCGGTGGTGGTGACGTCCGCACCGGCGGTGCGCCCGGCCTCCCGGCAGATGTCCAGGGCCTGATCGCGCAGGCAGTGGCCCTCGTCCAGCAACAGCAGCTGGAGCCCCCGCAGTTCCTCGCGCGGGATGTCCCTGCGGCCGGCCAGCGGGTGCTCGCGGGGGGCCAGCAGTACGAAGTCCTCGTCGAAGAGCGGCAGTTCGCTCACACCGGGGACGCCCAGCGGCACCGCGAGCAGCAGCAGGTCCAGGCGTCCGGCGGCCAGCCCCTCCAGCAGGGAGGCCGTCTGCTCCTCGTGGACCTGGAGGTCCATGCGCGGGAAGCGGCGGTGGAAGAGCCCGAGCACGGTCGGCAGCAGGTACGGGGCCACGGTCGGGATGACCCCGAGGCGCAGCACGCCGGTGAAGGGGGCCCGGACCGCCTCGGCCTCCTCCAGCAGTCCGCCCAGCGCGTCGAGCACGCCCCGCGCCCGGACCGCGATCCGCTCGCCCGCCGGGGAGAGCAGCACCTTGCGGGTGGTGCGCTCCAGCAGCTGCACCCCGAGGGCCTCCTCCAGCGCGGAGACGGCCCCGGAGAGCGCGGGCTGGCTCATCCCGATCGCCGCGGCGGCGTCCCGGAAGTGCAGGTGTTCCGCGACCGCCGCGAAGGCGCGCAGCTGCGCCAGCGTCGGCTGCTTCTGTCCTCTACTACTCACAGCCACTGATAGGTACCTCCGATCACCCACCACAAGACTAGCTATTTCCCTAATCAATGCAGCTGTGCCAGCATGTGAGATCAGTCCAACCCCCTCGGAAAGCCCCCAAAAGGGTCACTTTCCATTCCGCAAGGAGAGTTCGTGCTCACTGTCGGTGACAAGTTCCCCAGCTACGACCTGACCGCCTGCGTCTCGCTCGAAGCCGGCAAGGAGTTCGCGCAGATCGACCAGAAGACCTACGAGGGCAAGTGGCGCGTCGTCTTCTTCTGGCCCGCTGACTTCACCTTCGTGTGCCCCACCGAGATCGCCGCGTTCGGCAAGCTGAACGACGAGTTCCTCGACCGCGACGCCCAGATCCTCGGCGTCTCCGGCGACTCCGAGTACGTCCACCACGCCTGGCGCAAGGACCACGCCGACCTGCGCGACCTGCCTTTCCCGATGCTGGCCGACTCCAAGCACGAGCTGATGCAGGCCTGCGGCATCCAGGGCGAGGACGGCTTCGCGCAGCGCGCCGTGTTCATCGTGGACCCGAACAACGAGATCCAGTTCTCGATGGTGACCGCCGGTTCCGTGGGCCGTAACCCCAAGGAGGTCCTGCGGGTCCTCGACGCCCTGCAGACCGACGAGCTGTGCCCCTGCAACTGGAACAAGGGCGAGGACACCCTGAACGCCGGCGCCCTGCTGGCCGGTGAGTGACGGATGTCCCTCGACACCCTCAAGTCCGCCATACCGGACTTCGCCAAGGACCTGAAGCTGAACCTCGGCTCGGTCATCGGCAACCAGGACACCCTCACCCAGCAGCAGCTGTGGGGCACCGTCCTGTCCTGCGCGATCGCCGCCCGCTCCCCGCGCGTCCTGCGTGAGCTGGAGCCCGAGGCGAAGGCCGCGCTGTCCCCGGAGGCGTACAACGCCGCCAAGTCCGCGGCCGCGGTCATGGCGATGAACAACGTCTTCTACCGGACCCGGCACCTGCTCTCCGACCCGGAGTACGGCACGCTGCGCGCGGGCCTGCGGATGAACGTCATCGGCAACCCGGGCGTGGAGAAGGTGGACTTCGAGCTCTGGTCGCTCGCGGTCTCCGCCATCAACGGCTGCGGCCAGTGCCTGGACTCGCACGAGCAGGTCCTGCGCAAGGCGGGCGTGGACCGCGAGACGGTCCAGGAGGCCTTCAAGATCGCCTCGGTGATCCAGGCCGTCGCCGTCACCCTCGACGCCGAAGCGGCCCTGGCCGCCGAGTAGTCGCCCGTACGGGTGGACCCGTACGCCCCTCCGCGCCCCCGCGGCCCTCCCGGCCGCGGGGGCGCGGTGCGTGCGGGGGCTACGTGCGGAGCCGGGCCATCAGGGCCCGCGCGTCCTCGACCATCGCCGCCTTGACGGCGTCCCCGTCGACGTCGCTGCCGCCGTCCTTCCGGTCCCACCAGCGGACGGTGACGGTGAAGACCGCGCCGCCGTCGAGCACCTGGAGCCGGGGCGCATGCAGCGCGCCCGAGAACAGCGCCCGCTCGCCCAGCCCGGACACCTCTTCGACCCGGGTGGACAGCGGGCTCCCGAACGGGTCCGGCAACGGGTCCGTGCCGAACTCCGGCGCCGGATCGGCCTTCTTGTGCAGCTCGACCAGTACCGCGGCCTGATGGCTGAACTCCTGCTCGTCGCGGGACCCGGCGGCGAAGCAGTACGACCAGTCCAGCGCGGGCCCCTCCCCATGGCTGGGCATGCCCACGCCCAGGTTGCCCAGGGCGGCGCCGACCGCCTTCAGCGGGGTCTCCGTGCACAGCTGCTCGCTGTGCCGGTGGCGGATCGGGGGCCCGGCCGCGGCGTAACGTTCCTGCGCGACCAGGACGCCGGCGAACACCGCGCAGGCCGCGACCGCCCCGCCCAGCGCCCAGCGCCAGGGCGCCGCCCGTAAGGACCCACCGGGCCCACCCGGCTCGGCGGTGTCGGGGGTGCCGGCGGGCGCGCCCGGGGCCCACTCCCCTTCGAGCTCGGGCTCGCCGATCACTCCCCGCTCTCCCACGGGGACGACAGCGCCGCGGTGGAACCGTGCGGTCCGGGACCGGCCGAGCCGGGGGCGAGGCGGCGTTCGCGGGAGTACGCGCGCAGGTAGACGACCACGGTGTTGGTGACGGCGACCAGCGGCACGGCGACCACCGCGCCCCCGATGCCGGCGATCATCCCGCCGGCCGCGACCGACAGCACGACGGCGAGCGGGTGGACCCGTACCGCCCGGCCCAGGATGAAGGGCTGGAGCACGTGCCCCTCGATCTGCTGCACGGCCAGGACCACGAGCAGCACCATCAGCGCGGTGAAGGGTCCCTGGGTCACCAGGGCCACGACCACCGCGAGGGCGCCGGAGACCACCGCGCCCACGAGCGGGATGAAGGCGAACAGGAAGATGAACACGGCGAGCGGAACCGCCATCGGCACCTTGAGGAAGTACAGGCCGAGGCCGATGAAGACGGCGTCGATCAGCGCGACGAGGACCGTGCCGCGCACGTACGCGGTCAGCGTGCGCCAGGCGCGCGGACCGGCTCCGGCGACGCCGGGACGGGCGGGGGACGGGACCAGGCCGAGCACCCAGTTCCAGATCTTCTGGCCGTCGTAGAGCAGGAACAGCGTCGAGAACATCGCGAGGAGCATGCCCGTGAGCACCTCGACGAGCACCGTCACGCCCTGGAGGCCGGCGGAGGTGATCTCCTCGGTGTTGGTGCCGATGGTCTCGCTGAGGTTCTTCGCGATGTCGTTGATCTGCTTCTCGGTCACGTGGAACGGACTGTCCAGTGCCCAGCTCTTGAGCTCGTTGATGCCCTCGCGCAGCCGGTTGGAGAGGTCGTCGAGGTTCTCCATGACCTGCCAGACCACGAACCAGCCGACGAGCCCGATCACGACGAAGCCGAGGATCGCGGTGACGGCCGTGGCCAGCCCGCGCGGCAGCCCGATCCGGCGCAGCCGGACCACGAACGGCTGGAGCAGGGCGGTGACGAGCAGGGCGGCGGCGAAGGCGAGGACGACCAGCCGGACCTCGCTGATCACCTTCATCAGCACCCAGACCATCCCGGCGAGCAGGAGCAGCCGCCAGCTGGCCTCGGCGGCGACGCGCACCCCCCACGGGATGACGGCCGCGGGGTCGGGCCGCACGGGCGGCGGGAGCTCCTCGAAGGCGGCCGCGGCGGGGGCCTGCGCCTCGGAGGCCGGGTCCGCCGGCGGCTCCACGTCGACCGAGGCCTCCGCCTCGACCTCCGCCCGCCGCTCGTCCAGGCGCGCCTCCATCCGGCTCAGCCCTCTGCCGAGCCGGCCGAGCCAGCCCGTCCTCTTCACCATGTCGTTCCCTTCCCCCCGCCCTGCGGTCTGACCTCGCACGACCGTACACGCGCGGAACCCCACACCGTAGGACGGTGTGGGGTTCCCCGAGGTTGTGCGCGGGCGTCGTCCGCCCGGCCTCTAGTACCAGCCGTTGGCCTGGTGGAAGCTCCAGGCGCTGCAGGGGCTGCCGTAGCGCTCGTTCATGTAGCCCAGGCCCCACTTGATCTGCGTGGCCGGGTTGGTGCGCCAGTCCGAGCCGGCCGAGGCCATCTTCGAACCGGGGAGCGCCTGGACCAGGCCGTAGGCGCCCGAAGAGGAGTTCACGGCCTGGTAGTTCCAGGTCGATTCCTCGTTGATGATGTTGGAGAAGCACTGGAACTGGCCCGAGGGGACCAGCTGCCGGGCGATGTCCTTGACCTGGGCGATCGTGTAGGAGCCCTGGACCGGGAAGTCGCCGGCGTCACGCGTGGCCGAGCGGCTGGCGATGCCCTCCGCGGCGTCGCGCTCGTCCTTGAGCTTCTTGGCGTCCGCGTCCTTCTTTTCCTGCTCCGCCTTCTCGGCGTCGGCCTTCTTGGACTTGGCGTCCTCGGCGGCCTGGATGCGGGCGGCCTCCTCCGCCGAGCGCTTGGCGTCGGCGTCGGCGGCGTGGGCGATGGCGTCGGCCTGCTGGGTCAGGGACCCGCTCTGGACCTGCGCCTGCTCGCCGACCGGAATGTCCTGGAGGAGCGTCGCTCCGGACGCGGTCGTCTCGAGGTCGTTCGAGGTGGCGGCATCGCCAGTGGCGACGCCGACGACTGCGCCGACGGTGGTGACCGCGGTGGCCGAAGCCACTGCGAACCCCCGGACCGAGATCCGGCTCACACGGTGTCCTTCCAGCAGCGTCCGCAGTGACCGCGCGGGCGCAAGAGTGCCCCTTCGACACTGGACTCCGTGGTGTTCTGGTCACTGGAGACACGGGCCCGTGGACAACTCCCTTGCGGGGGCTGCCGCGTGAAACCGGGCGGCATACGGTCAACGGCTGTGGAGTTGTGGTGCTGCGCGTATCCCCAACTGGAGATACAGATGTGCCGTATGCGGGGCCTGACGGAAAACAGACTCTGCCGGACCTCGACGCCGCAAGGCAATTCCACGTTGCGTGGGAAACGTCACACCAGGCATGACCCAACTGATTTCGACAAAGACCTGTGCGGAAGGGCGCCGTCCGGCTAGGCTCCTGCGCCTTTGCCGGACGGCGCCAACTCACCGTCCCGTTCTGGGGGATTTGACCCTTACGGGCCCTCCTCGCACTCCCTGGGCGATCAGAGCGATTCGAGCATCTCCGTGACGAGCGCGGCGATCGGGGAGCGCTCGGAGCGGGTGAGCGTGACGTGGGCGAAGAGCGGATGCCCCTTCAGCTTCTCAACGACGGCGACCACTCCGTCGTACCGGCCGACCCGGAGATTGTCCCGCTGGGCCACGTCATGGGTCAGGACGACCCGCGAATTGGCCCCGATGCGGGACAGGACGGTCAACAGGACGTTGCGCTCCAGCGACTGCGCCTCGTCCACGATGACGAAGGCGTCGTGGAGGGAGCGGCCGCGGATGTGCGTGAGCGGCAGGACCTCCAGCATCCCGCGGTTCAGCACCTCCTCGATGACCTCGCGCCCGGCCACCGAGGAGAGGGTGTCGAACACCGCCTGCGCCCAGGGGCTCATCTTCTCGGAGGCGTCCCCGGGCAGGTAGCCGAGGTCCTGGCCGCCCACCGCGTACAGCGGCCGGAAGACCATCACCTTCTGGTGCTGGCGGCGTTCCAGGACCGCCTCCAGGCCCGCGCACAGCGCCAGCGCCGACTTGCCGGTGCCGGCCCGGCCGCCCATCGAGATGATGCCGATCTCCGGGTCGAGCAGGAGGTCCAGGGCGATGCGCTGTTCGGCGCTGCGGCCGTGCAGCCCGAAGGCGTCCCGGTCGCCCCGTACGAGCCTGACGTTGCCGTCGGCGGTGACCCGGCCCAGGGCCTTGCCGCGCTCGGACTGGAGGATCAGCCCGGTGTGCACCGGCAGTTCGGCCGCCTCCGGCACGTGGAGGCGCTCCTCGGAGTAGAGGAGGTCCACCTGCTCCCCGGAGAGGGCCAGCTCGCTCATGCCGGTCCAGCCGGCGTCGGTGATGGCGAGCTCCGCCCGGTACTCCTCGGCGAGCAGACCCACGGACGAGGCCTTGATGCGCAGCGGGAGGTCCTTGGAGACGACCGTGACGTCGTAGCCCTCGGCCTGGAGGTTGCGGGCGACCGCCAGGATGCGGGAGTCGTTGTCCCCCTGCCTGAATCCCGCCGGCAGGACGCCGGGGTCGGAGTGGTTGAGCTCGACGCGCAGGGTTCCGCCCAGATCGCCCAGCGGGATGGGGGCGTCGAGGCGGCCGTGGCGAACCCGGAAGTCGTCGAGCAGGCGCAGGGCCTGGCGGGCGAAGTAGCCGAGCTCGGGATGGTGCCTCTTCGCCTCCAGCTCGGTGATCACCACGATCGGGAGCACGACCTCGTGCTCGTCGAAGCGGGAGATCGCGTTGGGGTCTGCCAGCAGGACGCTGGTGTCGAGGACGTAGGTCCGCCTGTCGGACAGGCGGCGCTTTGTGCTGGTCACCACGGAAGGACGTACCCCCTCGGAAGAGGTCGGGCCATGAAGACCGGACCGGTCAACGGCGCCTGTGCCAGGGCCGCTTTCCGGCCCTCCATTCCGTCCGTGCGAACCGCACGCTCGTCCTGGTGCAAAGGGCCTCCCGGGCGGACGGCCCTGTGCCGTCCGCTGAGACTCGACACCCGTGGATCGGGCGTCGACCTGCAAGGCTTATGCCCTTGAACGGGGGCGCCCATGCCATGGCATATGACGGACGCTCGGTGAACCCCAGGTGAAGGCCTGACGAGGGGGAGAGGTGGGACCGGAGGGGTTCCGAGGGGGTTTCGGCCGCCGGGGTCAGGTGCCGTAGCGGCGGTGCCGGGCCGCGTAGTCGCGCAGGGCGCGCAGGAAGTCGACCTTGCGGAAGGCCGGCCAGAACACCTCGCAGAAGTAGTACTCCGAGTGCGCGCTCTGCCAGAGCATGAACCCGGACAGCCGCTGCTCGCCGCTGGTGCGGATCACCAGGTCCGGGTCGGGCTGGCCGCGCGTGTAGAGGTGCTCGGCGATGTGGTCGATGTCCAGGACCTCGGCGAGCTCCTCGAAGGAGGTGCCCTTCTCGGCGTGCTCCAGCAGCAGCGAGCGGACCGCGTCGGCGATCTCCTGGCGGCCGCCGTAGCCCACGGCGACGTTGACCAGTATCCCGCCGATGTCGTGCGTGGCCTGCTCGGCCTCCTTCAGCACGGTCTGCGTCCGGGACGGCAGGATGTCCAGGTTGCCGACGTGGTGGACGCGCCAGCGGCCGTCCGCGGCCAGGCCCCGGACGGTGTTCTCGATGATGTTGAGCAGCGGGCGGAGCTCGGCCTCGGGCCGGTCCAGGTTGTCCGTGGAGAGCATCCACAGCGTGACGACCTCGACGTCCGTCTCGGTGCACCAGCCCAGCAGCTCGGAGATCTTGTCGGCGCCGGCCTGGTGGCCCTGCTCCGTCGTACCTCCGGACGCCTTGGCCCAGCGCCTGTTCCCGTCCAGGATGACGCCGATGTGCTTGGGCGACGCGTCATGGTCGAGGCGACCTTCCACCCGGCGTGCGTAGAGCTTGTACACCAGGTCGCGCAGCTTCACGATCTTCCAGCCCCTCCGTGCAATGCCCCCGTACGAATTGCGGTCTCCCCCGAGTCCCCGCCACATTACTGCGCGGCGGGATCGGGTACCCAACTCGGTAGGTCACAAGTCCGTGATAGCAAGGACAACGTGACTGATACCAATCCCTATCGGGCAGACCACTCCCGCTACGACTCCATGCCCTACCGGCGCACGGGCCGCAGCGGCCTCAAGCTCCCCGCCATCTCCCTCGGCCTCTGGCACAACTTCGGTGACGACAAGTCCCTGGAGTCCCAGCGGTCGATCCTGCGCCGCGCCTTCGACCTCGGCGTGACCCACTTCGACCTGGCCAACAACTACGGCCCGCCGCCCGGCTCCGCCGAGCTGAACTTCGGCAAGATCTTCGCCCAGGACTTCGCGCCGTACCGCGAGGAGCTGGTCCTCTCCACCAAGGCCGGCTACCTGATGCACCCCGGCCCGTACGGCGAGTGGGGCAGCCGCAAGTACCTCCTCGGGTCGCTGGACGCCTCGCTGAAGCGGATGGGCGTCGACTACGTCGACATCTTCTACTCGCACCGCTTCGACCCGGAGACCCCGCTGGAGGAGACCATGGGCGCCCTGGCGTCCGCGGTCCAGCAGGGCAAGGCGCTGTACGTCGGCGTCTCCTCGTACACGGCGGAGCAGACCGCCGAGGCCGTCCGGATCCTGCGCGACATGGGCGTCCGCCCGCTGATCCACCAGCCCTCGTACTCCATGATCAACCGCTGGACGGAGGAGGACGGGCTGCTGGACACCCTGGAGGAGGCCGGCATGGGCTGCATCGCCTTCGCGCCGCTCGCGCAGGGCCTGCTGACCGGCAAGTACCTCCAGGGCATCCCGGAGGACTCCCGGGCCGCCGCCGGCAAGTCGCTGAACCCGGCGCTGCTCTCGCAGGACGTGGTGCGCCGCCTCGGCGGACTCAACGACATCGCGGCCGGTCGCGGCCAGTCGCTGGCCCAGCTCGCGCTGAACTGGGTGCTGCGGGACGAGCGCATGACCTCGGCCCTGATCGGCGCGTCGAGCGTCCGGCAGCTGGAGGAGAACGTGGCCGCGCTGACCGGGGCGCCCCTGTCGGAGCAGGAGCTGAAGGACATCGACTCCTTCGCCGTCTCCACCCCCGGCACCAACATCTGGGCCCAGCGCGGCTGACCTGCGCTTTTGTCCGTGAGGGAGGGGAAAAGAAAAACGGGCCGGTCCGTGGGGGGGATACGGACCGGCCCGAGGGGGGGGTTCCACCATAACCCTTCGTAAAGCGTCCTGCGTGCATTGGCGCAGAATGATTACGCTCCGAATCCGCCCAGGAGCACTCCGCTGAGGGTTCCGGCGGCCATGAAGGGCCCGAAGGCGAAGCCGGTCTTGCGGGTCGCGCGGCTGGTCAGCAGCGCGCCGAGACCATACACGGCCCCGTAGAGCAGCCCGAGGAACGCCCCGGCGGCCCATACCCCCCACCCGTACCACCCAAGAGCGACCCCGAGGGGAAGCGCGAGCTTGACGTCGCCGAGGCCCATGCCGGCGGGGTTGATCAGGAACAGCACGAGGTACGCCGCCCCGAGCGCGGCCCCGCCGAGCAGGGCCCCCCGCCAGCTGCCCGCGGCGCAGGGCAGCAGGGCGGCCACGCCGAGCAGGGCGGCGGTGGCTCCGGCCAGCGGCAGGGTGAGCACGTCGGGCAGCCGGTGCACGGCGAGGTCGACCATCCCGAGCAGCACGCACACGGGCGCCGCCCCGACGAACACCGCCGTCTCGGGCCGCACCCCGCCCGCGGCCCCGAGGACCCCGCACACGGCCGCGCAGACGGCGGCGGGGGGCCACCGGGAGCCGCCGTACGCCGCCGGCCGCCCGCCGGGGCCCTCCCGGCCCCCGCAGCGGGCGGCTCCGAACCAGCCGGCGACCGGGTGACCGGCGGGACAGAGCCCCCGCCAGGGCTCGCCCGGCTCCACCGAGAGGCGGTAGGCGGCGCGCGGCAGCCCGGACCCGACGGCCGCGCCGTACACGGCGGCGAGGATGATCACGACTGCGCCCATCCGCCGACGGTAGCCCGCGCGCCGCCCGCCGGCACGGGCCCGTGGACCCCCTGTGGACACGGCCCGGCGGAGCCTAGGGTGGGCCCATGGCCTACCAGGACGGCACCGGGATCCTCCGCATCGGGCACGGCACCGCCGTCCCCCTGGAGGTCGCCGCCTCCTACCGCGCCCGCACCCGCGGCCTCCTCGGGCGGGACGGGATCGAGGGGGCGCTGCTCCTCACCCCCGCGGCGAGCGTGCACACGTTCCGCATGCGCTTCCCCATCGACGTCGCCTACCTCGACCGCCGCCTGCGCGTCGTCGCCGTCACCACCATGCCCCCGAACCGCCTGGGCCTTCCCCGACCCCGCGCCCGGCACGTCCTGGAGGCCCGGGCCGGGGCGATGGCGGGCTGGGGACTGCGCCCCGGCGCCACAGTCGCGCTGGAGCGTCTCGACGGGCCCTAGGTCACGGCGCGCCCGGGCGGTAGGTTGGGGCGGTTGACGTGGGGTGTCAGGGGAGCGGCGGGCATGACGGAGAACGCGCGGATCAAGGCGCTGGAGCAGATCATGCCGGCGACGCACGGCGCCGACGAGGACGTCGACTGGCAGACGGCCGAGGCCGTCTGGGGCACCCGTTTCCCCTCGGACTTCGTCGCCTTCATGGGCCGTTTCGGCGCCGGCTCGATCAACGGCGAGGCCGGCATCCTGCTGCCCCTGCCCAAGCCCGGGCTCCAGTGGGACCCGGCCGAGATGGCCGAGGAGACCGCCAACGCCCGGCAGGCCTGGGAGGCGGAGGGCGGCCGGGCCGCCTTCGACGTGGACCCGGAGTCGATCATCGCCTGGGGGGTCACCGGCGGGTCCGACATCCTGTGCTGGCTCACCGCCGACCCCGACCCGGACCGCTGGCCGGTCCTCGTCGTCGGGCGGCACACGGCCGAGGCCTTCGCGGTGTACCCGTACGGCATGGCCGAGTTCCTGCTGCGGATGTGCTCCGACGAGTTCGACGTGAGCCCCGTCGGCATCACGTTCTGGGACGCCGGCCACCTCAGCTTCGTGCACTGGCGCAAGGCCCAGCGCCGCTGGCAGGAGGGCCGCAACCCCGAGACGGGCGAGCCCGACCCGTACGCCGGCGAGTTCGCCGACTAGCCCGGCCGACGCCCCCGCCCCCTCAGCCCGTTTTCCGGAAGGAAACGGGCTTTTCGGTATGTCTACGCGCGTCCCATTAGGGAGGCACATATTCGAAAACACAAACAGGGAAAAGTGTTTTTGGAGCATTGGACACAAGTGCCGACCCAATGGAAACAACTCCGCCGCCCTCGGGAGAGAATTCCGGCCATGACGGGCCGCGGCGGGACACCCCAGCCCGGAGCAACTCATAAGTAATAACGGGACTCGAAAGAAAATCAGGGGTATCCACCCGTGCGACGAAAAATGTTCGGCGCGGCCGCCACGGCGACCGTGTTCGGCCTGCTCATAGCGCTGTCCGGCTGCGGTTCTTCCGACAGCAGTGCAGGTGACAGCGGTACGCTGCGCCTGGTGGCCGCCGAATACGGCGATACCGCGGCCAACAGCTCCAAGGCTTTCTGGGACAAGGTGACGAAGGATTTCACCGCCACCAACCCCGGAATCAAGGTCCAGGTGCAGCTCCTGCCCTGGGCCGACATCGACCGCGAGGTCTCCCGTATGGTCAAGGCCGGCAATGCGCCGGACATGGCCCTCATGGGCTCCTACTCGGACTTCGCGGCACAGGGAAAGCTGTATTCCGCGGAAGAGCTGCTCTCGATCAGCGCCGAGGCGAACTTCCTCCAGCCGCTCGCCGAGGCCGGCTCCGTCGGCAACACCCTCTACGGCCTGCCGTTCGTGGCCTCCAGCCGCCTGCTCTTCTACAACGACACCCTGTTCCGGCAGGCGGGCATCACCTCCGCGCCGAAGACCTGGTCCGACCTGAAGGCCGACGCCAAGGCGCTCAAGGACAAGGGCGTGAAGTACCCGGTCGCCCTGCCGCTGGGACCCGAGGAGGCGCATGCCGAGGCGATGATCTGGGAGCTCAGCAACGGCGGCGGGTACGCCGACAGCAGCGGCAACTACAGCCTGGCCTCCGACCAGAACATCGCGACCTTCCGCTGGCTCAAGGACTCTCTGGTCACCCCGGGCCTCACCGGTCCGACCCCGCCGTCGCAGTTCAACCGCGCCGACGCCTTCGCGGCGTTCCTGCGCGGTGAGGTCGGCATGGTCAACGGCTACCCCTCGCTGCTGCACGAGGCCCGCGCCAAGGGCATCACCGTCAACGCGGTCCCCATGCCCATCTCGGACAGCATCGGCTCGGGCGAGACCCCGCCCACCGTCGGCGTGGCCGACTGGATGATGGCGTTCAAGCAGAACGGGAAGGGCGAGGAGATCGGCAAGTTCCTGGACTTCGTCTACCAGGACAAGAACCTCTCGGACTTCGCCGGCCGCTACCACCTGTTGCCCTCGACGGTCTCGGCCTCCCGCACCCCCTCGGGCGGCGGCCTCGACCGCAACGACGAGCAGTTCCTGACCGCCCTGCGCGGCGCGCAGCTCTACCCGGTCAACGACCCGTCCTGGGTGACCGTCAGCGACACCATCAAGCGCAGCATCGGCCACGCCGTCGACCCGAACGGCGACGCCAAGGCCGTGCTGGAGGGCATCGCCGCGAAGGCGGGCGAGGCCGGCCGGAAGAACGGCTGACATTCGGCCGAGACGGGACCTCCGCTTCCCGTCCCGCCCCTTTCCGTACGGCAGAATGGCTTACGGCACTTGATCCAGGAGCCGTGGCCCGGTCGCCCGACGAGCGCCCACAAGGTGCGCAGGGCGGCAAGGCCTTCTCCCCCCCCTTCCCCGCGGCTACTTGCCGCCGTTCTCCGCGGAGAACGCCTTCCGGTACTGCTCGCAGCCGGAGTCCCAGCGCAGCGTGCCGCCGACCTTCGCGTATCCGGGACGCTCCAGCGTCCACTCCACCGTGTACTCCCCGGTGTCGCACGCGATCCGCTTGTCCCCCGCGACCTTCTGACTGCCCGTCGCGGCCTGCCCGGACAGCTTCTTGTCCACCTCCCCGACCACGGTGCGGCGCGCGTCGCGCAGCACGGCGTGCAGGCTGAGGGCGTGCTTGCCGTTCTTCGTGGTCAGGCCCTTGTTCACCAGGACGTCGGAGACCGTCCAGGCGAACTCGTACGAGGGCATCCAGGCCAGCGTGTCCGGGTCCCCGACCTTGCGCTCCCACTCCGGGGCGGCCTCGGGGCCGGGGCGGGTGACGGTCTTGTACTGCACGCCCGGGTGGAAGCGGACCTGTCCTTCCACCTTGTGCTTCTGGTCCTTGCTCCACGCCTTCCCGCTCCCGACCGGGTCCTGCGGGAGGTTCCCCTTGCCGTCGGCGGCGGTGGCGGCCGCCTGGCCGAGGGCGGGGGTGAGGGCCGCGAAGGCGGCGGCGGCGGTGAGAGCGGCGGTACGGGTGCGCTTCATGCGCGGTCCAACGGGCCCTTGCGGCGCGCTGGAACGTCGTCGCGCGCGCGTTCACCCGTACGTGGGCGGGGCGCGCGGCCACAGGTGACAGATTCCGGCCACGGCGGGCATATGAGCCGACCGGCTCTGGTTGTCTGAGCGCGAACGACGAAATGATCTACGCATGGTTACGGGGGATGTCATGACAGTGACGGTGAACGGCACGGTGGAAGCGGGCTGGGAGCCGGTCCGGGAGGAGTTCGAGGCCTTCGTGGCCGCGGAGCCCCACTCCCCGGAGGCGCAGCTGGCGGTCCGTCACCACGGCCGGACCGTGGTGGACCTGTGGGGCGGCGAGGAGACCGACGGGGACACTCTGAGCGGGGTCTTCTCGATCACCAAGGGAGCCGCCCACCTGGTGGTGGCCCTGCTGGCGCAGGAGGGCGTACTGGACCTGGACGCGCCGGTGGTGGAGTACTGGCCGGAATTCACGGGCGACGGCAAGGAGCGGCTGACGGTGCGGCAGCTGGTCGCGCACGGCTCCGGGCTGATCGCCGTGGACACGTTCTCGTACGAGCTGATCGCGGACGACGCGCTGGTGGCGGCCGCGCTGGCCGGGCAGAAGCCGCGCTGGGAGCCGGGGACGGCGTACGGCTACCACGCCTTCGTGATCGGCGCGCTGACCGGTGAGGTGGTGCGCCGGGTGACGGGCCGCTCGATCCAGGAGCTGTACGAGGAGCGGGTGCGGGCGCCGTACGGGGTGGACCTGTACATGGGGCTGCCGGACGCTCTGGAGGGCCGCTGGAAGCCGGTCCTGGAGATGCTGCCGACGCCGGCGCAGCTGGAGCTGCTGACCTCGGGCGGGCCGATGCCGGAGCTGATGCGGGTGGCCTTCAACATGCACCACGAACCGCCGATGGACGCGGTCGCGTACGCCAACCACCCGAAGGTGAAGGCGCTCGGGCCGGCCTCGGCGGGCGGCATCGGCACGGCGCGCGGTGTGGCGGCCCTGTACGCGGCCGCGATCAGCGGGCTGGAAGGGCTGCCCGCGCTGCTGAAGCCGGAGACGGCGGCCGAGGTGGCGCGGCTGCACACGCCGGGCCAGGACGCGGTCGTCGCGGAGGCGGACCACTTCGGGCTGGGCTTCGAGAAGCAGCCCGCGGTGGGCCAGGAGGCGTTCGGGCACTGCGGTGCGGCGGGCGCCAACGGCTTCGCCGACCCGGTGACGGGGATCGCGTACGGGTACACGCGCCGCCGCTTCGGCTTCCCGGGCGGGCTGGCCCCGGAGAACGGGCCCCTGACGGCGGCGGTGCTGAAGGTGGCGCGGGGGCTGTAGGGCTCCCGCCGCGCCTGACGGTCCCGACCGGCGGTCCCGGGCCTGGCGGCGGGCAGGCCGGGCTGGAAGTCAGGCCTGGCGGAAGTCGGGCCTGAGCCGTCAGGCCTGGCGGCGGGCAGGCCGGGCCGGGGGGCGGGGCCGGGGCGCCGGCCTTCACCCGTTCGCCGTGCGGCGGCGTGTCAGGGGGCGGTGCGGACCGGGAAGCCGGTCGGCCGCCCCTGCTCCCCCAGCCAGGCCAGGACCTGGTCGAGGGCGGCGACGGTCTGGCGGCGGTCGCCGCCCCCGTCGTGGAAGAGGACCGTGGGGCCGTTGCCGATCTCGCGCTTGACGTTGGCGACGATGGCGGCGGTGCCGGGCCTGCCGAAGTCCTTGGTGTCGACGTTCCAGCCGAGCGGGCGCATCCCGGCGGCCGCGGCGATGCGCCGGCTGTCGGGCGTGAAGGCCCCGCCGGGGGCGCGGTAGTACTCGACCTTCGCGCCGCCGCCCGCGGCCTCCTCGATCAGCCTCTTCGCGTCGAGGATCTGTGCCTCCTGGTAGGCGACGGACTTCCCGGCCATGGTCGTGTCGTGGTCCATGGTGTGGTCGCAGAGCCGGTGGCCGGCGGCGACGACCTTCCTGACGAGGTCGGGGTGGGCCCTGGCCTGCGGTCCGATCATGCAGAAGACGGCCTTCACGTCGTACTTGGCCAGGACGTCGAGGACCTGCGGGGTCCAGCGGGGGTCGGGGCCGTCGTCGATGGTGATGTCGACGGCGTTCCCGCCGGCCTCCGAGGCGTGGGCGATGCCGTCGGGCACGGCGGTGGAGGGCGCCCCGCCCGGGCCGCCCGGCTTCCCGTCGGCCGGTGCGGAGCCGTGGTCCGACGCGTTCTCGTGGCGGGGGGCGTGGTGGTCCTCGCCCGTGGGGAGCAGGGTCGTGACCCCCCAGACGGTGGCGGCGACGGCAGCGGCGGAGGCCGCGACGGCTGTCCGGGCTCGGAGGCTGTGCTTCTGCGTGCGCGTCATGTGGATCAGGACGCCTTCGAACCTGAGAAGGTTCCCCGCAATTGCCCTATAAATTCCAGGTAATGAGGACTTTAGTCCTTTATGGCCACGGTCGGCACGGCCACCCCTCCAGCCCCCGCAGACACGCGGAGAGGCGGGTGGGGCCCGGGAAAACCCGGGCCCCACCCGCCTCTTGGGCCGTGCGCGGTCAGTGGGCGAACGAATCCGCCGGGGAGGCCGCGGCCTTGGCGTTGCCGCCGCCGGCCTGGGCCGGGCCCGCGCCCCGCAACGGGACCTCCTTGACGAACCAGGCGAGCGCGAAGCCCAGGACGGCGATCGCCGCGCCGAGCAGGAACGCCGAGTGCGTACCGGCGGCCACCGCGTGCTGGTAGGCGTCGCGGACGGCCTCGGGCAGCTTGGCCAGGCTGGCCGCGTCGAGCTGGGCGGAGCCGGAGGCCTTGGCGGCCTGCGGACCGAGGCGCTCGGACATGGTGTCCGTGACCCGGGTGGTGAACAGGGAGCCCATCAGGGCCACGCCGAAGGAGCCGCCGAGGGTGCGGAAGAGCGTGGCGGAGGAGGAGGCGACGCCCATGTCCTTCATCTCCACGCTGTTCTGGGCGACCAGCATGGTGATCTGCATCAGGAAGCCGAGGCCGGCGCCGAGGACGGCCATGTAGAGGCCGGAGACCAGGCGGGTGGTGCCGGTGTCCATGGTCGCGAGCAGGAACAGGCCGACGACCATGAGGGCGCCGCCGACGATCGGGAACACCTTGTACTTGCCGCTGCTGGTGGTGATGCGGCCGACGACGAGCGAGACGACCATCATCGAGAGCAGCATCGGCAGGAGCAGCAGGCCCGAGTTGGTGGCCGAGGCACCCTGGACCGCCTGCTGGAAGAGCGGGAGGTAGAGCACGCCGCCGAACATGGCGAAGCCGACGAGGAAGCCGATGACGGACATCAGGGTGAAGTTGCGGCTGCGGAAGATGTGCAGCGGCATGACCGGCTCGGCGGCCTTGGTCTCGGCGTAGACGAAGGCGGCGATCGCCAGGACGCCGGCCACGATCAGGCCGATGATCTCCCCGGAGCCCCAGGCGTACTCGGTGCCGCCCCAGGTCGTCACGAGGACGGTCGAGGTGATGGCCACGGTCAGCAGGGCGGCGCCCAGGTAGTCGATCTTCCCCTTGGCCTTCTTCTTGGGCAGGTGCAGGACCGCGCTGACCATCGCGAGGGCGACGGCGCCGAGGGGGAGGTTGATGTAGAAGGACCAGCGCCAGCCCATGTGGTCGGTGATGGTGCCGCCGACCAGCGGGCCGCCGATCATGGCGAGGGCCATCACGCCGGCCATCATGCCCTGGTACTTGCCGCGCTCACGGGGCGGGATCAGGTCGCCGATGATCGCCATGACGCCGACCATCAGACCGCCGGCGCCCAGGCCCTGGATGGCGCGGAAGCCGATGAGCTGGCCCATGTCCTGGGCCATGCCGCTGAGGGCGGAGCCGATGAGGAAGATGACGATCGACGTGAGGAAGGAGCCCTTGCGCCCGTACATGTCGCCGACCTTGCCCCAGATCGGGGTGGAGGCGGCGGTGGCCAGGGTGTAGGCGGTGACCACCCAGGAGAGGTGTTCGAGGCCGCCGAGCTCGCCGACGATGGTCGGCATCGCGGTGCCGATGATCATGTTGTCGAGCATCGCGAGCAGCATCGCGATCATGAGGGCCATCAGGACGACCCGTACGCTGCGCGGCTTCACCTCCTCCGCCTGTCCGGCCTGCTTCACTGCGTCGCCCATGTCCACTCCCCGTGACACCGATTCTTCTCTGCCCTGCGCGGACACTTACTTGCCGCCCGGCTAGTTCATTACACTGGGGAAGGTAGACCCGTCACTAGCCGGGCGTCAAGTAAGTTCGTGGGGAGACACATGTCCAGCAGCTCCAGCGGCACGGGACCGCAGGCCAAGCGCGGGAACACGCGCCAGCGCATCCAGGAGGTCGCGCTGGAGCTGTTCGCCGAGCAGGGGTACGAGAAGACCTCGCTGCGCGAGATCGCGGAGCGGCTGGAGGTCACGAAGGCGGCCCTCTACTACCACTTCAAGACCAAGGAAGACATCATCATCAGCGTCTTCGAGGACCGCACGCGGCCCGTCGACGAGCTGATCGAGTGGGCGCAGGAACAGCCGAGGACGCTGGAGACCAAGCGCGAGATGCTGCGCCGCTACAGCGAGGCGATGGTCGCGGGCACGCAGCTGTACCGGTTCATGCACGAGAACCAGGCGACGATGCGCGAGCTGAGCATCGGGGAGACCGTCAAGAAGCGCATCTTCACCCTGGTCGAGCTGCTGCGCACGGAGGACGGCCCGCTGGCGGACCAGGTGCGCTGCGTGAGCGCCCTGTTCACCCTGCACGCGGGGATGATGTTCCTCCAGCACGTGGACGAGGCCGACCCGGAGGCGACCCGGCTGGCGGCCCTGGAGGTCGCGACGGACCTCATCACCCGCGCCCACGGCGGGGAGTAGCCCCGGGCCCTCCGCACTCCATGGAGACCACCCTCAGGGGTGGTTTACCCCCAGATCCACTACTCTCCGTAATCAAACGCGCTACGTTACGTCATATCCGCCGGTCGAGAGGGTCGCCCGGCGCCTGACCGAAGGACGTAGCCGTGAACGCCACCCCGCGGATCGCACTCGCCGCCGCCACCGCCCTCGCCGCGGCGGCCGCGGCGCTCGCCCCGGCCTCGGCCGCCCCCGCGGCGGCCGCCCCGGCCCGCACGCTGAACTACGTGGCGCTCGGGGACTCCTACAGCGCGGGCGCCTTCGTCCGACCCTGGGCCGAGGACGACGGCTGCGGCCGCTCGGCGCTGAACTACCCCCGACAGGCGGCCGGCCGGCTGAGGGTGCGCCTCACCGACGTCACCTGCTCGGCCGCCGAGGTCAGAGCCGGCGCGCTGGAGCCGCAGAGCGAGCTGGCGGGTCCGCCGTCCGTCCCGCCCAAGGGCGGCTGGGCGCCCCGGCCGGCCCAGGTCCGGGCCGTGTCCGCCGCCACCGACCTCGTCACCGTCGGCCTCGGGGGCAACTCCGTGGGCTTCGCCGAGATCGTCCGGAAGTGCGTCGAGCGCGGGCTCGCCTCCCTCGGTCTGGGCCACCCCTGCTCCTCCGCCTACTCCGGCGGCGCGGCCGCCACCGCCCTGGAGGGGCGGTTCACCGCGCTGCGGGCCGACTTCGCCACCCTGCTGGGGGAGATCCGCAGGCGCGCCCCGCACGCCAAGGTGGCGGTGGTCGGCTACCCGGCCGTCGTCGACGAGGCGGCCGGCTGCCGCTGGGGCAGTTGGCCCCAGCTGGGCACGGTCGCCAAGGGCGACATGCCCTGGCTGGACTCCCTGGAGCGGCGGGTCAACACCCTTCTGCGCGAACAGGCCGAACGGGCCGGCGCCCTCTACGTGGACACGTACACCGGCAGCACCGGGCACGGGGTGTGCGCCGCCGGCGGACGGCGCTGGATGTACGGGATCAAGGACGACCTGACCGGCGAGGGCCGCCAGAAGGACACCCCCTCCGACCTGTGCCGGCTGATCCCCGCCCGGGGCGAGGCCTGCACGGTCCTGCACCCGAACCTCGCCGGGGTCGGCCACCAGGCCACCCGGGTCACCCGCGCCCTGACGGCGATGGGGGCGACCATGCGGTGACCCGCGCCGACCCCGTCGCCCTCAGTCCCGCAGGCGGCGTTCGGACTCCTCGATCGGGACGTCGTTGATGCTGGCCTCGCGGCGACGCATCAGGCCGTCGTCGTCGAACTCCCACTGCTCGTTGCCGTGGCTGCGCCACCACTGGCCGTCGGCGTCGTGCCACTCGTACTCGAAGCGGACGGAGATGCGGTTGCCGGTGTAGGCCCAGAGTTCCTTGCGGAGGCGGTAGTCGAGCTCGCGCTGCCACTTCTCGGTGAGGAAGGCGCGGATCTCGGCGCGGCCGGTGAGGAAGCGGTCGCGGTTGCGCCAGACGGAGGCCTCGCTGTAGGCGAGCGCGATCCGCTCGGGGTCGCGGGTGTTCCAGGCGTCCTCGGCGGCCTGCACCTTGGCGCGGGCGGTCTCTTCGGTGAACGGCGGGACCAGCATGGGAGGTTCCTCTCGCGTCGACGATTCGGAGAACGATCGTTCTCAAAGTAGAGAACGAGCGTTCTCAAAGCAAGCGGATCTGGACTACCCTTCACGCCATGGACGACGACGAAGCCCGCACCCGCCTCCTCGACGCGGCCGAGGCACTGTTCTACGCCGAGGGCGTCCAGGCCGTCGGCATGGACCGCATCCGTGCGGAGTCGGGCGTGCCGCTCAAGCGGCTCTACCGGCTCTTCCCCGCGAAGGACGCCCTGGTCGCCGCCTACCTGGAGCGCCGGGACCGCCGCTGGATCGGCGGCCTGCGGGAGGCGGTGGCCGCCGCACCCGAACCCGTGCCGGCGGTGTTCGACTGGCTGGCGGCCTGGTTCTCCGAGCCGGACTTCCGCGGCTGCGCCTTCCTGAACGCGTACGGGGAGCTGGGCACGGGCCCCGCCGCCGTCCTGGACGTCGTACGCCGCCACAAGGCGGAGCTGCACGCCCTGCTGGCGGACCTCACCCCCACGCCGGAGCTCGCGGAACAGCTCCTCATCCTGGTCGAGGGCGCGACCGTGGTGGCCGCCCTCGACCCCGGCCCGGCCCCGGCCCTGCACGCCCGCGCGGCGGCGGAACAACTCCTGGGGGCCGCCGCGAACCCGGCCGGGTGAGCGTCCGCGCGGCCGGCGGCCCGCTCGGGCCCGAGGGTCCGGCTCGGGCCAGGGGGTCCGGCTCAGGCCAGGGGGGCCGCCGTCAGCTCCAGGACCCGGGCCGGGCCCGCGCGGAAGGCGGGGGTGGCGGCGTCGGCCTCGATCATGTGCGGGGTGGCGTCGTGGGCGGCCAGCGCGGACTGCGAGGCCCACTCCTCGATCAGGACGAAGCGGTCCGGGTCGCCCGCCACGCCGTGGAGGTCGTACCGCAGGCACCCCTCCTCCGCTCGGACCAGCGGCGCGAGGCGCGCGTACGCGGCCTCCTGCTCCCGGCCGCGACCGGGGAGGGCGGTGATCAGGACGACCAGCTTCACGGACGGCTGCGGCTGGTGCGGCTGCTGCGACATGCGGTGCAGCCTAGACGTCCAAGATCGGCCGCGGCAGGCGGATTTCGCCCTGTGAGATGGTGGACGGCGTGAACCTGGAGGACCTCGTCCGGCTGCGCCGGGCCCGTGACGCGATGGACCGCGACTACGCGCAGCCGCTGGACGTCCCCGCCCTGGCGCGCATCGCGCTGATGTCGGTGGGCCACTTCCAGCGCAGCTTCCGCGCCGCCTACGGCGAGACCCCGTACGGCTACCTCATGACCCGCCGCATCGAACGGGCCAAGGCCCTGCTGCGGCGCGGCGACCTGTCGGTGACGGAGGTCTGCTTCGAGGTCGGCTGTACCTCGCTCGGGTCGTTCAGCTCCCGCTTCACCGAGCTGGTCGGCGAGACGCCGAGCGCCTACCGGGCCCGCGACCACGGCGACAGCGCCGCCATCCCCGCCTGCATCGTCAAGATCCACACGCGACCGGTCAGGAACGGAGAAGCCAAACCCGACGCCCCCGCGTAGCGTCGGAGCCATGGGAATCAAGCTTTCGCAGTGCTTCATCGCCGTCGACGACCACGACAAGGCCATCCCCTTCTACCGGGACGTCCTGGGCCTGGAGGTCCGCAACGACGTCGGGTACGAGAACATGCGCTGGGTGACCGTCGGCTCGCCCGCGCAGCCGGACGTGGAGATCGTCCTGGAGCCCCCGCTCGCCGACCCGAACGCCACCCCCGCCGACCGCCAGGCCGTCGCGGAGCTGATGGCCAAGGGGATGCTGCGCGGGGTCATCTTCACCACGGACGACGTCGACGCCACTTTCGAACGGATCCGCGCGGCCGGCGCCGACGTGCTCCAGGAGCCGATGGACCAGCCGTACGGGGTCCGGGACTGCGCCTTCCGCGACCCGGCCGGCAACATGCTCCGCTTCAACCAGCCCCGCAAGGCCTGACGCCCCCGTACCGCCCTGAACCTCAGGGCCGGCAGAGCCGGCCCTCCAGGGCGGCGGGCAGCGGGTAGACCCGTTCAGCGGGCAGCAGCCGCCGCGCCCTGGCGGCCTGCCCGCCCTGGATGAGCGCGGCGGCCTTGCGGACCTGCGGGGTGAGGTCCGTGATGCCGGTGGTCCACTCGTCGGCGAAGGTCCGGGCGAGCCGGCGGCCGACGCCGACCTGGATGCTGTAGTGGTTCAGCGCGGCCCCGCGCGCGGAGCGCTCGGGGTCCCACTGGACGTGCACCGCCGCGTCGGCGAGCGCGGCCGGGCCGGAGGTGGTGAGCACGGCCCGGGACAGGGCCTCCTCCCACCCGGCCCGGCTGATCCGCACGGCCAGCACCCGTTCCTGGCCGGGCTTGCGGGCCCAGTTGCTGCGGTGCATCAGCCAGAGGAAGGACGGCTTGATCCACGTCATCCGCCCGAACGAGAACGGCGCGACGAACCGGCCCGCGCGGAGGGCGGCGTCCGCGATGGCGGGGGCGTAGGCCTGGTAGACGACGATGCCGTGGGCGTCGTAGTCGGCCCGGATCTCGTACTGCGGTGCCATGCACCGCACCCTGTCAGCCTCCCGGCCGGCGGCGCGAGCGGGTTTCGCCCCGGCTGCGCCGATCCGGGGCGGCCGATCCGCGAGGCCACGTGTGGGCGACCCCCTCGGCTGGTCGGGCGCGGCCCGTTCGAGGGGAGCGCGCCGGGCGACGCGTGTCGGGCGGCTCGCCCCCGCTCCCTCCCACTGTGATGGCTCCGACCGGTTCGACCCCGCTGGAAGTGGAGCATCCGCATGCCCCAGTCCGTTTCGTCCCGCCGCCCCCGCCCCCTGCGCACGCGCCTGCTGGCGGCCGCGCTGACCCTCGGCACCGTCGGCGCCCTCGCCGCCGCCGCGCCACCCCTGCCGGGTGATCCGCACCCCGGGAAGGACCACGGCTTCCGGGAGGTCGACCTCGTGTCCGACATCCCGGGAAGGGCGCAGGCGACCGATCCGCGTCTCTCCAACCCGTGGGGCCTGGTGACCAACCGCGCCGGACAACTCCTGGTCTCGGACAACCACAGCGACTCGGCCACGACCTACTCGGGCGCCGTGAAGGGACGGCCCGTCGAGATCCTGCCCCGCGTGGTGTCCTTCCCCGCGGACGGCGCCCCCACCGGAGTCGTGCGCAACGACGGGGACGACTTCGAGTTCGGCGACTCCGGGAGGTCCGGTCCCGCCCGCTTCCTCTTCGCCGGGGAGCACGGCGACCTGTTCGCGTACAACCCCGCGGTGAACCGGACACAGGCGGTCCGAGTCGCCCACGAGGACAGCGGCGGCGAAACCGCCATCTTCAAGGGGCTGGAGCTGGTCCGCGGGAAGGAGGACGACCACGGCCGCGAGCACGGGGAGCCGAGGCTGCTCGTCGCCAACTTCCGCGACGCGCGCGTCGACGTGTTCGACGAGGACTTCCGCCTCCTGCCGCCCGGCGGGGCGTTCCGGGATCCCTCCCTTCCGGCCGGCTACGCGCCGTTCAACATCAAGGAGATCGGCTCCAGGGTGTTCGTCACCTACGCCTTGCAGGACGACGAGAAGGAGGACGACGTCCCCGGCGCGGGCCACGGCTTCATCGACGTGTACAGCAAGAAGGGGAAGCTGCTGGAGCGCTTCGCGAGCCGGGGCGTCCTCAACTCGCCCTGGGGCCTGGAAGTGGCGCCCAAGGGCTTCGGGAAGTTCTCCGGCGACCTCCTCGTCGGCAACTTCGGAGACGGCCGCATCAACGCCTTCGACCTGCGCACCGGCGAGTTCGAGGGGACCATCGAGGACCGGAAGGGACGCCCGATCTCGATCCCCGGCCTGTGGGGGCTCAAGCGCGGCACCGACAAGTCCGGCGGCCGTGAGGCCGTCTGGTTCGCCGCGGGGATCAACGACGAGGAGAACGGCCTCCTCGGAGTCCTGCGCGCCGAACACTGACCCGTCCCCGCCGCCCTGACCACGGCCCCGCCTCCCCGGCGGGGCCTTCCGGCGTCCGCTACAGGGGCAGGGTGGCCCAGGTACGGGTGCCACCGCCGGGTTCGCGGGAGGGCCCGACCCCCCATTCCCCGCCGTGGTCGCGGACGAGGGCGGCGAAGACCCGCAGCGTGGCCCGGCGGCGCGCCTCGCAGAGGGCGGCGAGCCGGGGGTGGGTGTGGGCGGGGTGGCCGTCGTACACGATGAGGCGGAGGGCGTCGTCGCGGTGGCGGAGGGAGAGGTACAGCTCCCCGTTCGGGTCCATCCGCCAGGCGGAGCCCATGAGTTCGGAGGCGGCCTGGACGGCGGTGGGTTCGAGGGGGTCGAGCGCGTAGGCGTGCAGGGCGGCCCGCACGGCCTGCCGGGCGATCGCCGCCGAGCGGGCGGAGGCGGGCAGGGTCATGCTGCACGACAGCCCGTCCGGCGGGGCCGGCCGCGCGGGGTGGTCGGGCGCGACGGGGCAGGCGGAGGGGGCGCCGTAGAAGGGCGCGCTGAAGGGGGTGAGCGGGGTGAGCATCTTCGGCTCCCAAGTCGTCTGGTTGGACGTCGGTTCGGCGAGGGAAGCTCGACGCGCACGGATGGCTCACGCAGGGCGGGGAGGTGGCTCGTCACCGAGGCCGAGGCGTGCTGCGGCGATGCACTTCGACTCCCCTGGGTGAGCGGTGCGCTACCTAAAGTAGCGTGCAGAGTGGGCTATTGGCCACCTGATCGCCGGGATCCGGCGACAGGATGGATCCGACGTGCCGTCACACGGCACACTGCACACATGCCGCCACGCACCTCGCCGACAGAACGGCAGAAGCGACTGGGCGCCGAGCTGCGCAGGATGAGGGTGGCGGCCGACGTGTCGGCGGAATCCGCCGCCGGGTTGCTCGGGCTCGACCGGTCCAAGGTCTCCGCGATCGAGCAGGGAATCCGCGCCATCAGCGAGGCACGGCTCCGTGCGCTGGCCTGCCACTGCGACTGCGCGGACGAGGAGTACATCAGCGCCCTCGTCGCGATGGCGCAGACCCGCAAGCGCGGGTGGTGGGAGCGCTACCGGGGCTCCCTGTCGGCCGGGATACTGGACATCGCCGAGCTGGAATCCCACGCGACGCGCATGCGCTGCGCGCATTCGGTCCACATCCCCGGCCTGTTGCAGACCAGCGAGCACGCCATGGCCCTCTTCCGGTTCGCCGTGCCCGCACTCCCGGAAGAGCAGGTGGCCGTGCGGCTCGCGCACCGACTGGAGCGCCAACGGGTGCTCGAAGGCGACTCGGCGCCCCAGTACGTCGCGGTCGTGCACGAAGCCGCGCTGCGCATGCGGTTCGGCGGGCGCAAAGCCGCGCGGGCGCAGCTGGAGTACCTGGGGCACATGTCCGAGCGGGAGAACATCGTCCTGCGCGTGCTCACCTTCGACGCAGGCGGCTTCCCCGGCGCGGGCCAAACGGTCAACTACCTTGAAGGGACGGTCCCGCAGCTCGACACCGTGCAGGTCGACAGCACGCACGGCCCGGACTTCCTGCACACCGAGGCCCAACTGTCCAAGTACCGCTGCCAACTGGACTGGATGGAGCGGCTCAGCCTGTCACCGGCCGCATCACGGGACTTCATCCACGACCTGGCCCGCCAACTCTGAGAGGACCTGATGGCCGACATCGCCTGGGAAGACGCCTACTGCGCCGAGGGAGCCAGCTGCTACCGGATCGGCGTGGACGCGGACGGGAACAGCTACATCGCCGTTGCCGGGCGGGAAGACGCCCCCCTCAGCGACAGCCGCGAGGCGCTGTCCGCCCTCATCCGGGACATCAAGGCCGGCAAGGCCGACCACCTGCTGGACGGTGTGTAGCAGGGCCGGTCGGGAGGCGGCTCACGCGGGCGTCGGCGGCGTCGGGCCGAGCGCGGGTGGGCGGGTCGCGTCGGCGGCGGCCGAGCCGCGCAGGAGTTCGGCCAGGTCGTGGGGCTGGGACGGCTCGCCGGTCGGGGTCGCCTCCGTGATCCGGTCCAGGCGGAAGCCGCGGCCGGCCCGTCGCGTACGGCACCAGCCGATCAGGTACCAGCGCCCCTCGGCGGTGAGCAGACCGGCCGGTTCCACGACGCGGTCGCTCGCCCGGCCCGCCGCGTCGACGTACGCGAGCCGCAGCACGGTGCCGTCGGTCAGGGCCCGCTCCACCGCGTCGCGGACCGTCCGCCCGGTCCGGGACGGCAGCGCGACGATCCGGGCGGCCAGCCCCTCGGCCACCGCCGCGGCGGGGCCGGTCATCGACGCCACCAGCTTCTGGTAGGCCGTGCGGGCCGCGCCCGCGAAGGGGGTCTCGGCGGCGGCGAGGGCGGCGGCCAGGGCCGCGGCCTCGTCGGCGGTGAAGTGGACCGGGGGCAGGGTCATGGCCGGGTCCACGGTCCAGCCCCCGCCCCGCCCGAGGGCGGCGCGGACGGGGACGCCGGAGTCCATCAGCGCCTGGAGGTCGCGCTGCACCGTCCGCGTGCTGACCTCGAACCGCTCGGCGAGCGCCGCGACCGGGCGCGGCCGCGGCGCCGCGGCGCGCAGTTCCTCCACGAGGGCGTAGAGCCTGGTCGTACGGTCCATGGGCCCGACGCTACCGGCCCGCGGCGGCCAGGAACTCCCGCTCCCGCGCGTGCGTACGCTCGGTGACGGTGAGGGGGAAGAGGGTGAACCCGTGCATCGCGCCGGCGACGACCCCGAGTTCCGCGGGCGCGCCCGCCGCCCGCCAGCGCTGCGCGAGGAAGAGCGAGTCGTCCAGCAGCGGGTCCTCCGTGCCGACGACGATCCGGGCGGGCGGCAGGCCGGTCAGGTCGGCGTAGAGCGGCGAGAGCTCCGGGGAGCGCCGCTCCTCCGGTCCGGTGCCGGGCGAGAAGGACTCGTAACTGCCCAGCAGCGCATCGGTGTTGCTGAGCAGCGGGCGGGAGCCGAACGCGCGCTGGCTCGGGGTCATGGACAGGTCGTACGGGCCGAAGAGGAGGTGGGCCCCCTGGAACGCCCCGCCGATGCCGTGGCGGTCGCGCAGGCGCAGCAGGGTGAGGACGCTGAGGTGGGCGCCCGCCGATTCGCCGCCGATCAGCAGCCGGTCGGTGCCGAACTCGGCCGCTGCGTGCTCGACGAGCCACCGGGCGGCGGCCGCGCAGTCGTCGGGGCCGGCGGGGAAGGGGTGTTCCGGCGCGAGGCGGTAGTCCACGCTCACGACGGCCAGCCGCACCTCCTCGGCGATCCGCCACAGCCGCTCGTCCTGGCCGTCGGCGGAGCCGAACGACCAGCCGCCGCCGTGGATGTGCAGGTACACCCCGTCGACCGGGCCCGCCGGGACGAAGGTCCGCACCCGCACCCCGCCGGCGACGACCCGGTCCCGGCCCTGCGGCAGCCGCACGGGCGGCGCGTCCCCGGCGAGCCGGTTGCGCCGCAGCCGCGCGACGAGGTCCGCGTCCAGGGCGCGTCCGCGGGCGGGGCGGCTCGCGGCGGCGGCCTCGAACTGCCGGTTGAAGGCGAGGGTCTCGGCGAGGCAGTCCTGGTCGGTGAGCGGCATCGGGGCCACCGGGGTCTTCGGGGTCTTCGTCGTCGTCATGGGAAGAGGTTCGCAACGGCTCGCGACAACCCCGTGTCACCCTTTTCCGGTGACCCGCGTCACATCCGCGCCGACCGGGGGACGCCGGTCACCGGGTCGAGCCGCGGCCGGGTGCGGGCGGCGATGGTCCGGGCGCAGGCCAGGGATTCGGTGCGGGTCGTGTCGACCTCCAGGTCGTAGTCGACGCCCCGGTGGACCGTCTCGGCCTGGGCTGCGGCCATCCCCCGCGGGCGGTCGCCCCGGGCGATCTCGCGGGCCGCGGCGACCTCGCCGTCGCACCGGACGCCGACCCAGAGCACGCTCAGCCCGTGCAGGGCCTTCCGCCACCGCTGCTGGGACTCCGGGCCGCCGAGGAACACGTCGTCGACGACGATCCGGGCCCCGGCGCGGGCCATGGCGGCGATCCCCTCGGCCCAGGCGACGTCGAGGGTGCGGAAGGCCTCGCCGACCACGACCTCGCCGCCGGGCTCGAACCCGATCCCGGTGTCGGAGGCCCGCAGGGAGGGCGGCATGGCGTCGACCAGCACGTCCACCCCGAACGCCAGCCAGGGCTCCGGCAGGACGGCCTGCAGACACCGCACGATCCCGGACTTCCCGGAACTGGAACCACCGTTGAGGACGATCACCTGGGTCTCGGACACCACATCGGACCCCGCGACCGTCTGGCGGCGGTCCGCGTCGCGGGGAGGTGTCGTGAGGAAGCGCAGTTCGGGGCGCTCCCAGGTCACCTTCGGCGGTACAGGGGGGACCGTGCCCACGCGCACGGCGCCCAGGCGCCGGTAGAACGGCTCGGCCGGCGGGTGCGACACGACCCGCACCTGGGCCAGGCCCGCTTGCCGGGCCCGGTCGAGCATGTCCTCCACGAGGCGTCGGCCGACCCCCGCCCCCTGCGTCGCGTCCGACACGAAGGCCAGGTCGAGTTCGGCCTGTTCCAGCAGGAGGGAGTAGAACCCCAGGATCCTGCCGTCGGTGTCGTCGACGGCGGTGAAGACCTGGTGCCGGTCGATGTAGTCGGCCGTCACGCGGTAGCCGGCGATGATCGTGGCGTACGGCCCTGAGTAGGCGCCCGATCCCTGCACCAGCGCGGTGAGGGCGTCGGCGTCGGCTGCGGTGGCCCGTCTGATCGCTATGGACTGCATAACGCCGGAGTATAGGAGTCCTCCCCCATTGCGGCCATTACTCGACGGGGGTGCCGTCTGATGCGCGCGCTAGCTGCGGCGGGGCTCGGTGAGGAGGTCCGCCAGGCGGTCGAGGAAGGCGGTCAGCCAGTCCAGCCGGGGGCCGCCGCGGGCCGTGCGGAAGCCGTGGCGGCGGCCCCACAGGGCCGCCTGGACGGCATGGAACTGGGCCCAGCGCCGCACGCGTTCGCGGTCGAGTTCGGCGGTCTCGGCGAACACGTCCAGGACACGGCGGGCCGCCCGGCTCGGGTCGTCCGCCTCGATGAGCGTCAGCCCGCGGGACTTCAGCAGCGTGCCGCCGTCGTACGCGGGGTCCCCCGCGTAGCCCTTGGGGTCGACGGCCAGCCAGGGCTCGCGGGCGGCGCGCAGGATGTTCCGGGCGTGGAGGTCGCCGTGGACGAGGGTGTCGGGCTGGCTGGGGCCCAGCTCCCGGGCGGTCGCCACGGCGGCGTCCACGGCCCGGCGCGACAGGCCGTGCGGCAGCTCGGCGGCGTCCTTGCGCAGCTCCTCCTCCCAGGCGCCGGCCCGCTCGCTCAGCCGGGGCAGGCCGGGCGGCGCGGGGACGGCCAGGCGGCGGTTGAGCCGGCCGGCGACGGCGACGACCTCGTCGCCGTCCTCGACCTCGGCGAGGGTCGACGGCTCGACCCGTTCCAGCAGCATCGCGAACCGCTCGTCGTCGCGCTCCAGCAGGAGGACGGCGCCGCGGCCGCGCCAGGCGGTGAACGCGTCGGGCTCGTGGACGTTGCCGGGGTGCGGGAACGACACCTTCAGGACCGCGGGCTGCTGCCTGCCCCGCACGGGGACGACGAGGCCGACGCCGCCGTGCAGGACGTCGCCGTCGGGGACGCAGCCCCAGCGCCCGAGCAGCTCCTCCACGATCCCGGGCAGCTCGCCGAGCCACCGCGCCCCGGGCTCCCCCTCGCGCTCGACGGTGCTCCGTACGAATGCCTCCGGCGTCACGATCATCCCGGCACTGTACGCGCGCCGACGCCGGCGGAGTCTGGTGGCGGGCGGGGGCGGTGGCGGACGCGCTCGGGACGGCCCGGGTCAGACCACGCTGGTGATGAGGCCCCAGGCGGGGCTGAGCTGCCCTTCGGCCAGTTCGGTGAAGATGCCGTTGGTGTCGATCCGGGCGGTGGCGATCACACCGGTGTCGGAACGGTAGAACTGGAGCTCACGGCCCAGGGCGTTGATGTGGGTCCACTCGGGACTCAGCTGCCCCTCGGCGAGCTCCGTGAAGATCCCGTTCGTGTCGATCCGACCCGTGGCGATCACACCGGTGTCCGACCGGTAGAACAGCAGCTCACGCCCCAGACTGGTGATGCGGGTCCAGCCGTCGCTGAGCCGGCCTTCGGCGAGGCCGGTGAAGATGCCGTTGGTGTCGATCCGGCCGGTGGCAATGTCGCCCTGGTCCGAACGGTAGAACTGGAGCTCACGGCCGAGCGCGTTGATGTGGGTCCAGCCGGGACTCAGCTGCCCTTCGGCGAGCTCCGTGAAGATCCCGTTCGTATCGATCCGACCCGTGGCGATCACACCGGTGTCCGACCGGTAGAACAGCAGCTCACGCCCCAGGCTCGTGATGTGGGTCCAGCTGTCGCTGAGCTTTCCCTCGGCGAGGCCGGTGAAGATGCCGTTGGTGTCGATCCGGCCGGTGGCGATCACGCCGCTGTCGGAACGGTAGAAGAGCAGCTCACGGCCGAGGGCGTTGGTGTGGGTCCACTCGGGACTCAGCTGCCCTTCGGCGAGCTCCGTGAAGATGCCGTTGGTGTCGATCCGGGCGGTGGCGATCACGCCGTCGTCCGCTCGGTAGAAGAGGAGTTCCCCGGACACTGTGACTCCTTGGTCGTCGGGAAGGTGTCACTCTCCCGCACCCCCGGGATCCGCAGGTTCCTGCGTGGCCACGGGAGAAGGAGGCGCGTCGGCCTCATCTACGACGGTACTCTCCGGTGCCTGCGGCAGCATGGCGGAACCCCTCTGTTCACCTGCGGCGGAAGGAAGTTGAGCCGTCAAAGGGAGACGCTTCAACCGCGGCGACCGCCCGGCCCTAGCCGGCCGCTCCGCGGGGGAAGGTGATCTCGACGCGGCGGTTCTTCTTGCGGCCCTCCTCGGTGCCGTTGTCGGCAATCGGGTAGTCCTCGCTGTAGCCGCGGACGTCGTAGGTGACGCCGGGGTTGGTGACGGTCTTGGCGAGTTCCGCCTGGACGGCGTCGGCGCGCTGCTTGGAGAGTTCCTTGCCGTGTTCGTAGCTGCCCTGGTCGTCGGTGAAGCCGAAGACGCGGATGCGGGTGGCCTTCTGGGTGTTGATCTCCTGCGCGATGGCCTGGATGCGGGCGGCGGCCTGGGCGTTGAAGACGGCACTGTTCTCGGGGAAGAGGACCTCGGACTGGAGGGCCATCATGACGTTCTGGTTGGTCTCCTGACGGCGCTGCTCACCGCCGAGGTCTTCGACGACCTCGGCGATGTCGAGGACCTTGACGGGGGCGAGGGTGCCGCCCTGGGGGATCTTGAGGCCGGGGGCGTTGGAGTCGATGGGCACGGGTGCGGCGGGGGCGGGCTCGGTGCCGGGGGGCACGGAGGGCTTGGGCTCGTCGGCGTGGGCGCTCGTCGCGCCGAGGAGATGAACCCCGGCGATGACGAGACCGGCGACGGCTGTCGCGGCGGCGGCGCGGTGGCGTTTGGTCATGGGGTCACCCGGAGATCTTGACGGTGGCCGTGGCGAAGGTGGGGAGGCTCATCTCGACCTCCGTTGCGGATGTTGGCGGCGCCGGGAACTGCGCGAAGAAGGGCACCGACTGTCCGGCTTCGATGATGGCGAGCCCTGTGGTGCACAGGCACCTCCCGTCGGTGTCACGAAGGACGTAGTAGCGCTTCTTCCCTGCCTTGTCGACCAAAGTGACGCCGGCAACGGACACACCGCTGGCGTTGAGCTCGTTCCCTCTCCATGGCGCCGTGTTGACATAGGGGGCGGTGCCCGTGTTCTTCAGCTGGCCTTCCACGGTGAGGAATCCGCCTGCATCGCGAGCCGCCCGGTTGATCGTCAGCGTCATGCCCGCCTCACCATTGACGGTGGCGAGCACCTCCGTGGGGGTGGGCTTGGGTGTGCCACTCGGGGCCTGCGACTTGGATGCATCCCCTTGGGACTTCGCCGACGACGCATCCTGGGCCGCTTTGGGCTTGTCGTCGCCCCCCGTGCCGCAACCCGCCACCGTGATCGCCAGAACGGCCGCAGCAACGGCAGCCACTCCCCCGCGAACCTTCGCCGCGTGCCGAGTGCTCATCTATGCAGCTTCCTTAATCTCTCGTGCTTGTCAGTCGACCAGTCGAACCGTGAAGAGCGCCTTCGCCAGCTTGCGCAGCGGTCCCGGCTTCCCCAGATCCAGAGTCAGCGGGTCACCGTCACAGACGAACGTGACGCTTCCCGGCCCCGGTGTGGGGCTCGGGGTTGGAGTCGACGTCGGGCCGGGCGTCTGGGCGGACGCGGTGGGGACCGGACTCGGGGCCGAGCGCAAAGAACACCTGGGCTTGATGGCCGCCTTGGCCGTGGCCTTGCCATGGACGCCCTCAGTTCCCGGCACGACCGACTCCCCGACCGTCCTGTTGGTGGTCACCGTGACGGTTACCTCCGGGATGACCGCCTCGCATTCCGCAGTGGCATCGTTCAGCACGGCGAACTCAGCGGCCTTCGCGCACGCTCCTCGTCCGCTCAGAAGGTCGCCGTCGACGAGCTTCTCCCAGTCGGCGGGTTTGAGGCTCAGCAAGTCGAGCCCCAGAAGGGTGTTGTCCCTGGCTTCACCGGCCGCCGCGAGGGCCGCCGCGTCAGCGGCGCCCTGCGCGTTGCTGCGTGTTACGCCCGCCTGGCCGATGACAAAGAACGCCAGAGCGGCGAAGAGCAGTCCGACCACCATGACGATGTAGATCGGAAAGGCCTGCCCCCGGTCGTCACCCAGTCCCCGCCGCCTCACTTCCCTGCGGTGATGCTGGTGACGGCGGTTGTGATCTTGGTGGTGATGGCCTGCCCGATGCCCGTGCCCACGATCGCTCCGATGATCACCACGACCACCAGGATGATCCCCAGGTACTCGAACGCCGTCTGGCCGCGGTCGCGGCCGGGTCGGGTCGCGTAGCGCTTCCGCAGCCGAGCCAGGGTGCTCTGCTTCATCAGGGGTACCTCCGCGTCCGGTGCCGCTGTCGATTTGCGGACCGTACGGGGAGTGAGCTCTCGTCACCAAGGGTCCCGGGGCCCAATTACGGACCCACTGCGCACCGCGTCTATCCATGTCCACTCACCCCCGGGCGGGCGGTTCCCAGCCAGTGGGCTATCGCTTCGCTTCGGGTCGTGCTCTGGAGTTTGGCGAAGATGCGGTTGATGTGGTTCTTCACCGTCTTCTCGCTGATGAAGCACGCCGCCGCGATCCGCTGGTTGCTCATCCCGGACGCGATCAGGTCCATGATCTCCACCTCCCTCGAACTCAGCCCGAAGAGCACGGAGTTGTGCAGCCGCTCCGGTGAGCTTGCCACAGTTCGTTGCGGTTGCGAAGAGGTGCGCAGTTCCGCGAGGAGGGTGCCGGCCGCGGTCGGCGTGAAGTGGGGGCGGCCCTCGCGGACGTCGTGGACCGCTCTCACCAGGTCGTCCGGCGTGAACTCGCCGTGGACCAGGTAGCCGCCCGCGCCCAGCAGGAGCGATTCCCGGACGATTTCCGACTCCCGGCTGTACGTGAGCATCAGGACCGGCGCCAGGCGGACGAGGTGCGGGAGGGCCGAGATGCCGTCCACGCCCGGCATGCGGACGTCCAGCAGGACCACGTCCGGGGTGTGCCGGCGGGTCAGGCCGAGGGCCTCGCGGCCGTCGGAGGCCTGGGCGGTCACCGTGATGTCGCCCGCCGCCTCCAGCAGGGCGGCCAGGCCGGCCCGTACGACCGGGTTGTCGTCGGCGATCAGGACGCGGAGGCCGGGCATCAGGGGCTCCCTTCCAGGGGGAGGGTCAGGTGGATCCGGGTGCCCGGGTGGCCGTCCGGGTGGGGGCCCATGCGCAGGAGGGCCCCGAGCGTCGTGGCGCGTTCCCGCATGCCGAGCAGGCCGTAGCGGCCCGGGGAGGAGGCGGCCCCGGGCGGCAGGCCCCGGCCGTCGTCGGTGACCTCCAGGGACAGGTGCGTGGGGGTGGCCGTCGCCGTGAGGGTCACCCGGGTCGCGGACGCGTGCCGGCGGGCGTTCTCCAGGGCTTCCGAGGCGATGGAGAGGACGTGGTGGGCCGCCTCGTACGGGAGTGCGGGGAGCGGGCCCGGGGCGTGGACGGTCGTGCCGGGGCCGGCCAGGCGGTGCAGGGCCGGCAGGAGGGGGACGTCCGAGGGGGGTTCGCGCAGGTCGGTGAGCAGGGCCCGGGACTCCTCCACCGCGCGGCGGGCCGCCACCGCCAGGAGGGCGGAGCGGGTGCGGATCGCCGCAGGGTCGTCGGTGAGGGCCAGGGCGTCCGCCGTCAGGGCCAGGCCGTGCAGGGTCTTGGAAACCGAATCGTGCATCTCCCGCGCCAGGCGGTCGCGTTCGGCGCGGACCGCCTCCGCCACCGCCAGCTGCGCGCGGGCCTCGGTCAGCCGGACCAGGAAGTCGCGGACGGAGGAGCCGGCCGCGCCCGACAGCACGCAGAGCAGGGACAGCACCAGGCCGCCGCCCAGCGCCGCCACCACCGCGGTCTGCACCGCCGCGTACACCGCCGAGCCGCGCCAGCCGTGGACGAGACCCGCCAGCAGCGGGGTGCCGAGGGCCACCAGGCCCAGCGGGGAGGACGGGGTGGCGGTGATCAGCAGCAGGGTGCCCAGGGCCATGTCGGCGGCCAGCAGCCAGGGGTGGCGCAGGAGCAGCGGGCCGAAGCGCTCCCAGTCGCGGAAGAGGCCGTACGAGAGCATGAAGGTGACGAGGACCGCCCCCGCCACCAGGTACGTCGGGCCGCCGGGCGCCGTGCGGGAGAGGGCCGGCGGGGCGCCCAGGGGGATCATCACCAGGCGCAGGGCGAAGACCTGGCGGCAGAGGGACTGGAGGGCGTTCGCCCGCAGGCGCAGCGGCGAGCCGCCGGCGGGCACCGGTGCGGGGAGGGGCGGGGCGGCCATCGTCAGTCACCGCCCAGCAGGGCGCCGAAGTCCACGTTCGCGCCGTAGACGAAGCCGCAGACCAGCAGGATCAGGGTCCCGGGCAGCATGAACATGGTCACCGCGAAGGTGGCCTTGGGGACGGCGCGGGCGGCGCGGCGCCGGGCGTTCTGGGCGTCCGTGCGGCGCATGTCCTCGGCGATGGCGATCAGGGTGTCGACGATGGGCGATCCGAGTTCCTCGCCCTGCTGGAGGGCCGTGACGAACTGGGCGACCTGTTCGCTGTCGTTGCGGCGGCGCAGTTCGTCGAAGGCCTGGCGGCGGCTGACGCCCATGTCCATCTGCTGGAGGGTGATGCGGACCTCGTCCGCCCAGGGGCCCTCGTACTTGGCCGCCACCCGTTCCAGCGCCTGCCGGAAGCCGAGTCCCGCGCTGACGACGACCGCGAGGACGTCGAGGAAGTCGGGGAGGGTGCGCTCGATGTCGTCGCGGCGGACCCGGATCGCCGACCACAGGCCCGCCTCGATCCAGAACAGCCCGAACGCGACCATGAGGAGGGCGACGACCAGCTGACCGTTGAGGAGCATCGCGAAGGCGCCGAGCCCGCCGAGGAAGCCGTAGACCGCGCGCCGGGCCGCGTACCGGTCGATGGTCAGGCCGGCCGGGTTGCCGGCGCGGTCGATCTGGGCGCGTTTGCGCGCCACCCGCCGGGGGCCCATCAGCCGCAGCACCAGCGGCGCCCAGCGGATGCCGAGCCGGTCGACGAGCGAGCCGACGGCCGTCGTGCGGGAGGAGCCGACCTCCAGGGCGAGGGCGAGGTCGGTCGGGAGGGCCGCGTCGGCGCGGTAGAGGCGGATGCCGTGGAGGATGCCGAAGACCGAGAGGGCCGTCACGGCGGCCAGCAGGATCGGGAGGTAGGGGCTCATGGGTCTCGTCGTCCTCCCGTCAGACGTCGATCTTCGACAGGCGGCGGATGAGGACGAAGCCGAGCGTGAACAGGCCCAGGGCGATCAGGACCGCCGTCTGGCCGATCAGGGCGCCGGTCATCCGGTCCAGCGCGCCCGGCATCATCGTGTCGACCAGCAGCAGCGAGCCGAGCCCGATCGCCGGGACCAGGTAGGCGGTGACGGTGACCTGCGAGAGCTGCGTACGGATCTCCCGGCGCGTCTCCTTGCGCTGCTCCAGGGTGACGACGAGGTTGCGCAGGCTCCCGACGATGGCGCCGCCCGCCCGCGCCGACAGCACGAGGGTGGAGACGAGGACGACCAGCTCCCGCGACGGCAGCCGGTCCACGATCTCCCCGAGCGACTCCTCGACGGAGTGCCCCACCGCGAGCCGGTCCGCGACCCGGGCCAGCTCCTCCCCCGCCGGGGCCTCCAGTTCCTCGGCCGCGATCCCGATGGCCGTGCGCAGGGCGAGTCCGGCCTGGGTGGCGTTCGCGAGGATCCGGGCCAGCTCCGGCAGCTGGTTGACGAAGCGCTCGGTGCGCCGGGCCCGCTGCCAGGCGAGGAAGGCGTTCGCGGCCCACAGGCCGATCAGGCCGGCGACCGGGCCGAAGAAGGGCGCGAGGAGGGCGGCCGAGAGCAGCCAGACCCCGGCGACCGCCATCAGCACGTAGACGAGGAACTCGCCCGGGGTGAGGTCCAGGCCGGTGGTCGCCAGCTTCAGCTCGATGCGCCGGCCGAGCCGCGTCCTGCGCAGGCGCCGGTCGACACCGGGGAAGCGGCGCCGGCGGCCGGCGGGTTCCGGGGCGCCCTCGGCGGCGAGGCGTTCGACGAGGGCGGCGCGCTGGGCGAGGCCGGCGGAGTAGGCGTGCACCCCGAGGGAGACGAACAGGCCGGCCAGCAGGGTGGCGCCGAGGGTGAGGAGGACGAGGTGGGTCACAGGACGGTCCGTGAGGTCAGCGGGTCGAGGTGGTCCTCGGGCGGGGCGACCCCGAAGGCCTGGGGGATCGGCTGGTTGTTCATGTAGAGGCGCTCCGCGGTCCGGCGCGGCAGGGGGGCGTAGGCGAAGTAGCCGTGGACGCGTCCGTCGGCGGCCATGGGCTGGGCGACGTAGCGGCAGACGGTGGTGATCCGGAACGGCTCGCGGCCGTGCGAGTCGAGGACGGAGATCTCGGTGACGCGGCGCGAGCCGTCCCCGAAGCGGGTGAGCTGCACGATGACGTTGACGGCGCTGTTGATCTGGTCCTGGAGCGCCTCGAAGGGGATCTCGACCTCCGACATGGAGGCGAGGGTCTGGAGGCGCATCAGCGCGTCCTGGGAGCTGTTGGCGTGGACGGTGGCGAGGGAGCCGTCGTGGCCGGTGGACATCGCCTGGAGCATGTCGAGGGTCTCGCCGCCGCGCACCTCGCCGACGATGATGCGGTCGGGGCGCATGCGCAGGGAGTTGCGCACGAGGTCGCGGATGGTGATCTGGCCCTTGCCCTCGACGTTGGGCGGGCGGGATTCGAGCCGGATGACGTGCGCCTGCTGGAGCTGGAGCTCGGCGGAGTCCTCGATGGTGATGACGCGCTCGCCCTCCGGGATCAGGCCGGAGAGGGCGTTGAGGAGGGTGGTCTTCCCGGTGCCGGTGGCGCCGGAGACGATCACGTTCATGCGCGCCTGGACCATCCCCGAGAGCAGGAGCAGCATCTGCTCGTCGAGCGACCCGAGGGCGATCATCTCGTGCAGGGTGAAGGCGCGCGGGAAGCGGCGGATGGTGAGGGTCGCGCCGGTGAGGGACAGCGGCGGGATGATGACGTTGACGCGCTCGCCGCTGGGCAGGCGCGCGTCGACCATCGGATTGGACTCGTCCACGCGGCGGTTGACGGTGGAGACGATGCGCTCGATGGTCTGCATCAGCTGCTCGTGCGAGGCGAAGCGCAGGGGCAGCTGTTCGACCCGGCCGGCGCGCTCGACGAAGATCTGGTCGGGGCCGTTGACCATGATCTCGGAGATGGAGGCGTCCTCCAGGAGCGGTTCGAGCACGCCGAGGCCGAGGGCCTCGTCCACGACGCGGCGGATCAGCTGGGCGCGTTCGGCGGTGGAGAGGACGGGGCCCTCGCGGCTGATGATGTGGCCGAGCACCCGCTCCAGGCGGGCCCGGCGCTCGGCGGGCGCGAGCGCGGACATCTCGGCGAGGTCGATCTCCTCCAGCAGCTTGGCGCGGTAGGAGGGGACGAGCCGGCCGTCCTCGCGGGGACCGTGGCGGTCGTCCGGGGTGTTGACCCGGGAACGCAGGCTCATGGGCGGGCTCCGGTCGGATCGTCGTTGGGCATCACGGCGGTGGCCTTCGCCGGGTCCACGGAGAGGCCGGGGACGATCGAGGCGATGGGGATGGTCACGGTGGCGGTGACCGCGTCGGCGGTCTTGGTCAGGCTCACGTCGGCGGTGAGGCCGCCCCGGACGGCGGCCTGTCCGGCCGCCGCCCCGCCCGATCCCTTGCGGGCCTCGACGCGGGCGGCGGTGCGGGCGGCGGTGCCCGCCTGTTCGTGGACGTACGCGATCCAGCCCAGCTGGATCCCGCAGAGGGCGACGAAGAGGAGGATCGGGACGAAGCCGATGTACTCCAGGGCCACCTGGCCCCGGTCCCGGTCCCCTGACCGCGTCCGCGGCCGGGGCCCGGTGCCGGGGCGGGTGTGTCGCGTACGACCCATGTCACTCCGCCTCCTTCTCCATCGCCGCGCCCCCGGTTCCGGTGATCTCGCCGAAGTTCAGGCCGGGGTAGAGGACGGGGACCCTGAGCCTGACCGTGGCCTTGTAGACGTCGCCGGACCCGCCGCAGTCCGCCGTCATGCCCCACGCGCCCCCGATGTGCTCGGCGGCAGCCGCCTGGCAGGCCCCGTCGCCGTGCACGGCGCCCGCCCGCGCCCCCTCGTCGGCGGCGTTCCCGGCCAGGGAGAACGCGTACCCGATCAGTACGCACTCCCACACGGCCGCCACGAGCAGCAGGATCAGCGGCACCATGCCCACGAACTCCAGGGCCGCCTGCCCCCGGTCACGGTCCCGCTCCCCCGGCCACCGGCGCATCCGTCAGCCCTCCCGGCCGCACCGCAACCGCGCCACCGGCCCGACGGCCCGGACCGCCAGGGCCGAACCCGCGGGGGCCTGCCCCGCAGCCGCCGGCCCCGGCTGCGGGGCCGACAGCAGCCCCAGCTCCCCCGCCAGGGCCCACAGGGCCTGCTTGACCGTCGAGCGGTTGTCGAGGTCCTGCACCCGGCCCGCGTCCACCACCCCCTGGAGCTCCTTGAAGGCGGCGGGGACCGGCGTGCGGGTCGGACGGGTCTTGGTGATCTTCTCGATCAGCGAGGGCTGGATCTCGGTGTGCCTGCTCCAGCGGTTGACCACCAGCGCGGTGTCCTCCGCCTTGCGCACCTGGAGCCGCTCCCACATCCGGACCATCCGCTTCGCCGCCCGTACCGCGACCACGTCGGGGGTGGTGACCAGGACCGCCACGTCCGCCTGTTCGACGGCGGTGGCGTTGGCGCCCGTCACCTGGGTGCCGCAGTCGACCACGACCAGTTCGTAGCGGGCGCGCAGGGCGCTGAGCACCTGCCGGGTGGCGCGTTCGTCGAGGTCCTCGCCGCGCTCCCCGTCCGCCGGCGCCAGCAGCAGGGCGAGGCCGCTGCGGTCCTCGTAGACGGCGTCCTGGAGGACCCGGGGCGAGATGTCCTGGATGCCGGCGAGGTCGGCGATCGAGCGGCGGAACTGGACGTCGAGGTACGAGCCGACGTCGCCGGCCTGGAGGTCGAGGTCCACGAGGGCCGTGCGCCGTCCCGAGGCGGCCGCGGCCAGGGCGAACTGGACGGCGGTGAAGGTGGTGCCCACGCCCCCCTTGGCCCCGCTGACGGTGACCACCCGGCCGCCCGGGCCGGAGGCGGCCTCCGCACCCCGGCCCAGGTGGCGGCGCACGCCCGCGGACCACTGCGCGGCCGCGCCGACGCGGGCGGCGAGCTCCTCGTAGTGCAGGGGCAGGCCGACCAGGCCGCGCGCGCCGGAGTCCATGGCGGCGGAGAACACCCCGGGCCCGGTGTCCGAGGAGAGCAGGACCACGCCGACGGCCGGGAAGCGCAGGGCGACCTCGCGGACGAGCTCCAGCGCGGGGACGGGCCCGATCCGCTCGTGGACGAGGACGACCTCGGGGAGTTCGTCGACGGAGTCGGCGGCGAGGCGGCCCAGGGCGTCGAGGAGGGAGGTGGAGTCGGGGACGGGCGGCGCGGGCTCGGCGTCCGGGAGCTGGCTGAGCAGGGCGACGACGGAGCGGGCGGCGTCGGGGTCGCCGGCCGCGGGGAGGATCCGAGTGGTCATCCGCGCCTCACCTGTCCCCGTCGAGGGTGTACGTGCGGTCGGTCGGGCCGGGCGTGGAGTCGGTGCCGGGGGCGACGAGGGCCAGGCGGACGTGCTCCGCGAAGGATTCGGCGTAGGCGACGCGCTGGGTGTCCTTGGTGTTCAGGGCGAAGGTGATCGGGACGGCCTCGGCCGGTCCCTTCTTGTCGCTGTCCTTGTCGAGGGCGGTGAGCTTGCCGACGCCCAGGACCCGGGCGTTGGCGACGATGATCACCGAGCGGGAGGGCTCGGACTCCTTGGCGCCCTTGAAGGTGGCGATGATGTTGACCTTGGCGCCGGAGGTGATCTTGCCGGCCACGCCGGTGGCCGCGTCGATCATGATGGCGATCTCCTGCTCTCCGGGCTGGAGCTGGGGTTTGTCGACGAACATGTCGCTCTGCAGCAGGGATCCCTTCTTCAGGGTGGTGAGCGCGATCTTGCCCTGGAGGCTCCCGAGGTCGCTGACGGCGGTGTCGGACAGCCACCGCTTGGGGACCTTGACCTCCTCGAACTGACCCGCGGACAGGGCGCTGTACGGCGCGATGTCGCCCTTGACGCGGTACGCGACGACCTCGGCGCCGACCTTGGAGTTGACGTCGCCGATGACCACGAGCACCCCGGCGAACGCCGCGAGGGCGCACAGGGCCGACAGGAGCAGCAGGATGACGCCGCGGCGCTGGCGTGAGTTCATGAGCCGACTTACCTCGCCGTTCTTCGTTCGTTCGGGCGGTCAGGATCCGGATCTGGTGCGGGTGGCGGAGCGGGCGGCGGGGACCTCGGGCGGTGGTGCGGCGAGCGGGGCGGAGCAGAAGCCGCAGCGGTCGCCGATGAGCTCGAAGCCGCACCAGCGGCACTGCTCGCGGCGGACCGAGGCGACGAGCTGGTAGAGGACGGAGACGTCCGGGATGGCGGCGGCGAACTCGACCAGCTTGGGGGTGGCCCACCAGCGGGGCGAGTCGGCCGGGAGCGGGTTCTCCATCACGCCCTGCACCTTCCAGGCGGGGGCCAGTTCGGCCGCGACCCAGTCGGAGGAGAGCTGTCCGCGGGCGAAGGTGAGGTGGGTGGCGAAGGCGGGGCCGGGGGGCAGCACCCCCGAGTGGGCCGCCGCCGCGGAGCCGCCGAGCCTGGCCAGGTGCGGCTGCGGGTGGGCCAGTACGGCGAACTGGGCGCTCGGCGACCAGGAGCGGGCGTGGGCCTTGAGCCCGACGGGGACCCGGTCCAGTTTGGCGACGCTGCCCAGCAGGGCGCCCGCGTAGACGTAGTGGGACAGCAGCCGGGCGGCGGAGGCGAGCACGCCGGGGCTGAAGTCGCTGACGGTGAGCTGGCGCAGCTGACGGGCCAGCACGGCCGTGCCCAGCGGCGGGAGGTCGACGTCGAGCAGGGCGATCCGGTCGGTCTCCAGGATGGCCCGGACGGTGTGCAGCCGGCGGACGGTGGCCGGGGGCAGCCAGGGCGGCACGAGGGCCACGAGGTGGCCGTGCCGCTCCAGCAGGGCGGTGGTCTCGGCGAGCGCGGTCTCCAGGTCGGCCTCACCGGGCGGACTCAGGACGGCGGCTCCGGGGGTGTGCCGGTCGGGGGCCGGCAGCACCAGATCGGCACTGGTGACAGCGATGGCGGTCGGCACGCGAATCCCCCCGTTCACCCGGTGCGCGACGGCCGTTCCCCGGGCCGTCACGCACGCGCACGCGCACGCGGCCGCGCGCATGACCCTGCGCGACCGCAAACGTCCGACGCGCCTTCCCCCTTGCCCCAGCACCATATCCGCGTCACCCCTGGCTGGTCAGGGGCTTGGGAATTCCCGTACCGGAAGCACCGCTCGCAGGTGACGAAAAACCCGGACAACAGGGATCCGGATCCCATTCATTTCAAGCCACTTCGCAAACACCCTTGACACCAGGATTGGTCTGGACCAACTTGGCTGCGCCGGCACTTCCCCACGGGGGACCCCACTCCCCCGCCCCTTCGATCCCCACGCGAACCCCCTTCCGCCCCACCCCTCCACTCCCCCCACGGAGTCCACGTGAACCGCATGCGCTCCCTCGCCCTGCTGGGCGCCGCCACCCTTGCCGCGGGCGGGCTCTCCGCCCTCGCGACGGGCACCGCCCAGGCCGCCGACGTCGACGTCGCCCGCAACGGGGGCTTCGAGTCCGGCCTCACCGGCTGGTCCTGCTCCGGCGGCTCGGGCGCCGTCGTCGCCTCGCCCGTCTACGCCGGCTCGGGCGCCCTGCGCGCCGCCCCGGCGGGGCAGGACAACGCCCAGTGCAGCCAGACCGTCACGGTCAAGCCGAATTCCACGTACACCCTCAGCACCCAGGTGCAGGGCTCGTACGTCTACCTGGGCGCGACCGGCACCGGCACCCAGGACGTCTCCACCTGGACCCCCGGCTCGGGCGGCGGCTGGCAGAAGCTGTCGACCACCTTCACCACCGGCCCGAACACCACCCGGGTCACCGTCTGGACCCACGGCTGGTACGGCCAGCCGGCCTACCTCGTGGACGAGTTCAGCGTCTTCGGCCCCGACGGGGGCGGCGGCACCGACCCCGGCCCGAGCCTCCCGGGCGCCCCCGCCGCGCCCTCGGTCTCCGGCCAGGGCGACACGTCGCTCACCCTCGCGTGGAACGCGGTCGGCGGGGCGGGGGGCTACCACGTCTACCAGGACGGCGTCCGCGTCCGGTCGGTGACCGGCACCTCGGCGCAGATCACCGGGCTCACCGCCGCCACCTCGTACTCCTTCCAGGTGAGCGCCTACAACGCGGCCGGCGAGGGGCCGAAGTCCGCTCCGGTGACGGGCACCACGACCGGCGGCGGGGGCAACCCGAACCCCAACCCGTCGGTTCCCCGGCACGCCCTGACGGGCTACTGGCAGAACTTCGACAACGGGGCGACGGTCCAGAGGCTCTCCGACGTCTCGGCCCAGTACGACATCATCGCCGTCTCCTTCGCCGACGCCACGGCGACGCCCGGGGGCATCTCCTTCACCCTCGACTCGGCCGGCCTCGGCGGCTACACCGTCGCGCAGTTCAAGGCGGACGTCGCGGCGAAGAAGGCGGCCGGCAAGTCCGTCGTGCTCTCCATCGGCGGCGAGAAGGGCACGATCTCGGTCAATGACTCCGCCTCCGCGACGAACCTGGCGAACTCGGCCTGGGCGCTGATGCAGGAGTACGGCTTCAGCGGGATCGACATCGACCTGGAGAACGGCCTCGACCCGACGTACATGACCCAGGCGCTGCGCGCCCTGTCGGCGAAGGCGGGCCCCTCGCTGGTCCTGACGATGGCCCCGCAGACCATCGACATGCAGTCCGCGCAGGGCGGGTACTTCAAGACCGCGCTGGCCGTGAAGGACATCCTCACCGTCGTGAACATGCAGTACTACAACAGCGGCGCGATGAACGGCTGCGACGGCAAGGTGTACTCCCAGGGCTCGGTGGACTTCCTGACCGCCCTGGCCTGCATCCAGCTGGAGGGCGGGCTCGACCCCTCCCAGGTGGGCATCGGCGTCCCGGCCTCCCCGAGCGGCGCCGGCAGCGGGTACGTGTCGCCGACGGTCGTGAACAACGCCCTGGACTGCCTGGCGCGGGGGACGAACTGCGGGTCCTTCAAGCCGTCGAAGACCTGGCCGGGACTGCGCGGGGCGATGACCTGGTCGACCAACTGGGACGCCAAGGCGGGTAGTACCTGGTCGAACGCGGTGGGTCCGAAGGTGCACGGGCTGCCGTAGGCGGTAGGTGTGTGGGGGTGGCTGATTCGGTCCGGTGCGCAGCACCGGGTACGCCTGAGGCTATTGACCGGGACATGCCACAAGAGCACGCTGTGCGCGTCCGCACGGCTACCCCCACACTCCACCCAGGAGAACGCATGCGGCTCCACACCCGCCGGAGGGCCGCCGTCACGGCCGCCCTGCTGGCGCTCGCGCTCGGCGCACCCGCCTACGGCATGAGCGCGACGGCAGCCCCGCCGCCCACCCCCTCGACGGCCACCCAGGACGAGGCGGTCGTCCAGTACGAGGTCAAGGGCCCGTCCACGGCCGCCGAGCGCACCGCCCTGCTGAGCAGCGGCGTCTCCATCGACGAGGTCGACGCCCGCTCGGTCGTGGTCAGCGCCGACCCGGCACAGGCCAAGGCCCTGCGCGCCCGCGGCTACCAGCTGACCGCCCTGGCCGGCCCGCCGGACCGCTCCGAGCGCGGCGTCGCGACCCGCCCGATGGACTTCCCCTCGGCGGACTCCAAGTACCACAACTACGCCGAGGCGAGCGCGGAGATCGACCAGCGCATCGCCCAGTACCCCGGGATCATGAGCAAGCGGGTCATCGGGAAGTCGTACCAGGGCCGGGACATCGTCGCGATCAAGATCAGCGACAACGTGGGCACGGACGAGGACGAGCCCGAGGTGCTCTTCACCGCCCACCAGCACGCCCGCGAGCACCTGACCGTCGAGATGGCCCTGTACCTGCTCCAGGAGTTCGGCTCCAAGTACGGCAGCGACTCCCGGATCACCAACATGGTGAACAGCCGCGAGATCTGGGTCGTCCCGGACCTCAACCCGGACGGCGGCGAGTACGACATCGCCACCGGCTCGTACCGCTCCTGGCGCAAGAACCGGCAGCCCAACTCCGGCTCCTCGGCCGTGGGCACCGACCTCAACCGCAACTGGGACTACAAGTGGGGCTGCTGCGGCGGCTCCAGCAGCAGCAAGAGCTCCGAGACCTACCGCGGACCGGCCGCCGCGTCGGCGCCCGAGGTGAAGGTGGTCTCCGACTTCGTGCGCAGCCGCATCGTCGGGGGCAAGCAGCAGATCAAGGCCGCCATCGACTTCCACACCTACAGCGAACTCGTGCTGTGGCCCTTCGGGTGGACGTACAACGACACCGCGCCGGGGCTGACCGCGGACGACCTCGCGGTCTACAAGAAGATCGGCACCAGCATGGCCGCCAGCAACGGCTACACGCCGGAGCAGTCCAGCGACCTGTACATCACCGACGGCACGATCGACGACTGGCTGTGGGGCGACCAGAAGGTCTTCGCCTACACCTTCGAGATGTACCCGTCCGACACCGGCGGTGGCGGCGGCTTCTACCCGCCCGACGAGGTCATCGACCGCGAGACGGCGCGCAACAAGGACGCGGTGCTCCAGCTGCTGGAGAACGCGGACTGCATGTACCGCTCGATCGGCAAGGAAGCCCAGTACTGCGCCTAGCCGCAGCCGGGGCCGAAGGTCCGGGGCGCCCCGCCGCCAGGGGGGCGCCCCTCCCCCGTGCTCAGCCGAGGACGGCGAGGGCGTCGATCTCGATCAGCAGACCGGCGGGCAGGCCGACGTACACCGTGGTGCGGGCGGCGGGGACCTTGACGCCCTGCTCCTCGAAGTAGGCGTCGTAGATCTCGTTCATCTCGGCGAAGTGGGCCGTGTCGGTCAGGTAGACGCGGATCATCACCGCGTCGTCCCAGCCCGCGTCGCCCGCCTCCAGGACGGAGCGGACGTTCTCCAGCGTCTGCAGGGTCTGCTCGCGCAGGGTCGGGCCGGCGACGGCCGGCGGCCGGCCGTCGGCGGCGGGCAGGTAGCCGACCTGGCCGGCTACCTGGAGGATGTTGCCCTTGCGCACGCCGTGCGAGAACTTCGCGGGGGCTGCGGGGTGGGACTCGGGGGTGACGGCGGTCTTCTCGCTCACGGGATCCTCCGGCGGGTTCGTGGTGTCCGGTGCGGAGCGGTGCTCCGCACCGATGGTGTCAGCGGCACGGGGTGCGGGTGGCCGCGGTTCGAGCAGTTCGCTAGGGCGGGCGCCCTCCGCCCCGCCCCGCCGCCGGAACCGCACGGCATTGACCCCTCGTCGTCACCGGTGTTACACCACAGGCACCACCCGCACCACCAGGAGGCCCCATGCCCAGCGACGCCGTCCGACGCCTCGCCGCCGAACCCGTCGACCACCGCTTCAAGGGCCTCCCCCCGGACGCCGAGGCCGCCGGCCTCACCGTCGGCGAGCTGGCCGCGCAGGCCAGGGACCTCCACACCGGCGGGTTCACCACCCCCGTGCTGACCCTGGACGCCGACGCGCTCGACCACAACCTCACCGTCCTCGGCGCGTACGCGCAACGCCACCACCTCGCCTTCGCCCCGCACGGCAAGACCTGCATGGCCCCGCAGCTCTTCGAACGCCAGCTGGAGCACGGCGCCTGGGGCATCACCGCCGCCGTACCCCACCAGGCCCGCGTCTACCGGGCCTTCGGGATCCAGCGGATCTTCCTCGCCAACGAGCTCGTCGACCCGGCCGCCCTGCGCTGGGTCGCCGCCGAACTCGCGGCCGACCCCGGCTTCCGGTTCGTCTGCTACGTCGACTCCGTGCGCGGGGTCGAGCTCATGGACGGCGCCCTGCGGGGGCAGCCCGCCCGGGTCGACGTCGTCGTCGAACTCGGCGCCGGCGAAGGGGCCCGCACCGGGGCCCGCAGCGACGAGGACTGCCGGGCCGTCGCCGACGCCGTCGCCGCGGCCCCCTCCCTGCGCCTCGTCGGCATCGCCGGGTACGAGGCCGAGGTCCCCGACGCGGACCCGGAGAAGGTGCACGCCTGGCTGCGCCGGCTCACCGCCCTCGCCGTCGAGTTCGACAAGGCCGGGCGGTTCGCGGCCGACGTCGAGGAGATCGTCGTCAGCGCCGGCGGCTCCGCCTGGTTCGACGCCGTCGCCGACGTGTTCGGGGAACTGCCCGAGCTGTCCCGGCCCGTGCTCAAGCTGCTGCGCTCCGGCGCCTACGTCTCCCACGACCACGGGTGGTACACCCGCCTGACCCCCTTCAACCGGGTCCCGCAGGAGGGCGGGCTGCGCCCGGCGTTCCGGCTCTGGACGCAGGTCGTCTCGCGCCCGTCCCCGACCCAAGCCTTCGTCAACGCCGGCAAGCGCGACATCGCCTACGACCTCGGGCTGCCCGAGGCCGAGCTCGTCCGGGACGCGCTCACCGGCGAGGAGCGGGCCGCCGCGGGCGTGCGCGTCGTCAAGCTGTCCGACCAGCACGCCTGGCTGGAGACCGACGCCGCCGACGCCGTGCAGGTCGGCGACTGGGTGGCGCTCGGGATGTCGCACCCCTGCACCATCTTCGAGAAGTGGCCGCTCATCCCGGTCGTCGGCGCGGACGGCGCCGTCCGCGAGTACGTGCGGACCTTCTTCTAGGAGACGGGCCTCCAGGAGGTGGACCTCGTCATCCGGGGAGCCCGGGTCGCCGACGGGACCGGCGGGGCGTCCTACCCCGCCGACGTCGGCGTCCACGAGGGGCGGATCGCCGCCATCGGACGGCTCCCCGGCGGCGGGCGGCGGACCGTCGACGCGCACGGGCTCGTCCTCGCGCCCGGGTTCGTCGACATGCACGCCCACAGCGACCTCGCGCTGCTCCGCGACCCGGACCACAGCGCGAAGGCCGCCCAGGGCGTGACCCTGGAGGTCCTCGGCCAGGACGGGCTGTCGTACGCCCCCGTGGACGAGCCGACCCTGGCGCAGGTGCGGACCGCGATCGCCGGGTGGAACGGGAGCGGGGACGACGTCGACTTCGACTGGAGGACCGTCGGCGGGTACCTCGACCGGCTGGACCGGGCCCACGGCGGACGGGGCAGCGCCGTGAACGCCGCCTACCTCGTGCCCCAGGGGACCGTCCGGGCCTGCGTCCTCGGCTGGGAGGACCGGCCGGCCACCCGCGCCGAGACGGACCGGATGCGGCGGCTGGTCGCCGAGGGGATGGAGGACGGCGCCGTCGGGATGTCCTCCGGGCTCACCTACACCCCCGGCATGTACGCCTCGGGAGCCGAACTCGCCGAGCTGTGCGCGGTCGTGGCCCGCTACGGCGGCTACTACTGCCCGCACCACCGCTCGTACGGGCGCGGCGCCCTCGCCGCCTACGCCGAGATGCTCGGCCTGGCCCGGGAGACCGGATGCGCCCTGCACCTCGCGCACGCCACCATGAACTTCGCGGAGAACGAGGGCCGCGCCCCCGAGCTGCTGGCCCTGCTGGACGGGGCGCTCGCCGACGGGGCCGACGTCACCCTCGACAGCTACCCGTACACCCCCGGCTGCACCACCCTCGCCGCCCTGCTGCCGAGCTGGGCGCACGAGGGCGGGCCCGAGGCCCTGCTGGCCCGGCTGGCCGACGGCGCCACCGCCGCGCGGATCCGGTACGCGCTGGAGGTCGAGGGTGCCGACGGCTGCCACGGCGTGCCGGTGGACTGGGCGACGGTCGAGGTGGCCGGGACCGGGGACCCCGCCCACGCCCACCACGTCGGCACCCGCCTGCGCGGCTGGGAGCAGGCGCGCCGGCTCCTGCTGGACGACCGGCTGGGGACGACCGTCCTCCAGCACGTCGGGCACGAGGGGAACGTCCGGGCGATCATGCGCCACCGCGTCCACACCGGCGGCTCGGACGGCATCCTGCACGGCGCGAAGCCGCACCCGCGGGCGTACGGCACCTTCCCGCACTACCTCGGCCGCTACGTGCGCGAGCTGGGCGTGCTCTCGCTGGAGGAGTGCGTCGCCCACCTGTCGGGCCGGCCGGCGGCGCGGCTGCGGCTGCCGGACCGGGGGCTGGTGCGCGAGGGGTACCGGGCGGACCTGGTGCTCTTCGATCCGCGGACGGTCGCGGCCGGCTCCACGTACGAGAACCCGCGCGCACTGCCGACCGGCATCCCGCACGTGCTGATCGACGGACGGTTCGTCATGCGGGACGGGCGCCGGACCGACGTCCTGGCCGGACGGTCCGTCCGCAGAACGGCCGTTGGGGCGTAGGACCCCCTGCGCCGGCCCGGGCGTTCGCCCCCGCCGGCACCGGTCGGGCGGCACATACGATGAACGCCATGGCCGCCTTCGTCCTCCCCGCCCTCCTCTTCCTCGCCCTGTGCGTCAGCGCGTTCAAGGACCGCCGCCGCTTCCGCAACGCGGTGCTGTTCGGGCTGACCCTCATCACGTTCTCGGCCGCCCTGCTCTTCCAGGTGACGGCGCTGCCGGGGTGGGCGGCCCTGACGATCATCGCGCTCGCCTTCGCCGCGCCCACGCTCGGCACGATGGCGATCGGCGCCTTCCTGATAGCCAACGGCGTGACGATGATCCGCAAGGAGGGACGCCGTCCGGCCAACCTGCTGTCGATGCTCGCGGGGCTCGGGATCTTCGGGATGATCGCGCTGCTGATCGTCGTCCCGATGTTCCGCTCCACCCTCCTCAACGGCATGGCGGCGACCCTCACCCTGGTCGTCGCCTATGTCGCGTTCCTCTTCCTCTGCTTCCTCGGCTACGCCTTCCTCTACGGCCGGATCAGGGTGCGCGGCGACGTCGACCACGTGGTGATGCTGGGCTCCGGGCTGGTCGGCGGGGACCGCGTGCCGCCGCTGCTGGCCTCGCGGCTGCGCAAGGGCAAGCAGGTCTACGAGGCCCAGCTGGCCCGCGGCTCGCGCCCGCCGGTGCTGCTGACCTCGGGCGGCAAGGGGTCGGACGAGCGGGTCGCGGAGGCCCGGGCGATGGCGGACTGGCTGATCGCCGAGGGGGTTCCGGCGGAGCACGTCACGCTGGAGGACCGGTCCCGGACGACCGAGGAGAACATGCTGTTCTCGAAGGAGATCATGCTGGCGCACGACCCGGGCTACCGGTGCGTGGTGGTCACCAACAACTTCCACGCCTTCCGGGCCGCGATGCTGGCCCGCAAGACCGGGGTCAACGGGCAGGTCGTGGGCTCGCCGACCGCCCGCTACTTCCTGCCGAGCGCCATGCTGCGCGAGTTCGTCGCGGTGTTCTGGGAGCACCGGAAGGTCAACCTGTCGATCTGCGGGCTGCTGATCGCGGTCGGCGCGGCCGCGACCCTCGCCGCCGTCTGAGCCGGGCGGCGCGCCGGGTCGCGCGGCGGCCCGCGGTTCCCGAGGTGCGTTCTTGGTGCCGGGGCCGGAGGATGGGGGCCTGGGGCACCGTAGGAGGTATCCGATGGACAGTGAAACCAACGAGCAGCCCACCCGGTCGGACCGGCTCTTCACCGGCGGTGAGCGGCCGTACGACCCCGAGGACCTGGTGATGGCGACCGGCCACGACCCGACTCCGGAGCGGGTCGAGAAGGCCCGGAAGCTGATCGAGGAGAAGGGCCCGTCCGTCATCGAGCGCTACCTGCCGTAGCCGGCGGCCGGCCGGACGCACTGCCGTGGCCACGGCCCGGGGTCGCACCCCGGGCCGTGGCCCGTCCGTGACCCTCTGCGAAGCTGAGGCGCACGTTTCAGCACCGGAAGGGACCGGACCGACATGCCCCAGGTGAAGCTGACCACCAGCCTCGGCGCCATCGTCATCGACCTCGACGCGGAGCGGGCGCCGGCGACGGTGGCCAATTTCCTCGCGTACGTGGAGAGCGGCCACTACGACGGGACGGTCTTCCACCGGGTGGTCCCCGGGTTCATGAACCAGGGCGGCGGGTTCACCGCGGACATGCGGCAGAAGCCGGTGCGGGAGCCGGTGCGCAACGAGGCGGACAACGGGCTGAAGAACACCCGGTTCGCGGTGGCGATGGCCCGGACCAGCGTCCCGCACTCGGCGACCTCCCAGTTCTTCATCAACACCGCCGACAATCCGGCGCTGGACCACAGCGCGCCCACCGCGACCGGCTACGGCTACGCGGTCTTCGGCGTGGTCGGCGAGGGCCGGGACGTCGTGGACTCCATCGCCGCCGTCCGCACGGGCCGGGCGGGCGGGCACGGGCACGTGCCGCTCGTACCGGTGGTGATCGAGCGCGCGGCCCTGCTGGACTGAGCGCCGGGGGTGCGCCGCGGGCGCGCCGCATCCAGAATCGGTGAAGACTCGTTAGCCGTAGGGGGGACGCCCTACGGAGGTCAGATGAACAGCGTCGCCGTCGCCGTCGACTGGGAGCACCCCACGGACCCGCGTCCGGGGCCGCGCCTCGCACACGTGCGGACGTACGTGTCGAGCGGGGGCACCGACGGGCACCTGTGGCACGGGGTCCCCACCCTGCTGCTGACCACCCTCGACCGGGCCTCCGGCCGGGCGGTGCGCACCCCGCTGATCTACGGGCGGGACGCGGGCCGGCTGCTGGTGGTGGCCGCCGGCACGGGCGGCCCGCACCATCCCTCCTGGTACGGCAACCTCGCCGCGCATCCGGAGGTCCGCGTCCAGGTGGGCACGGCGGTCTTCCCGGCCTGGGCGCGGACGGCGGACCCGCAGGAGCGGGAGACCTACTGGGAGGCGATGACGGCGCTGTGGCCGCTCTTCGACGACCACCAGGCGGCGGCGCGGCCCCGGGAGCTCCCGCTGGTGATCATCGAGGGCTGACCGGGCCGGGGGCCGCCTGCGCCCCGGCGGGGGCGGCCACCGCGTGGTAGGTGCGGCCGGAGACCGTGTACGTGCCGAGCGGGGTCATGCCGAAGGCGTCGACGTGCACCCGCCAGGAGGGGGCGTTGCCCTCCTCGATGAAGGCCACCAGGGCCTCGGCGCGGCCCGCCGACGCCTCGACGGCCCGCGTGAACAGGCCCCGGGCCACGCCGCGCCCCCGGAAGCCGGCGTCGACCACCACCGGCCCGTACAGCAGCCACGGCACCTCGCCCAGCGGGCGGCCCCGCCATACGAGGTCGGCCTGGGCCCGCAGCAGCCCGGTCACCGCCGCCGGCGGGCCGGCCATGTCCGCGGCGACCGACAGCGCGAGCAGCCCGGCGATCCGGCCCTCCCCGTCGTCGGCCACCAGCAGCTCCCCGGCCGCGGCCATGTCCCGCAGGGCGGCGGCGTCGAAGGAGCCCTGGACGAAGCCCTGCGCGGCGCGCTGCTCCTCGGTCAGGGCGTCGTGGTGGTTGGCGGCGAACATCCGGGCCAGGGCGGGCGCGTCGGCCTCGGTGGCGTATCGGTAGCGCATGGCGCCGATGCTGCCACGGCCCCCCGGCCGGGGGCCCGCGCCGGGGGCCCGGGATGTCACCTCGCCGTCAGCCGTTGGTGTTGAGGAAGCCGATGACGACCGCGCCCCACCAGCAGGCCTGGGAGACCAGGGCGGTCACGCCGCCCCAGAGCAGCAGCCCGCGCCCGGCCTCGCCCTCGACGGATCCGAGGCGCCGGCCCAGCAGGCCCGCCTGGAGGCCGTTCACGGTGAGGGCGGCGACCAGGCCCAGCTTGGTGAGGGTCAGCGGGGAGTGGACGTCGGGGTGCAGCATCAGCCCGCTGACCACGAGCCCGCCGAGGCCGGCCCAGATCGGCACGTGCAGGCGGGCGGTCGCGGCGACCACCTCGTCCAGGGTGCAGCGGCCGGTGGCCCACAGGACGCCGTAGTAGTCGGCGGAGAGCACCGCGCCGAAGCCGAGGACCAGCGAGGCCAGGTGCGCGAAGAGCGCGGCGGAGTGCATGGCCGCGTCGGCCTGCAGGTGGAGGGAGCACCACAGCCCCGCCGCCAGGACGACCAGCGCGCACAGCGCGCCCGCCGCCACGGTCCACCAGGAGTCGTACAGGCGGACGGGGCGGGGCGAGGGTCTGGCTGCGGAGGAGGACATGGCGGTGGGCTCCGGGGGGAAACGAGCGGGCGGACGGGCGGGCACGGCGCCGTACGCCGCGCCAAAGCAAGGTAAGGCTCACCTAAACAAACCCGCCCGTCAATCCTGGTCCAGGGGACGGGACCGCGGGTCCGCGACCCGTCCGCCGGCCCCGGCGGAGGGCCGGGCGCCGGGGGCCCGGGAGTTGGGGCCCACCCGTTCGGCCCAGAAGGGCGCACCGGTGGCCCGACGGGGGTGACGAGCGCAACACTGGAGTGAGCGCCGCCCTCATTCCCCCATCCGATCCGCAGGCCGGAGCGGTCGGACGGCCGCCGTTTCAAAGGGTGGACGGGGAAGCCACCCGCCCATCAGTTGAAACGGGACATTTCACTCCCTGGTGTCCGGCCGGAATGCCCCAGCGGACGAACGGAGAGGCCCGTAAGCTCCCGTCATGCAGGTGATCCAGTCAACGAAACTCGCCAATGTCTGCTACGAGATCCGCGGACCCGTCCTCGAAGAGGCGATGCGGCTCGAAGCGGCAGGTCATCGCATCCTCAAGCTCAACACCGGCAACCCCGCGGCCTTCGGTTTCGAGTGCCCGCCGGAGATCCTCGAGGACATGCTCCGCAACCTGGGCAACGCCCACGGCTACGGGGACGCGAAGGGCCTGCTGTCGGCCCGGCGCGCGGTCATGCAGCACTACCAGACCAAGGGCATCGACCTGGACGTCGAGGACATCTACCTCGGCAACGGCGTCTCCGAGCTGATCCAGATGTCGATGCAGGCGCTGCTCGACGACGGCGACGAGGTGCTGGTCCCCGCCCCCGACTACCCGCTGTGGACGGCTTCCGTCAGCCTGGCGGGCGGCACGGCGGTGCACTACCGGTGCGACGAGCAGTCCGACTGGATGCCCGACCTGGCGGACATCGAGCGCAAGATCACCGACCGCACCAAGGCGCTCGTGATCATCAACCCGAACAACCCGACCGGCGCCGTCTACGACGACGAGATGCTGCGGGGCCTGACGGACATCGCGCGCCGCCACAACCTGATCGTCTGCTCGGACGAGATCTACGACCGGATCCTCTACGACGGCGCCACGCACACGAACACCGCCGCCATCGCCCCGGACCTGATGGTCCTCACCTTCAACGGCCTCTCCAAGAACTACCGCGTCGCCGGCTACCGGGCCGGCTGGATGGCGGTCTGCGGCCCCAAGAAGCACGCCTCCTCGTACATCGAGGGCCTGACGATCCTCGCGAACATGCGCCTGTGCGCGAACATGCCCTCGCAGCACGCGGTGGCCACCGCGCTCGGCGGCCGGCAGTCGATCGTGGACCTGGTGCTCCCCGGCGGGCGGCTGCTGGAACAGCGCGACACGGCGTACGACCTGCTCACGCAGATCCCGGGCGTGACGTGCGTGAAGCCGAAGGGCGCGCTGTACCTGTTCCCGAAGCTGGACCCGGCGGTCTACAAGATCAAGGACGACCGGCAGATGGTCCTGGACCTGCTGCGGGCCGAAAAGATCATGGTCGTGCACGGCACGGGCTTCAACTGGCCCGAACCCGACCACTTCCGCATCGTGACGCTGCCCAACGCCACGGACCTCGCGGACGCCGTGACCCGCATCGGCCGCTTCCTGGACGGCTACGGCCAGCACTGACGGTCGGGACGCGGGGGTACCGTCCCAGACTCCGGATGCAGCTCAACTTTAGAACGGATCCAAGGTAGGATGGTCTCCTGACCCCGCAGGAGGCCTCCTCATGTACGAGCCGATCCGCTCCAAGTCGGCCGTCCACGTCGTGGACGGCAACCGCAGCGAACCCCAGTACCCGCACAGCAGCCGGGGCGAAGCCCTCGACATCCAGCTCGCCGGGCACCTCGCGGCCCTGCTGGCCGTCACCGACGAACTCGGCCTGGAGGACGGCGGCGCCGCCCGCATCGCGGAGCAGGTGGCCCGCCTGCGCGGGTCCCAGCCGGCCCGGGTCTCCCACCCGGCCCCGCCCGACGGCGCCGACACCGCCGCCCTGCACCGCCGCGCCCACGACCTCGCCGCCCGCGCCCTCCTCGTCGCCGCCTCCCGCGCCGACACCGCCGTGGCCATCCTCGCCGCCCAGCGCATGGACACCCACGCCGCCGCCGCCAACCTGGCCGGCGCCCACTGACGGCCCCGGTCCGGCGCCGCGGAGGCCCCGGACCGGGCGCCACACACCCGCGGCCACGGCCCCCATCCCCGCGTCCGGCGGCCGCCCGGGGCTGGCATGGACCGTCGGTTGCTGGTCCGCTCGACCTGCTGAACTCACCGCCGGCGCACCATCTCGGCGATCCAGACCGGTGCGTACGGGGACGTGCAGCCCGGGGACGCGGGGTAGTCCTTCAGGACTCCCAGCCGCTCCCCGATCGCGATCGCCCGCGCCCGGTACCCGGCGTGCTCGATTCCGATCTGGGCCAGGCAGTGGTTCATCGCCCACTGCAGGCGCTCCGGGGCGTCCTGCATCCGCGACTCGATGGCGTCGAGGAGCCCCGGGAGGTCGAGGCCTTCCGGCTTCTTCGCCACCCGCTCGACGGTCAGCGCCCAGCCCGCACTCGCCACCACCGGGTCCGGGTCGGCGAACCAGGCCACCCTCAGCTCCTCGGCGTGCGGGCTCTTCTTCACGACGTAGTCGACGAGCCAGTCCTGCACCTTGGGCGTCCGCGCCCCGCGCAGCATCCCGTCCAGCTCGTCGCGTCCGAAGGCCTTCGGACGGCAGACGAGGAGGGAGAGCAGTCTCGCTGCCGAGTCCTGCGTTTCCCATAGCTGCCGCGCCAGCTCCTGTTGGGTTTTCAGGCGCTTCGCGATCGCGCGCAGTCTGCCGAGGTTCACCCCGTGGTCATCACCGTGCCGCTCGTTCACCGCCCGCGTCTTCGCGTCCTCCAGCCCGGCCAGCTCGGCCATCACCCCGGCCACCGTCGTCTCGCCCACCGCCGCCTCCCGTCCCTCGCCCGGACAACCCAACGTACGACGGCCGGTCGCGTGAGCGTGGGAAGCAGCCGTCGTGCGGGAGACGCACGACGGCGGTGTGAAGGCCATCGGAGCCCTTGAGGTCCTGGCCGCGGTGGGCCTGGTCCTGCCCGCCGCACTCGGCGTCGCCCCGGTAGTCCTTCATCGGGTGACGGGGCGGCCGGCAGCGCGGACGCGGCGCGTGGTGAGCCGGTCGCCCCTCACCCGACCGCCACCCCCGCCACCCCGCACCACGGGACCGTCGACGGGGGCCAGACCGGGCCGACGGCCTCCGTGCGGGCCGGTGGGGTGTCCGGGGTGAGGCCCGGGAGGCGGACCAGGGCGCGGGACGTGCGGGCGTCCGGGAGGGACGGCCGGCGGTCGCGGAACTCGACCGTGACCACGTACGAGCCCTGTCCGCCCCGGGCCTCCACCACCGCCAGGACGCGCCGGCTCGCCGGGTCGACGCGGCAGTCGGCGACCCGGACCTCCGGGGGCAGGGCGGACGCGGCCGGCGGGCCGGCCGGGCTGCTGGCCCACACGTACAGGCCCAGCGGGGCGAACACCAGGAGACCGGCCAGGCCCACGAGGCCCACGACCCACCCCTGCCATTTCAGTGCCATGCCACGATCCTCCCGGCACGCCCGCCGCCCCGCCAGCAGCCACCCGCCCACACAGCATTTCGAAGCGGGACCGCCTGGACACCGGCCGTTCACCCGACGCCTCGCGGAATGTGGGTTTCCGTGAGCAGGCTGCACCCGTGAGACGCATCCTAGGAATCGCTCTGGCGGTCCTCCTGATAGGCGGCGTGATCGCCGTCGTCGTTCTCGGGGGGAACGGAACAGAGGGCACGGCAACGAAGACCGTGCGCGGCGTCATCGGATCGGAGAAGTCCGAGTTCTTCCGTGACCCCGACGTCGTCAAGGCCCTTGCAGCCAAGGGCTACACCGTGAAGACGGAGACCTCGGGCTCCTGGGCCATGGACCAACTGGCCCTCAAGGAGTTCGACTTCGCCTTCCCCAGCAGCAGTGAGCCCGCGCAGGAGATCGAGGCCGCCGCCGGGGTGAAGGGGGCGCAGACCGCCAAGCCGTTCTTCTCCCCCCTCGTCGTCATCGCCCGCGCCAACGCGGCCAAGGTCCTCGCGGACAACGGCCTGGTCAGGATGGTCGGCAAGAACTCGGGCAGCCTCCTCATGGAGCCCTACCTCAAGGCGGCCTCCGAGGACCGGAACTGGCAGCAGCTCACGGGCTCCGCCGGCTACCCGGAGCTGGCCGGGCGGGTCTTCGTCAAGACCACCGACCCCGCCACCTCCAACTCCGGCGCCCTGTTCATCGCCGCCACCTCCAACGTGGCCAATGGCGGCACGGTCGTCTCCGACGACGCCGGGATCGCGCGCACCGCGCCGCTCCTGCGCAAGCTGATCCAGGTCCAGGGCGCCCTGGAGCCCTCCACCGACGACCCGTTCCGCGCCTTCATCAGCGGCAGCGGCGAGCCCCTGATCCTGGCCTACGAGTCCCAGGTGGCATCCCTGCTCATGCAGAAGCAGACGAACGCCGAGGTGGGCAGCATGGTCGTGCTCTACCCGGACACCACCGTCAACTCCCCGCACACCTTCGTCCCCCTCAACGAGAAGACGAAGGAGCTCGGCGCCCTCCTCGCCACCGACCCGGAGCTCCGCCGGCTCGCCCTGCGCCACGGGTTCCGCCCCCAGGAGGGCGTCGCCGAGTTCACCGCCGCCACCGCGCCCCACGCCGGGTACCTCAACCCGGGTCTGACCGGGATCCGGCAGGTGGGCGCTCCGACCGTCAAGGTGCTGATGGCGCTGGCCGCCCGCGCCAAGGGCCAGGGGGACAACTGATGACCGCCGATCCGCTGACGCCGCCCGGGGACGGGGCCGAGAGCCCGCTCGTGCTCACCGCGCCCGAGCCCGTGCCAGCCGTGAAGCGGGAGCAGGCCTCCGGCCTCGTCCCGCTGGACGAGGGCGTGCACGACGAGATGTCCCGCCGGGCGGGCGAGTACGTCGGCCGGCTCGCCGGGATCGACACGCGCTCCCCCGAGTTCGCCACCCACATCCACGACATCACCGCGCTCGGCTCCTCCGACATGCGCACGGCCGCCGACCAGTCCAACCGGATGCTGGAGCGGGCCGTGCGCTCGATCGGCGCGGACGGCGGCGGTGACGCCCAGGCCCGGGTCGCCGGGTCGCTCGTCGAGCTGCGCCGGACCGTCGAGGACCTGGACCCGCAGGCCGCGGCCCCCGCCAAGGGGGCCCGCAGGCTGCTGGCGAAGCTGCCCGGCGGCAACCGGCTGCGGGACCACGTCGCCCGGTACGCCTCCTCCCAGGAGACCCTGAACCGGATCGTCCAGGCCCTGCGCGGCGGCCAGGACGAGCTGCGCCGCGACAACGCGGCCCTGCACACCGAGCGGGCCCGGCTGTGGGAGACCATGGGCAAGCTCCAGGAGTACGCGGTCCTCACCGAGGCCCTGGACGCGGCCGTCGGGGAGCGGATCGCCGAGGCCGGCCGCACCGACCCGGCCCGGGCCGACGCGCTCCGTTCCGACGTGCTGTTCCCGGTGCGCCAGAAGCACCAGGACCTGCTGACCCAGCTGGCCGTCTGCGCCCAGGGCTACCTGGCGATGGACGTGGTCCGGCGCAACAACGACGAGCTGATCAAGGGCGTCGACCGGGCCGCGACCACCACGGTCTCGGCACTGCGCATCGCCGTGATGCTGGCGTCGGCCCTCGACAGCCAGCGCAAGGTGGTCGAGCAGGTCAACGCCCTGCGCGGGACCACCGAGGAGCTGATCCGGGGGAACGCCGAGATGCTGGCCACCCAGAGCGGGGAGATCCAGCGGATCGCCGCCGACCCCGCCGTCGGGGCGGAGACCCTGCGCGAGGCCTTCGGCCGGATCTACCAGACCCTCGACGCGATCGACGGCTTCAAGGCCCAGGCCACGGAGAACATGGCGGCGACGGTCGAGTCCCTGACGGGCGAGCTGCGGGCGGCCTCGGCGTACCTGGCCCGCACCCGCACGCCGAACGCCCTGGAAGGCGGTGAGCGGTGAAACGGTACGGACCCGTGCGCGGGCGCCTGCGCAGGCGTCTCGCGGCGGCCGTGGCCCTGACGGCGACCCTGCTCGGGGCCTCGGCCTGCACGGACGGGAAGCCGGACGGCGGAAACTCCGCCGGCTCGCGGAAGCCGGCGGCGGAGTACAAGGAGGGCAGGCTGCGCGTCCTGGCCTCCAGCGAGCTCGCCGACATGGAGCCGATCCTCAGGGACGCGAAGGCCGCCACCGGCGTCTCCGTCGACTTCACCTGGTCGGGAACGCTCGACGCGGCCGAGCAGGTGTCCTCGGGCAAGGCGGACGGGAAGTACGACGCGATCTGGCTCTCCTCCGACGACTACCTCCGCCTGCGCCCCGAGGCGGCCGCCAAGCTCGCGAACGAGACCCCGGTGATGTCCTCGCCGGTCGCCCTCGGCGTCCGCCCGGAGGCGCTGGCCCGGCTCGGCTGGAAGCCGCAGGAGGTGACCTGGGCGGCGGTCGAGGAGGCCGTGGCGGCCGGGAGGCTGACGTACGGGATGACGGACCCGGTGCGCTCCAACTCCGGCTTCTCGGCGCTGGTCTCGGTGGCGTCGGGGCTGTCGGGGGCGCAGGCGGCCCTCACCGACGAGGACGTGCAGAAGGCCCGGCCCCGCCTGAAGGCCTTCTTCAACGGGCAGAAGCTGACCTCCGGCTCCTCCGGCTGGCTCGCGACGGCCTACGCCCAGCGCGGCGACGTCGACGCCCTGGTGAACTACGAGTCGGTGCTGCTCTCGATGAACAAGGACGCCAAGGCGCCGCTGACGGTCATCCGCCCCAAGGACGGGGTGGTCACCGCCCACTACCCGCTGGCCCTGCTGACCTCCTCCCCCGCCGGGGCCCGCGAGTCGGGCCGGCGGCTGACGGAGTACCTGCGGGGCGACGCGGCGCAGAAGGCGATCACCGAGAAGACCTTCCGCCGTCCCGTGGCGGCCGGAGTGGCCCCGGCCGCCGGTCTGGACGCCGAGAAGCGGCGCGAACTGCCGTTCCCCGGCTCGCGCTCCGTCGCCGACGGGCTGCTGGCCTCGTACGAGAACGAGCTGCGCCGGCCCTCCCGCACGGTGTACGTGCTCGACACCTCCGGTTCGATGGCCGGCGACAACCGCATCGGGCGGCTGCGCGACGCGCTCACGGATCTGACCGGGACGGGGAGTTCGGGTCCCGGGCAGCGGTTCAGGGACCGCGAGGAGGTGACCCTGCTGCCCTTCGGCGACGAGGTGAAGAAGGTGCTGACGCACGTCGTGGAGCCCGGGAACCCGGGTCCGGCCCTGGACGCGATCCGCGGGGACGTGGAGTCCCTGCGGCCCGAGGGGGGCACGGCGGTGTACGGCAGCCTGAAGGCCGCCTACCGGCACCTGGGGCAGGGGAAGGCCGACGCGTTCACGTCGATCGTCCTGATGACGGACGGGGAGAGCGGGGACAGGGTGCAGGACTTCGACTCCTTCTACGCCGGACTGCCCGAGGGGCAGAAGCACACTCCGGTCTTCGCCGTCCTGTTCGGGGACTCGGACCGCAAGGAGCTCGGCCACATCACCGAGCTGACGGGTGGCCGGCTCTTCGACGCCACCAACGGGAACGGGTCGCTGGACGGGGCCTTCGAGGAGATCCGTGGCTACCAATAGGCCCCTGGCGCGGGCGCTGGGATATCTGGAGTCGAAGAAGAACCTGGCCGGCAGCGCCTGCGGTCTCGCCGGCCTGGCCCTGACCCTGGCCGGGGCGGCGGGGGCGTACTGGCCGGTGGTGATCGCGGGCCTGTACGGGGCGGGGGCGCTGATCGCCCCGCCGGAGCGGGCCCCGGTACCGCTGTTCCCGGGCAGCGCCGAGCGGTTGGGGGCCGTACGGGAGGACCTGGGCCGGCTGCGGGACTACGTGGCGGAGGTCGAGCTCCCGCCGGCCGCCGACGGGAAGCTGGGCGAGCTGCTGGACCTGTACGCGGCGCTGCTGGAGCCGGGCTGGGTCACGGAGGCCCTCGCGGCCGATCCGGACGCGGTGCACGCGCTGTCCCGGGCGGTCCGGCTGGACGTGCCGGAATGCGTGGACACGTACAACCGGACCCGCTGGTGGACCCGGCTGACGCCGGGCGGGGAGTCGCCGGAGCGGCACCTGGAGCGGCAGCTGTCGGTGCTGTTCGACGAGGCGGAACGCCTGACGGCGGGCCTCCAGGACAGGGAGGCCCGCCGTCAGCAGACGCACACGACCTACCTCGAGGAGCGCGGGCGCTCCTGAGGGGCGGGACCGACGGCGGCCGGGACAGTGGCTTCCGTCGGCCGGTCAGGCGTGTGCTGCGATGGGAAAGCCTTGGTCGGGGATTCCCACAGCGGTGGGAGAACCTTGGTCGGGGACTCCCACGTTCATGTGGCCTGCGGCACCGGGCAGGCGGTCCGGGCTCAGCCCAGGCGCTCGACCAGCGCGTGGTACTGCTCCCACAGCTCCTTCGGCGTGTGGTCGCCGTAGGTGTTGAGGTGCTCGGGGACCAGGGCGGCCTCCTCGCGCCACACGTCCTTGTCGACGGTGAGGAGGAAGTCGAGGTCCTCGTCGGAGATGTCGAGGCCGTCGAGGTCCAGGGCGGCCTTGGTGGGCAGGACGCCGATCGCGGTCTCGACGCCCTCGGCGTTGCCGTCGAGGCGGCCGACGATCCACTTCAGGACGCGGCTGTTCTCGCCGAAGCCGGGCCACACGAACTTGCCCGCGTCGTTCTTGCGGAACCAGTTCACGTAGTAGATCTTCGGGAGCTTGGTCTGGTCCTTGTCGGCCGCGACCTTGACCCAGTGGGCCATGTAGTCGCCCATGTTGTAGCCGCAGAACGGCAGCATGGCGAACGGGTCGCGGCGCAGCTCGCCGACCTTGCCCTCGGCGGCGGCGGTCTTCTCGGAGGCGATGTTCGAGCCGATGAAGACGCCGTGGTTCCAGTCGAAGGACTCGGTGACCAGCGGCACGGCGGAGGCGCGGCGGCCGCCGAAGAGGATCGCGGAGATCGGGACGCCCTTGGGGTCCTCCCACTCGGGGGCGATCGTCGGGCACTGCGACGCCGGAACGGCGAAGCGGGCGTTGGGGTGGGCGGCCGGGCTGTACCCATTGGCGGTCTGGGCGGACTCCGGGGTCCACGGGTTGCCGCGCCAGTCGATCAGCTCGGCCGGGGGCTCCTCGGTCATGCCCTCCCACCACACGTCGCCACCGTCGGGGGTGAGCGCGACGTTGGTGAAGACGGTGTTGGCGTACATCGTCTTCATGGCGTTGGCGTTGGTGTGCTCGCCGGTGCCCGGGGCGACGCCGAAGAAGCCGGCCTCGGGGTTGATCGCGTAGAGGCGGCCGTCCTCCCCGAAGCGCATCCAGGCGATGTCGTCGCCGATGGTCTCGACCGTCCAGCCGGGGATGGTCGGCTCCAGCATGGCGAGGTTGGTCTTGCCACAGGCGGAGGGGAAGGCGGCGGCCACGTACTTGGTCTCGCCCTCGCCGGCCGGCGGGGTGAGCTTGAGGATCAGCATGTGCTCGGCGAGCCAGCCCTCGTCGCGCGCCATGACGGAGGCGATGCGCAGCGCGTAGCACTTCTTGCCGAGCAGGGCGTTGCCGCCGTAGCCGGAGCCGAAGGACCAGATCTCGCGGGTCTCGGGGAAGTGCGAGATGTACTTGGTGGTGTTGCAGGGCCAGGCGACATCGGCCTCGCCCTCGGCGAGCGGGGCGCCGAGGGTGTGGACGGCCTTGACGAAGAAGCCGTCGGTGCCGAGCTCGTCGAGGACGGCCTTGCCCATGCGGGTCATGGTGCGCATGGCGACCGCGACGTAGGCGGAGTCGGTGATCTCGACGCCGATCGCGGAGAGCTCGGAGCCGAGGGGGCCCATGCAGAAGGGCACGACGTACATCGTGCGGCCCTTCATGGAGCCGCGGAAGATGCCTTCCTGCCCCGCGAAGAGCTCCTTCATCTCGGAAGGGGCCTTCCAGTGGTTGGTCGGGCCCGCGTCCTCCTCCTTCTCGGAGCAGATGAAGGTCCGGTCCTCGACGCGCGCGACGTCGGAGGGGTCGGAGGCGGCGTAGTACGAGTTCGGGCGCTTGGTCTCGTCGAGCTTCTTGAACGTGCCCTTGGCGACGAGCTCCTCGCACAGGCGCTCGTACTCGGCTTCGGAGCCGTCGCACCAGACGACGCGGTCCGGCTGCGTGAGGGCCGCGATCTCGTCGACCCAGGAGATCAGCTCCTGGTGCGTCGTCGGGAGGGAAGGGGTGGGAGCCGCGTTGTCGCGCGCCACGATTGCTCCTTGTTGAGGGGTTTGTTTGGTGTATGCCCCGTGGGGGCCGCGACCCGGACGCTTCGCGCTCCGCTCATCCGGTGTCGACCGCACTCATCTGATCATCCGGTGGATGTGCGCATATGTCCAGGGGGCCTCTCACGTGAGCATCGCCACGTCAGTCAATCTTCCGTAAAGAGGACTAACGGAAACCTACGCACCCGTAGGTAGCATGATGACCATGACTTCTGACGCCGCTGCCGTACCGGCCGCCCCGGCCGAACGCGCAGCTCCGGAGGCCAAGCCGCTCATGCGCGGCTGGCTGCACACCGGAATGTTCCCGGCCGTGGTGGTCGCCGGCCTGGTGCTGATGGCCTTCACCGACTCGACGCGGGCGCGGGTCGCGTGCGGGGTGTACATCCTCACCGCCTGCCTGCTCTTCGGTGTCAGCGCCGTCTACCACCGCGGGACCTGGGGCCCGCGCGGCGAGGCCGTCCTGCGCCGGCTCGACCACGCCAACATCTTCCTGATCATCGCGGGCACCTACACCCCGCTCACCGTCCTGCTGCTGCCGGACTCCACCGGGCGCACCCTGCTGTGGGCGGTGTGGCTCGCCGCGGCGGCCGGCATCGCCTTCCGCGTCTTCTGGGTCGGCGCCCCCCGCTGGCTCTACACCCCCTGCTACATAGCGATGGGCTGGGCCGCGGTCTTCTTCCTGCCGGACTTCCTGCGCACCGGCGGCATCGCGGTCCTGGTACTGGTGGTCGTCGGCGGCCTCCTCTACAGCGCGGGCGGGGTCATCTACGGGATCAAGCGCCCCAACCCCTCACCCCGCGTCTTCGGCTTCCACGAGGTCTTCCACTCCCTGACGCTGGCGGCCTTCGTCGCCCACTACGTCGGCATCTCGCTGGCCGCCTACTCGCACTGAGCGCACCGGCCCGCGCTGAGCACACCGGCCCGCACGGGCCCGGCCGTCCGCCGGGCCCGTCGGGCGGCGCTCCCGCCCGACGGCCCGGCCCGTCAGCCCGGCAGGCTCCGGGCGAGGGCCGCGAGCACGGCCCGGGTCTTGGTCTCGCCCGTCGACGGCGGGACCAGGCCCCGCTCCTTGAGCCCGGCCGCGAGCAGGTCCTGGGCCGCGGCCGCCCCGCCGAGGTCGGCGCGCACCGACACCTCCAGGAACCGCAGCCCGCCGTCGGTGGTCCACTCCTCGATCGCGACGGACCCGGGCAGCCCGTCCCAGTCCTGCTTCCACTTGACGGCGTGCACCGGGCCCAGCGCCGTCAGCGCCCCGAGGTCCTCGTCGTCCGCGCCGGCCGCCTCCAGGAGTTCGCGCTGCGCCTTGGCCAGCAGGTCCTCCAGGTCACCGCCCTCGGCGTCGAGGGCGTCCCCGAACTTCCGCTCGGCCTCCAGCGAGGCGGACAGGACCGGGGTGAACGCGGGCCCCGCGCGGTCCTCCTCGACCCTGAACTCCCAGTGCTCCTCCTCCCGGTCCTCCTGCCACTCCCCGGGCAGCGGCGGGCACGGGCGCAGTTTCACGGTCAGGTCCGCCTTCCGCTTGGAGTCCGGACCCTCGTCCGCGTCCCGGCGCAGGCGCAGGATCAGCCCCCGGTCCAGCAGGGGCAGGGCGACCTCTCCGCCGGCGGGGCGGACCGGCCGGTCCCAGAAGTGGATGACCCGGGGCCGCCCCTCCTCCCGGCGCAGTCCCAGGGCTTCGGACGCGGTCCCGGCCTCCGCCCCGGCGAAGCTGATCTTGAGTTCCGCGGCCGCTGCCGCGGGGGTCTCCTTCATGCTGCCGTTATCGCACGGCGGGCCGGGGCCCGCATTCCGGGCGCGTCCCGCGGGAGGGGCCCCGCCGCGGGTGTGCGGCGGGGCCCCGGCCCGTGCGCGGGCGGAATGCGGGCGGCGGTCAGCAGGTGTGGCCGTCCCCGTCGGGGTCCAGTTGCTGCGGGTCGCTGCCGTTGACCTTCATCCGCTTCGGGAACCGATGCGCGGCCAGCCAGTCGCAGCGGGCCGCGGTGGTCTGCGCCACCTCCGCCGGGAAGGCCGTCGGGACGCACACGTTGACCGTCCCGTAGTGCCGGTCGCAGCCGGCCACGGTGGGCGCGACCGGGACGGAGGCCCGCTGCCGCGGGTTCTCCTTCGGCGCGGCCAGGGCGTCCGCGAAGGTGTGCTCGTGCGGGGCGGGCCCCTGCCGCGCGGCCGCCGTCGAGGGCGCCCCGCCCAGGTGGACCCAGGTCGCGACCGAGGGGACGCCGGCCGCGTCGACGCCGAAGAGCATGTACCAGCCGGGCGGCGCCAGGTTGGGGTTGCCGGTGACGTTGAGGTCGATGGTGGTGGTGTTGACCACGGTCATCGGCAGGTCGACGAACCGCTGGTTGGGGTCGGAGGAGTGGGTGACCGCCGCCGGGCGGATCAGTTCCGCCTTGGCGATGGGCCGGTCGACGGTGATCCGCTGGGTGTCCCCGTACACCCACTCGGTGTCGACCACCGAAGTGAGCTGCGGGCGCGGCCCCTTGAACAGGTAGGGCGGCGCGTAGACCGACACCGCGTGGTTGTAGGTGCCGTTGCCCGGGTTGTCGCCGACCGACATGACCCGGCCGTCGGGCAGCAGGAACGCGCCCGAGTGGTAGGTGCGCGGGATCGGGTCGGCGGCCAGGCCCGCCTGGTAGGTGTCGGTCCCGGGGTCGAAGAGGGAGGCCTCGAAGACCGGGTCGGCCCGGTCGTGCAGGCCGCCGCCCGTCTCCAGCACCCTGCCGTCGGGCAGCAGTACGGCGGAGACGTACATCTTGCCCTCGGCCCCGGTCTGCGGGCGCTTGCCCGCCCCGGTGTCGACGAGTCCCTGGGGCAGGTCGGGGCCGGCGGTGTAGGCGGGGCTCGGCTTCTTCAGGTCGATGACGTCGGTGGTCCGGTGGGCGGCCGGGTTGGTCTCGTTGTTGCCGCCGCCGATGGTCAGGACCCGCTGGTCCTGGGCCGGGGGCAGCAGGACGCTCGCGGACTCGTCGCGCTCGTCCTTCCTGCGCAGCCCGGGCACGTCGGTGATCGTGTTGGCGTCGTAGTCGTAGACGGAGGAGCCCGAGCCGGCGGTGCCGTTGCCGAAGGTGTGGCTGCCGGAGTAGAAGAGCCGGCCGTCCTGCATGAGGATCATCGAGGGGTACAGGCCCCAGTACGACCAGGTCTGGTTGACCTGGCTCAACGGCAGCCACCTGTGCTGCGCCGCCGAGAACCGCTCCGCGGTGACGTTGCCGGTGGAGTCCTCCTTCAGTCCGCCGAAGGAGATCACGTCACCGTTGCCGAGGAGGGTCGCGGACGGGTACCAGTGCCCGCCGTTCATGTCGTTCGTCCTCGTGTACGTCTCGGTGGCCGGGTCGAACACGTACGAGTCCTTCAGCCCCTGGTAGCCGATCCTGCCGTCGGCGGACGGGTAGCCCTTGTTGCCGCTCATCACCAGCACCCGGCCGTCGGCCAGCTGCACGTGCCCGGAGCAGAACATGTCCACCGGCGTCGGAACGGTCCTGACGGTGCCGGCGACGGGGTCGTAGACGGCGGAGGTGAAGGTCCCGGCGTTGAACTGGGAGATGTCGTTGCCGGATCCGGCGATCAGCAGCACCTTGCCGTTCCTGAGGACCACGGCGTGCATCGAGCGCACCGGGTTCTGCGTCGCCATCACCTCCCACCTGCCCTTGGCGCACTCCTCGGCGGTGCCCGTGCACCCGGGCCGGGGCGGGACGGCGCCCACCTCCTCCAGCGCGTAGTCGTCGGTGGTGAGGGTGCCCACCCCGTAGACGGACAGCCCCCAGGCGATCTTGTCGGTGTTCGGGGGGACGGCGGGCGTACGGACCCGGGTCTGCGACCAGGCGGCGCTGACCGGCGGGTTCTGCAGGTCGGTCCAGTACTGCCAGCCGGCGGCGGTGTCGTGGCGGAAGACGGTGACCGCCACGTCCGGGGTGTTCGACTTGTACCAGGCGGACAGGTCGTACTGCCGGCCCGGGACGACGGTGGGGGCGCAGGTGGTGTTCTCGGTGACCAGGGCCTTGCGGTCGCCGCTGACCCTGCGGGTGAGCGAGACCTTCACGGCCAGGGTGCCGCTGTGGGCGTCGGGGACGGTGGCGAAGGTGAAGTCGTTGTCGCCCCAGCCCGACTTGGACCAGCACGACGGCATGTCGGAGCCGGGCGCGCCGGCGGTCTCGAAGCCGGGATTGGTGAGCAGGTTGGGCGCTCCGGCCGTGGCCTGCTGCGGGGCGGTGAGCAGCAGGCCTGCGGTCATCGCCCCGACGGCGGCCAGCGCGGCCCTGCGGCCCGCCCTCCGTCGGATCGTCCTTCGCATGAAGTGGTCCTTTCGGTGCGGCTCAACTCCTGGTCGTGGGACGGGTGCGGCCCGCCGCGCGCGGCCCGCGCGGCAGGTAGACGAGGGCTTCGGTGGCGGCGAAGCGCAGGACGAAGGTGGTGACCAGCGCCAGGGCCGTCGCGGGCAGGACGTCGAGGCCGAGCCGGGCGACGAACAGCGCGATCAGCGGGATGCGCAGCAGCAGGTCGGCGTTGGCGAGGAGGGCGAAGCGCCCGACGCGGTCCGCCCAGTGGCGGTGGCGGCGGCGGTCGCGGAAGAGGAGGGTCTCGATGAGGAGGAAGTTCCACAGCACCCCGGCCTGGTTGGCCAGCACCTCGGCGGCCAGGTACTGCATCCCGGCGTGCGTGAGCAGCCACAGCGCGAGGAGGTTGGGGACGAAGCCGGAGAGCCCGACGAGGCCGAAGCCGATCATCCGGGCGAGCGGGCTCGCCGAGCGGAGGGCGGCCAGGTGGGTCAGGAAGCGCAGCCCTTCGCGGGCGGTGCACTTGGACTCGCCCGCGAACCGGTCCTGGAAGACGAAGGGCACCTCGGCGGTCTTCTTCGGCCGGCAGCGGACGGCCAGCTCCAGCAGGATCTTGTAGCCGAGGGGTTTGAGCGCCTCGGCGGTGACGGCCCGTCGGCGCACGGCGAAGAAGCCGCTCATGGGGTCGCTGATGCCGCGCAGGGCGCGCGGGAAGAGCCCCTTGGCCAGCCAGGTCGCGCCGCGCGAGACGGCGACGCGGTAGCCGCCGGCGAGTCCGGCGCGGCTGCCGTCGGGCAGGTAGCGGGAGGCGACGACGAGGTCGGCCCCGGTGCGGTCGCCCTCGCCGACCAGCTCGGGGACCAGGTGCGGCGGGTGCTGGAGGTCGGCGTCCATGACGACGATCCAGTCGGAGTCGGCCCGGGCGATGCCCTCGGCGACGGCTCCGCCCAGCCCGCCCGAGGGGTTCTCGCGGTGCAGGACGGCCACCGGGAACGGGCAGTCGGCCGCGGCCTTCTCGATGACGGCCGGGGTGTCGTCGGTGGAGTCGTCGACGAAGAGGACCCCGCAGGGCGGGCCGGCGGGCAGGGCGGAGCGGAGCTGCCGGAGCAGCTCGGCGACGTTGGCGGACTCGTTGAAGGTCGGGATGATCAGGGTGACGCCGCCGGACCCGGAGGACGCCGGCGCAGTGTCGACCTCCGGATCATCCAGGGCGTGCGGGGGCCACAGGTCCTCGCTCATGCTGGTTCAGCTCCCACTCTCGCGGTCGGTGCGGCGGATCTCGATACGGTCCTCGCCCGTACCGAAGACGGCGACCGCGGTCGAATGCTCCAGAGCAGCCTTCACGGTGGGCAGGTCCACCGCGTCGCGACGCACGGTGGGCGAGGAGACTACGTAGTCGATGTCCCGCCAGCCGCGCGGCAGGGTCTGGGAGACGGCCGGGTCGAGGTCCGCCTTGTAGAACCAGATGGCGCCCGGTCCGGGTGCAAATCCGTGGTGAACAGCATCGAGCCAGAGCGCGTCGTCGACGAGGACCCGGGTGTTCGCCGGGTCGGACACCTCGCGGCCCAGCCAGGCGGCGGCCTGCCGGTAGGGGGCGTTGGCGTCGGCGGTCAGGGCGGTGCGGTCGCCCTCGTACCAGCGGGGCAGCACGTACGCGGCCGCCGCGAGGGCGAGGACGCCGACCAGCGCCCGGCGCGCGTACACCAGGGGCCTTTGCTCGCCGGGGCCGCGGCGCCGGCGCAGGACGGCGTGGGTGACGCTGGCCGCGGCGGCGGCGAGGACCAGGGCGAGGAAGGGCAGGGCCTGGATCACGTACATCGCCGGGAGGTAGCCGGAGGGCCGCATCGCGACCGCGGCCAGGATCACGGCGGCCAGCGCCGGGCCCGCGAGCGCCCGGGCGGTGACCGACCACCGGTGGGTGGCCAGCAGCAGGACGGCGCCGGCGAGGCCGCCCAGCGGCAGCACGGTGTCGTAGTACAGCCAGGACCGCAGGACGCCGTGGGAGCCGGAGCCGGGGTCGAGGAGGAAGCCGGAGCCGGGGCGGCTCATCTGGTAGGTGATGCCGTCGATGAGCGAGACGTGCCCGGCGCCCGGCAGCAGCTCGTTGTTGAGCAGGGCGTAGAGCGGGTACGAGAGGCCGATCAGCGTGCAGGCGGTGATGGCACCGGTGACGGCGAACTTGCGGGTGTCGCGGTGGCTGTGGCGCCACATCGTCACCAGCAGCGCCGGGAGCACCACCAGCATCGTCTCCTTGGTCAGGACGGCGGTGGCGGCCGCCAGCCCCGAGCCGAAGTGGTGCCACAGGTGCCGGCTGGGGGACGCGGCGAGGCAGAAGGCCAGCAGCATCCACACGACGGCGAGGTTGTCGAGGAAGATCTCCCGCTGGAGCACCACGGAGAGCGGGGACAGCCCGAACAGCCCCATCGCCAGCCCGGCCGCCCAGCGCGGCAGCAACAGCCGGCGCGCCAGCACGTAGATCAGTACGGAACCGGCCGCCGAGACGGCGAGCATCGAGAACCGCATCGGCGCGACCGTCATCCCGTCGGGCACGAGGAGGGACGGCAGCCAGGTCAGGCCGGCGACCTGTATCCAGCCGAGCGGCGGATGGTCGTACCAGTACGTGTAGTGCGCCAGGCCGTCGCCCTGCTGGACCGCCCACGCCTGGGCGAGGTAGGTGCCCTCGTCGTCGCTCAGGGTCGGGAAGTTCGTGATGTTCCAGCCCTGGACGAGGACGATCGCCAGCAGCAGGACCCCGCAGAGGACCAGGTCGGGGCGCGAGGAGCGGAAGCGGACCAGCGGGCGGGCGGGGGCGGCCGGACGGCTGCCGGGGCCGCCGCCGGTGCGGCCGCCGCTGCCGCTGCCGCCGTCGGGCCCGTCCGGCCCTGCGGGACCGCGGGAGCCGGGGAGCCGGCGTACGGGCAGGAGCTGGGCGTCGGCGTTCGCGGCGGCCGGGTCCGCGGGCTGGGGATCAGTGGCCGTGGGCACGGTGGCGGTCACCGGTGGGCGTCCTCTCGGATCGGGGCGGAGGAGTGCGCGGCGCCGGCGGAGGCGGCGTTCTCCAGGTGGGCGCCCGTGTGGCTGGTCAACTCCCACTCGTTGCGGCCGCGCTGCTCGCGCCAGACCGCCCGGATCGCGGCGCCCGCCAGCATCACCTGGTAGAAGGGCCCGCCGACGATCAGCTTGAGGTAGTGCACGAAGCGCACGCGCAGCCCGTACTGGCGGCCGAAGTCGTGCAGGCCGACGATCTCGAAGACGAAGGTCACCATCGCCGTGATCAGGGGCAGGAAGGTGATGATCGCGACCCCGACGGGCACGTCGAGGAAGAGGGCCACGGCGAAGTTGACCGGGATGATCACCCCGGAGGCCGCCTGCATGAACGGGGTCATCAGCGTGTAGCGGGCGAGCCAGCGCTGCCCCCGGCCCGGCAGCTGCCGCCAGTCCTTCTTCCGGTAGACCTGGAGGAAGCCCTGGTTCCAGCGGGTGCGCTGCTTGAGCAGGCTCATCAGCGAGCCCGGGGTCTCCTCACGGGTGACCATGTCGGAGTCGTACGCGACGACCACCTTCTTGCCGACCGAGGAGAGCCGTACGCCCAGGTCGCAGTCCTCGGCCAGGCAGTTCTGGTCCCAACCGCCGGCCTCGCGCAGCACCCCGGTGCGGACGAAGACGGTGTTCCCGCCGAGCGGGATGAACCCCTTCTCGGCGTGCAGGTGGAGGCGGGAGCGGAACCAGAAGAAGTACTCCAGGCAGTTGCGCAGGCTGTACCAGCTGGAGTGGAAGTTGATGAGCTGGACGCCGCCCTGGACCACGTCGGCGCCGGTGGCGCGGAAGGCGTGGTCGACGTGGGAGAGCAGCTCGGGGTGGACCTGGTCCTCGGCGTCGAAGACCCCGACGATGTCGCCCCGGCAGTGCGGGAGGGCGGTGTTGAGGGCCTTCGGCTTGTTCTTGGTCGCGTTGTGGTCGACCACGACCCGCACCCGCTCGGGCGCGCGGGCCGCCGCCCGGTCGGCGACGGCGGCGGTCTCCGGGTCGTCGTGGCCGACGATCACGATGATCTCGTAGGCGGTGTGGCTCGACTCCAGGAGCCGGTCGATGGTGTGCTCCAGCACCGCCTGCTCGTGGCGGGCCGGCAGCAGGAGCGAGAAGGCCAGCCGGTCCCCGCCGTCGGGGCGGTCGAAGCGCGTCGAGGCCAGCGTCTCCGGTGTGCGCCAGGCGTGCATCTGCCACCACAAGGTGAAGGCGGCCATCCAGAAGAGCGCGAAAGAAATGGTGGAAATGACAACAGAGGCGAACAAACCGTCCCCCCACAGACATGCCGCAACCCCAGGCGGCGACCGGCAAACCCCCCGGAGACCCGAGGCGGGCCCCCCGGCCCGCCGTCTCCGCGTTCCCCCCTCGTGCGCACCCCCCAGCGCGCGTCTCGGTGACTCCCGATGACACGAGACTAGGCAGCGCATGTGAAGCCGAGGCACCGTCTGGTTAAAAACCACATTTCCGAGTTGTCATGCACCAAGTGGAATTGACGCTACTCCACCCGTTTCAGGGATGAACCGCACCCAGCTGATCAGCCAACTCGACCAGTTCGGTCGTAGGCCGCGCGCAGACGAAGTGCCGGCACACGTACGCCGTCGGACGGTCGCGCACCAGCGCGCGCTCGGCCAGGAGGGGGAACTCCCCTCCGCTCCCGTCCACCGCGCGCGGCAGCCCGACCGCCACGACCGCCCCGGGGGCCGTACCCAGCAGCGCCGTGCGGTGCAGGGCCGCCGTCGCCGGGTCGTCGGGGTGCCCGACCACTGCCACCTCGCGGGGCCCGTCGACGAGCGCCTCCGCCACCGCCAGCCCGTGCCCGATGAACCGCGGCGCCCGCGGCCCGAGGGCCTGCACCACGGCGAGCGCCCGCTCGGCCGCCTCGCGGTGCGGCTGCGAGCCGGTGTGCGCGGCGTACGAGAGCAGCGCGCCGGCCGCGGCCGTCCAGCCGGACGGGGCGGCGGTGTCGGTGGGGTCCTGGGGACGGCGGATCAGCTGCTCGGCGTCGTGCGCGGTGTCGTACAGCGAGCCGTCCTCGGCGGTGAAGCGGGCCAGCACGAGGTCGACCAGGAACCCGGCGAACTCCAGCCAGACCCCCTCCCCGGTGACGGAGGCCAGGGTCAGGAACCCCTCGGCGACGTCGCCGTAGTCCTCCAGCACCCCCGCGTTCGCCCCGACCCGCCCGTCCTTGCTGGTCCGCGCCAGCCGGGCCGTCCCGTCCATGTGCACCCGCACCAGCAGGTCGGCCGCCTCGACGGCCCGCTCGACCAGGTCCGGCCGCTCGAAGAAGGCCCCGCACTCGGCGAGGGCCGCGATGGCCAGGCCGTTCCAGGCGGCGACCACCTTGTCGTCCCGCCCGGGCGCGGGCCGCAGCCCGCGCGCCGCGAGCAGCCGCTCCCTGATGGACGCCAGCCGGCCGGCCTCCACCACGGGCCCGTCCTGCGGGAGTTGCAGCACCGACTTGCCGTGCTCGAAGGTCCCCTCCCCGGTGACCCCGAAGTACGCGGCGGCCAGCTCCCCGTCGGCCTCCCCGAGCACCTGCGCCAACTCCTGCGGCGTCCAGGCGTAGTACGCCCCCTCGACGTGGCGCCCGCTCCCCGCCTCCTCGCTGTCGGCGTCGAGCGCGGAGGCGAACCCGCCCTCCCGCGTCCGCAGTTCGCGCACCATGAAGTCGGCGGTCTCCAGCGCGACCCGCCGCGCGAGGTCCGACCCGGTGGCCCGCCACAGGTGCGCGTAGACCCGGCAGAGCAGCGCGTTGTCGTAGAGCATCTTCTCGAAGTGGGGCACGACCCACTCCCGGTCCACGGAGTACCGCGCGAACCCGCCGCCGAGCTGGTCGTAGATCCCGCCCCGGGCCATGGCCTCACAGGTGTCGGCGGCCATCTGCAGGGCCCCCTCGGACCCGGTCCGGGCGTGGTGGCGCAGCAGGAACTCCAGCGCCATGGACGGCGGGAACTTCGGCGCCCCGCCGAACCCCCCGCGCACGGCGTCGTACTCGCGCGTCAGCCCGAGCAGCGCCCGCCCCAGCTCCTCGGGCCCGGGCGCCCCGGCCTTCCCGTAGTCCAGCTGCCGCCCGGCGAGGTCCCGCACGATCCGCTGCGCGACCTCGGCCACCTCCTCGGGCCGCCCCACCCAGGCACCCCGAACGCCTTCGAGCACCTGCGTGAAGGAGGGCATGCCGTGGCGGGGCTCGGGCGGGAAGTAGGTCCCGAAGTAGAAGGGCTCGGCCCCGGGCGTGAGGAACACGGTCATGGGCCACCCGCCCTGCCCGGTCGCCGCCTGCACGGCCTCCATGTACACGGCGTCGATGTCGGGCCGCTCCTCGCGGTCGACCTTGATGTTGACGAAGTGCTCGTTCATGTAGGCGGCGGTCAGTTCGTCTTCGAACGACTCGTGCGCCATGACGTGGCACCAGTGGCACGCCGAGTAGCCGACCGACAACAGAACGGGAACGTTACGCCGCCGCGCCTCCTCGAAGGCCTCCGGCTCCCAGGGCCACCAGTCCACCGGATTCTCAGCATGCTGCAGCAGATAAGGCGAGGTCACACCAGCCAGCCGGTTCATGGAGCCAGCCTCTCACAGCGCCCGTCCCCACCGCCGAAACGCACGGGCGGCCCCTCACCCGCCCGGACCGTGCCGAAACGAAGATCACCCCTTCCCGAAGGCGAGCACCTCGACGGCGCCGGGCAGTAGGCTGAGGCCAGCAGCGCCGGACCCGTGGAAGCTCCTCGAAGGAGGCACACCATGACCGCCGAGATGGTGGCACCCGAGTGGATGCACTCCCAGATCAGCGCGGAGCAGTACGACTCCTGGACCGAGGAGCAGTGCGCCGGCATCGAGATCGTGGACGGGATGGTCGTCGTGAGCCCGAGCGCCTCGAAGCGGCACAACCGGCTGGCGCGAATCCTGGCCAACGCCCTGGACGCTGCCGCGGGCCCCGACTGGAACGCGGACACGGACTTCGACGTCCGCCTTCAGGACGTCCCGCTCACCAACCGCCGTCCGGACGTCACCGTCTACCGGGCGGAGACCATCGACCTCACGCCCACTCGCCCCGAACACGTGCTCCTGGTCGTCGAGGTCGTGTCGCCCGGCTCGGAGACCACGGACCGGATCGCGAAGGTGGACCAGTACGCCAAGGCCGGCATCCCCTTCTACTGGCGGGTCGAACAGGCCGCAACCGGTGTCCCGATCGTCTACACCTACGTCCTCGACCCCGCCACCAAGGCTTACAGGGACGGCGAAATGTTCACCGGCACGGTGAAGGCCACCGCGCCTTTCTCCGCCACGGTCGATCTCGGGGTCCTGTAAGGGCGGAGAAGCCGCGCCGCGGGATCGGCGACACGCACTGGGTGCATCCACCGTTTGGCGCGGCAGGTCGCGGTAGGCACCAACAGCCGCCCGTCACCTGGTACGGGCGATTAGTGCGTGACGTGCTTGGCGAACTCCTCGAACGTCTCCTTGTTGTGCCTACGTGCCGCGTTCACCTGAGCCCGGAAGTTGCTCACGGCCTTGTCGACCGCACCGCGGTTCCGCAGAGGACTGGACGTGACCAAGGGCTCGCGCAGTTGGTCCGGCGCGAAGGCCAACAGCGACTCGACTACTGGCTGCCACGCCTCGGAGGCCCTAAGGGCTGTCCTGCAATGAATGACGTGTTGCTCGCCAGGCCCCCCGGACCATGCCGTGCGCTCATCGGCCTGCGCCGCGGTGCCGGAGCCCGCCGGCTGGGTGTAGGCGCGACCGGGGGTGCGCCGGACGCCGTCGCACGAGGCAGGCCAGGCGCCCAGTTGGTCTTCGCCCAGGCGTCCGCACCTCACCCATTCTTCATCGCACGCGTCCGAGCCGACACGCTCCGGACACGCCCCGGGTCAAAACCGCCTGGTTGAGTTCACTGGCACCAGGGGTAGCTCGAACAGCCGACGCTGAGCAGCACGGGTACGCCTCGTTCCCGCGCCTCCGCAAAGGCCTCGGGGGGCCAGGGCCCCAGTCGACCGGGTAGTCCGCGTGCTGGAACAGGTACGGCGAGGTCCGCGCGGGCGGGGGCCTGCGGGGCGGCACCGGGTTCCCGCGCCCCGGGCTCGGCATGCATATATGCGCGGCGTTGGCCGTTCTGGGGTCAACTCCCTCTGATCTAGCTCAGATTGCCTCGCGCCGCAGGGCTTCCCGCAGGACACTTGGCGGACGTTTGCGGGGCTCTGCGAGGAGGATGCCGATGCGGGACAGCCATCGTGTCGAGGCCGAGCGCGTGCTGGACCGGGCCGTCGGGGAGGAGGTCCGGCGGGCGGGGGGCGGGGTGGATGCGGAGGTGCTGCTCGCACGGGGGCGGGAGGCGCTCGACGGGCTGGCCGGGGTGGCGCAGGAGGAGTACGCCGCGTACGTGGCCGCCCTGGACGAGGCCGCCGCCGGGGAGCAGTCGCTCGGGGAGGCCTTCCGGCGGACCGGCAGCGGGACCGCCCTGCTGGTGACGGCCGTCGCCGCGGCGGCCGCCGCCGGGGCGGACATGGCCTTCGGGGTGGACGCCGGTACGGCGCTCAGCGCGGGCATCGTCGTGGGCGCGGCGGGGGCCGCGACGGCGGTGGCCCGGGCGGCGGCGGTGCACGTGCCGGCCGCGAACCGGCGGGCCGGGGCCGCGGGGCGTCCGGGCGGGCCTGAGCAGTTGAGGCTGAAGTGGCTGACGGCGCTGGAGGTGCGCGGGATCCGGCCCTTCCTGGAGCAGGAACGGGCCGTGGCGGCGGCGACCGCCGCGAGCGCCGCCACCGCCGCCGTGGTGCGGGGTCCCGTGCGCGGCGAGGGCCAGCCGGCCGTGCCGCCGCAGCTGCGCGGGACGGACCGGAGCGCGGAGGCGCGGCAACGGCGCGTGCTGGAGCAGTCGTTCGGGCAGCTGCCGGACGCCGACGCCCTGTTCACCGGGCGGCGGGCGGAGCTGGAGCGGATCGCGCAGTGGGTGCGGACGGCGCGGGCCAGTACCGAGACCCGGCCGGTGGTGGTCGTGCTGCACGGCGAGCCGGGAGTGGGGCGCACGGCGCTGGCGCTGCGGGCGGCGCACGGTCTGCGGGACCAGTTCCGGGGGGCGTGCGTGGTGGACCTGCGGGGCGGGGCCCCGGCGGCGGGCGAGGCGCCGCTGTCGACGCGGGAGGCGCTGCTGCACCTGCTGAACCGGCTCGGGGCCCCGCGCGAGCAGCTGCTGTTCCGGGAGGGGGCCTCGGCCGAGCAGCAGGTGCGCCGGCTCGGGGAGCTGTACCACCAGCACCTCCAGGGCCTTCCGGTGACGGTGGTGCTGGACGACGCGGTGGATCCGGAGCAGGTGCGGGCGCTGGTGCCGGAGCGCTCCGAGAGCCTGGTGCTGGTCACGGCGCGGGAGCCGCTGGAGCTGCCCGCGGACCTGGGGGCGTGGGTGCACCAGCTGCCGGTGGTGCGGCTGGCGGAGCCGGAGGCGGCCGAGGTGCTGCGGGCCGGGGCGCGGGCGGCGGGCGAGGCGGTGCCGGGGCCGGCGGCGGAGGCGGGGCTGCTGGAGCTGGCGGCGGGGCTGCCGCTGGCGCTGCGGGTGCTGGCGCCGCTGGGGTCGGCGCGGGCCTCGGACGGGGGCGGGGGCGGCGCGCTGGAGCAGGCGCTGGAGCTGGCCTACGTACGCCTGCCCGAGGAGCGGCGGCGGCTGCTGCGCCGGCTGACGCTGGCCGGGCGGGCCTCGCTGGGCGCGGCCGCGGCCGCGGCGCTGGCGGACGCGGAGCGGGTGGAGGCCGGGCGGCTGCTGGGCGAGCTGGCGCGGGCGGGTCTGCTGGACCTCGTCCGCGGGGAGCGGTACCGGATGCACGACGCGGTGCGCGCGTACGCGGCGGCGCGGCTGGCGGCGGACGAGGACCGGGTGGAGGCGGCGGCCGCGCACGAGCGGCTGATCCGGGACTACGCGCGGCTGGCGGACTCGGTGATCCGGATGGTCGACGGGAAGATGTCGACCCGGGCGAACCGGTTCGGGGGGCACGGGTTCGCCTCGCTGGACGCGGCGCTGCGCTGGCTGGACGAGGAGTCGAGCTTCATCACGGCGGCGCTGCGGCAGTCCGAGGGGGTGGACCAGCAGGCGGTGCTGGACCTGCTGGGGGCGCTGTGCGACTTCTGCCTGCTGCGCGGGGACCTGTACCGGCTGGGTGAGATCAACGAGCTGGCGCGGGCGGTGGACCAGGGGCGGCTGAACCGTTCGGTGCAGTGGCGTACGGGCATCGCGGCGCGCCAGCTGGGCGAGCTGGACAAGTCGCGCACGACGCTGACCTCGCTGGTGGACCAGTACAAGGAGGCCCGGCAGGAGGAGGGCGCGGCGATGGCGCTGCTGTCGCTGGGCATCACCCTGCACCACCAGGGCAATCTGCCGGAGGCGGCGGCGCGGATCCGGGAGGCGCTGGTGCTCCAGGAGCCGGAGGAGCTGGCCGGCGACCGGGCGTGGTCGCTGCACGCGCTGGGGGCGGTCGAGCGGGACCGGGGGCACCTGGCGGAGGCGGTGGCGCTCCTGGAGCGGTCGCTGGCGCTGCACCGGGAGAGCGAGAGCGTGCACGGGGAGGCCTGGGCGCACTTCCAGCTGGGGCAGGTGCACCTGCGGGTGGGTGACGTGGGGCGGGCGGAGGAGGAGCTGCTGCTGGCGCTCGGCCTGTACGGGCGGACGCGCGACGACCGGGGCGAGGCGTGGGCGCTGACCCAGCTGGGCCGGGCGCGGGTGATCGCCGGGGATCCGGGGGCGGCGCTGGAGCGGCTGCGGGACGCGCTGGCCCGGCACCGGCTGGCGGAGGACGCGCGGGGCGAGGCGTGGACGCTGTACTACCTGGGGCAGGCGCTGGAGGAGGACGGCGGGCTGGACCGGGCGGTGCGGGAGCTGGAGCGGGCCCGGACGATGTTCTCGCGGATGCGGGACGTGTACGGGCTGGCGCACGCCCGCTACCACTCGGGGCGGGTGACGCGCGACCTGCGGGCGGCGCAGACGGGCAACCTGCGCAACTCCGGGTTCGCCCGGCAGCTGCTGGTGGACGCGCGGGCCGACTTCCGGCGGATCGGGCTGGCCCACGGGGAGGGCTGGACCTGCCTGGAGCTGGCGGTGGTGGACGCGGGGAACGGGCGGGTGCCGCAGGCGCTGGCCCTGTGCGAGGAGGCGGCGGGGCTGTTCGGCTCGTACGGGGACCGGCGCGGGGAGGACTGGGCGCGCTTCCTGCGCTGCACGCTGCTGCCGTACGCGGGGCCGGGTGCGGGTGCGGGTGCGGAGGGGGCCCGGGCGGAGCTGGCCCGGCTGGCGCAGGGCGGGCAGGGGCTGCGGGGGGAGCGGCTGGAGGAGTGCGTGGAGGCGTACGGGGCGGTCCTGGCGCGGGGCGTGGACCCGGCGGAGGGCTGGCAGGCCTGGCGTCTGGGCCTGGTCCCGGACCTGCGCACGCGGGAGGTCATGGGAGTGGCGCTGCCGACGCCGACGGCCTGATCCCCGGTCCCCGCGGTCGCGCCGCCCGCCGGACAGCCGACCGTGAGCACCGCTCGCCGGGACGAATGCCGCTCGCCGACGCCAGCAACGCTCACCGGGACGAACGCCGCTTGCCGGCCACCCCGCCCCGCCGGTGGTCCGGCGGGGCGGGGTGGCCGCACGGCGTGCGGGGTCAGGCCTTGGAGCCCTCGGCGCCGGGGGTCGCGGCGGCGGGCTCCGGGGCCTCCTCGAAGTCCACCCGGTTCATGTGCTTGCTCATCGACTTCATCAGGCCCCACACCCCGAGGGCGAGGGCGGCGAACACGATGAACCCGAGGAGGCCCGGGGTCACCTTGTTCTTGTCGAAGGTGTCGGCGGCCAGCGGAACGAGCTGGGTGACTGCTGCCTGCATAGCGCTCATAGCTAGGCATTCTCCCGGATGCCCGCGAAGAGGTCGGACTCGGGGAGGGAAGTGTCGACGTGCGACTTCGCCAGCTCGTACTCCTCCGTGGGCCAGACCTCCTTCTGGATCTCCATCGGGACACGGAACCAGCCGCCGTCCGGGTCGATCTGCGTGGCGTGCGCGATGAGGGCCTTGTCACGGATCTCGAAGAAGTCCGAGCAGGGGACGTGCGTGGTCAGGGTCCGCTCCTTGCGCTCGAACTCCTTCCACCGCTCCAGCCACTCGCCGTAGGGGGACTCCAGGCCGCGCGCGAGGAGCGCCTCGTGCAGGGCGATGGTGCGCGGCTTGTTGAAGCCCTGGTTGTAGTAGAGCTTCTGCGGCTGGTACGGGGCGCCGTACTCGGCCTCGGGGAACTTGTCGGTGTCGGCCGCGCCGTCGAAGGCCACCATCGTGATCTTGTGGGTCATGATGTGGTCGGGGTGCGGGTAGCCGCCGTTCTCGTCGTACGTGGTGATGACCTGCGGCTTGAACGCGCGGATCTTCTTCACCAGCTCGCCGGCGGCCTCCTCCACGTCCGCGAGGGCGAAGCAGCCCTCGGGCAGCGGGGGCAGCGGGTCGCCCTCGGGCAGGCCGGAGTCCACGTAGCCGAGCCACTCCTGCGCGACGCCGAGGATCTCGCGCGCCTCGTCCATCTCCTTGGCGCGGACCTCGTGGATGTTCTCCTCGATGTACTTGTCCCCCTGGAGCTTGGGGTTCAGTACGGAGCCGCGCTCACCGCCGGTGCAGGTCACCACCAGTACGGGCACGCCTTCGGATACGTACTTGGCCATCGTGGCCGCGCCCTTGCTCGACTCGTCGTCGGGGTGGGCGTGCACGGCCATCAGTCGAAGCTGCTCGGTCAAGACAGGATCCTCTGTGATTCGGCGCGACGGTCAACCTCTATATTGACCGAATCGGGGGACGGAAAATTCCTGGGTGCCTCACCCTCCCCAGCGAGAGGAATCGATCATGAGCACGGTGCGCGAAGGGCTCCCGGAAGGCCGTTACGGCCGGTCCGCGGACGAGCGTGCGGACCGGAAGCTCAAGATCGTCGGATCGGTGCTCGGGGTCGGCCTGCTGGCCCTCGTCGGGTGGATCGGCTGGGACTACGTCGGCGGGCAGAGCGTCAGCGCCGAGGTCATCAAGTTCCAGATCGTCTCCGACACCGAGGTGAAGGTGCACCTGGAGGTCCGCAAGGACGCCTCCGTCACCGGCGTCTGCACCCTCGACTCCCAGGACGCGGACCACAGCGAGGTCGGCCGCGCGGACTTCACCTTCCCGCAGAAGGAGAAGCGCATCGACGAGGTGGTCACCCTGAAGACCACGGCCCGCGCCACCATGGTCGAGCTGGTCGGCTGCCAGGCCGCGGGCACCGCCCGCTGAGGCCCGCCGCGGCGCCCGCCGGGCGGTGCTCCGCCCGAGGGGGCCCGACACGCCGCAGCGGACTCCGACTCCCCGCGACGGTCCGGACACGCGGAGCGACGGTCCGGGGGTGCGATGACACACTTCATACACATCGTGTCCTCCCCCTTTTCTTCCCGAATTGTTAGGCTCGTGGTTTCGCCCGCCGCTGGCGGCTTTGTAGTCCCCTGTACCGACGAGGAGCACCCGTGACCCAGACGAGCGAGAGCGTCACCTGGCTGACCCAGGCGGCGTACGACCAGCTGAAGGCCGAGCTGGACTACCTCTCTGGTCCCGCACGCACGGAGATCGCCATGAAGATCGCGGCTGCCCGCGAGGAGGGCGACCTGCGTGAGAACGGCGGCTACCACGCGGCCAAGGAGGAGCAGGGCAAGCAGGAGCTCCGCGTCCGCCAGCTCACCCAGCTCCTGGAGAACGCGAAGGTCGGCACCGCCCCCACCAGCGCCGAGGGCGAGGTGGCCCCGGGCATGCTCGTGACCATCGCGTTCGACGGCGACGAGGACGACACGCTGGAGTTCCTGCTGGCCTCCCGTGAGTACGCCTCCGACGACTTCGAGACCTACTCCCCCCAGTCCCCGCTGGGCGCGGGCGTGCTGGGCAAGCAGGTCGGCGAGGACGCCCAGTACGAGCTGCCGAACGGCAAGAAGGCCACGGTCAAGGTCATGGCGGTCAAGCCCTTCAACGGCTGACCGGCCCCTTCACCAGGACGTACCGCGGGACCCCGCCGGACCTGATCCGGCGGGGTCCCGCGCGTTCGGCCCTCACGTCCCCGCGCGTTCGGCCCTCACGTCCCCGCGCGTTCAGCCCATCACCCGGTAGCCCGCGGCGTGCAGGGTGCGGGCGACCTCCTTGCAGTGCTCGGGCCCCTTCGTCTCCAGGTGCAGCTCCACCTCCACCTCGGTGAGCCCGAGGCGCGGGTCGGTCCGCACGTGGCTGACGTCCAGCACGTTGGCGTCCACCGTCGACAGCACCCCCAGCAGCCCCGCCAGGGCCCCCGGGGCGTCCGCCACCCGCAGGCGCAGCGACAGGTAGCGGCCCGCCGCCGCCATCCCGTGCCGCAGGATCCGCTGGAGCAGCAGCGGGTCGACGTTGCCGCCGGACAACACGGCCACCACCGGCCCGCCCCCGTACAGCCCGGGCTCGCTCAGCAGCGCCGCCACCGGGGCGCAGCCGGCCGGCTCGACGACCAGCTTGGCCCGCTCCAGGCACAGCAGCAGGGCGCTGGACAGGGCGTCCTCGGACACGGTCCGCACGTCGTCCAGCAGTTCCCCGATGATCGCGAAGGGGACGTCGCCGGGGCGGCCGACCTTGATGCCGTCGGCCATGGTGGCCGGGCGGTCGACGGACACGGGGTGGCCGACCTTCAGGGAGGGCGGGTAGGCGGCCGCGCCGGCCGCCTGCACGCCGATCACCTGTACGTCCGGGCGCAGCGCCTTGATCGCCACCGCGATGCCCGCGGCGAGCCCACCGCCGCCGACCCCGACGAGGATCGTGCGCACCTCCGGGCACTGCTCCAGGACCTCCAGGCCGACGGTGCCCTGGCCGGCGATGATGTCGCGGTGGTCGAAGGGGTGGATGAACACCGCTCCGGTGCGGTCCGCGTGCTCCTGGGCGGCGGCCAGGGTCTCGTCGACGACCTGCCCCTCCAGGCGGACCTCGGCCCCGTACTCCCGGGTGGCGGCCACCTTGGGCAGCGGGGCGCCGACCGGCATGAACACGGTGGAGCGGACCCCGAGCAGGGAGGAGGCCAGGGCCACGCCCTGGGCGTGGTTGCCGGCGCTGGCGGCGACGACCCCGGCGGCGCGCTGTTCGGGGCGCAGGCCCGCGATGCGCACGTACGCGCCGCGCAGCTTGAAGGAGCCGGTGCGCTGGAGGTTCTCGCACTTGAGGTGGACGGGGGCGCCCACGAGGGCCGAGAGGTGCCGGCTGCCCTCCATCGGGGTCACCCGGGACACCCCGGACAGCATCTTCTGCGCCCCCCGGACGTCGTCGAGGATGACCTGGGGGACGGGCTGCACGCGGTAGTTCATGCGGCCAGTCTCGCAGCCCGCGGGGGCCCCGGCTCAGGGATGGACGGGGCGTCCGGGGGGTCTTGAGGGGGTCGTCGGGCGGGCCCGGGGCGGGGGGCGAAATCCCGCCACGCGCGCGGGGCGGGAGGCGGTCGCGCGGACGGCGCGTATCAGTTGTCAAACGCGGCGTACGAGCCGCCGCAGGGCCGCGTACTCTGTCCCCCATCCTTGTCGGCCCCACGCGAAGAGAGCCACGGCCATGCCCTCCATCCCGGCCAGTTCCGACCTGCCCACGGCGGCCGAAGCGCCCGCCGGATCCGGACTCCTGGACGCGCTCCAGCACCAGGTGGCCGTCTTCGCGCGCCGGGCCGAGCAGACCCGCCTCGGCGGGGTCGGCCAGGCCCGCAATTCCATGGACCGCGCCGCGTACCTGCTGCTGAACCGGCTCGACCTCGAAGGCCCGATGGGCGTCAAGGCGCTCGCGGGCGGTATGGGGATCGACTCCTCGACCGTGACCCGGCAGGTGGCGCCGCTGGTCGACGGCGGGCTGGTCAAGCGCACCTCGCACCCCGAGGACGGCCGGGCGGTGGTCCTCGCGCTGTCCCCGCGCGGGCTGGCGCGGCTGGAGGAGGTCCGCTCCTCGCGGCGCGAGCTGATGGCCCGGGTGACCGAGGGCTGGGCGGAGGAGGAGCGCGAGGTGTTCACGACGCTGCTGACCCGCTTCAACGGCTCGCTGTCGGAGCTGATGTCCGCCGCCTCCGAGGGCGGCCCCGCCTCCTGACGCGGCGCGCACCGGACGCCGGGATCCGGCCGCGTCCCACCCCTTGACCGGGGTGGTGCCGCAGGCCCCACCATGGGTGCTGTGGACCGGCGTTCGGGGCGCGACCCGGAATTCGAGGCCTTCGTCGCGGGCGCGGCGGGGCGGCTGCTGCACGTGGCGGTGCTGCTGACGGCCGAGCCCCCGGCCCGGGCGTTCGCCGCGCACCGCATCCTCGCCGGCGCGCTGGCCCGTACGTACGCGCACTGGGAGCGGCTGCGCGGGGACGACCCGTACGACCACACCCGCCAGGAGGTCTGCGCGGCGTACGCGCGCACCGCGCGGCGGCTGCCGGCCGGGAGCGGGGTCCTCGCGCCGCTGAGCCCGCCGCAGCGGCTGGTGCTGGTGATGCGGGTCTACGAGGGCGTCGCCGAGGAGGTCACGGCCGCGCAGCTGGGGCTGGCGCCGGAGCGGGTCGAGGCCCTGCGCAACCGGGCGGTGGCCGTCCTGCGCGAGGCGGCGCGGCCCGCGGCGGAGCCGGGGGCGGCATGAGCGCCTTCGACCGTAAGGAAGCGCAGGTCAGGCAACTGCTGGAGGGACCGCACCCGGTGGTGCCGGCCGGTCTGGCGGCGGCCGCCGCCACACGGGGCAGGCGGCTGCTGCGGCGGCGCCGCGCCCTGCGCCGGTTCGGCTGGGCGGTCCTGTGGGCGGCGGCGGTCGCCTTCGCGGTGTGGGCGGCGCTGGCGCACCCGTGGGTGACGCCGCCCAGCCACGTCTCGCCGCCCCTGGAGGGCTGGTAGGCCTTCCGGGGCGGCGGCGTGCGGACTAGCCCAGGGCCTGGGTGAGGTCCGCGATGAGGTCGTCGGCGTTCTCGATGCCGACGGACAGGCGGATCAGGTCCGCGGGGACCTCCAGGGCCGAGCCGGCCACCGAGGCGTGGGTCATGCGGCCCGGGTGCTCGATGAGGGACTCGACGCCGCCGAGGGACTCGGCGAGGGTGAAGATCCGGGTGCGGCCGCAGATCGCGACGGCCTCCTCCTCGCCGCCGGCGACCTGGAAGGAGACCATGCCGCCGAAGTTGCGCATCTGCTTGGCGGCGACCTCGTGGCCCGGGTGCTCGGGCAGGCCCGGGTAGAGGACCTTGGTGACCTTCGGGTGGCGCTGGAGCACCTCCACGATCTTCGCGGCGTTCTCGGCGTGCCGGTCCATGCGCACGGCCAGGGTCTTGATGCCGCGCAGCACCACCCAGGAGTCGAACGGCCCGGCGACCGCGCCCATGGCGTTCTGGTGGTAGGCGAGCTCCTCGCCGAGCGCCTCGTCCGCGGTGACCAGGGCGCCGCCGACGACGTCGGAGTGGCCGCCCATGTACTTGGTCAGCGAGTGCACGACGACGTCGGCGCCGAGCGCGAGGGGCTGCTGGAGGTAGGGGGAGGCGAAGGTGTTGTCGACGACGAGCTTGGCGCCGGCCGTGCGGGCGATGTCCGCGACCACGGCGATGTCGGTGATGCCCAGCAGCGGGTTCGAGGGGGTCTCGACCCAGATGACCTTCGTCTTCGGGGTGATGGCCGCGCGCACGGACTCGGCGTCGGAGGTGTCGGCGACCGACCACTCCACGCCCCAGCGGGAGACGACCTTGGCGAAGAGGCGGAAGGTGCCGCCGTAGGCGTCGTTGGGGATGACCACGTGGTCGCCCGGGGACAGCAGCGTGCGCAGCAGGCAGTCCTCGGCGGCGAGCCCGGACGCGAAGGCGAGGCCGCGCCGGCCGCCCTCGAGCGCGGCGAGGTTCTCCTCCAGCGCGGTGCGGGTGGGGTTGCCGCTGCGGCTGTACTCGTAGCCGCCGCGCAGACCGCCCACGCCGTCCTGCTTGTAGGTGGACACCTGGTAGATCGGGGGGACGACCGCACCGGTCTGCGGGTCCGCCGTGTTGCCCGCGTGGATCGCGCGGGTCTCGAAGCTCTGGTGCTCGTGGCTGTCGTCGCTCATGGGGCAGATGCTATGCCCCGCGCGCGCATCGGTCCTCTCCTGGCCTGACGCCGCCGTGACACACCGCTGACCTGGCCGGGGAGTCGGCGGGGGGCCGGGGACATTCGCGTTTGCCCGGCCGAGTCTGGTTCGCTTGGCGGCATGCAGATTATCTGGGTCCTGATGGGACTGGCCCTGGCCGGCGTCATGGTCTTCTCGTTCGTACGGGCCAGGCGCGGGGGCGGCCTCCGCCTGGTCGCGCCGGGCAGCCCCGACGCCGCCGACCCCGCGGACTACGGGTTCGCCCGCCAGGAGGAGCTGGACGTCCGGGTGCCCGGGCCCGACCAGGACCTGATGGACGCTCTGGGGAACGTCCAGCGCGGCGGCGGGTGGCAGGCGGCCTCCGCCCTCCTCGCCGGGACCCCGAAGGACGGCGAGCAGCGCTGGCAGCGGGTGCAGGCCTTCGGCGGGGCGGCGGCGCTGGAGCTCGTGGAGCGGCCCGGGGCCGGTGCGCCGTGGCTGAAGGCGTGGCGGCTGGAGGCGGAGAAGGACGCGGGCGGCGCCCAGGTGCACGCGGAGCTGCTGGTGCAGCAGGCGTGGCGGTCCTCGGGCGGCGTGGGCTCGCAGGACCACCGGATCATGCTGGAGGAGGCCCGGGAGGCCTGCCGCAAGGCGTCGCTGCTGGCGCCGGGCGACCCGGTGCCGTTCATCACGGAACTGGCCGTCGCGCGGGGGCTCGGCTACACGGAGGCCGAGTTCGACGCGCTGTGGGCGAAGGTGATCGACGTGGCGCCCGCGCACATGGGGGCCCACCTGGCGGCCCTGCACTACTGGTGCGAGAAGTGGCACGGCTCGCGGGAGAAGGCCGCCGCCTTCGCGGAGGCGGCCGCGGCCCGTGCCCCGCAGGGCTCGCTGCTGGCGGCGCTGCCGCTGTTCTCGGTGTACGAGAACCTGCCCGACCAGGTCCTGGTGAGCGACTTCGGGCGCACCGCGGTCGTCTCGCGGGCTGTGGAGGGCGCCCTGTACGCGGTGCACCAGGCGCGGGCGGACGACCCGATGCTGGCGCACGTGCGGCACCTGCTGCTCTGGTTCCTGGTGCGGATGGAGCGCTGGGCGGAGGCGATGGAGCAGGTGCGGCACGTGGACGGCTGCGTCGGCGCGCTGCCGTGGTCGGCCTGCGAGGATCCGGCGCACGCGTACGCGGTGGTCCGGGCGCTGGCGGTCGCGGGGTACGAGGCGAACGGCGGCTCCCCGGCGACGCTGCCGCACTGATCCGCGGGCGGGCGTAAGGGAGTTGGTGCGCGGGGCGGCGGACGGCGGGCCGGAGGGTCTGCCCGCCCCCGCCGGGCGGCCCGTACCCACCGGTACCCCCTGCTGCCGGCCGCCCGCCCCGGGACGTAAGGTGCGCGTAAACATCGCACCAAGCGCGCGTCAAAGACCGCGCCATCCCGTGGGGGGATCCCGTCCATATGGGCGCTTCGCTGCGCGCTCTGCGCGCCCTCGTCCTGCTCGCAGGCTTCTACCTGCTGAGCTTCGTCCTGCTCGCCGTCCTCGGACTCGCCGACTGGGCGGCCTTCGCCTGGCTGCACGGCCCGGTCGCCGGCAAGGTCGTCATCGCCACCGTCGTCCTCGCCGTCCCGATCGTGCGCGGCATGTTCATGCTCCGCACCCCCAAGGCCGAACCCCTCCCCGGCGTCCCCGTCACCGAGGCGCAGGAGCCCGCCCTGTGGCGTGCCGTCCGCGAGGTCGCCGACCAGGTCGGCACCCGCGCCCCCGACGAGATCCTGCTGGTCGACGAGGTCAACGCCGCCGTCTCCGAGGACGCCTCGTTCCTCGGCCTGCGCTCCGGCACCCGCCGCCTCTACCTCGGCCTGCCCCTGATGACCGGCCTGGACGAGATGCAGCTGCGCGCCGTCCTCGCCCACGAGATGGGCCACTACGCCAACTTCGACACCCGCCTCACCCCGCTCATCGCCCGCGGCCGCGCCCAGCTGGTGCGCACCATCGGCCACTTCCACGACCGCGCGGACACCACCGAGGCCAAGGAGCGCGCCCGGCAGGAGAAGCGCGCCGAGAAGCGGATCGCCAAGGGCAAGAAGGCCAAGGAGATCGACACCGACGGCGCCGGCATCTCGTACCGCGCCATGGCGAAGATCTACACCGGGTACGCCCGCTTCTACATGCGCGCGACCCTGTCCTCCTCGCGCCGCCAGGAACTCGCCGCCGACCTCGCCTCGGTCCGCGTCGCCGGCCGCGACTCCGCCGCCTCCGCGCTGCGCGAGCTGAACGCCCTCGACTCGGCGCACGGCTTCTACATGCGCTCGTACGCCACCCTCGGCGTCGGCGCCGGCCTGCTCCCGAGCCCCGGCCAGGTCTTCGGCGGGCTGCGCCACCTCCTCGACGCCCGCTCCGCCGAGCTGGAGGACATGCGCCGCGACCTGTCCACCGAGCCCGCGTCCCCCTACGACTCGCACCCCGCGCTCGCCGAGCGCGTGGCCCGCATCGAGGCCCTGCCCGACGACGGCCGCACCGGCCAGGCCGCCCGCCCCGCCCTGGAGCTGCTCTCCTCCCCGCAGGAGGCCCTCGCCGCGCTGGAGCAGGTCGTCCTCACCCCCGAGGCCCTCGCCCTCACCCGCGTGGACTGGGACGAGCTCGTCCACCGGTCCATGACCACCTACGCCGGGCGGGGCGCCGAGGAGATCCGCGAGGCCCTCGCCGCCGAGGGCGCCGGCCCCGGCCTCGGCGCCCTGCTGGACGCCGTCGACGCCGATCCGGCGGTGCGCTGGCGCATCGCCGACCGCTTCCCGAAGTCCGAGGAGGCGCGGGCCGCGACCGGCCGCACCGCCCGCGAGTTCGCCCGCCCGGTCGTCCGGCGCGCCCTCGACCGGCTGGTCACCGTCGAACTGCTCGCCCGCGGCGCCGCCCGCTGGGAGCTGTCCTGGTCGGACCCGGCCACCCTGTCCTACCCCGTTCCCGGTTTCGAGGACGAGCTCGGCCCCGCCCTGGACGCCGCCGTCGCCGACCAGCCCGACACCGGACTCCTGCGGAAGCTGGTGCTCGCCCCGTGACCGTCGTCCTCGCCGTCCTCGGCGTCCTGCTGCTCGCCGTCGCCTGCTGGGTGCTGCGCGGGGTGTACTTCATCCGCAAGGCCAAGCGGCTCGAAGCCGAGATCGGGGCCCTGGACGCGCGGACCGACGCCGCCCGCGCCGACGAAGGGGCCCGCAAGGCGGCCGCGGCCGTCGCGCTGGGCTTCGTCGCGGAGGCCGACCTCGACACCGACCACCCCGCGCCGGTCCCGGCCGAGCGCCGCACCGTCCTGGAGGCCGCCCGCTCGGGCGACTGGGAGGCCGCCGCCGCGTACGTCGAGGCCGCCGGGCAGGACTGGCAGGAGCGGCTGGAGCGGGTGCGCCCGCTGGCCGAGGCCGCCGCGGAGGACGACGCCTGGCTGCTGGCCTGGCGCGCCGCCCGGCCCGCGGACCCCACCGCGGCGCTGGTCAACGCCGACACCAGCGTGATGGTGGCCTGGAACGTGCGCGGCAGCCAGTCCGGCAGCCGCACCACCCAGGAGCAGTTCCGCCTCTTCCACCAGCTGCTCACCAAGGCGCGGGCCGACGCGCACGAGGCGCAGGAGCTCGCCGACCCCGCGGACCCCTCCCCGTACGTCGTCGAGCAGGCCGTCGCCATGGGCCTGGGCTACTCGCACGAGGACTACCGGCAGCTGTGGGAGCGGATCACCGCACGCGCCCCGCGCGTGCTGTGGTCGCACGTCGCGGGCCTGCAGTACTGGTGCGCGAAGTGGCAGGGCTCGCACGAGCTGGCCCGGGAGTACGCCCGCGCGTCGGCGGCCGCCGGGAAGCCGGGCGACCTGCTGACCCTGCTCCCGCTCATGGCGTACTTCGAGCAGGAGGAGTGGGAGGACGACCTCCTGCCGGAGACCTACTACAAGGAGCCGGAGATCGTCGCCGCGGTGGACGCGGCGCTCGCGGACCTGGCCGCGGCCGGCAACGCGCACCCCGGCGCCCCCCGGATGCGGCACTTCCTGGCCTACCTGCTGTTCTGGCAGGACCGCGACGCGGAGGCGGTCGAGCAGTTCCGCCACGTCGACGGGTACATCGGCGCCGCGCCGTGGACCTACGCCGGGGAGCCGAAGCGGCGCTACCTCTACGCCCGCGACTGGGCGGTCGACGTGACGGCGCCGGACGCCTGACGGACGGGGGCCGGGCGGGCGGGGATTCCCGCCGCGGGTATCCCCACCGCGGGAATCCCCGCCCGCCCCAGCCCGTTGTCCCTCCCACAAGGAGGAAATCCATGTTCTCGTACCGCCGCACCCCCGAACTGCCCACCCGCGAGGAGGCCCTCAAGGGCCGCGCCGAAGCGCAGTTCTCCCTGCCCGAGCGCCACACGGTCCTCGGCAACCCCCTGGCCGGCCCCTACCCCGCCCACCTGGAGGTCGCCGACTTCGGCCTGGGCTGCTTCTGGGGCGCGGAGCGCAAGTTCTGGCAGACCCCCGGGGTGTGGACCACCCTGGCCGGCTACCAGGGCGGCTACACGGAGAACCCGTCGTACGAGGAGGTCTGCTCGGGACAGACGGGCCACACGGAGGTCGTCCGCGTGGTCTTCGACCCGGCCGTGGTCTCCTACGAGACCCTCCTGAAGCTCTTCTGGGAGTCCCACGACCCCACCCAGGGCTTCCGCCAGGGCAACGACGTCGGCACCCAGTACCGCTCGGCGGTCTACACCCACTCCCCCGCCCACCAGAAGACCGCCGAGGCCTCCCGCGACGCCTACCAGCGGGTCCTCACGTCCTCGGGCTACGGCACGATCACCACGGCCGTCCTCCCGGCGGACCCCCGCCCCTTCTGGCCGGCGGAGCCGTACCACCAGCAGTACCTGGAGAAGAACCCCGGCGGCTACTGCGGCATCGGCGGCACGGGCGTCAGCTGCCCGATCGGCGTGGCCCCGGCCCCGGCCCCGGCCCCGGCCCCCGAGGCATAGGGCAACCCGCGCCCCGCCGCCGGTCGGGAGCGGGGGGGACGTCCTTTCGGGCGGGACGGCCCCCGCCCCCTGGGACCTCCGTCGCCGCGGGCCGGGGTTGACCTTGTCGTTGGTGGCAGGGTTGTTCCCTCGGGGCATGGACATCGACAAGCAGAGCAGCGGTCGGCGCGTCGTCCTCGTCACGGGGGCCGGGACCGGGATCGGGCGGGCCGTCGCGCGGGCCTTCGCCGCCGGCGGGGACCTGGTGGTGGGCGTCGGGCGGCGGACGGGGCCGCTGGAGGAGACGGCCGGGGGACATCCCGGGATACGGGTGCTGGCCGGGGACGTCGGCGGGGCCGGTGAGCCGGAGCGGATCGTCGCCGAGGTGCTCGGGGCGTACGGGCGGCTGGACGTGCTCGTCAACAACGCCGGGATCGTGCGCGCCGGGGCCCTCGGCTCGGTGGACGCCGGCGAGGTCGCGGAGCAGGTCGGGGTCAACCTCGTGGCGCCGGTGCTGCTGACGCAGGCCGCGCTGCCCGCGCTGGAGGCGTCCGGGGCGGGGGTCGTCGTGAACGTGAGCACCGCCGTGGGGCTGCGGGGGTGGGCCGGGGCTTCCGTCTACGCCGCCACCAAGGCGGCCCTCGACACCCTCACCCGCAGCTGGGCGGTGGAGCTCGCCCCGCGGGGCGTCCGGGTCGCCGCGGTGGCGCCCGGCGCCGTGGACACGCCGATCGGGGTGCACCAGGGGCTGGGTCCCGAGCGGGCCGCCGAGGTGCGGGCGTGGCAGGTGGCGCGCACCCCGGCGGGGCGGGTCGGCAGGCCCGAGGAGATCGCCTGGGCGGTGTGCCGGCTCGCGGACCCGGCGGCGTCGTTCCTGACCGGGGTCGTGCTCCCGGTCGACGGGGGCGCGTCGGTGGCCTGACAGGATGGCCGGATGCTGATCGGGGAACTGGCCGGGGCGACCGCGACGAGCGCCCGCGCGCTGCGCCACTACGAGGGGGCGGGGCTGATCTCCTCCGAGCGGGCGCCGAACGGCTACCGGGTCTACGACGAGCGGGCCGTCGTCCGGGTCCGCAACATCCGGACCCTGCTCGACGCGGGGCTCACCCTGGACGACGTACGGGTGTTCCTGCCCTGCCTGGACGGGGACGTCGCCGCCGGGCCGCCCTCCCCGGAGGGGCTGGCGGTGGCCCGGCGGCGGCTGGCCGTCCTGGAGGCCCGGATCGCCGTGCAGGCGGCCGCGCGCGACCGGCTGCGGGAGGTCCTCGACGGAGCCGGGCCGGAGCCCGGCCGGGACGGTCAGATGGTCGAGGCGTCGATCACGAAGCGGTAGCGGACGTCGCTCGACAGGACGCGCTCGTACGCCTCGTTGATCCGGTCGGCGCCGATCACCTCGACCTCCGAGCCCAGCCCGTGCTCCGCGCAGAAGTCGAGCATCTCCTGGGTCTCGGCGATGCCGCCGATCATGGAGCCGGCCAGGGTCTTGTTGCCGCCGATCACCGAGAACAGGTTCAGCTCCACCGGCTCCTCCGGGGCGCCGACGTTCACCAGCGCGCCGCCGACCCGCAGCAGGGCCAGGTAGCGGTCGAGGCCGAGCGGCGCCGAGACGGTGGACAGGATCAGGTCGAAGCGGCCCCGCAGCTCCGTGAAGGTGGCCTCGTCGCCGGTCGCGTAGTAGTGGTCGGCGCCCAGCCGCAGGCCGTCCTCGCGCTTGCGCAGGGTCTGCGACAGGACGGTCACCTCGGCGCCCAGCGCGTGCGCGATCTTCACGCCCATGTGGCCGAGGCCGCCCAGGCCGATGACCGCGACCTTCTTGCCCGGGCCCGCCCCCCAGTGCTTCAGCGGCGAGTACAGGGTGATGCCGGCGCACAGCAGCGGCGCGGCGACGTCGAGGGCGAGGCCCTCGGGGATGCGGACGGCGTAGTTCTCGTCGACGACCAGGTGCGTGGAGTAGCCGCCGTAGGTGGGCTCGCCGTTGCCGTCGAGGGCGTTGTACGTGCCGGTCATCCCCTTGGCGCAGTGCTGCTCCTGCCCGGCGAGGCAGTACTCGCACTCCCGGCAGGAGTCGACCATGCAGCCGACGCCCACGTGGTCGCCGACCGCGAACTTCGTGACGCCCGCGCCGGCTTCGGTGACGACACCGGCGATCTCGTGGCCGGGGACCATGGGGAAGATGCCCTCGCCCCAGCCGTCGCGGGCCTGGTGGATGTCGGAGTGGCAGATGCCGGCGTACTTGATCTCCATGAGGACGTCGTGCTCGCCGACCGGGCGGCGCGGAACGGTGGTGCGCTCCAGCGGGGCCTTGGGGGCGGGGGCGGCGTAGGCGGCTACCTGGGTGACGGGCATGGGGTGTTCTCCTCGGACGAGGACGCCGGCCCGCCGGTCTTCTGCCGGCCGGGGCGTCCGTGCTGCGATGACCCCACCTTGCCCCGGCGCGGCCCGCCCACCCAGCCCCCTGCGGAGCCTAGGACTGCCGGACCTACCCCTGGCGGGGTCAGGCTGAGCCCCGCGCCGGGCCGCGTCGCCACGGATACTTGCGCCATGGACCACCACCTGGACCAACGAGCCGAACTGGGGGACTTCCTCCGCTCCTGCCGCGCCCGGCTGCGCCCCGAGGACGTGGGCCTGCCCGACCACGGGCGGCGCCGCCGGGTGCCGGGGCTGCGCCGGGAGGAGCTGGCGCAGCTGGCCGGGGTGTCGGTGGCGTACTACACGCGCCTCGAACAGGGCCACGGGCACAACGTGTCGGCGGAGGTCCTGGACGCCGTCGCGCGGGCGCTGCGCCTGAGCGGCACGGAGACGGCGCACCTGAACCACCTGGCGAGCCCGCGCACCCGCAGGCGCGGCCGCACCCGGCGCCCGCAGCAGGTCCGCCCGGAGCTGCGCACGCTGCTGGACGCGATGGAGGGCGTGCCGGCGTACCTGGTGGGGCGGCGCCAGGACGTGATCGGCTGGAACCGGCTGGCGGCGGCCGTCTTCGGGGACTTCGGGGCGCACCCGGCGGCGGAGCGGAACCTGGTGCGGCTGGTGTTCCTGGACCCGGCGACGGCGGAGCTGTACGCGGACTGGGAGTGCCGGGCCTGCGAGGTGGTCAGCAACCTGCGGCTGTACGCCGGCCAGCATCCGGACGACGAGCAGCTGACGGCGCTGGTCGGGGAGCTGTCGGTGAAGAACGAGGAGTTCCGCCGGCTGTGGGCGGCGCACACGGTGGCCGACAAGACGCACGGGGTGAAGCGGCTGCGGCACCCGCTGGTGGGAGAGCTGGACCTGGCCTTCGAGACGCTGACCCTGCCGGACGACCCGGCGCAGTTCCTGGTCACCTTCCACGCCGAGCCGGGCTCGCCGTCGGCGGACGCCCTGCGGCTGCTGTCGTCGTGGACCGCCCCCACGGCCCCGCCGACGGCCCCCGCCCCCACTTCCGCCCCGGGGCCGGCCGCCGCCCCGTAGGCCCGGCCGCACACCGCCGCCGGGCCGGCCGGGAGATTCCGGCCCGGCCCGGCGGCGGCGTGCGCGCGTGCATGCCTCAGGGGTTCTCGGTGACCTTCACCCGCCCGCGCTCGATCGTCGCGAGCCGCGGGGCCCGCTTGGCGAGGGCGCTGTCGTGGGTGACCATCACGAAGGTCAGCCCGTGGTCCTTCCAGAGGCCTTCGAGCAGGTCCATGACCTCGTCGCGGGTGGACTCGTCGAGGTTGCCGGTCGGTTCGTCGGCGAGGAGCACCTTCGGCTTCTTCACCAGGGCGCGGGCGATGGCGACGCGCTGCTGCTGGCCGCCGGACATCTCGGCGGGCAGGTGGCCCATGCGCTCGCCGAGTCCGACCGACTCCAGCGCCTCGGCGGCCCGGGTGCGCCGGTCGGCCGCCTTGAGGCCGAGGGGGACGAGGGCCGTCTCGACGTTCTCCTGGGCGGTGAGCGTGGGGATCAGGTTGAAGGACTGGAAGACGAATCCGATGCTCTCGGCGCGGACCTTGGTGAGCCGGGCCTCGGAGATCGTGGCCAGGTCGACCCCGTCGAGGACGACCTGGCCCGTGGTCGGCCGGTCGAGTCCGCCCAGCATCTGGAGCAGGGTGGACTTGCCGCCGCCGGTGGGGCCCTGGATGACGAGCCGGCCGCCGTCCTCGATGGTCAGGTCGACGCCGGCGAGCGCGTCGACGGTCTGCTTGCCGCGCTGGTAGCGCTTGGTGACTCCGGTGAGCTGGTACATCTTCTTCCCTCGGGTGGTGGTGTGTGCGTACGGGCGGACGTGCGCGGGCTACTCGACGCGGCGCAGGGCGTCCGCCGGCCGCAGCCGGGAGGCGCGCCAGCCGCCGAAGCCGCCCGCGACGAGGCCGCCCGCGACGGCCAGGGCCACGGCGAGGCCGATGGTGGAGAGGGAGACGGGCGCGGTGAGGGCGACGTACACGGCCTTGGCGGCCGCGTGGCGGGCGCCCTGCCCGAACATCCGGCCCCCGCCGCCGCCCGCGCCCCGGCCCCCGCCCCCGCCGCCGAGGTGCGCGGTGAGGCTGGGGCTGGCGGCGGTGATGGCGTACGCGGCGGCGAGTCCGAGCCCGATCCCGAGGGCGCCGCCGATCAGGCCGTTGACCAGGGCTTCTCCGGCGACCTGGCGGGTCACGCGGCTGCTCTTCCAGCCGAGGGCCTTGAGGGTGCCGAACTCGCGGACGCGGCGGGAGACGGCGGAGGAGGTGAGGAGGCCCGCGACGAGGAAGGCGGCGGCGAGGACGGTGTAGGAGAGCCAGGTGCCGACGGTGGAGGCGAGGGAGGAGGCCGTGGACAGCGATCCGGAGACGGTGTCGGCGAGGTCGGCGGAGGTGGTGACGGTGGTGTCGGGGACGTTCTTCTGGATGGCCTGCTTGACGGAGCCGATCGCCTGGGAGTCCTTCGCCTGGACGTAGACCGTGGTGATCTTGTCGGGGGTGCCGGCGAGGGCCTGGGCCTGCTTGAGGGGGACGTACAGGTTGGCGGCGGCGTCGCCGCTGTCGGCGGTGGCGATGCCGACGACCTTGAACTCGGTGTTCTTGACGGTGACTTCGGCGCCCACGTCGAGCTTGCTCTTCTGGGCGTAGGCGCTGTCGAGGACGGCGACGGCGGTGTCGGCCTCGCCGGTCTGGAAGCCGCGGCCCGAGGTGATCTTCGAGGTGGTCAGCGGGCCCATGGCGGGCTGGGCGACGTCCGTCCCGTACACGGAGAAGGAGTTGACGTCGAAGTCGGCTCCGCCGCCCTGCACGGTGTCGCCCCGGCCCCCGCCGGCTCCGCCGGAGCGGCCGCCGCCCTGGCCCTGGCCCTGGCCGCCTTCGGCGCGCCGGAGTTCGCCGCGCTTGAACTGGCCGTTGACCTTGACGACCTGGAGGCTGAGCCCGCCGACGGCCTTGGCCACCCCGTCCTGCCCGTCGACCTCGGCGACGGTGGCGGCGTCGAGGGTCTCGAAGCCCTGGGGGATGACCATGTCGCTGCTCTGCTGGCCGTCACCGCCCTCGCCCTCGCCCTTGGCGTCGAAGCGGAACCGCGGGCGGTTGCCGTTCGAGCCCTCCTCCGGGGGCTTCTGGGCCTTGGTGACGGTCATGTCCGTGCCCAGGCCGTAGAGCGATTGGAGGACCTTGTCCTGCGCCGCGCCCATACCGGCGGAGACGGAGGTGACGACGATGACGAGGGCGATGCCGAGGGCGAGCCCCGAGGCGACGACGAGCGCGGCCTTCCGGCGTCGGCGCAGCTCGCGCCGGAGGTACGTGAAGAACATGCGGGCGAAGCTAGGAACGACCCGTGATGGACGGATAAGCCTCGGGTGAGAGAAGCATAAGAAGACGCCGCAGCGGGCGGATCCACAGCTCGCGCACAGCTCCCACAGCGTGCGCACAGGATGCGCCGCCGCGGCAGGGCGCGGGGGAAAAACGGAACGGCGGGGAGTCCCAGGGACTCCCCGCCGTCGCCGTTCGGCGGTCCGGTGTCACATCACGCGGACGGACCGGCCTTCCACTCCGCCCAGTTCATGTTCCAGCCGTTGAGGCCGTTGTCCGGCTTGATGGTCTTGTCCGGGGAGTTCACCACGGTGACCACGTCGCCGATGAGCGAGTTCTCGAAGAACCACGCACCCGCGGTGTCCGGGTCGTTGGCACCCTTGGCGTCGTTCAGGCCGACACAGCCGTGGCTGGTGTTCACGCTGCCGAAGATCGAGTCGGCACCCCAGTAGTTGCCGTGGATGAACGTGCCCGACGTGGACAGCCGCATCGCGTGCGGGACGTCCTTGATGTCGTACTCGCCCTTGCCCTCGCTGTTCTTGAAGCCGACGGTGGAGCCGTCCATCCGGGTCTCCTTGAACTTCTCGGAGATCACCATCTGACCGTTGTAGGTCGGGTTGTCCGGGGAGCCCGCCGAGATCGGGATGGTCTTGAGGACCTGCCCGTCACGGGTGACCGTCATCTTCTTGGTCTTCGTGTCGACCGTGGAGACCTGGCTCCGGCCGATCTTGAAGGTGACGGTCTTGTTCTGCACGCCCTGGATGCCGGGGCCGCCCTGCACGCCCTGGAGCGCCAGCTTCAGGGTGACGGTGGAGTTGGCCTGCCAGTACTGCTCCGGACGGAAGTCCAGGCGCTGGTTGCCGAACCAGTGGCCGACGACCTCCTGGCCGCTGCTGGAGGAGACCGTGATGGCCGCCTGGACGGCCTTCATGTCCTTGATCGGCTTGTTGAAGTTGATCGAGACCGGCATGCCCACGCCGACCGTCTGACCCTCTTCCGGCGTGTAGTCGCCGATGAAGCTGTTCTCGGGCGAGAGCGTCGTGAAGGAGGCGTTCTCGTGCGCCTCGCGCCCGGCCTCGTCCTTCGCGGTCGCCGCCAGAGCGTACTTCGTGGAGCGCTTCAGAGCGGCGTCCGGCTTCCAGCTCTTGCCGTCGGCGGCGATCTTGCCCGCGACGGCCGCGCCGTCCGAGCTCTTCAGCTCGACCTTGGTGAGCGTTCCGTCACTGACCGCGACGCTCGCTCCGTCGGTCGTGGCTATGTTGGTGGCGCCGTCCTTGGGCGTGATCACTATCTTCGCCTTGGAGGCGTCCTTCGCCGCCGCCGCGTCGACATCGGCCTGCGACTTGGCCGCGTCCCCGCCCTGAGACTTGTCGGAACCCCCGTCATTGCAGGCCGAAAGCATCAGTACGCCACCGAGCACGGCGGACACGGCCACCAGGGACCTTCGCCGCCGCTTGCTGTACGTCCTCACACGTCACTCCATCGTTGCCGGAAACCCCGAGGCTGCATTCCCGGGATCGGGCCGGGCAGGGGGGATCACCCCCTGCACGTCCTGACAACGCGTTGACGATGCGATTCGGTTCCACACTCCGTTCGAATGTGTGCAACCCCACGGTCAGGCGTTGTCGGCCTCTTCTTCGAAGACCCCATCTTCCTCGCCCAGGTCCCACTCCAGGGACTCGGGGTCGTATTCGACGGGTTCGCTGCTCCAGGAGGCCTGGGCCAGCTCCACGCCGGCGAGCTCGACGACCAGGTCGGTCGGGTCGACGAGGTAGGCCAGGGCCTCCGACTCGTCTTCCCTCACGGCGGACTCGGCGTGGCCGCGTTCCTCGTCCGGCATGAACTCGTCGGCCTTGATGTGGTCGAGGGCGGCGCCGATGAGGGCATCGGAATCCGTCACCTCCAGCACCAAATCCACCCGAAGCCGTACGTATCGTGATGTCTCAGAAGGGTTCATACGACGGAGAGTAAGCCCCCGACAGCCTCGACTTTCCCGCGACCCGCCCCTTTCACTAGCATCTGCGCACACGGCCAATTCGCTGCTTCCGCAAGGGGGATCGCACCGTGTCCGCACCTCGACCGCTGCTCACCGCTCTCGGAGCGACCACCCTCCTCGCCGCCCTCTGGTTCGTCCCGTCGGCGAACGCCACCGCTCCGCAACCCGAGACCTCCTCCGGAGCCCCCGCCGCCGCCAACACCGGCACCGTCACGGGCGAGGGCACGGGCGACGGCACCATCGCCCCGGAGGCGCGCCCCGCGACGGTCACGGTCCTCTCCCTGGCCGACACGGGCAGCGTCGACACCACCCCGTACGTCATGGGCGGCACCCTCTGCCTGGGCCTGGGAGCGGGCTTCGTCGCCTTCTCCGTCCGCCGCTCCCGCGCGGAGTAGGCCGCCGCCGCTCGGGCGGGGGCGTCCGCCGGCCGGACGTCCACCCCGCCCCTCCCCTCCCCTCCCCGCAACAGCACGGAGGCCGCGCCCCCGGGGTTCCGGGGGCGCGGCCTCTGCCGTCGGGGCGGGTTACGCCAGCGGGCCCGTCACCGGCTCCACCGCCGCCACCAGGCCGCCCGCGCGGACGAAGGCGTCGGCCGCCGCGAGGTCCGGGGCCAGGAAGCGGTCCGGGCCGGGGCCCTCGACACCCGCCGCGCGGACCGCCGCGAGGGCGGCCTGGCTGGCCGGGGCCGGGGTGAGGCCGTGGCGCAGCTCCAGCGCGCGGGTGGCCGCGTACAGCTCGATCGCGATGATGCGGGTCAGGTTGTCGACCGCGGTGCGCAGCTTGCGCGCCGCCGACCAGCCCATGGAGACGTGGTCCTCCTGCATGGCGGAGGACGGGATGGAGTCGGCCGAGGCCGGCACCGCGAGCCGCTTCATCTCGCTGACCAGGGCGGCCTGCGTGTACTGGGCGATCATCAGGCCGGAGTCGACGCCGGCGTCGTCCGCGAGGAACGGCGGCAGGCCGTGCGAGCGGTTCTTGTCGAGGAGCCGGTCGGTGCGCCGTTCGGCGATGGAGCCCAGGTCCGCGGCGGCGATGGCCAGGAAGTCCAGGACGTAGGCGACGGGCGCGCCGTGGAAGTTGCCGTTGGACTCCACGCGGCCGTCGGGCAGGACCACCGGGTTGTCGACGGCGGAGGCCAGCTCGCGGGAGGCGACCAGGGCGGCGTGCGCCATGGTGTCGCGGCCGGCGCCGGCGACCTGGGGGGCGCAGCGCACGGAGTAGGCGTCCTGGACGCGCGGCGCGGACTCCTCCTGGAAGTGGCCGGTGAGCCCGGAGCCCTTGAGGACGGCGGCCATGTTGGCGGCGGCGGCGCCCTGGCCGGGGTGGGGGCGGATGGCGTGCAGTTCGGGCGCGAGGACCTTCTCGCTGCCGAGCAGCGCCTCGAGGGTGAGGGCGGCGGTGATGTCGGCGGAGGTGTAGAGGGTGCGCAGGTCGGCGAGGGCCATGACGAGCATGCCGAGCATGCCGTCGGTGCCGTTGAGGAGGGCGAGGCCCTCCTTCTCGCGGAGCTCCACGGGCTCGATGCCGTGCTCGGCGAGGAGTTCGCCGGCCGGGCGGACGGCGCCGTCGGGGCCCTCGGCGTCGCCTTCACCCATGAGGGCGAGGGCGCAGTGGGAGAGCGGCGCGAGGTCGCCGGAGCAGCCGAGGGAGCCGTACTCGTGGACGACGGGGGTGATGCCGGCGTTGAGCAGGTCGGCCATGGTCTGGGCGACGGAGGGCCGGACGCCGGTGTGCCCGGAGGCCACCGTCTTCAGGCGCAGGAACATCAGGGCGCGGACGACTTCGCGCTCGACGCGCGGACCCATGCCGGCGGCGTGCGAGCGGACGATGTTGCGCTGGAGCTGTGCGCGCAGCTCGGGGCTGATGTGCCGGGAGGCGAGGGCGCCGAAGCCGGTCGAGACGCCGTAGACGGGCTCGGGCTTGGCGGCGAGCGCGTCGACGATCTCGCGGGCGCGGCCGAGGGCTTCGAGCGCCTCGCCGGACAGCTCGACCCGCGCGTTGCCTCGGGCGACGGCGATGACGTCCTCGGCGGTGGTCCCGGAGGTCCCCACCACGACAGTGTGCATATCCATATTCAGCACCCTACGGACTGAATCCCTTCATGTCACTAGCCAAAAATGTCACGATCGGGTCCGCCGGTTACCCCTTACGGATCAACCCCACCGGCAGCGCCCGCCCCACCTGCCCCTACAGCTCCTGCTGCCGCCCCCGGAACCGCCGGCGCTCGCCCGGGGCCTCCCGCGCCGCTGCGTCCGCCAGCCGGACCACCGCCGTGTCCCGCCCCGCGACCACCGGACCCGCCGACCGGGCGGCCTTCGCCTTGTACTGCGCGGCGTCGGCCAGCCGGAACAGCCGCCGGGAGGACTTCACCGGCCCGATCGGGTCCCCGGTGGAGGCGACCCCGCAGGCCACGCCCTCCCCGAGCTCCAGCGAGGCGGCCCGCGCGCACACCTCCTCGGTGACCCGCACCACCTCGTCCGCCGACGGGCCCACGCTGACCAGGCAGAACTCGTCCCCGCCCAGCCGCGCGACCAGCGCGCCGGCGAGCATGGCCCCGCACAGGCTGAGCACCGAGCCGAAACGTTCCAGCAGCCGGTCGCCCGTCGCGTGCCCGAGGGTGTCGTTGACCTTCTTCAGGCCGTTCAGATCGCAGACGACCAGGCTCACCACCGCCCCCGTGCGCCGATGCTCCTCCAGGGCCCCGTCGAGCCGCATGTCCACGGCCCGCCGGTTGGCCAGGCCGGTCAGCGGGTCGGTGAAGGCCAGCCGCCGGGCCTCCTCCAGGCGCTCGTTCTGCGCGAGCCCGGCCGCCACGACGGCCGCCAGGACGGTCGCGAACTCCGCGTCGGTGTCGTCGAAGCCGGGCAGCCCGTCGTTCCGTGCGACGTACAGCTCACCCCAGGCGCGCCCGCTGAGCACGATCGGCGCCACCACGCACGTCCCGCGCCCGCGCGCCCTCAGGGCCGCGCTCCGGCGCCCCGGTCGGCCGCCGTCGGCGCTGTCGACCCAGGCGTGCGGGCCGCCGCCGCCGACCCAGCGCTCGTGGAGGAACTCGGTGATCTCCGGGAAGTCGTGCACCGGGTAGGACTCGTCCTCGGGGAACTCCTCCTCCCCGGCCCGCAGCTCCCCCTCGTTGACCAGGACCCGCAGCCGGCCCCGCTCCCGCTCCCAGGCCGAGATGGCGGCGAAGGACCCGTCCATCGCCAGCCGGGCCCCCCGGGCGGCGGCCCGGACACTGTCCCGCGGCGCGCAGGCCGCCGCCATGGCCTGCGCGAGGCCCACGACGGCCCGAAGCCGCCCGTCAACTCCCATCACCCCAGACTAGGGAGCTTTATCCGATTTAGTGATGAAAACCGCGACTTTGGGTGATCTCGAAACCCCACCGCACGGCCACCGCCGCGCCACGCGGCCCCCGCCGCACGACCGCCACCGCGCGGTCACCGCCGCCCGGGCCGCCCACCGCCGCCCGGGCCGCCCACCGCCGCCGGGGCCGCCCACCGGCGCCCGGCCGGCCCTACTGCCCGGGCCACTCCGGCTTGCGCTTCTCGTTGAACGCCGCCACGCCCTCCGCCCGGTCGCCCGAGAAGGCCACCGTCCGCCAGGCCGCGTCCTCGATCTCCAGCCCGGCCGCCAGGTCCATCCCGTGCCCCAGCCGCAGCGCCCGCTTGGCCGCGCGCAGCCCGACCGGGGAGTTCGCCGCCATCACCGCGGCCAGCTCCAGGGCCCGCGCACGGTCCCCGCCGGCCGGGGCCACCTCGTCGACCAGCCCCAGGGACAGCGCCTCGGCCGCCTCCACCCGGCGGGCCGTGAAGATCAGCTCGGCGGCCCGCGCCGCCCCGACCCGGCGCGGCAGCAGCTGCGTACCGCCGCCGCCCGGGATCACGCCCACCGACACCTCCGGCAGGCCCACGACCGCCGTCGCGTCGGCCACGATCACGTCGCAGGCCAGCGCCAGCTCGAAGCCGCCGCCCAGCGCGAAGCCGTGCACCGCCGCGACCGTCGGCATCGGCAGCTCCAGCACGCCCCCGTACGCACCCCGGGTGGTCGGCCGCTGGCGCACCAGCTCGGCGTCCGACAGCGCGTTGCGCTCCTTGAGGTCCGCGCCCACGCAGAAGGCCCGCTCGTGGGTCGAGGCCAGAACGACGACCCGCACGCCGGGATCGGCCGCGAGCGCGTCACAGGCGGCGGAGATCGAGCGCGCCATCTCCGTCGAGACGGCGTTCATCGCCTTGGGCCGGTCCAGCACCAGCTCGGCGACCACGTCGCCGTCACCGTGCCGCCGCACCGCCACGAACTCCCCGAACCGGACTTCGCTCCCGCCCACGGCACACTCTCCCCGGAAAAGTTAACGAACGTTACCCGGGGATCTTAGGCGTCCGCCGCGTCAACGACCAGGGCTCCACGACACCGAGTCCGCGCACCGGCCGCTGCCACATCGGCTGGAGCGCGAAGCGGTACGAGCCGCCGCCCTCCTCCTTCTCCGCCGACTTCTCCGACACCGGCGCCGCGCCCACCCGGCCCAGCTCCTCCGCCATCGCGCCGTCCACCAGCACCGCGTCCTTCGGCGCTATCGACGTCAGCCGGCTGGCCAGGTTCACCGTCGTCCCGAAGACGTCGCCCATGCGGGTCGTCACCGTCCCGAACGCGATGCCCACCCGCAGCTCCGGCATCTGCGCGTCCGCCTCCATCGTCTCGATCAGCCGCAGCGCGATCTCCGCCGCCGTCGCCGCGTCGTCGGCGGCGTACAGCACCTCGTCGCCGAGGGTCTTGATCAGCCGGCCGCCGTGCGCGGCGACCAGGTCCGCCGCCGTCGTCTCGAAGGACTCGACCAGCTCGCCGAGCTCCTCCTCCTCCAGCCGCCGGGTCAGCCGGGTGAAGCCCACCAGGTCGGCGAAGCCCACCGCGAGCCGCCGGTCGACCATCTCCTCGTCGTCCGCGACCTGCACCACCCGGCCCGTGGCCGCCGCCAGCTGGCGCCGCCACACGTAGACGAGGAACTCCTCCAGCTCCGGCAGCAGCAGCTCGACCAGCGGGTACGTGACCTCCGTACGGGTCATCCCGGGCTCCGGCGGCTCCGTGAGCCCCTCCAGGAAGGAGTCGATCTGCCATTCCGCCAGGCGGGCGGTGGTCTGCCCGGTGGAACGCGCCACCTGCACCGCCATCGGCTCGCTCAGCAGCCCCGCCTCCACCAGGCCGGCGAGGCGCCGCAGCGCCAGCACGTCGGCCTCCGTCAGCGCCTTGGCCTGCCCGATGTCCGCGAAGCCCATGGCCCGCCAGAAGCGGGAGGCCAGCTCCATCGAGACGCCGGCGCTGCGGGCCGCCTGGAAGGGCGTGTAGCGGCGCTCGGCGCCCAGGATGAGCTGCTCCAGCCGGATGGCGAGCGGGTCGGCCGTGGGCTGGGCCGCGTGGTCCACCTCGTGGAAGGGGGTGTGCCGGTCGCGCCCGATCGGGGTGCCCGGACCGCCCGCGGAGCCGGACGAGGACGCGCTGGACGTAGAGTCGTCGACGGTCAAGGGCCGCCTCCTGTCCATTCCGTGCGCACAGCCGAACCGGTTGATCACCGCGAGGACCGGGATCGCCTAAACCATACGGCAGGTGTGCCGTAGCTCACTCCCCCTCTTGTGGGAGGGCCTCCGCCTCCGCGGCGCCGGAGCCCGGCCCACGGGTCCGCGCGTGCTCGAAAACCGCTCGTTCCCCGCGGTTTCCTCCGCGCCCGGACCCGTTCCGCGGGCGCGACCCTCCGGTTCAGGGACTCGTGCCCGCTTCGGCCGGACAGGGCATCCGGTCGGCCACCCGGGGCCCCGCTACCGGACCGCCCTCAGGTGGACCACGTCGCCGGCCCCCACCGCCACCCGCTCGTCCTCGGCCGTCCGGATGACCAGGTGCCCGTCGGTGTCCAGGGCCTCGGCCGTACCGGTGAGCGTCCGGCCGCCCGGCAGGTCGGCCCGGACGTGCCGGCCGAGCGTGGCGCAGCCGGCCGCGTACGTCTCCTGGAGCCCGCTGTCCCCCGGGTCCCCGGCGGCGTCGCGCCAGCGCCCGTACCACTCCTCCAGCGACCGCAGCACGGCCTTCAGCAGAGGCTCCCGGTCCGTGACCGTCGCCTTCGCCAGGGCCAGGGAGCCCGCCCCGGGCACGGGGAGCTCGTCCTCGGTGAGGGTCACGTTCAGGCCGATCCCGATGACCACCCCGTCGCCCACCCGCTCGGCGAGGATCCCGGCGGCCTTGCGCTCCTCGCCGTCCACGGTCACCAGCAGGTCGTTGGGCCACTTGAGCAGGGTGTCCACGCCCGCCGCGCGCGAGAGCCCGGTCGCCGCGGCCACCCCGGCGAGCAGGGTCAGCCACGCCCACCGCTCCTCGGGCACGCCCGGGCCGGGCTTGAGCAGGACGGAGAAGAACAGCCCGGACCGGGCCGGCGCGACCCAGCTGCGGTCGAGCCGCCCCCGACCGGCGGTCTGTTCCTCGGCGACCAGCACGGCCCCCTCGGGCAGCCCGGCGGCCCGCGCCGCGAGATCGGTGTTGGTGGACCCGGTGGAGGCGACGACCTCCAGCGAGGTCCACAGGCCGTCGGGGGTGACGAGCGCCTTGGCCAGCGCGGAGGCGTTCAGTGGCGGGCGGTCCAGGCTCGACCAGCGGCCCGCGCCCGCTCCGGCTGAAGCATCTTGTGGAGTCATGCAAGCCAATGTAGGTGTGTCAAACGCCGCACTGCCGAGCGCCATGCCCGCCGATACGCTACGCACCAGTAGCCAGCAGCAGTCAATCAATTGACCAGGCAGTTGACACCACACAGGGAGCCGCGACCCCGATGTCCCAACCCTCAGAGCCGATCGACATGCACACGACCGCGGGCAAGCTCGCGGACCTGCGGCGCCGAGTCGAGGAAGCCACGCACGCCGGTTCCGGGCGTGCCGTCGAGAAGCAGCACGCCAAGGGCAAGCTGACGGCGCGTGAGCGGGTCGCGTTGCTGCTGGACGAGGGGTCGTTCGTCGAGCTGGACGAGTTCGCCCGGCACCGGTCGACCAACTTCGGGCTGGAGAAGACCCGCCCCTACGGCGACGGCGTCGTCACCGGCTACGGCACGGTGGACGGCCGTCCGGTGGCCGTGTTCTCGCAGGACTTCACCGTCTTCGGCGGGGCCCTCGGCGAGGTCTACGGCCAGAAGATCATCAAGGTGATGGACTTCGCCCTGAAGACCGGCTGCCCGGTCATCGGCATCAACGACTCCGGCGGCGCCCGCATCCAGGAGGGCGTCAGCGCACTGGGCATGTACGGCGAGATCTTCCGCCGCAACGTCCACGCCTCCGGCGTGATCCCGCAGATCAGCCTGGTCGTCGGCCCCTGCGCGGGCGGCGCGGTGTACTCCCCGGCCATCACCGACTTCACGGTCATGGTGGACCAGACCTCGCACATGTTCATCACCGGCCCGGACGTCATCAAGACGGTCACCGGCGAGGACGTCGGCTTCGAGGAGCTGGGCGGTGCGCGCACCCACAACTCCACCTCGGGCGTGGCGCACCACATGGCGGGCGACGAGAAGGACGCCATCGAGTACGTGAAGTCGCTGCTCGCGTACCTGCCGTCGAACAACCTGTCGGAGCCGCCGGCGTTCCCGGAGGAGGCGGACACCGAGGTCTCCGACGCCGACCTCGAACTCGACGTGCTGATCCCGGACAGCGCGAACCAGCCGTACGACATGCACACCGTGATCGAGCACGTGCTCGACGACGGGGAGTTCCTGGAGACCCAGTCCCTGTTCGCCCCGAACATCCTCACCGGCTTCGGCCGGGTCGAGGGGCACCCGGTGGGCGTGGTCGCCAACCAGCCGATGCAGTTCGCCGGCTGCCTGGACATCAACGCCTCGGAGAAGGCCGCGCGCTTCGTGCGGACCTGCGACGCCTTCAACATCCCGGTGCTGACCTTCGTCGACGTGCCGGGCTTCCTCCCGGGCACCGACCAGGAGTACAACGGAATCATCCGGCGCGGGGCGAAGCTCATCTACGCCTACGCCGAGGCCACCGTCCCCCTCATCACCGTCATCACCCGCAAGGCCTTCGGCGGCGCCTACGACGTCATGGGCTCCAAGCACCTCGGCGCGGACCTGAACCTGGCCTGGCCGACCGCCCAGATCGCCGTCATGGGCGCGCAGGGCGCGGTGAACATCCTGCACCGGCGCACGATCGCGGAAGCCGCACCGGAGGAGGTGGAGGAGACCCGGGCCCGGCTCATCACCGAGTACGAGGACACCCTGCTCAACCCGTACACGGCCGCCGAGCGCGGTTACATCGACGCGGTGGCCATGCCGTCCGAGACCCGCGCCCACGTGGTGAAGGGCCTGCGGCAGCTGCGCACCAAGCGGGAGTCCCTGCCCCCGAAGAAGCACGGCAACATCCCCCTCTAGGTTCCCGAGGAGCTCACAGTGATGATCAAGGTCGTCAAGGGCAACCCGACCCCCGAGGAGCTGGCCGCCGCACTGGCGGTGGTCCGACTGCGCGCGGCGGCGCTGGCCTCGGCCCCGTCGGGCGCGCCCCGGGTCCCGGACGAGTGGGCCGCGCCGGGCCGGGTGGCCCGCCGGCACGCGCTGCGGCCGGGGCCGCGGGCGTGGGGCCGTACGTACTGGCCCGGCCAGGGCTGAGCCGTCCCCCCGCCGGGGGAAAGATGGCGCGAACGGACGGTGGCGCCTGAGTACCCGTACTCAGGCGCCACCGTCGTGCCGGGGCAAGGATCGGAGCATGCTCTGGTCAGACCCGAAGGACGAGCCGCCGAAGGACATGCGCGACGCCCAGGCGATGCTGCGGCGGATGCTGGTGGTGCTGCTGCTGGCGGTGCTGGTCGGCGTGTACGTCCTCGGCGTGGCCCCGTTCTAGGTCCGCCCCGGGATGCGGTCCCCGGGCCGCCCTACGATGGCCCCCATGACCGTACGCACGCTCGTCCTCGCCTCCGCCTCCCCCGCCCGGCTGAACCTGCTGCGGCAGGCCGGCCTGGCCCCGCACGTGATCGTCAGCGGCTTCGACGAGGACACGCTGAACCACGACAACCCGGCCGACCTGGCGCTGGCCCTGGCGGAGGCCAAGGCGGGCGTGGTGGCGGAGCTCGCCGAGGCCGCCGGCGCGCTGGTGATCGGCTGCGACTCGGTGCTGGAGCTGGACGGCGAGGCGCTGGGCAAGCCGGCGGACGCGGCGGAGGCCACCGCCCGCTGGAAGTCGATGCGCGGGCGGGCCGGCGTGCTGCGCACGGGGCACTGCGTGATCGACACGGCGACGGGCCGCCAGGTATCGGCGACGGCCTCGACGACGGTCCGCTTCGGCGAGCCGACGGACGCGGAGGTGGCGGCGTACGTGGAGAGCGGCGAGCCGCTGCACGTGGCCGGTGCGTTCACCCTGGACGGGCTGTCGTCGGCGTTCATCGACGGCATCGACGGGGACCCCGGCAACGTCATCGGCCTGTCGATGCCGCTGCTGCGCTCCCTGCTGGGAGAACTGGACGTCTCCATCACGGAATTGTGGGTCTGAGCCCCTTCCCGGGTGCCGTCGGCGCCGCCCGGTCGGCGTAGAGGGTCAGGGTCAGCACGATCAGGCAGAAGACCGCCATCGTCGCCGTGAAGGCGCCCCAGCCGACGAGTCCGACGGCGAGGGCGCCGAGCACCCCGTGGGTGACGGCGGCGGCCACCAGGACGGGCCGGGCGACACGGCCGGGCGGGTGGTCGCGCAGGGCGGCCGCGGCGAGGAGCGCGGCGGCCAGCAGGAGGAACGCCCCGATGGCCGCGCCCAGGCCGTAGGTGGCCTTGGACATGACGTCCGGATCGCTGCCCGCGACCGACATCGACTGGTCGGCGGTCGTCCGGCCGAGCACCAGATGGACGAGCACGAGCACCGCCGCCTCCGCGGCGAGCGCGAGCGCGCCCAGCCCCGCCACGAGTCTGCGCAGCACGACGCCCCCATCCCTCCCACGCCACAAGCGTGTTCGACGCCACGGAGGCTACTAACGAGTAAACCTGTGGACAAGGGGTCGCGGCGGCTTCGTTACCGGAGGGGGGCCGTGACGGCTCTCACGCAAAGAATGCATAGGCCGTTCGTAGGGACTCCACAAAGAATCAGCAGGGGCCGCTGACCCGCCGAACAGAGACCTCAGGCGCGCCACGGGGTTACTGTGCAGTCGGGGATCTCCCTGACCTGGGGCGACACAAGGGTTTTCACACTCAAGGGGCACTCGCATCACGCTCTGTGTGGGCAAGCTCACCACCGGGGAAGGGTCGAAAGGCCGTGTCGGCAGTCCCTAAACTCAGCTTGTTTCAAGGAGGGAGCCATCGTGCGCAAGGTGCTCATCGCCAACCGTGGCGAAATCGCTGTCCGCGTTGCTCGGGCCTGCCGGGACGCCGGGATCGCGAGCGTAGCCGTCTACGCCGATCCGGACCGGGACGCTCTGCACGTCCGCGCGGCAGACGAAGCTTTCGCGTTGGGCGGTGACACCCCGGCGACCAGCTACCTCGACATCGGCAAGGTCCTGCAGGCCGCCGCAGACTCGGGTGCGGACGCCGTCCACCCCGGATACGGCTTCCTGTCCGAGAACGCCGAGTTCGCCCAGGCCGTCATCGACGCGGGCCTGACCTGGATCGGCCCGCCGCCGCACGCCATCCGCGACCTCGGCGACAAGGTGGCCGCCCGCCACATCGCCCAGCGCGCCGGCGCCCCGCTCGTCGCGGGTACCCCCGACCCCGTCTCCGGGGCCGACGAGGTCGTCGCCTTCGCCGAGCAGCACGGGCTGCCCATCGCCATCAAGGCCGCCTTCGGCGGCGGCGGCCGCGGCCTGAAGGTCGCCCGCACGCTCGAAGAGGTCCCCGAGCTGTACGAGTCCGCCGTGCGCGAGGCCGTGGCCGCCTTCGGCCGCGGCGAGTGCTTCGTCGAGCGCTACCTCGACAAGCCGCGCCACGTCGAGACCCAGTGCCTGGCCGACTCCCACGGCAACGTGGTGGTCGTCTCCACCCGCGACTGCTCGCTCCAGCGCCGCCACCAGAAGCTCGTGGAGGAGGCCCCGGCCCCCTTCCTGTCCGAGGCCCAGAACGCCGAGCTCTACGCCGCGTCCAAGGCCATCCTCAAGGAGGCCGGCTACGTCGGCGCGGGCACCGTCGAGTTCCTGGTCGGCACCGACGGCACCATCTCCTTCCTGGAGGTCAACACGCGCCTCCAGGTCGAGCACCCGGTGACCGAGGAGGTCGCCGGCATCGACCTGGTCCGCGAGATGTTCCGCATCGCCGACGGCGAGGAGCTCGGCTACGGGGACCCGGTCCTGCGCGGCCACTCCTTCGAGTTCCGCATCAACGGCGAGGACCCGGGCCGGGGCTTCCTGCCCGCCCCCGGCACCGTCACCAGGTTCGACGCCCCGACCGGCCCGGGCGTCCGCCTGGACGCCGGCGTGGAGTCCGGCTCGGTCATCGGCCCCGCCTGGGACTCGCTGCTCGCCAAGCTGATCGTCACCGGCGCCACCCGCGAGCAGGCCCTCCAGCGCGCCGCGCGCGCCCTGGCGGAGTTCAACGTGGAGGGCATGGCCACCGCCATCCCGTTCCACCGCGCGGTCGTCGCCGACCCGGCGTTCGCCCCGGCCGGCGGCAACCCGTTCACGGTCCACACCCGCTGGATCGAGACCGAGTTCGTCAACGAGATCAAGCCCTTCGCGGCCCCGGCCGCCGAGGACACCGAGGACGAGCCCGGCCGCGAGACGGTCGTCGTCGAGGTGGGCGGCAAGCGCCTGGAGGTCTCCCTCCCGTCCTCGCTGGGCATGACCCTGGCCCGTACGGCCGCCGCGGGCGGTGCCAAGCCGAAGCGCCGCGCCGCCAAGAAGTCCGGCCCGGCCGCCTCCGGCGACACCCTCGCGTCCCCGATGCAGGGCACGATCGTCAAGGTCGCGGTGGAGGAGGGCCAGCAGGTCAACGAGGGCGACCTGATCGTCGTCCTGGAGGCGATGAAGATGGAGCAGCCGCTCAACGCGCACCGCTCCGGCACCGTCGTCGGCCTGACCGCCGAGGTCGGCGCGTCCCTCACCTCGGGCGCCACGATCTGCGAGATCAAGGACTGACGCCCCCGCGCCCCACGAAGGCCCCCGCCCGGTCAACCCGGACGGGGGCCTTCGCACACACCGGGTCCCTGCGGGGCGGAGCCCCCTCATGAACAGCCCGCGCGACGTGTGAGCACGACGGGGTTCGAGCGCAACGGGGTCCGGGGCGCAGCCCCGGGGAACGGTGGAAGGGCGGGTAGGGGACCAGCCCCGCAGGGCAGGCACCCCGCAACGCCGCCGGCCGGTGTCCGACGGGCCGCCCTGGCGGGGACGGCCCGGCGGACACCGGCCGGGGGGAAGCGCGGCTAGCGGCGCCGCATGTCCGCGACCCGCGCCCGCTCCCCCGCCTGCTGCTCCAGCATCGACGCGGGAGCGCTCCGCAGCTGGGCGGTGGGCCCGCCGCGCCGCTGGACCGGCAGCGGTGACTCCCGGCGCTGCCTGCGCCCCGCCATGCCGTCCCCGGCGCCGCCGTGCCCGCCGGCGGCCGGGGCGGAGCCGGCCACGGTGATCTGCACGCCCTGGTCGGCCAGCGCCTGGAGCTCGGTGGCGGCCCGGTCGTCGTGCGGCGGGGGCTCGTCCGTCACGAGCCGGGTCATCACGTCCGTCGGCACCGTCTGGAACATCGTGTCGGTGCCGAGCTTCGTGTGGTCGGCGAGGACCACGACCTCCGCCGCCGCCTGTACCAGCGCCCGGTCCACGCTCGCGGAGAGCATGTTGGACGTGGACAGCCCGCGCTCGGCGGTCAGGCCGCTGCCGGACAGGAAGGCCCGCGAGACGCGCAGCCCCTGGAGGGACTGCTCGGCGCCGCTGCCGACGAGGGCGTAGTTCGACCCGCGCAGCGTGCCGCCGGTCATCACCACCTCCACCCGGTTGGCGTGCGCCAGCGCCTGGGCGACGAGCAGCGAGTTGGTGACGACGGTGAGTCCGGGCACCCGGGCGAGCCGGCGGGCCAGCTCCTGGGTCGTGGTGCCCGCGCCGACGACGACGGCCTCGCCTTCTTCGACGAGGCCGGCCGCCACATCGGCGATGGCGGTCTTCTCCGCCGTCGCGAGATGGGACTTTTGCGGAAAGCCGGACTCCCGCGTGAAACCACCCGGCAAGACCGCACCGCCGTGTCGGCGGTCAAGGAGTCCTTCTGCCTCCAGTGCCCGCACGTCCCGCCGTACGGTCACTTCGGAGGTCTGGACGACGCGGGCGAGCTCACGGAGGGATACCGCCCCGTTGGCCCGCACCATTTCGAGGATCAGTTGGCGACGTTCAGCAGCGAACACGAAACTGACAGTAACCCCAACGACCGTCTGGTTTCAGCTCCTTGCGCCGGAATACCGAAGTTGTCCATACGGTGGGGCGACAAGTGGTATACGCGTCCGAACCGACACCCCGCGTCCACCCGCGCGCCGCCGCCCGTATCCGAAACCCGCCCCAACCCCCGTGCGGGGAGGGGCGGTTGGCTCCGAGCGGCGCGGGCCCCTACGCCTCTCCGGCCGCCTTGCGCGTGTGCAGCTGACGGGCGACCTCGGCGATCGAACCCGACAGCGAGGGGTACACGGTGAACGCGTTTGCGATCTGCTCGACCGTCAGGTTGTTGTCGACGGCGATCGAGATGGGGTGGATCAGCTCGCTCGCGCGCGGCGAGACGACCACGCCGCCGACGACGATCCCGGTGCCCGGACGGCAGAACAGCTTCACGAAGCCGTCCCGGATGCCCTGCATCTTGGCGCGCGGGTTGCGCAGCAGGGGCAGCTTCACGACACGGGCGTCGATCTTCCCGGCGTCCACGTCGGCCTGGGTGTAACCGACAGTGGCGATCTCGGGGTCGGTGAAGACGTTCGACGAGACCGTCTTGAGGTTCAGCGGGGCCACCGCGTCACCGAGGAAGTGGTACATCGCGATGCGCCCCTGCATGGCGGCGACGGACGCCAGCGCGAAGACGCCCGTCACGTCGCCGGCCGCGTAGACGCCCGGCGAGGAGGTCCGCGACACCTTGTCGGTCCAGATGTGCCCGGACTCCTTGAGGCGGACCCCGGACTCCTCCAGGTTCATGTCCTTGGTGTTCGGGATCGCGCCGACCGCCATCAGGCAGTGGGTACCGCCGATGACGCGGCCGTCGGAGAGGGTGACCTCGACCCGGTCCCCGACCCGCTTGGCGGACTCGGCGCGCGAGCGGCCGATGACGTTCATGCCGCGGCGGCGGAAGACGTCCTCCAGGACGGCGGCCGCGTCCGGGTCCTCACCCGGCAGCACGCGGTCGCGCGAGGAGACCAGCGTCACCCGGGAGCCCAGCGCCTGGTACGCGCCGGCGAACTCGGCACCGGTCACACCGGAGCCGACCACGATGAGCTCCTCGGGGAGCTCCTCCAGGTCGTAGACCTGGGTCCAGTTCAGGATCCGCTCCCCGTCGGGCATCGCGTCGGGGATCTCGCGGGGGGTGCCGCCGGTGGCGATCAGCACGGCGTCGGCGGTGAGGATCGTCTCCGTGCCGTCGGCCGCGGTGACGATCACGTCGCGGGTGCCGTCGATGCCCTGCGGCCCGCCGAGCTTGCCGCGGCCGCGCAGGACGCGGGCGCCGGCACGGGTCACGGACGCGGTGATGTCGTGCGACTGGGCGAGCGCGAGGCGCTTCACGCGCCGGTTCACCTTGCCGAGGTCGACGCCGACGACGCGCGCGGCCTGCTCGATGGGCGGGGTGTCGTCGGCGACGACGATGCCGAGCTCCTCGTACGAGGAGTCGAAGGTGGTCATGACCTCGGCGGTCGCGATGAGGGTCTTCGAGGGCACGCAGTCGGTCAGCACCGACGCCCCGCCCAGGCCGTCGCAGTCGACGACGGTCACCTCCGCGCCGAGCTGGGCCCCCACGAGGGCCGCCTCATACCCGCCGGGTCCGCCGCCGATGATCACGATCCGGGTCACGAAAACTCCGCCTCACGTCTGCCCGGCCGGCTGCCGCCCCGGCCGGCGATCCGGGGGGTCTCCCCGGGGGATGCATTCCACGCCCATTGTCCCGCACGCTTCAAGGTGCTCCACTCCCGGTCCTTTCATCCGTGCGCCATCCGGGCACGCGTGCCGGGGCGCCCCTCCCGTACCCTCGACCTCATGTCGCTCTACGCCGCGTACGCCGGCAACCTCGACCCGCGGCTGATGACGCGCCGCGCTCCGCATTCGCCGCTGCGCGGCACGGGCTGGATCAACGACTGGCGGCTGACCTTCGGCGGCGAGCAGATGGGCTGGGAGGGCGCCCTCGCCACCATCGTGGAAGCCCCCCGCCAGCAGGTCTTCGTCGCCCTCTACGACATCGCGCCGCTGGACGAGGACTCCATGGACCGCTGGGAGGGCGTCGGTCTGGACATCTACCGCCGCATGCGGATCCGGGTCCACACGCTGGACGGCGAGGAGGCCGCCTGGTGCTACGTCCTCAACGGCTACGAGGGCGGCCTGCCCTCGGCGCGCTACCTCGGCGAGATCGCCGACGCCGCGGAATCGGCGGGCGCCCCGCACGACTACGTGATGGAGCTCCGCAAGCGACCGTGCTGAGGCCGGGCGGGGCCTGAGGCGCAGCCCCGTCCCCCTCCTCCGGGACGATTCGGCGGAAACGACAAGGCAACGATCCGAACACCGTGAGCTGTGCCATCTACGCGCGTAGGCCAACAGCGGCTACGCTCGTCTGCGTGAACGCATCTGTTACCGACCCCTTCGCCGCCGCCGACGCCGCCGCCGCCCGCCTCCGCGAGCTCACCGGCGTCGAATCCCACGATGTCGCCCTCGTCATGGGCTCCGGCTGGGCCCCCGCCGCAGAGGCGCTCGGGGCGCCCGAGGCCGAGTTCCCGGTCACCGAGCTGCCCGGCTTCCCGCCGCCCGCCGTCGAGGGCCACGGCGGCAAGATCCGCTCGTACAAGATCGGCGACAAGCGCGCGCTGCTCTTCCTCGGCCGGACCCACTTCTACGAGGGCCGCGGCGTCGCCGCCGTCGCGCACGGCGTCCGCACCGCCGTCGCCGCCGGCTGCAAGACCGTGGTCCTCACCAACGGCTGCGGCGGCCTGCGCGAGGGCATGAAGCCCGGCCAGCCCGTCCTGATCAGCGACCACCTCAACCTCACCGCGACCTCGCCGATCGTCGGCGCGAACTTCGTGGACCTCACCGACCTGTACTCCCCGCGCCTGCGCGCGATGTGCAAGGAGATCGACGAGACCCTCGAAGAGGGCGTCTACGTCCAGTTCCCCGGCCCGCACTACGAGACCCCGGCCGAGATCAACATGATCCGCGTCATGGGCGCCGACCTGGTCGGCATGTCCACCGTGCTGGAGGCCATCGCCGCCCGTGAGGCCGGCGCCGAGGTGCTCGGCATCTCCCTGGTCACCAACCTGGCCGCGGGCCTGTCCGGCGAGCCGCTCAACCACGAAGAGGTCCTCCAGGCCGGCCGCGACTCCGCCGCCCGCATGGGCACCCTGCTGACGCAGGTCCTCGCCCGCATCTGATCGACGAGTCGACGACGTACGAGAGGTAAGGCGGAACTAGTGGAACAGGCACAGGACGACCTGCTCACCCGGGCCCGGACCTGGCTGGCGGAGGACCCCGACGAGGAGACGGCGGCCGAGCTGCGCGCGCTCGTCGACGCGGGCGACACCGCCGAGCTCGCGGACCGCTTCTCCGGCACGCTCCAGTTCGGCACCGCCGGACTGCGCGGCGAGATCGGCGCGGGCCCGATGCGGATGAACCGCTCCGTGGTCATCCGCGCCGCGGCGGGCCTGGCGGCGTACCTGAAGGCGGAGGGCCACGAGGGCGGCCTGGTGGTCGTCGGCTACGACGCCCGCTACAAGTCCGCGGACTTCGCCCGCGACACGGCGGCCGTCATGACGGGCGCCGGGCTCCGCGCGGCCGTACTGCCCCGCCCCCTCCCCACGCCCGTCCTCGCGTACGCGATAAGGCACCTGGGAGCCGTCGCCGGCGTCGAGGTGACCGCGAGCCACAACCCTCCCCGGGACAACGGCTACAAGGTCTACCTCGGCGACGGCTCGCAGATCGTCTCCCCGGCGGACGCACGGATCGCGGCGGAGATCGACGCGATCACCACCCTCGCGTCCGTCCCCCGTCCCCCGGACGGCTGGCTGCAGCTCGACGAGGAGGTCCTGGAGGCCTACCTGGCGCGCACGGACGCCGTCCTGACCCCCGGGTCCCCCCGGGGCGTGCGGACCGTCTACACGGCCATGCACGGCGTCGGCAAGGACGTCGTGATGGCGGCCTTCGCCCGGCACGGCTTCCCGGAACCCGTCCTCGTCGAGGCCCAGGCGGAGCCGGACCCGGCCTTCCCGACGGTCGCCTTCCCCAACCCGGAGGAGCCCGGCGCGATGGACCTGTCCTTCGCGAAGGCCGCCGAGGTCCACCCCGACATCGTGATCGCCAACGACCCGGACGCCGACCGCTGCGCGGTGGCGGTCCCGGACAACGGCGGCTGGCGCATGCTGCGCGGCGACGAGGTCGGCGCCCTCCTGGCGGCCCACCTGGTCCACAAGGGCGCCGAGGGCGTCTTCGCCGAGTCGATCGTCTCCTCGTCCCTCCTGGGGCGCATCGCGGAGGCGGCGAACCTGGGCTACGAGGAGACCCTCACGGGCTTCAAGTGGATCTCCCGTGTGGAGGGCCTGCGCTACGGCTACGAGGAAGCCCTCGGCTACTGCGTGGACCCCGAGGGCGTCCGCGACAAGGACGGCATCACCGCCGCCCTCCTCGTCGCCGAACTGGCCTCGGTGCTCAAGGAGCAGGGCCGCACCCTGACCGACCTGCTGGACGACCTGGCGATGGCCCACGGCCTGCACCACACCGACCAGCTGTCGGTCCGCGTCGAGGACCTGTCGGTCATCGCCGACGCGATGGCGCGGCTGCGCGCGGAACCCCCGACGGCCCTGGCGGGCCTGCGGGTGGTCTCGGCGGAGGACCTGTCCCGGGGCACGGAGAAGCTCCCCCCGACGGACGGCCTGCGCTATTACCTGGAGGGCGACTACAAGGCCCGGGTGATCTGCCGCCCGTCCGGCACGGAGCCGAAGCTGAAGTGCTACCTGGAGGTGGTCGTCCCGGTGGCGGAAGCCTCGGACCTCGCCCCGGCCCGCGTCCGCGGCCAGGAGATCCTGGACACGGTGAAGAAGGACCTCTCGGCGGCGATGGGCCTCTAGCCCTCCCCACCACCCCGACGGCCCCCTCGGCTCCCCCCGAGGGGGCCGTCGGCGTTCCGACGTCCCCGGGGAGGCGGTGGGCCGCCACCGGCAGGTCCCGGGCCCCGCGGGGGCGGGGGCGGCCCTGCGGCGCGGGCCGCCCGCCGTTCCGGCCTCAGGACGCCGACGGGGACGGGGACGTCGTCGGGCGGACCAGTTCGCCCAGGGTCGGGGCGGATTCCGGCCGGGAGCGGACCGCGTCCGTGCACTCCCAGGCGCGGGGCGGGTCGGCGTCCGGGCCGCCCAGGACCACGGGGCCCGGGCCCGCCGAGACCGCGTCGCTCGCGGACAGGGTGCACACGATCTGCGCCAGGGCCACCGGCGGCAGGTCCTCGGGCTTGCGGCTGAGCCGTACCGTGCCCGCCGGGTCGCCGGGCCGCGCCGGGGCGGCCGCCAGCCCGTCCGGTACCCCGGTGGTGAAGCCGCCCTCCCGCTCCTGCTCGGACGGGGTGCGCTCCAGCTCCTCCAGCAGGGCCTGCGCGACCAGCGTCACGGGCTCGCGCCCGGCCCGCTTCTCGGGGACCGGGACGACCCGTTCCACCGCCACCAGCTGCGATCCGCAGACCAGCTCGATCCTGGCGCGGAACCCCTGCACCCCGCTCTGCCCGGACGGCAGGTCGGGGGTGTCGCAGGACACCCGCGACGGGGCGGGGCCCACGTCGACCGGAACGGTCGTGGCGCGGATCCCGCACCCGGACAGCGCCGCGGCAAGGGCTCCCGCGGCCCCCACGACCCACAGCGCCCTTCGGGTCCTGCGCGCCCCGCGCGTCGTACGCGCCCCGCTCGTCTCACGCGTTCCGCTCGTCATGAGCGTCCTGCTCGTCCTACGCGTCCCGCCCGCCCTACGCGTCCGTGCCGCCACCGGCGATCACCTTCCCCACGTCCACCGGAAGCCGCAGCGTGAAGACGGCCCCGCCCTCCGGGCCGTTCGCGGCCGTGATGTCGCCCCCGTGGATGTGCGCGTTCTCCATGGCGATCGACAGGCCCAGGCCGCTGCCGTCCGACTTCGGCCGGGACGCGCTCGCCTTGTAGAAGCGGTCGAAGACGTGCGGCAGCACTTCCTCCGGGATGCCGGGGCCGTTGTCCTTGACCGCGACGACCAGCCACTCCCCCTCGACCCGCACCGACACCCGCACCGGCGAGCCGCCGTGCTTGAGGGCGTTGCCGATCAGGTTGGCCAGGATCACGTCGAGCCGGCGCGGGTCGAGCCGCGCCACGATCCCGCGTCCGGCGTCGACCTCGACGGCGTCCAGCCAGGCCCGCGCGTCGATGCACGCCGTGACCTGGTCGGCGACGTTCACGTCGTCGAGCACCAGCCGCGCCGTCCCCGCGTCGAAGCGGGTGACCTCCATCAGGTTCTCCACCAGGTCGTTCAGCCGCCGGGTCTCGCTGACCACCAGGCCCACCGCCGGCGCGATCATCGGGTCGAGGTCGTCGACCTCCTCCTCCAGCACCTCGGCCACGGCCGTCAACGCCGTCAGCGGCGTGCGCAGTTCGTGGCTCATGTCGGCCACGAACCGCCGGCTCGCCTCCTCGCGGGCGCTCATGTCCGCGACCTTCTTCTCCAGCGCCTCCGCGGTCCGGTTGAACGTGCGCGAGAGGTCGGCGAGCTCGTCGGTCCCCGACACGTCGAGCCGGTGGTCGAACTCCCCCTCGCCCAGCCGCCGCGCGGCCTCGCCGAGCCGCTGGACGGGCTTGAGGACGGTCCGCGCCGCCGCCTGGGCGAGCAGCGCCGATCCGAGCAGCGCCAGGCCCGTCGCGATGGTCAGCGACCAGCCCAGCGCGTTGAGGTCGTCCCGCTCCGTGGCGAGGGACTTGTACATGTAGCCGGTGGGTCCGCCGCCCACGATCCGCGTGCCGCCGACCAGGTAGGGGTTGCCGCCGGGCTTCGTGCGCTGCCAGTACATGTGGTACTCGGCGTCGTTGGCGGTCGTGGTCTTCTGGCGGTCGTTCACCGCGTTCTGGAGGGACTTCGGTACGTCGTCCAGCCCGAACGGGGCCGCTCCGGCCGCGCCGAACACCAGCCGCTTGTCCTTGCGTTCGTGCACGAGCAGCACGCTGTACCCGGGGCTGCTGCCCGCCATCAGCTCGGCGGTGCGCTGCAGTTCCTCGGGGGTGGGCTCGGCGGGCAGGGCCGCGGCCCGGTTCTGCATCTCCTGGCGGAAGTCGCCCAGGGCCGCGTCCTGGGTACGGGTGAGCACCGCCTCGCGGTTGAGCCAGTAGGCGATTCCGGAGGCGGAGACGGCGGCCACGAGGGCGACCAGGGCGAACACCACGAGCAGCCGCAACCGCAGACTGGTCCAGCGCCGGCCCGCGAAGAGGGCCTTGATCACTGCGGGGAGTCCAACCTGTAGCCGACACCCCTGACGGTACGGATCAGCGTGGGTGACGAGGGGACTTCCTCGACCTTGGCGCGCAGCCTCTGCACGCAGGCGTCGACGAGCCGCGAGTCGCCCAGGTAGTCGTGCTCCCAGACCAGCCGCAGCAGTTGCTGGCGGGAGAGCGCCTGTCCGGGCCGACGGCTGAGTTCCAGCAGCAGCCGCAGCTCGGTGGGCGTCAGCTGGAGGTCCTCGCCGTTCTTGGTGACGGTCATGGCGGCCCGGTCGATGACGAGCGACCCGAAGACGGCGGAGTCGCTGGCCTCGCGCTCGCCGCGGCGCAGCACGGCCCGGATGCGGGCGTCGAGCACCCGCCCCTGGACGGGCTTGACGACGTAGTCGTCGGCTCCGGACTCCAGGCCGACGACGACATCGATGTCGTCACTGCGAGCGGTGAGCAGGATGATCGGCAGCTGGTCGGTGCGGCGGATCCTCCGGCACACCTCGAAGCCGTCGATCCCGGGCAGCATGACGTCGAGCACGATCAGGTCCGGCCGCTGCTCGCGCAGCAGTTTCAGGCCGTCCTCACCCGTCGCCGCGGTGGCCACTCGGTGGCCCTGGCGTGTCAGGGAGAGTTCGAGGGCCGTGCGGATGGCGTCGTCGTCCTCGATCAGCAACAGGAAAGGCACGGGCTCATTCTGTCCCATCGGCCGTCGGGACTTCGACCGTCGCGCGCGACGGATCCGGCGGCGGGGCGGTGGCGGGGGCGGACGAAGGCGGCTGTGACAGTGCTGTGACAGTCGACGGACACGCCGGTTAAGTCGGCCGGGCAGTCTTTTGTCATCGAAACACGGACCGAAGCAGACTCCACGACGGGGGGCGCGAGATGAACACGCTGCACAGCACCACCACCAGCGCGGTTGTCACGCGGCTGCACGACGCGAACCGCCGGGCGGGTGTCCGTACGGTGCCGGGCTCCCGGCGGCAGGCTCATGTCGTAGCCATTGACGCGAACCAGTACCAGGCGGTTCCCGCCCAGCGGACCCCGTCTTCTCCGACTTCCTCCTCGGAGGCGGAGTTCACGGCGTACGTCCAGGAGCGGCGCGCGGCGCTGTACGCGACGGCCTTCCACCTCACCGGCGACCGCCACGAGGCCGAGGACCTGTTGCAGAGCGCGCTGTTCTCCACGTACCGCGCCTGGGACCGGATCAGCGACAAGGCGGCGGTGGGCGGCTACCTGCGCCGGACGATGACGAACCTGCACATCAGCGCGTGGCGTCGGCGCAAGCTGAACGAGTACCCGACGGAGGAGCTGCCGGAGACGGCCTCCGACACGGACGCGATGCGCGGGACGGAGCTGCGCGCGGTGCTCTGGCAGGCGCTGGCCCGGATCCCGGAGCCGCAGCGCACGATGCTGGTGCTGCGCTACTACGAGGGCCGCACGGACCCGGAGATCGCGGAGATCCTGGGCATCAGCGTGGGCACCGTGAAGTCGAGCATCTGGCGCTCGCTGCGCCGGCTGCGCGAGGACGAGGCGCTGAGCTTCGGGCGTGACGAGGCGGAGTCCTTCGGGGAGCTCGTCGCGTAACGACGCGCGGCGCGCACGACCGCGCGCACACCACAGACCACCGGCCAGGGGGTCCGTCCTACGGGGGTGGGACGGAGGCCACGGGGGGATGGAGGCGGGATCAGGCGGACGGGGGTCCGCTTGGTCCCGCCTTCTCTTGTCCTGGGCCCCGCCGGATGCCGCGGGCCCCGCCGGACGTCGCCCCGTCGGACTACGCCGCCGCGGCGCTCGCCGAGCGGTGGCGGCCGGCCGCGGCGGCCGCGAGGCGGCCCAGGGCCTCGTCGCGGGCGCAGGCGTGGGCGCCGAGGGCCACGTGCCGGGCCACGATGCCGCGTTCGGCCCGCATCAGGCGCAGGCCCCGGCGGAGCAGGAACGGCAGGGACTTGCGGCCCTCGCGCAGGTCGCGGGCGAGCCTGCGGCGGAAGGTGGTGGAAGGCCGGCCGCGCAGGCAGATCGCGTCGGCGAGGAGGCCGAGCTCCTGGCAGCGGGCGGCGATGTCGGCGGCGAAGATGCCCTCCGCGATGAACAGCGGGGTGCGGGAGATGTCCAGGGTCTCCGCGCCGGTGCGGGAGCTGGTCGCGATGTCGTAGACCGGGACCTCGGTGCGGCCGGTCCGGCAGAGTTCGGCGACGGCGGCCACGGCGACGTCGGCGTCCCAGGACTGCGGGGAGTCCCAGTCGATGTCCGAGCTGCCCTCGACCAGGGGGAGGGACGGGTCCGTCGCCTCCTTGTAGAAGTCGTCCAGGCGCAGTACGGGCAGGCCCGAGCGGGCCGCCAGCGAGGACTTGCCGGAACCCGAGGGACCGGTCAGGAGCACGACGCGCGTCGGAAGGGGAGATGAACAGCTCACGGGAGACCAGTGTGAGGCATGACCGGGGGTATCGGCACACCGCCGACAGCCCCTGCGACCGGTCTCACACGGCGCGTTGGAATCCGGAAGGCCCGCTCGACTACGCTGTGTGCGCACGCGACTACGACCACAGGCGGGAACCAATGGCACGTCACGCAGCCTCCGACCCCTCTCCGCAGCGGCTCCGCTCCGCCGGACTGACCCTCTCCCTGGCCGGGGCCGCCCTGGCCATGGCGGCCGGAGGGGCGCAGGCCGGCGAGCTGGACCCGGCGGCGGCCGTCTCCGGGGTCGTCGACCCGATCGCGAACCTGAAGGTGAACCCGCTCGCCCACACCGGCGTCGACCCCCTCGACAACGGGGTGGGTACGAAGGTCGCGGACTTCCCGGCCGTGGGCACCACGATGGTGACGGGGGTCCTGACGCAGGGGCCGTCGGTCAAGGAGATCCCGCAGGCCGCGGTCTCCTCGCTGCTGGGCCCGGTCCTCCCGAAGCAGTAGGGCGGGAGCGGGAGCACGCAGCGGCCCCCGACGGCGATCGCCGTCGGGGGCCGTTCCACGGGGTCCTGCGGCCTCCGGAGGAGCAGCCGCGGGCGTTCTAGTAGGAGGAGCCGCCCGAGCCCAGCGACCCCGTCGGGTGCCAGACCGTCTTGGTCTCCAGGAACGCGGTCATGCGCGAGGTGCCCGGGTCGGCGGCCCAGTCGTCCACAGGCTGTGGACGCAGGACGCGCTTGAGGTTGTCCGCCGCCGCGATCTCCAGCTCCTTGGCCAGCGCGACGTCGGCGCCGGCCAGGTCGATCGCGTTGACGTCCTGGTGGGCCGCCAGGTGCGGGCCCATCTCGGCGGCCTTGCCGGAGAGGATGTTGACGACGCCGCCCGGCAGGTCGGAGGTGGCCAGCACCTCGCCCAGGGACAGGGCGGGCAGCGGGGACTTCTCGCTGGCGATGACGACGGCGGTGTTGCCCGTCGCGATCACCGGGGCGATCACCGAGACCAGGCCCAGGAAGGACGAGTCCTGCGGGGCCACGACCGTGACCACGCCGGTCGGCTCCGGGGTGGAGAGGTTGAAGAACGGGCCCGCGACCGGGTTGGCCCCGCCGACGACCTGGCCGATCTTGTCGGTCCAGCCCGCGTACCAGACCCAGCGGTCGACGGCCGCGTCCACGACCGCCGCCGCCTTGGACTTGGACAGCCCCTCGGCCTCGCCGACCTCGCGGACGAACTGGTCGCGGCGGCCCTCCAGCATCTCGGCGATGCGGTAGAGGATCTGGCCGCGGTTGTACGCGGTCGCGCCCGCCCAGCCGCCGAAGGCCTTGCGGGCCGCGACGACCGCGTCACGGGCGTCCTTGCGGGAGGACAGCGGGGCGTTGGCCAGCCACTTGCCCTTCGAGTCGCTCACCTCGTACACCCGGCCGCTCTCGGAGCGGGGGAACTTGCCCCCGACGTACAGCTTGTAGGTCTTGAAGACGCCCAGACGGGTCGCAGAAGACTCAGACATCGAGGTAGCCCTCCAGGCCGTGGCGGCCGCCCTCGCGGCCGAAGCCCGACTCCTTGTAACCGCCGAAGGGCGAGGTCGGGTCGAACTTGTTGAACGTGTTGGCCCACACCACGCCCGCGCGGAGCTTGCCCGCGACCGCGAGGATGCGGGAGCCCTTCTCCGTCCAGATGCCGGCGGACAGGCCGTACTGGCTGTTGTTGGCCTTGGCGACGGCCTCGTCCGGGGTGCGGAAGGTCAGCACGGACAGGACCGGGCCGAAGATCTCGTCACGGGCGACGGTGTGCGCCTGGGTGACGTTCGTGAAGAGCGTCGGGGCGAACCAGTAGCCGGAGGACGGCAGCTCGCAGGCCGGGGACCAGCGCTCGGCGCCCTCGGCCTCGCCCGTGTCGGCCAGGGCCGTGATCCGGGCGAGCTGCTCGGCGGAGTTGATCGCGCCGATGTCGGTGTTCTTGTCGAGCGGGTCGCCCAGGCGCAGCGTGGAGAGGCGGCGCTTGAGGGAGTCCAGCAGCTCGTCGTGGATCGACTCCTGGACCAGGAGTCGGGAGCCCGCGCAGCAGACCTGGCCCTGGTTGAAGAAGATGCCGTTGACGATGCCCTCGACGGCCTGGTCGATGGGGGCGTCGTCGAAGACGATGTTGGCGCCCTTGCCGCCCAGCTCCAGGGTGACCTTCTTGTCGGTGCCGGCGATCTGGCGGGCGATGGCCTTGCCGACCGCGGTGGAGCCGGTGAAGGCGACCTTGTTGACGTCCGGGTGGGCGACGAGCTCGGCGCCCGCGTCCCCGTAGCCGGGGATGATGTTGACGACGCCCTTGGGGAGACCGGCCTGGCGGCAGATGTCCGCGAAGAACAGCGCCGAGAGGGGGGTGGTCTCCGCCGGCTTGAGGACGACGGTGTTGCCGGTGGCGAGCGCCGGGGCGATCTTCCACGCGAGCATCAGCAGCGGGAAGTTCCACGGGATGACCTGGCCGGCCACGCCGAGCGGGCGCGGGTTCGCGCCGTAGCCGGCGTGGTCGAGCTTGTCGGCCCAGCCCGCGTAGTAGAAGAAGTGCGCGGCGACCAGGGGGAGGTCCGCGTCGCGGGTCTCCTTGATCGGCTTGCCGTTGTCCAGGGTCTCCAGGACGGCCAGCTCGCGGCTGCGCTCCTGGATGATCCGGGCGATGCGGAAGAGGTACTTGGCGCGCTCGGAGCCGGGCAGCGCGGACCACTTCTCGAAGGCGCGGCGGGCGGCCTTGACGGCGCGGTCGACATCGGCGGCACCGGCCTGGGCGACCTCCGACAGGACCTCCTCGCTGGAGGGGCTGACGGTCTTGAAGACCTTGCCGTCGGCGGCGTCGGTGAACTCGCCGTCGATGAAGAGGCCGTACGAGGGGGCGATGTCGACGACCGAGCGGGACTCGGGGGCCGGTGCGTACTCGAAGAGGGAAGTCTTGGTGTCCATGTTCATGGGGTCTCAGTCCACCGTCACGTAGTCGGGCCCGGAGTAACGCCCGGTGCTCAGCTTCTGGCGCTGCATGAGCAGGTCGTTCAGCAGGCTGGAGGCGCCGAAGCGGAACCACTCGTTGGTCAGCCAGTCCTCGCCCGCGGTCTCGTTGACCAGGACCAGGAACTTGATGGCGTCCTTGGTGGTCCGGATGCCGCCGGCCGGCTTCACGCCGATCTGGATTCCAGTCTGCGCCTTGAAGTCGCGGACGGCTTCGAGCATCAGCAGGGTGTTGGCGGGGGTGGCGTTGACGCCGACCTTGCCGGTGGACGTCTTGATGAAGTCGGCGCCCGCGAGCATGCCGATCCAGGAGGCGCGGCGGATGTTGTCGTACGTCGACAGCTCGCCGGTCTCGAAGATGACCTTCAGCCGGGCGGCGGTGCCGTCCTCGCGGACGCACGCCTCCTTGACGGCCTTGATCAGCTCGTAGGTCTCCAGGTAGCGGCCGGCGAGGAAGGCGCCACGGTCGATGACCATGTCGATCTCGTCGGCGCCGGCGGCGACGGCGTCGCGGGTGTCGGCCAGCTTGACCGGCAGGGCGGCGCGGCCCGCCGGGAAGGCGGTGGCGACGGAGGCGACCTTGACGTCGGCGCCGTTCAGGGCCGCCTTGGCGGTGGCCACCATGTCGGGGTAGACGCAGACCGCGGCGGTCATGGGCGTCGTCCGGTCGAGGGGGTCGGGGTTGACGGCCTTCGCGGCGAGGGACCGGACCTTGCCCGGGGTGTCCGCACCCTCGAGCGTCGTCAGGTCGATCATCGAGATGGCCAGGTCGATGGCGTACGCCTTCGACGTGGTCTTGATCGAGCGGGTGCCGAGGGAGGCCGCGCGGGCCTCCAGTCCGACTGCGTCGACGCCGGGCAGCCCGTGCAGGAAGCGGCGCAGCGCGCTGTCGGACGTCGTCACGTCAGCGAATGCGGTGAGGGTGGTGGGCATGGTCACCAGATGAGCATATCTACGCGCGTAGCGACCTGTCACCCCCCTCGTGCACATCTGCGCGTGACATCCGCCATCGGTGCACCGGGCCCCGTGCACCGGTGGCCGCCGGGCGGGCATGCGGCACAATCGGCGGCATGACCACACCCTCCCCCCATGAGCCCGCCTACGCCGACCGCGTCTACCGCTCCCCCATGGCCGTCGTGACCGGGGTGCTGATCCTGGCGATGATCGCGTGGCTGTGCGGGGACGCGGTCCTGCGGGGTGTGGGCAGCGGCCGGTGGATCGGGTTCGCCGCCGCGCTGTGCGCCGTGCCGCTGACGGTGGCGTTCACCATCCGGCCGGCCGTCTTCGCCAACGAGGACCGGATGCGGGTCCGCAACCCCTTCCGGATCATCACGCTGCCCTGGGGCGTCGTGGACGCGGTGCGCGCCGGGTACTCGGCGGAGGTGCTGGCGGACGGCGCGAAGTACCAGCTCTGGTCGGTGCCGGTGTCGCTGCGCGAGCGCAAGAAGGCGAACCGCTCCGTCGGCCGGCGCGAGGCGGCGGCCGGCGGGGGCGCGGGCGGCCCGGGGGGCGCGGCGGTCGCGCGGGCCTCGGCCGACAAGGCCGTCGACGAGCTGACCGAGCTCGCCGAGCGCGGGGCCTCCCGGCCGGGCGCGCAGGGGCCGGTCGCGGTGCGGTGGGCCTGGGAGATCATCGTCCCGGCGGTGGCGGGCGCGGTCCTGCTGGCCGTACTGCTGGTCGTCGTCTAGGACGTCGCTTCCCGGGCCGCCGGGCGCGGGGCTCGCGGTACGGGCCGGGCGGTGCGGGCCGTCGGCCGGGGTGTGCCGGGTCCGGGTCGGCCGTACGGGCGGTCCGTTCCGCAGCGGCCGCCGACGCGGGGCGGCGTACGGGACGAGACGGGGCGAGGTGACCGGAACCGCCGCCGCCGGGGCGGGCGTCCTCCGTGGTGTGCACCGTCATGAGGGCAGCGGCAGCGCCGCCACCGCCACACAGCTCCCGGTCCGTCCCCGGCTCCTGAGCGGGGCCCTGCTGGCCGCGCATCTGCTGATCGTCGGATGGCTCACCCTCAGTCCGCTGGACGTGCCCTGGGCCGCGGCGGCGAACCTGACCCCGCTGGAGGGGATTCGGGCGGACCTGGCGATGGGGCCGCTGGAGGCCGCGCGGCGGATCGGCGAGGGGCTGGCGCTGCTGGCCCCGCTGGGGGTGCTGCTGCCGCTGGCCGGGGGCCGGCTGGCGGCCGGGCCGCTGGCCGCGTGGGTCTCGCTGGTGCGGACGGCGGCCGCGGCCGTGCTGATCTCGCTGAGCATCGAGATGCTCCAGACGGCGGTCCCGGGACGGGTGCTGGACGTGGACGCCCTGCTGCTGAACACCGCCGGGGTGGTGATCGTGCACGCGGCGGTCGTACCGGTGCTCCGGGCCAGGCTCCGCAGGCCCCTGAACTCCCCCGACGCCGTTCCTCAGGGGAGCACCCCGAGAATTCCCAGGGTCGGGCTCGGCCCGTGGACCGACGTCCTGTCGGCGGTACCGCGCGAGTATTGATTCATCGCGCCGGACGAGGAAGAGAGCGCGCGAATCCCGATACGAAGGAGAACACCATGAGCGCGCTGACCCGCCCCCGTGACGGACGTCTGATCGGCGGCGTCTGCGCCGGACTGGCCAAGCGGTTCGGCATGAAGGCCCGCACGATGCGGATCATCTTCGTCCTGTCCTGCCTGCTGCCGGGCCCGCAGTTCCTGATCTACCTGGCGCTGTGGCTGCTGATCCCGAACGAGAAGTCCGGCGTCGGCTCGGCGAGCACCGCCTGGTGACCGCGGGCCCGGCCGTGCCGGGCCCCTCGGATTCCGTCCGGGAACGCGAGCGGCGCCCCGGCGGGGATCAACCGGCCTTCCTGACCTTTTCCAGCTGCTTGTCGGCGACTTCCTGCGGGACCGCGGCCTTCTGGCCGGCGGCCGCGACGTTGAGCGCCATCAGCCGCACGACGGAGGAGCCCTCGCGGACGACGACCAGGTGGACCTGCGCCGAGACGCCCTCGGCGGCGGCGGTCGTGGTCCAGCTGACGCTCTCGTCGCCGGCGGTCTTGAACGGGACCGCCTTCACGTCCCGGTAGGTGCCGGCCTGCTTCTGCACGGTGGCGGTGAAGCCGGAGCCGCAGGCCGCGAGGGCCTCGCGGATCCGGGAGACGACCTTCTTGGCGTCGCTCTCGTCGTAGGAGCTGACGGAGGCGGAGACGGCGAGGCCGACCTGCTTCTGGGAGCCGATGCCCCGGTTGACCGTCTCGTGCGCGGCCGGGTCGGGCTTGTCGCCCATGATGTCGGCGAGCGGCTGGCAGGCCTTCTTGTCGGCCTGCGGCTGGCCCACGGGGGCGCCCGGGTTCTTGCCCTGCGCGGAGACCTGGTAGCCGGGGAGGTCGCCCTGTTCGAGGGCGGAGCGCTCCAGGCGGGCGTCCTTGGCCTTGGGCGCCGGGGAGGCGGCCTCGGCGCCGGGCGCGCCGGAGGGCGTGGTGGCCGCGGAGCCCTTGGGGTCCGGGCTCCTGCCGGCGGCGGGGGCGTCTGTGCCGCTGCTGCAGCCGGCGGCTCCGAGGAGCAGGGCGGGGAGCAGCGCGAACGTCGTCGCGGGCGCCTTGAATCGTGCCGTGATGTGCATGACCGGACCTCATACCCCGTGCGTCGGCGGGCAGTTGGTGGTGATCGTGGCACACCGCGCGACGCGGCGCACACCACCTCGAAAGGGTGTGCGCCGCGCGAGCCGGTGTGCGAATCCGGGGTCCGGATCAGCCGCCGAGGCCGGGCAGCGGGGGCAGGCCGCCGAGCAGCTGGCTGACCGGGGCCGCGGGGTCGCTCTGGCCGCCCTGCTGGGCCTGGTCCGTCTGGTTGGTGACGGCGCTGGCGGTGCTGGTGACGGTCCCGAGGGCGTCCGTCAGGTTCGGGGTCGGGAGCGCCGAGGCGGAGGCGGTACCCGCGGCACCCGCGGCGAGGGCGGCACCAATGACAGCGACACCGAGGGACTTGGCAGCAGACTGCTTCATGAAAAATCGTCCTTGCGACGGGGAATCGAGCGGCTCCGCAAACTAGTCACTTGAAACCCGCTCCCGCAAACATCCTCAAATATGAGAAAGCACCCGGGGCTGAATGGCCCCGGGTGCTTTCCCTGTGTCAATCCGTGGCCTAGGCCGATACGGATCCGCTGGTGGAAGCGGTCTGGCGGAACAGCCACTCGGACTTCAGCTCGGCATAACCGGGCTTGATCACGTCGTTGATCATCGCCAGTCGTTCATCGAAAGGAATGAACGCGGACTTCATCGCATTGACGGTGAACCACTGCATGTCGTCGAGCGAGTAGGCGAAGGTGTCGACCAGGTGCTCGAACTCGCGGCTCATGCTGGTGCCGCTCATCAGCCGGTTGTCGGTGTTGACCGTCAGGCGGAAGTGCAGCTTGCGCAGCAGGCCGATCGGGTGCTCGGCGTACGAGGCGGCCGCGGCGGTCTGCAGGTTCGAGGTCGGGCACATCTCCAGGGGGATGCGCTTGTCCCGGACGTACGAGGCCAGTCGGCCCAGCTTCACGGAGCCGTCGGCGGCGACCTCGATGTCGTCGATGATCTTCACGCCGTGGCCCAGGCGGTCGGCGCCGCACCACTGGAGGGCCTGCCAGATCGACGGCAGGCCGAAGGCCTCGCCGGCGTGGATGGTGAAGTGGTTGTTCTCGCGCTTGAGGTACTCGAAGGCGTCGAGGTGGCGGGTGGGGGGGAACCCGGCCTCGGCGCCGGCGATGTCGAACCCGACGACGCCGTTGTCCCGGTAGCGGTTGGCCAGCTCGGCGATCTCCAGCGCGCGGGCGGCGTGGCGCATGGCGGTCAGCAGGGCGCCGATGCGGATGCGGTGGCCGTTGGCCTTGGCGCGGCGCTCGCCCTCGCGGAAGCCGTCGTTGACGGCCTCGACGACCTCTTCGAGGGTCAGGCCGGCTTCGAGGTGCTGCTCGGGGGCGTAGCGGATCTCGGCGTAGACGACGCCGTCCTCGGCCAGGTCCTCGGCGCACTCGGCGGCGACCCGGAAGAGGGCCTCCTTCGTCTGCATGACGGCGCAGGTGTGCGCGAACGTCTCCAGGTAGCGCGGGAGGGAGCCGGAGTCGGCGGCGTCGCGGAACCAGACGCCCAGCTTGTCGGCGTCGGTCTCGGGCAGCTTGTCGTAGCCGACCGCGGCCGCCAGTTCGATGATGGTGCCGGGGCGCAGGCCACCGTCGAGGTGGTCGTGCAGGAGCACCTTCGGGGCGCGGCGGATCTGGTCCGGGGTGGGCGTGTTCGGGGTCTCGCTCGTCATTCCGGCACTCTACTCCTACGCGCGTAGAGCAACCGGTTGGCGGCGGGCGTCGATATGTAACAGAGACCGTACGGACGGGTGGCGTACACCCGCCGGTCTGAGACTGTTCCGCCATGGCACAGCATGCGCCGCCGGCGCGCGGGGCCCGCCTGGGGCGGGCGGCCGGCGCGAACGGCTCGGAGTCGATGGTCAGTGGTGTGGTCCTCCTGCTCCCCGGGGCTTCCAGGATCGCCCCCGGTCCGGTGCGCCCGCTGGCGCGGGCGCTGGCCCGGGCGGGCGGGGCGGAGGGGCTGGTGGCGCACGCGGTGCTGCACGGCCCGGAGGACGGGGAGGCGGCCGCGCGGTGGGCGGCGGACGAGGCGGTGCGCAGGTACGGGGACGTGCCGGTCTGCCTGGCCGGCTACGCGGCGGGGGGCCGGGCGGCGCTGCGGGCGGCCGGGCACGGGGCCGTCAACTCGGTGGTGGCACTGGCCCCTTGTTTACCGGACGAGCTCCGCGGCGGCTCCCCTGAACCGGTGAAACAGCTGGCCGGGCGGCACGTGCTGATCGTGCACGGGACGAACGACGCCCGCAGCGACCCGGAGTGCTCCTTCCGGCTGGCGGCCCGGGCGAAGAAGGCGAATCGTTCTACTTGCCGGTTCGAGGTGCACTCCGACGGGCACGGGCTGCGCGAGCACCGGGCGGAAGTGGTGGCGCTCGCGGTGGACTTCGTGCTCGGTGCGGTGTTCTCGGGCAGGTACTCGCGGCCGGTGGCGGACGCGCTGGCGGCGCCGCCGCCGCTGGGTCTGCGGATGCCGCTGGCCTCGGGATTCGGGCGGTCGCTGCGCGGGTGAGGGGCACCCCGCCGCGAGCGGTGCGGCGGGATACCCGAGCGTAGAGTGAGGAGTGGACTCGGGGCCGTTTTCCTCCGGGAGGCGATGCGCCATGGCCGGAATGGTGCGCAGGGACTTCGACAGCGCCGACGAGACCCGGCCGTTCGAGGACGGCAAGGGCCGGCTGGACGTGATCCAGACCGACGGCGGATCCGTCGGGCGGGCCGTGTTCGAGCCGGGCTGGCGCTGGTCCGAGCACATCAAGCCGCTGGCCGGCACGGACAGCTGCCAGTCCGCGCACACGGGGTACGTGGTGAGCGGGCGGATGCACGTGGTCATGGACGACGGACAGGCCGAGGACTACGGCCCCGGGGACTTCATGCAGGTCGCACCCGGACACGACGCGTGGGTGCTCGGCGACGAGGCGTGCGTGGCGCTGGACTGGACGGGCTTCGGCGACTACGCCAAGCCCACGTAGCCGGCCGCCCGGGGGTGCGCGGGACGGGGGCGGGCGCGCGGCGTCCGTCCGTGCCTGCCGCTCCGCCCCCTCACGGTCGGACGGCACCGATGGATGCGGCGCGACCGCCCCCGGCACGCCGTGATACCCACTGTGCCGGTTCGTCATATGCCGGATGCCCGGATGCAGGCGTCGACTTGCCGCCTTGCGGGAACCCGAGGGGTTTATAAACGGTCACAGTCAGGGACGAATAGGCATATGCCAGTCGATGCCGACGGAGCCCACGGGCCCGATCTGAGCCCTGCGGCGCGGCGCCTGTACGCCTTCGCCGTGGAGCGGTACGCCTTCACCCCCGCCGAGGCCACCGCGGCCCTGGGCGCCCGCGCGGGTGCCGCGGTCACGGAGCTGTCCGCCGCCCACCTGCTCCAGCGGGCCCCCGGCGACGGCCCGGAGCGCTGGACCGCGGTCGCGCCGCGCGCGGCGGCGGCCCGGGCGCTGGCCCCGCTCGCGCTGCTCGTCCGGGAGACCCACGACGAGATGGACCGGCTGCGCGGGCGGCTGGAGGCGCTGGTGCCGGCGTACGAGGCGGGCGCCGCGCACCGGGAGGGGGCCGGGGCGGGCCGGTTGGAGCTGGTGACCGACCTCGGGGCGGTACGGGGCCTGATCTCCGAGCTGGCGGCGGGGTGCGAACGCGAGCTGCTGACCTCCCAGCCGGGCGGCGGGCGGCCCCTGGAGGCCCTGGAGGAAGCGGTCGGCCGGGACGAGTCGCTGCTGGCGCGCGGGGTCCGGATGCGGACCATCTACCAGCACACGGCACGCTACTCACGCCCGACGGCCGCGTACGTGGAGCGCGTGACCGCCCTCGGGGCGCAGGTGCGCACCCTGGGCGACGGCCTGATGCGCATGCTGATCTTCGACGCGCGCACCGGCCTGATGTCGGTCCCGGACCGCCAGGGCGCGGCACTGGTGGTCCGGGAGCCCAGCGTCGTCCACTTCATGACGGCCGCCTTCGAACGCTCCTGGCTGGGCGCCCGCCCCTTCCCGACGACGGTCGGCCCGGACGCCGCCAGGTCCCTCTCGGACGAACTCCGCCAGACCATCGTGCGCCTGCTGTCGGAGGGCCTGGAAGACAAGGTCATCGCCCGCCGCCTGGGCATGTCCGAACGCACCTGCCAGCGGCACATCGCCGAAATCATGCGCGCAGTCGGCGCCAAATCCCGCTTCCAGGCCGGCTACTTGCTGTCGGCGGCGGCCGCGTGCCGGGACGCGGAGGAGGGCGGCGGGGGCCTCGGGGATGCCGGGCGGGCCGCTTCGTCCCCGTCCCGCTGACCTGGCGAGGCCGGGGGTTCCAGTTCCGGGATCAGGCGGCCGCGGCGGGAGAGGAGGAAGCGCTTGAAGGCGGCCACCGGTGGGGTGTCCGGGTGGCCGTCCAGCCAGGCGACGCCGATCTCGCGGACCGCGCGCGGCGCCGTCACCGTCAGCTCGACCACGCCGGGGCGGGGGACGAGGGGCGGCGGGAGGAGGGCCACGCCCAGGCCGGCCGCGACCAGGCCGCGCAGGGTCTCGGCCTCCTCGCCCTCGAAGGCCACCTTCGGGGTGAACCCGGCCTCCGCGCACAGGTCGTCGGTGATGCGGCGCAGGCCGTAGCCGGCCTCCAGGGTGACGAAGGTTTCCTCGGCGGCCTCGGCGAGGCGGATGCGCTTGCGGACCGCGAGGCGGTGGTCGTCCGGGACCACCAGGCGCAGCCGCTGCTCGTCGAGGCGGCGGCCCACCAGGTCGGGGGCGTCGGGCACGGGCGAGGTCAGGCACAGGTCGAGCTCCCCGGCGCGCAGCTTCTCCAGCATGGCCTCGCCGTAGTTCTGGACCAGGGAGAAGCGGACGCGGGGGTGGTCGGCGCGGAAGGCGCGGATCAGGCCGGGTACGGTCTCGGGACCCAGGGTGTGCAGGAATCCGAACGCGACCTTCCCGAAGGCGGGGTCGGCGTCCTGCTGCACGGAGCCGGCGGCGCGGGCGATCCCGGCCAGGGCCTCCTCGGCCGAGGCGAGGAAGGTGCGGCCGGCGGTGGTGAGGGCGACGGTGCGGCCCTTGCGGGCGAACAGCGAGACGCCCAGGTCCTGTTCGAGGCGGACCATCGCCCGGGACAGCGTGGACTGGGGTACGCCCAGCTCCTGGGCGGCACGGGTGACGTGCTCATGCCGGGCGACCGCGACGAACTGGGCGAGGCGCGGGGCCAGCCCTTGTGTCACGGCCATGTCTTCTTCGTAACGGTTCATTGATATCCGAAGCCCTGACCTCTGCTGATGCACGGGTGGATCGATTATCGCGGATCTGTGCATTGGACGCATGAAAAGGAGGGGCCTACGGTCGACGTATGCCTCCCGTTCATACCGGGGCACCCGTCACCCTGGGTGCCTCTGCTCCGTCGTCCCCCGAGCCCCTCTCCCCCGGCCGCCCCGGCTACCGCCGGATGAGCCTCGCGCTCTTCGCCGCCGGACTGGCGACCTTCGCCCTCCTCTACTCCACCCAGGCCCTGCTGCCCGCGGTCTCCGCCGGTTTCGGCGTGACGGCCGGTCAGGCCAGCTGGACGGTGTCCGCGGCCACCGGTGCGCTCGCCCTGTTCGTGCTGCCGCTGAGCGCGCTGTCCGAGCGGTTCGGGCGGACCCGGATGATGACCTGTTCGATGGTGGTGGCCGTCGGCCTCGGCCTGCTGGTGCCGTTCGCGCCGAACCTGGAGTGGCTGGTGGCGCTGCGCGCGGTGCAGGGCGCGGCGATCGCCGGCATCCCCGCCTCCGCGATGGCGTACCTGGCGGAGGAGGTCCGGCCCAAGGCGCTGGTCGGGGCGATCGGGCTGTTCGTGGCCGGCAACTCCATCGGCGGCATGAGCGGCCGCATCGTCACCGGCTGGGGCGCCCAGCTGTGGGGCTGGCGGGGCGGTCTGCTGGCCGTCGGCGTGATGGCGCTGGTCTGCGCGGTGGCCTTCCTGGTGCTGCTGCCCCGGGCGCGGTTCTTCCGGCCGGCCTCGCTGAACCCGCGCGCGGTGGGCGGTACGGTCGCCGGGCACCTGCGGGATCCGCTGCTGCTGCGGCTGTACGGGATCGGCGCACTGTTCATGACGGTCTTCGGGGCCGTGTACACGGTCATCGGCTACCGGCTGGTGGAGGCGCCGTTCTCGCTCGGCCAGGGCGTGGTCGGGTCGGTCTTCCTGATCTACCTGGTGGGCACGGCCTCCTCGGCGGCGGCCGGGCAGCTGGTGGCGCGGGCGGGGCGGCGCGGCGCGCTGTACCTGGCGGTGACCACGACCGCGCTGGGGCTGCTGCTGTCGCTCGCCGACTCGCTGTGGCTGATCCTGCCGGGGCTGGTGCTGATCACGGCGGGCTTCTTCGCGGGCCACGCGGTGGCCTCCTCGGCGGTGAGCCGGACCGCGAGGACGGGCCGGGCGCAGGCCTCGGCGCTGTACCAGTCCGCCTACTACCTCGGCTCCAGCGCGGGCGGCACCCTGGGCGCCCTGGCGTACCACGCCTCGGGGTGGGCGGCCACGGTCGGGATCGCGCTGCTGGCGGTGCTGGGCGTCGTCTCGATCACCCTGTACGGGTCCCGCGCGGCCCGCGTCGAACGGCGGCTGCCGGCCGCGGCGGCGGCCGCGCGCTGAAGTCCCGTCCGAGGCCTATCCGGCGTGCCCGGCGCGCTCTAGCGTGGGGGGAATCGGCGCCCCCAGGGTGCGGGCGCCGCAGGGGAGGCACGGATGGCGGGGACACGCGTGCGCGCGCGGCGGCGGGCTGCGGTGGTGTTCGGCGGGGCGCTGGCGCTGGCGGCGCCGCTGGTGGTCGCGGGGGGCGGTGCGGCGCAGGCGGCCGAGGCCGCCGCCTCCTGCAACGTGACCACGGGGCCCTACCAGCGGGAGGTGGAGGGGTTCCTCGGGCGGCCGGTGGACGGGGTGCAGTCGGCGGCCGACTGCGCCGCGATCCAGTCCTTCCAGGCCACCCACGGGATCACCCCGACGATGGGGTACGCGGGGCCGCTGACCTGGCAGACCATGGGCATCATGCTGGCGCAGCGGGCGGCCGGGAAGAACCCGAACGCCGAGGGGAAGTGCCCCACCAACCTGGGGCGGATCGCCTGCGTCGACCTGACCCGGCAGCTGAGCTGGATCCAGGACGGCTCCGTGCTGAAGTACGGGCCGGTGGCGGTGCGCACGGGCAAGGCGGAGACCCCGACGCGGACCGGGCTGAAGAAGATCTACTACCGCAACATCAACCACTGGTCGACGCTCTACAACGTGGCGATGCCGTACGCGCAGTTCTTCGACGGCGGGATCGCCTTCCACTCGGTGACCAAGAGCATGTGGAACCCGCCCGGCTCGGGCGGCTGCGTCAACATGACGACGGCCGACGCCAAGGCGTACTGGAACATGCTGGCCAACGGCGAGGACGTGTTCGTGTACGGGCGCAAGCCCGGCACGTGACCTGACGGACCGCGCGGCGCCGCGGCTGCCGTTGTCAGACCCCTCGGGTAGTTTCCGAAGTGACGGACGACACCCTGGGGGACGGCAGCCATGAGCGACCTCGCGACCACCTCACCGGAGCTCGACCCGGAGCTCGGCGCGGCGATGGACCGCTACCGGGTCGAGCTGACCGGCTACTGCTACCGGATGCTCGGCTCGGCCTTCGACGCCGAGGACGCGGTGCAGGACACGTACGTGCGCGCCTGGCGGTCGTACGCGAAGTTCGAGGGCCGCTCCTCGCTGCGGTCGTGGCTGTACCGGATCGCCACCAACGTCTGCCTGGACCTGCTGAACGCCGGGAAGAAGCGGGCCCGGCCGATGGACCTCACCTCCCCGCAGCACCAGGCGTCCGCCGTGCTCAACGAGCGGCCCGAGGTGACCTGGCTGGAGCCGGTGCCGGACGGGCGGGTGCTGCCGCAGACCGCCGACCCGGCGGAGGCGGCCCTGGCGAAGGAGTCCGTGCGGCTGGCGTTCGTGGCGGCGCTCCAGCACCTGCCGGCGAAGCAGCGGGCCGTACTGATCCTGCGGGAGGTGCTGGCCTGGAAGGCGGACGAGGTCGCGCAGCTCCTGGAGACCACGGTGGCCTCGGTGAACAGCGCGCTCCAGCGGGCCCGGGCGACCCTGTCGGGGCAGGCGCTGCGGGCGGGCGATCCGGCGGACCCGCTGGACGCGGACCAGGCGAAGCTGCTGGAGCAGTACCTGTCCGCCTTCGAGGCCTACGACATCACGCGGCTGACCGCCTTGCTGCACGAGGACGCGGTGCTGTCGATGCCGCCGTTCGACCTGTGGCTGCGGGGGCCCGCGGACATCGCGGCGTGGCACCTCAACCAGGGCATCGGCTGCAAGGGCTCCCGGCTGGTGCCGACCACGGCGAACGGGATGCCGGCCTTCGGCCAGTACCGTCCGCGCGAGGACGGCCGGCCCGGGCACGTACCGTGGGCGCTTCAGGTGCTGGAGGTCTCAGGGGGGCGGATCGTCGGACTGAACGCCTTCCTGGACACCGCCCGGTGGTTCCCGCTGTTCGGGCTGCCCGAGGAGCTCGACGAGGCCTACGAGGTCGAGTAGGGCCCGTAGCGCGGGGTCCGCGCCGGTGACCTTGAAGGGGGTGCCGTGGCGGCGGGCGGTGAGCGCCATGCGGGCGAGGGCGTCGACGGTGGCGAGGGAGGGCGTACCGGCGGCCCGTGCGTCGCAGACGATCTCGCGGGGGCCGTCGCGGCAGGCCTCGCCGACGCGGGCGCAGAGCGCGGGGACGTCCGGCCGGGGGCCCTCGTCCAGGGCCAGGGTTGTGATCTCCACGGGGGGATGACCGTCCGCGGGCCCGGAACTCATCGGTGGGGCCGTGCGGCGAGGGGCGGGCTCCGCTCGGCGGCGCCCCGCCCCTCGCCCCTCGCCCGGGAGGCGGGCGCTACGCGATGCGGTCCAGGACGATCGGGTTCGCGGTGAACTCCGTGCCCGCCGGGGCGACGTCGTACGAGCCCTCCAGGGACGCCAGGGCGTAGTCGAACTTCTCCGGGGTGTCGGTGTGCAGGGTCATCAGCGGCTGGCCGGCGGTGACGGTGTCGCCGGGCTTGGCGTGCAGCTCGATGCCCGCGCCCGCCTGCACCGGGTCCTCCTTGCGGGCGCGGCCCGCGCCCAGGCGCCAGGCGCCGACGCCGACCGCGTACGCGTCGAGGCGGGTCAGGACGCCCGAGGCCGAGGCGGTGACCACGTGCTGCTCGCGGGCGACCGGCAGGGCCGCGTCCGGGTCGCCGCCCTGGGCGGAGATCATCCGGCGCCACACGTCCATCGCGGAGCCGTCGGCGAGGGCCTTCGCCGGGTCGGCGTCCTTGATGCCGGCCGCGGTCAGCATCTCCTGGGCGAGGGCGATGGTCAGCTCGACCACGTCGGCCGGGCCGCCGCCGGCCAGGACCTCGACGGACTCGCGGACCTCCAGGGCGTTGCCCGCGGTGAGGCCGAGGGGGGTGGACATGTCGGTGAGCAGGGCGATCGTCTTGACGCCGCTGTCGGTGCCCAGGGCCACCATGGTGGAGGCGAGCTCGCGGGCGTCCTCGATGTTCTTCATGAAGGCGCCGGAGCCGACCTTCACGTCGAGGACGAGGGAGCCGGTGCCCTCGGCGATCTTCTTCGACATGATGGAGGAGGCGATCAGCGGGATGGCCTCGACGGTGCCGGTGACGTCGCGCAGGGCGTAGAGCTTCTTGTCCGCGGGGGCCAGGCCGTCGCCGGCCGCGCAGATGACGGCGCCCGTGGTGTCGAGGACGTTCAGCATCTCCTCGTTGGAGAGCAGCGCGCGCCAGCCCGGGATGGACTCCAGCTTGTCGAGGGTGCCGCCGGTGTGGCCGAGGCCGCGGCCCGAGAGCTGCGGGACGGCCGCGCCGCAGGCGGCGACGAGCGGGGCGAGCGGCAAGGTGATCTTGTCGCCGACGCCGCCGGTGGAGTGCTTGTCGGCGGTGGGGCGGGAGAGGGAGTCGAAGTTCATCCGCTCGCCGGAGGCGATCATCGCGGCGGTCCAGCGGGCGATCTCGGTCCGGTTCATGCCGTTGAGCAGGATGGCCATGGCGAGCGCCGACATCTGCTCGTCGGCGACGACCCCGCGGGTGTACGCGTCGATGACCCAGTCGATCTGCTCGGGGCTCAGCTCGCCGCGGTCCCGCTTGGTCCGGATGACGGAGATGACGTCCATGAGGTGGCTTCCTTCTACGCGCATAGAGATGAGGGAGGGAGGTTCAAGGAGTTTCAGGTGGGGGTGGAGCCCGGCTCGAAGACGGCCGACGGCCCTCCGCCCCGGAGGGCGGAGGGCCGTCGTCACGGCTGTCTGAGGTGGTCGGGCCCGAAGGCCTGCGGCAGCATCGCGCTCAGCGGCAGGATCCCGGCCGGTGTGTCCACCAGCAGGTCCGGGCCGCCGAACTCGTAGAGCAGCTGGCGGCAGCGGCCGCACGGGACGAGGCTCTCGCCCTTGCCGTCCACGCACGTGAAGTGGGTGAGGCGGCCGCCGCCGGTGGCCTGGAGGGAGGAGACCAGGCCGCACTCGGCGCACAGGCCGAGTCCGTAGCTCGCGTTCTCGACGTTGCAGCCGGTGACCACGCGGCCGTCGTCGACCAGCGCGGCCACGCCGACCGGGAAGCCCGAGTACGGGGCGTACGCCCGGGTCATCGCGTCCCGGGCGGCCGCCCGCAGGGCCTCCCAGTCCACCGCGGGGTCCGGGGTCACTTGCCCTGGCCCTTGCGGTACGGCATGCCGTCCGCCTTCGGCATGCGCAGGCGCTGCGCCGACAGGGCGAGGACCAGCAGCGTCGTCACGTACGGCGCGGCGTCCACGAACTGGCTGGGCACCTGGTCGGTGAGCGCGTACCAGACGAAGAGCCCGGCGGCGCAGACGGCCGCGATGCCGGCCTGGAGGTACTTCCTCTTGTACAGCTGCCAGGCGACGACGAGGACCAGCAGGATCGCGATGAGCAGGAGCATCGCGTGCACGTTCTCGGCACCGCCGCGCAGGCGGAGGCTGTAGGTGAAGCCGAAGAGGCCCGAGCCGAGGGCCATGCCGCCCGGCATCCAGTTGCCGAAGATCATCGCGGCGAGACCGATGTAGCCGCGGCCGCCGGTCTGGCCCTCCTGGTAGATGCCGGTGGAGACGATCGCGAGGAACGCGCCGCCGAGGCCGGCCATCGCACCGGAGACGATCACGGCGATGTACTTGTACTTGTACACGTTGACGCCGAGGGACTCCGCGGCGACCGGGTTCTCACCGCAGGAGCGCAGGCGCAGACCGAAGGCCGTGCGCCACAGGACCCACCAGGTGGCGGGGATCAGCAGGACCGCGACGACGGTCAGCAGCGAGAGGTCGGTGACCAGGCCGCCGAGCACGCCGGCGGCGTCCGAGACCAGGAACCAGTGCTTGCCCTGGATCGTCGCCAGCCCGTCCGACAACCCCGGGATCGTGATCTCCGTGATGGGGTCGATGCGCGGGGACTGCTTGGAGGAGCCGCCCGGGGCCTTGTCGAAGGTGAAGTTCGACAGGTACTGGGTGAAGCCGACGGCCAGGATGTTGATCGCCACACCGGAGACGATGTGGTTCACGTTGAAGGTCACGGTGATGATCGCGTGCAGCAGGCCGCCGATGGCGCCGCCGACGATGCCGAGGACGACACCGGTCCACGGACCCCACTGGTAGCCGGCCCAGGCACCGAACCAGGTGCCGAGGATCATCATGCCTTCGAGGCCGATGTTGACCACGCCCGCGCGCTCGGCCCACAGGCCGCCGAGGCCCGCGAGGGCGATCGGCACCGCGAGCTGGAGGGCTCCGGAGACCTGGCCGACGGAGGTCAGGTCGTTGGCGCCGGAGATCAGGCGGACGACCGAGATCAGTGCCAGGCCCCCCGCGATCATCAGCAGGATCCAGGGGAGGGTGAGCTTGCGGCGTCCGCCGCCCTTCTTGGGCGCGGCGCTCGTCGCGGAAACGGTGCTGGTGCTCACGCCGCGACCTCCTTGTTGTCGGTCTTGAGGGCGTGGCCGGCGGCCAGCTCTTCGCCGACCTTCTGCTGCTGGCGGCGGATGCCGTAGCGGCGGACGAGCTCGTAGCTGACGACGACCGCGATCACGATCAGGCCCTGCATGATCGTGCCGATCTCCTTGGCGTAGCCCTCGGTGTCGAGGCCCGCGGACGCCTTGTCGATGAAGGCGATCAGGAAGGCCGAGAAGAGGATGCCGATCGGGTTGTTGCGGCCGAGCAGGGCGACGGTGATACCGGTGAAGCCGATGCCCAGCGGGAAGGACAGGTTGTACGTGTGCGACTCGCCCAGCAGCAGCGGCATGCCGGTCAGACCGGCGACGGCGCCCGAGATGAGCATCGCGGTCATGATCATCTTCTTGGGCTCGACACCGGAGGCCTGCGCGGCGGACTCGCTGGCGCCGGAGGCGCGCAGGTCGAAGCCGAAGCGGGTGCGGTTGAGCACGAACCAGTAGACGACGCCGAGCGCGAAGGCCACGAAGGTGAAGCCGTAGATGTCGCCGCCGGGCAGGGACAGCGCCGGGAACCAGCCGGACTCCGGGATGTCACCGGTGGTCAGGTCGTTCGAGCCGGGGGGCTGCACGCCGAGGTTCTTCGGCAGGAGCAGCCAGGCGATCAGCGAGGTCGCGATGGCGTTGAGCATGATCGTGGAGACGACCTCGCTCACGCCGCGCCGGGCCTTGAGGATGCCCGCGATGCCGGACCAGAAGGCGCCGGTCACCATCGCGACGGCCACGATCAGCAGGATGTGCAGCGGAGCCGGCAGCGAGACCGAGGCACCGACCACGGCGGAGATCATCGCCGCGAGGCGGTACTGGCCGTCGACGCCGATGTTGAAGAGGTTCATCCGGAAGCCGATGGCCACGGCCAGGGCCGCCAGGAAGTAGATGCCCGCCTGGTTGATGATCAGGACCTGGATGTCCTCGTAGCCCGCCTGCTCGATCATGATCCGCAGCGGGTCGATCGGGTCCACGCCCGAGAGGGCCAGCACGATCATGGTCAGCACGAGGGCGCTGACCAGTGCGAGCACCGGTCCGGCGGCCGCGAGGAGCAGCCGGTCCTTGTCGAATTTCTTCATCGGGCCTCGTCCTCCGTGGTGTCGCCGTCGACCCCGGCGGAGTGGTTGTCATGGGCTTCGAGGTGCCCGCTGGCGGCGCCGGTCATGGCGGTGCCGAGCTCCTCGGGCGTGATGGTCGCCGGGTCGGCGTCGGCGACCAGGCGGCCGCGGTAGATGACCCGCAGGGTGTCCGACAGGCCGATCAGCTCGTCCAGGTCGGCGGAGATCAGGAGCACGGCCAGGCCCTCGCGGCGGGCCTCGCGGATGGCGTCCCAGATCTGCGCCTGCGCGCCGACGTCCACGCCGCGGGTGGGGTGCGCGGCGATCAGGAACTTCGGGTTGTGGCTCATCTCGCGGCCGACGATCAGCTTCTGCTGGTTGCCGCCGGAGAGGGAGGCCGCGGTGACGTCGATGCCCGGGGTGCGGACGTCGTACTCGCGCACGATCCGCTCGGTGTCCTTGCGGGCGGCCTTCGGGTCGAGGATGCCGCCCTTGGAGTTCGGCCGCTCGGTGACGTGGCCGAGGATGCGGTTCTCCCACAGGGGGGACTCCAGCAGCAGGCCGTGCCGGTGGCGGTCCTCGGGGATGTAGCCGATGCCGCCCTCGCGGCGCTTGCGGACCGGCATCTTGGTGATGTCGGCGCCGTCGAGGGTGATGACGCCCGCGTCGGGGGTGATCATGCCCATCAGGGCCTCGATCAGCTCCGTCTGGCCGTTGCCCTCGACGCCGGCGATGCCGAGGATCTCGCCCTTGTGGATGGTGAAGCCGATCCCGTCGAGCAGGAGGCGGCCGGCGACCGGGGCCTCGCGCAGGTCGGTGTCGGAGTCGCCCAGGGCGGGCACCGAGGTCTCGGGGGTGGTGACCGTGCCGGACTCGGCGACGGTCAGGTCCTCGACCTTGAGCATCGGGGTGGTGGTCACCGTGGACTCGCGGGTCTCCGGCGAGGGCAGCTCGGTGCCGACCATCAGCTCGGCGAGCTGCTTGGTCGTGGCCGTCTTCGGGTCGGCGGTGCCGACCGTGGTGCCGCGGCGGATGACGGTGATGTCGTCGGCGACCTTCAGCACCTCGCCCAGCTTGTGCGAGATGAAGATGACGGTCAGGCCCTCGGCCTTGAGCTCGCGCAGGTTGTCGAAGAGCGCGTCCACTTCCTGCGGCACGAGCACGGCGGTGGGCTCGTCGAGGATGAGGGTCTTCGCACCGCGGTAGAGGACCTTGAGGATCTCCACGCGCTGGCGGTCGGCGACGCCGAGGTCCTCGACCAGGGCGTCGGGGCGCACGCCGAGGCCGTACGCGTCCGAGATCTCCATGATCTTCTTGCGGGCCTTGGAGCCGATGCCGAACAGCTTCTCGCCGCCGAGGACGACGTTCTCCAGGACGGTGAGGTTGTCGGCCAGCATGAAGTGCTGGTGCACCATGCCGATGCCGCGGGCGATGGCCTCGCCGGGGTTGTTGAAGGAGACCTGCTCCCCGTCGATGGCGATGGTGCCCTCGTCCGGCTTCTGCATGCCGTAGAGGATCTTCATCAGGGTCGACTTGCCGGCACCGTTCTCACCGATGAGGGCGTGGACCGTGCCCTTGCGGACGGAGATGGCGATGTCCTTGTTGGCGACGACGCCGGGGAAACGCTTGGTGATGCCGTGCAGTTCTACGGCGAGAGGGGGGCTGGACGCGTTGATGACGCACTCTCCTTGGCGCGGAAGGAGCCGGTAATGAGCCAAGTTGGCAGGAGGACAGGGCGGGGAGAGAAGGTATCGCGTCCACGATGCCTCTACGCGCGTAGCACTGTCGGAAGTGAAAACTTGCGGCCAACTGACCACAAGTTCTCACGGACTGGGCGGCAGACGAGGTGCGGGGTCCGGGAGCGGTAGAGACCGCTCCCGGACCCCGGAGACCACGACTACGTGTCAGACCAGGACCTTACGGCGTGGTCTTGACGGTGATCTGCTTCGCGATGATGGCGGCCTTGGCCTTCTCCACCGCGGCGATGAGGTCGGTCATCGACTTGTACTGCGGGTTGGAGTCGGCCAGGCCGACGCCGTTCTTGTCCAGGCCGTAGCGGACCTCGCCGCTCTCCGGCTTGCCGTCCTTGACCGACTTGATCAGGTTGTAGACCGAGTCGGAGACGTCCTTGGTGACCGAGGTCAGGATGTGGTCCTTGTACTTCGACAGACCGGCCTGGTTGTACTGGTCGGAGTCGACGCCGATGGCCCACTTGCCCGCGGTGGCGGCGGCCTCGATGGCGCCCGAGCCCGCGAGGCCGGCGGCGGAGTAGATCACGTCGGCGCCGCTGTCGAGCTGGCCCTTGGCGGCGGCCTTGCCGAGGTCGGGCTTGGCGAAGCCCGAGAAGTCCGGCGGCTGGGTCAGGTAGGTCGACAGCACCTTGGCGTTCGGGTTGGTGTCCTTGACGCCCTGCTCGAAGCCCGCCTGGAACTTCTTGATCAGCGGGACCTCGACACCGCCGATGAAGCCGACCGTGCCGGACTTCGACGCCTTGGCGGCGGCGACGCCGGCCAGGTAGGAGCCCTGCTCCTCGTTGAAGACCAGGTTGGCGATGTTCTTGTCGGTCACCGAGGTGTCGTCGATGATGCCGAACGTGGTGTTCGGGAACTTCGCGGCGACCTTCTTGATGGCCGGGGCGTAGGAGAAGCCGACGCCGATGACCGGGTTGTTGCCCTTGCGCGCCAGCTCGGTGAGGCGCTGGACCTTGTCGGCCTCGCTCTCGCCCTCGGTGGGCTCCGCCTCGGCGGTCTTGACCTTGAGGTCCTTCTGCGCCTTCTCCAGGCCGGCGTAGGCGGCGTCGTTGAACGACTGGTCGCCGCGGCCGCCGACGTCGTACGCGATGGCGGCGCCGGCGCTCTTCGCCTCGGAGGAGGAGGACGAGGAGGACGAGGCGTCCGAGGACTTCTTTCCGCCACAGGCGGTGGCCGAGAGGGCCAGCGCCGCGGACGCGATGCCCACGGTGGCGATCCTGGTGATCCGGCGCAAGGGGAGGCTCCTTCAAAACCTGACCGAAGCGCCACGACCGGCGCTGGTTTCGCGGCGATCGTAACGCGCGTAGATGTCAGTTAAAGGCCCGTTCATGAGTCGTTATCGGATCGTCGCGAACCGGACAGTGACCGATTGGTAACGGCAGACCCGTCCAACCCTTGTGTACCAAGGGCTGGACAGGTCCGGCAGGGGACCCGCGGATGTTGTACAGAGCTTTGCTTGATTTTTTACGCGGAGGGCCTTGATCGGAGCCCGTCGAGCAGGGCGGCGGCCGTGAAGAACTCCACGCCGACCGCGATCGCGGACTCGTCGACGTCGAAGTCGCCCCGGTGCAGGTCGCGCTTGGCGGTGTCGCCGGGCTTGCGGACGCCGAGGCGGGCCATGGCGCCCGGGACGTGCTCCAGGTACCAGGAGAAGTCCTCGCCGCCGAGGCTCTGCTCGGTGTCCTCGACGGACTCGGCGCCGCAACGGGCCGCCATGGACTCCCGGAGCAGTTCGGCCACCACCGGGTCGTTCACCACGGGCGGCACCCCGCGCACGTGGTTGATCTCGAACTTGGCGCCGTGCATGGTCGCGACCTCGTCGATCGCCGAGTGGATCGCGTCCGGGGCCTCGTACCAGGCGTTCAGATCCAGGCAGCGGACCGTGCCGGAGAGCTCGGCGTGCATCGGGATGACGTTGCAGGCGTGTCCGGACTCGATCCGGCCCCAGGTGACGGACATGCCCGAGCGGGCGTCCATCCGGCGGGCCAGCAGGGCCGGCACGTCGACCGCGACCCGGGCCGCGGCCGTGACCATGTCGGTGGTCAGGTGCGGGCGGGCGGTGTGGCCGCCGGGGCCCGTGAGGGTGACCTCCAACCGGTCGCAGGCCGAGGTGATCGGGCCGGCCCGCAGCCCGATCCGGCCGGCGTCCACGCGCGGGTCGCAGTGCACCGCGATCATCTGGCCGACGCCCTCCAGCACCCCGGAGTCGATCGCCTCGGTGGCCCCGCCCGGGAGCACCTCCTCGGCGGGCTGGAACAGCAGCCGCACGGGGCGCGGCAGCAGCCCCTGCCGGTCGAGCTCGGCCAGCACCAGGCCGGCGCCGAGGACGACGGAGGTGTGCACGTCGTGGCCGCAGGCGTGGGCGCGGTCCGGGACGGTCGAGCGGTAGGGGGCGTGGGTCTTGGCGTCGGGGATGGGCAGGGCGTCGATGTCCGCGCGCATGGCCAGCATCGGCCGTCCCCGGTCCCAGGTGCCGACGTCGCAGATCAGCCCCGTGCCGGACTTCAGTACGCGTGGTTTCAGCCCCGCCTGCTCCAGCCGCGCCTTGATCGCCGCCGTGGTGCGGAACTCCTGGTGTCCTAGTTCGGGGTGCATGTGCAAGTCGCGGCGGAAGGCGATCAGTTCGGCACGCAGGTGATCCGGAAGCTTGCCGGGCAGCTCGGGCCGGTCGGGCTTGCCGGGCAGGGCGGGCAGGGACTCGCGGGACATCAACTGGTTCACCCGTTTAAGGGTAGGCGCACGGATGGGTCAACTGTCGGGAGATCACCAGAAATTCATGCCGTTAGGGGAAAGAAAAGCGACCTCTGGACGCATGATCGGATGCGCCCGGGGGTAAACTCGCGCGCTCATCCGGCCGCGGGAGCCGCGCCGAGCGGGAGTCTGCGCACATCACGGGCGGTGTCGATGACGCCCGCGAGGAAGCCGCGGGCCCTGGGCGAGGCGGTGGCGGTGAGCCACGCGGGGTCGATGTCGCAGACGGCGACCGTCACGCCGGTGCCGGTGAGCGCGTACGGCAGCGTGTGGACGACCGTGGACGGAAAGCTGACGACCGTACGCCCGATGGGGCCCCTGCGGGCGATCAGCTCCAGCGGCAGGTCCGGGCGCACGATCTCCAGCCCCGTCGCCTCGCTCAGCGCGCGCAGCTTCTCGGGCGACTCCCGGCGGTGCGCGAAGTAGCGGGTCACCCCGTGCTCGCGGGCCAGGGCCCGCACCGCGTCCAGGTAGCGGAACGGGTCGACCACCCCCGTCTCCACCAGGGAGGTGCCGACCAGGTCGGTGCCCCTGGTCAGGCGGGGCGGGCCGAACCGGGCCCGGGTCCAGGCGAAGTCGTTGACCCGCAGCCGGGCACCGTCCGGCGGGACGACCGGCATCGAGGTGAACAGCTCGACGGCGTGCCCGGCGCGCGGGGTCAGCCGGCGCCGCGCGGCGCCCGACACCGGGGCGTACGCGAGCTCCCGCGCCCGGGACGCGGCCCCGCCACCGGTGCGGTGCCAGCGGCGCAGCCGCTCGCCCCGGCCGAGCTGCGCGACGAACTCCATGGTGGCGGTGCCGTCGTCCACGACGACCAGCTCGGCGGCCCGGGCCGGGACCAGCAGCAGCTGGAGGAAGCGGGAGAAGGGGTCGCCGACGACGATCCGCTCCGCCCGGCGCACGGCGGGCGCGAGGGCGGCCAGGGCGCCCGCCGGGGAGCCGGAGCCCCCGCGGGCCTCCTGCCAGTGGACGGCGTGGCCCTCGCCCCGGGCGATCCCGGCGACCCGGCGCAGCTGGCCCCGGGACATCGGATCGGTCGGGGGCAGGACGACGACGCGCAGCCGGTCGGCGGACGGGCGCGGGTGGGTCCGGCGCCGGTCGGCGACGCCGGGCTGGCGGGGGACGGCGGTCAGCAGCGGGCCGCCCCCGCGCCGGGCGTGGGCCCACTCCAGCACGTTGAGGAGCTGGACCGGGCTCTCCACGAGGGCGAGGGTGGGGGCTGAGGGGTTCACGACGTACTCCGCTCTGGGGAGGAGGGCCGGGGACGGTCAGGACGCCGCGGGGGCCGGGGCCGGGAGGGCGCCCTGGACGCGGCGGAGCTTCTTCATCGGGCCGAGCTCGGAGTCGTAGACCTTCTTGACGCCGTCGCCGAGGGCGGTCTCGATGGTGCGGATGTCGCGCACGAGGCGGGCGAGGCCGCCGGGCTCGACGGAGGCGGCCTGGTCGGAGCCCCACATGGCGCGGTCGAGGGTGATGTGCCGCTCGACGAACACGGCGCCGAGGGCGACGGCGGCCAGCGTGGTCTGCAGGCCCGTCTCGTGGCCGGAGTAGCCGACGGGGACGTTCGGGTACTCCTCCTGGAGGGTGTTGATCATCCGCAGGTTGAGCTCCTCGGCCTTGGCCGGGTAGGTCGAGGTGGCGTGGCAGAGCAGGATGTTCTCGCTGCCGAGCACCTCGACGGCGTGCCGGATCTGCTTCGGGGTGGACATGCCGGTGGAGAGGACGACCGTGCGGCCGGTGGCGCGCAGGGCGCGCAGCAGCTCGTCGTCGGTGAGGCAGGCGGAGGCCGCCTTGTGGGCGGGGAGGTCGAACTTCTCCAGGAAGGCGACGGCCTCGGTGTCCCAGGGGGAGGCGAACCAGTCGATGCCGCGCTTGGCGCAGTGCTCGTCGATGGCGAGGTAGTCGGCCTCGCCGAACTCGACGCGGTGGCGGTAGTCGATGTAGGTCATGCGGCCCCAGGGGGTGTCGCGTTCGACGTGCCACTGGTCGCGGGGGGTGCAGACCTCCGGGGTGCGCTTCTGGAACTTGACCGCGTCGCATCCGGCCTCGGCGGCGGCGTCGACGAGGGCGAAGGCGGTGCCGAGGTCGCCGTTGTGGTTGATGCCGATCTCGCCGACGACGTAGACCGGGCGGCCGGGGCCGGCGATGCGCCGGCCGAGGGTGCGCAGGCGGGGGTTGAGGGGGGCGACGGTCATGGCGTCGGGTGTCCTTCTCTGGGGTGGGCGGGGCGGGCGGGGTGCGGGAACCGGGTCGAGGAGGGGGGCCAGGAGGCGGGCGCGGGCGAGGTCGTGCGGGTCGTCGACCTCCAGGACCCGTGCCGGGTCGGCGGGGACGGGCAGGACGCGCCCGAAGAAGCGGTGCCGGGCGGTGCGCAGGCCGGCCGCGGCCATGGCGTAGGCGGCGCCGGTCTCCAGCAGTTCCTCGGGGCGGTCCTGGCGGCGGGGCCGGTACGCGGGGACGTGGTTGACCCCGCTCCCGGCGCCGTCGGGCCCGCGGCGCCAGAGGAAGCCGTGGAAGGGGGCGGCGGTGAGGGCCGAGTCGGCGGCGCCGGAGGCCACCGCGGCGGCGACGGCCTCGATGTCGGAGGGGGTCAGGAAGGGGCTGGTGCACTGGACCAGGAGGACCACGTCCACGGTGACGGGGTGCAGTTCCTCGAAGGTCTCCAGGGCGTGCAGCACGGCGGCCTCGCTGCTCGCGGTGTCCCCGGAGAGGGCCGCGGGGCGGCTGATCACCTGGGCGCCGGCGGCGCGGGCCGCGGCGGCGACGGCCTCGCAGTCGGTGGAGACGACCACGTCGGTGACGGTGGGCGCGGCCCGGCAGGCGCTTACGGCACGGGCGACCAGCGGGACGCCGCCGACGCGCGCGGTGTTCTTGCCCGGGACCCCCTTGGAGCCGCCGCGGGCCGGGATCACCGCGAGGACCCTGCGGGGCCGCTGCTCCGCGGTGGTGCGGGCCCGGGCGCTCACAGCTCGCCCAGGCGGCGGATCGCCGGGGCCACGCGCTGCACCCCGTGCCGGTAGGCCCCGCGCGCGGCCTCGCGCAGCCGTCCCCGTACCCACCGCCGCGCCGCCGACCGCCCGTCCGCGCTGCGCAGGGCGCCCGGCAGCGGGGTCCCGTCGGGGGCGAGGTGCTGGCGGGCGAGGATCCCGGGGAGGTAGCCGGGGGCGGTCCCGGCGGTGTAGTAGGGCGCCACGGGCGCGAGCCGCTCCTTCGCGAGCAGCCCGGCGACCCGCTCCCGGGCGCGGGCGTAGGGGTCGGGGCCGGGGTCCGCCGGCCCGGCGGCGGGGACGCCGTGGGCCGCGAGCCAGGCGGGGTCGCCCTGGGGCAGCAGGCCGGCGTCGAGCTGGTTCCAGGAGGCCAGGCAGCCCGAGCCGAGGAAGTGCTGGTTGCCGAGGGCCTCGCGGATGCCGAGGTCGGTCAGGACGGCGGTCGGGATGCCCCGGTGGAGGGACTCCAGGGCTGCCGTGGAGGAGACGGTGACCAGCAGGTCGGTGCCGTCGAGGACCTCGCCCATGTGCCCGTAGACCAGCCGGCAGTTGGGCGGGAGGCCGCCGGGGAGGCGTTCGGCCAGGCGCTGGTAGGGGTGTTCCTCCAGGTGGGTGGTGTGCTCCCCGGGCCGGCTGCGCAGTTTGACCAGGACCTCGCGGTCCGGGTGCAGCCGCGCGTGCCCGGCGGCCCGCTCCAGCAGGTAGGCCCGGTCGGCGCGGCTCTCGGGTACGGAGGGCTGCACCGCGAAGACCACCCGGTGGGTCCCGGTGCCGGCGGGCTCGTACGGGGCCCCTTCCAGGAAGGGCAGGGCGGTCTCGGTGACGGCGTCCGGGTCGGCGCCCACGCCCGCGTAGACGGCGCGGAAGCGCTCGGCGTCGTGGCGGGAGTTGGCGAGGACCAGGTCGGCGCCGTGCCGCAGCAGCAGCCCGTCGGCGAGCTTCTCGTAGACCACGCCCACGTACCCGGTGACGAACACGGGCCGGGCCGACGGCTCCGGCCACAGGGCGCGGGCCCCGTGCAGGACGGCCTGGACGGCTCCGCCGACGAGGGCGAGGACGACCACGTCGTGGCGTTCGCGCCCGAGCTCCGCGAGGAACTCCGCGCAGGTGACCTCCACCGGTACGGCGTCCGCGCCGACCCCCGCCTCGCCGAGCTGGCGGGCGGTGGGGGTGGCCCGGCCGCGCAGGAGGTAGCCGGTGATCCGGTGGCCGGCGGGGGTGTCGGAGGGGATGAGGCGGCGGGCCGTGTGGGCGCCCCATTTCCATCGCGTGTCGGAATCGGCGAGTACGGCGATCCGCTGATCGGCCGGGCTTCTTCTGAGTGGCACTGGCACCCGGCAGAAGCTATTCCGCATTTCCGGTGGTCGGCCCAACGAGCGCACAACGGTGGGTTAACAACCCGTCGACGAAATGCGAAAGCGCCCTGGTTAACGCGACCGCCCTTCGTCGTTCACATGGAATACGCGTCGGGGCCACGGTGAATGCCGGGCCGCGCCCTAGGGTCGCCCGGGTGCTCAAGCTCTCTGTGGTCGTGCCGTTCTACAACGTGCAGACATACGCACCGGATGCCCTGCGGAGCCTCGAACTCAACGCCCGCGAGGACTTCGAGTTCCTGCTCGTCGACGACCGTTCGACGGACGGGACGCCCGCGCTGCTGGAGCGCGCCGCGGCGGCCCTGCCGGGGGCGGTGCTCCTCAGACGGGAGCGCAACGGCGGGCTGGCGACCGCCCGCAACACCGGGCTGGACGCGGCACGCGGGGAGTACGTCGCCTTCCTGGACGGCGACGACTGGCTGGCGCCGGGCCACCTGTCCCGCACGCTGGCCGCCATCGAGGCTCTGAACTGCGATTTCGTCCGTACCGACCATGTGCAGGTGACAGGCCGGGAGCGGGCCGTGCAGCGGGTTCCGTACGGGCCGGAGTCGGTGGTGGCCGACTCCCGCGCCGGGATCCTGCCGGCCTCGCGCGCCACCGCGGTGGACTACCCGTACGCCTGGGCGGGGATGTACCACCGGCGGCTGCTGGACCGGGGGCTGCTGCACTTCACCGACGGGCTGCGGACGGCCGAGGACCGGCCGTGGATCTGGCGGCTGCACCGGGAGGCGGGATCGTTCGCGGCGGTCGGCCTGCCGGGGATCTTCTACCGGCGGGGCATTTCCACCTCGTTGACGCAGATCGGGGACGAGCGCCAGCTCGATTTCATTCGGGCATTCGACCAGGTGATCGCGGACACGGCCGCCGACCGGGAATCCGAACTCCTGATCCCCAAGGCCGTCCGAACGTATTGCGCGATTATCGCGCACCATATCGGCTCGATCGAAAGGTTCGAACCGGCCGTGGCGAAAGAACTCCGGTCGATGAGTGCGGACGCACTCGGCCGCCTGCCGCGCGCGGCGCTGGACGGGGCCCTGGACTCGATGGGCGCGGACCGCTCCGCCCTGCTGCGCAGGCTGCGCCGCAGGACCGGCTCCTCCTCCGCCGCCGTCCCGGCCCCGGGGGCCGCCGCGTGAACGTGACGCAGGTCTTCCTCGCCTCCACCCTCTACGGCACGGCCACCCTCGCCGCCGCCCTCGACGCCGGCTGCCTCCCGCCGGCCGACCGCCGGATCCTGCTGACCAGCAACCACTCCCCCGCCCCCGAGATCACGCCGGGCCTCGACGCCATGCCGGGCTTCGCCGCGCTGCGCACCCGCTTCGACGAGGTGCTCGACTGGAACGCGGTCGTCGCCCCGCAGCACCCCGGCGTCTGGGCGCCGCGCCCGGAGGACGTCCCGCTGTGGGAGCGCCAGCTGCGGCGGTCGTGGGGGCTGGGCGAGGACCGGGTCGAGCTGGTCGTGGAGTCCCTCCAGGTGCCGCCCGCGCAGAGCCTGTGCCGGCTGTTCCCGGGCGCCGCGATCGACGTCTACGCCGACGGGCTCATGTCGTACGGGCCCACCCGCTTCCGGCTCGACCCGCAGATCGGGATGCGGGTGCGGCGGGTGCTGCACCTGGACCTGGTCCCGGGGCTGGAGCCGCTGCTGCTGACCGAGTTCGGGGTGCGGGGGGAGCTGGTGCCGGCGCCCGCCGCCCTGAAGGTCTTCGCCGAGCTGGCCGAGCAGGGGGACCCGCCCGGAGCCGGCCTCCCGGCCGCGGGAGGGGCCGGGGCCGGGGAGGAGCCCCCCGCCCTGCTGCTGGGCCAGTACCTGTCCGCGCTGGAGCTGATGTCCCCGGACGACGAGGAGGAGCTGCACGCCTCGATGGTGCGCGGCGCCTACGAGTGGGGCCACCGAGACCTGGTCTTCAAACCGCACCCGGGCGCCCCGGCGGCCTACTGGCGGCGGGCCGAGGCGGAGGCCGCCCGGCTCGGGGCCCGGCTGACCGTGCTGGACGCGCCGGTGCTGGCCGAGACCCTCTACCAGCGGCTGCGCCCGGCGCTGGTGGTGGGCTGCTTCTCCACGGGGCTGCTGACGGCCCGGGCGCTGTACGGGATCCCGGTGGCGCGGACCGGCACCGCGGCCGTGCTGGGCCGGCTGGTCCCGTACCAGAACAGCAACCGGATCCCGCTGACGCTGGTGGACGCGCTGGTCCCGGACCTGGACGGGCCGCCGCAGGATCCCCCCGCCGATCTGCCCGGACTGGTCTCGGCGGTGGGCTTCACCATGCAGCCCCGGATCCTGCCGGAGCGCCGCCCCGGGGCCGAGGCGTACCTGGCGCGGCACCTGGACCCGTACACCCGGCGCTACTTCGGGCGCCGCCGGCTGACCGCCCTGGGGCTGCCGGGCGGGCTCCCGCGGCGGCTGGCCTTCCTGCCGCGCAGCCGCGCCGTGCGGCGGGCGGCGCACCGGCTGCGCAGGCGGCTGGGCCGGCTGGGCGCCGGCTTCTGACGCCCCCGGGCGCCGCCCGCCCGACGCCCGCCGGTCGGCCGCCGGTCGGCCGACGGGGGTCGGCCGACGGGGGTCGGCCGTCGTCCGGCCGACGGGGGTCGGTCGGCGTCCGTCAGCTGACGGCGAGCTTGGCGGCGAAGCCCAGGAAGACCACGCCCGCCGCCGAGGTCGCCCCGGCCGACAGCCGCTTGCGGCGGCGGAAGGCGGCCGACAGGCGGGTGCCCGTGAAGATCAGGGTGGACAGGTAGAGGAGGCTGACCAGCTGGGAGACGGTCCCGAGCAGCAGGAACGACAGCGCGGGGTAGGCGTACCCGGGGTCGACGAACTGCACGAAGAACGACAGCAGGAACAGGATGGCCTTCGGGTTGAGCAGGCTGACCAGCAGCGCCCGCCGGTACGGCCGCTCGGCCGCGCCCGCCGCCTCCGCGCCGTCCGGCTCCGGCTCCTCGTCGCGCGTCCGGCGCGCCTGCCACATGGTCCGCGCGGCCCGCATCATGCCGACGGCCAGCCAGCCCAGGTAGCCGGCGCCGAGCACCTTGACCACGGTGAACAGCACCGGACTGGCCTGGAGCAGCGCGCCCGCGCCGACGGCCGCGAGCACCATGAGCACGGTGTCGCCGGTGAACACGCCGCAGGCGGCCTTGTAGCCCTGCCTCACCCCGCGCCGCGAGGCGACGGAGAGGACGTAGAGGGAGTTCGGCCCCGGCAGCAGGACGATCAGCACCACGGCGGCGAAATAAGTAGGAAGATCTGTCACACCCAGCATGGGCAGGAGTGTCCCACAGGTACGCACCTGTCATGCCAGTGCGTTTCACGCACCGAGACCCGACGGCTCGTACGCCCCCCAGACCTCCCGCAGCACCCCGCACACCTCCCCGACCGTGGCCCGCGCCCGCAGCGCCTCCTTCATCGGGTACAGCACGTTCTCCTCCGCCCCGGCGGCCGCCTCCCGCAGCTCCTCCAGCGTGGACCGCACCGCCTCCGCGTCCCGCCCGGCCCGCAGCCGGGCCAGCGCCTCGCACTGCCGGACCTCGATCTCCGGGTCGACGCGCAGCGGGGCGTACGGCTCCTCCCGCTCCAGCGCGAAGCGGTTGACCCCGACCACGGTCCGCGCCCCGGCCTCCTGCTCCCGGGCGATCCGGTAGGCGTTGGCCTCGATCTCCCCCTTCTGGAACCCGGCCTCGATCGCCGCGACCGCCCCGCCGAGGTCCTCGACCCGCCGCATCAGGGCCAGGGCCGCCTCCTCCAGCTGGTCCGTCATCCGCTCCACGGCGTAGGACCCGGCGAAGGGGTCGGCGGTGTGCGGCACGTCCGTCTCGTACGCCAGCACCTGCTGGGTCCGCAGCGCCAGCCGGGCCGCCTTCTCCGTGGGCAGCGCGATGGCCTCGTCGAAGGAGTTGGTGTGCAGCGACTGGGTGCCGCCGAGGACCGCGGCCAGCGCCTGCACGCCCACCCGTACGAGGTTGAGCTCGGGCTGCTGCGCCGTCAGCTGGACCCCGGCGGTCTGGGTGTGGAAGCGCAGCATCAGCGACCTGGGGTCCTTCGCGCCGAACTGCTCGCGCATGACGCGGGCCCAGATCCGGCGGGCCGCCCGGAACTTGGCCACCTCCTCCAGGAGGGTGGTGCGGGCGACGAAGAAGAAGGACAGGCGGGGGGCGAACTCGTCGACGGCCATCCCGGCGTCGAGCGCGGTCCGGACGTAGGCGATCGCGTCGGCGAGGGTGAAGGCGACCTCCTGGACGGGCGAGGCGCCCGCCTCGGCCATGTGGTAGCCGGAGACGGAGATGGTGTTCCAGCGGGGGAGCTCGGCGCGGCAGTAGCGGAAGGTGTCGGCGGTCAGCCGCAGGGAGGGGCCGGGCGGGAAGACGTACGTCCCGCGCGCGATGTACTCCTTCAGGACGTCGTTCTGGATCGTGCCGGTCAGCCGGGCGCCCGCGATGCCCCGCTCCTCGGCGACGAGCTGGTACATCAGGAGCAGCAGGGCGGCCGGGGCGTTGATCGTCATCGAGGTGGAGACGCGGTCGAGGGGGATGTCCTCGAAGAGCACGCGCAGGTCCTCGACGGAGTCGACGGCGACGCCGACCTTGCCGACCTCCCCGGCGGCGAGGGGGGCGTCGGAGTCGTGGCCCATCTGGGTGGGCAGGTCGAAGGCCACGGACAGACCGGTGCCCCCGCCCTCGATGAGGCGGCGGAAGCGGGCGTTGGACTCGGCGGCCGTGCCGAAGCCGGCGTACTGGCGCATGGTCCAGGGCCGGGCCGCGTACATCGTGGGGTGGATGCCGCGGGTGAACGGGTACTCCCCCGGCGCCCCGAGGCTCCCCACCGGATCCCAGCCCGCCAGGACCTGCGGCCCGTAGACCGGTTCGATGGGGATCCCGCTCTCGGTGCGGGCCGTGGGACGGACCATGTCGTGCACCCTCCGTGTCCGTGGAGCCGACCGGCCCGGGGCCGGTACGGCCGCGCCCGCGACGGCCGCTGGTCACAATGGCGCAACATCGCGGGTTCGTCCGCAACTGTCCACGCCCGTGAGGCATCACCCAGATACACGACGACGAATTCGGGGGAACCGCGAATGCACCGACAGAGAGCCGCCATCCGCACGCTCGGCCTTGCCGCCGCCGTGGCGTTCGCCGCGACCGCCTGCGGTCCCCAGCATTCCGGTTCCGCTCCGGCGGCGCCGTCCGCGCCGGTCGCTCCGCCCTCGGCGTCCCCGTCCGGGCAGGACGACAAGCCGGGCGCCTCCTCCCCCGCTCCGTCCCCCTCGCAGTCCTCGTCCCCGTCGCCCTCCCCGTCTTCCGCGCCGCCCTCCTCGGCCCCGGCCTCGCCCCCGCCGTCGGAGTCCGCGGCCCCGGCCGTCAAGCCGGTCATGGCCAACGGCGACGAGAGCGACCAGGTCCGCGAGCTCCAGGCCCGCCTGCGCCAGCTGAAGCTGATGTCGGTGGCTCCCACCGGCTTCTACGGCTCGAAGACGACCGCCGCCGTGAAGGGCTTCCAGACGCAGCAGGGGCTCGGCGCCACCGGCGCGGTGGACGAGACCACCTGGCACAGGCTCCAGGGCCTCAGCAGGAAGCCGACGGAGGAGGAGCTGCGCCCGCCGACCACCAACGAGCCGGCCGCCCCGGACCCGCGCTGCCTCCAGGGCCGGGTGCTGTGCATCAGCAAGGAGAGCCGCACGCTCGCCTGGATGATCGACGGCAAGGTGGTCTCCACGATGGACGTGCGCTTCGGCTCGGAGAACACGCCGACCCGCGAGGGCCAGTTCCAGGTGGAGTGGAAGGCGAAGGACTGGACCTCGACGATCTACCACACGCCGATGCCGTACTCGATGTTCTTCAGTCAGGGCCAGGCCGTGCACTACTCGGCCGACTTCGCGGCCCGCGGCTACGCCGGCGCCTCGCACGGCTGCGTGAACGTCCGGGACAAGCAGAAGCTGGCGGCGCTGTTCGACCAGGTGAGGGTCGGCGACAAGGTCGTCGTCTACTGGTGACGGTGATTCGGTCGACCGACCGGCCTCAGCCGTGGGAGGAGAGAGGGCGCGGGCAGGGCCGGGGGAACGTGCCCCGCCCGCGCCGGGTGCGCAGAGCCCAGGGGTACGGGGGGAACCCCGGCTCTCGCGCGGCCGATGACCAGTCGGCTCGTTCTGTACTGCGCCGGCGGTTCGAAAAGTGTTACTGCCGTTCGTACGAGCTGGCGCGGAAACGTTTCACCTTTGCGTTTCCGGCTGTTCCGAGCCGCGTCCGCGGGCCGGTTCCCGGACCCCGTCAGCGGGTGCGGAAGCCCAGCGGGCCGCCCGGGTTCGCCGTCGTCGGCGAGGGGACGACGACGCTGCCCGGGTCGACGGAGCCGCCCTGCGGGGTGCCCGAGCGGGGCGCGTCCAGCAGGGTCGCGCAGAAGCGCGGCACCTTGGCGGGTCCGCCGGCGATCCGGGCGAGGTACTGCTTGCGGTCCTCGGCCAGCTTGTTCGCGAGGTGGTCCCGGCACAGGTTCTCGGGGCGGTCCCTGCCCGACTCCCCGCCGCCCTTGTCGGCGCCCCCGTTGTCGCCGGTGCCGCCGGTCTTGTCGGTGAACGTGTTGCGGGTGCCGCCGTCCGTGCCCGCCGCGCCGCCGCCTCCCGTGCCGGGCGTCGTCACCGCACCGGGCGGCAGCGACACGCTGGGGGCGGTGTCCAGGGGGATGCGGGTCTGCCCGCCCGGCGGCAGCGAGAAGCCGGGGCCGAGCGAGGCGAGCCCGCCGCCGCCCTCCGGGGTGGGCCGCAGCAGCGGGACCTCGGGGCTGGGGCCGGCCGTCTCCCCGGCGGGGGTGCGGTCCGAGTCGGCGCTGACCGAGACGGCGGGCGCGGGGCCGGCCGTGAGGTGCACGGCCCGGTCCAGCAGGCCGGTGCCGGCGACGGCGGCGATACCGCCGACCGCCACCCCGGCCAGCGCGGCCGCCAGCCCGAAGCGGGCGGGGGTGCCGTAGCGGCGCTGCGCGGGGATCCGTACGACGGGTATCGGGGCCAGGTCGATGACGGGCTCTTCGGGCGCTCCGGTGCCGCGCACTCCGGTCCCGGGCGCACCGGCCCCGGGCGCGCCGGGGCGGCCCGCCTCGGACGCCGCCGCCGCGGTGACCGCCGCCGTGGCCCGCGTCGCGTGCGCCGCGCGGAACGCGGCCAGGGCCGCGGCCTCGCCGGGCAGCTCGCCGCCCGCGGGCGGCGGGGTCAGGGCGTCGAGGGCGGCGCGCAGCCGCTCGGCCTCGGCGCGGGCACGGGGGTCGGCGCCGGGTCCGACCGGGCCGGCGGCCCGTCCGCGCAGCAGCTCCTCCGCCGTGGCTCCGTCCAGCCACGCCTTGTGCTCGTCGGCCATCACATGTCCTTCTGCGTCCGCCAACGTGAATGCGTCACACCGGTTTGTTCGACGAGGGCCTTGGCCCGAGCCCGCTGCGCCGGTACGGCGTCGAGGTCACGGTCCCGCGCCAGGTCTCCGGCATTATGGCCGACCCGCGCCCGGGCCTCGCCCCCGCCCGCGGTACCCGACTCGGCGCTCAGCAGTTCGGCGAGCTTCTTCAGCCCCCGGTGCGCCGCCGTGCGGACCGCGCCGGGCCGTTTGCCCAGGGTCTCGGCCGCGCTCTTCGCGTCGAGGCCGACGACCACCCGCAGGACGACGGCCTCGGCCTGGTCCTGCGGGAGCTGGGCTATCAGCGCCATGGTGCGGCCCGTGGAGAGGGCCTCCATGGCCTCGCCGTAGGTGTCCGAGTCCGCGGCCCGTCCGGTCAGCTCGGTCTCGTCGCCGCCGACGGCGGGCCGGCGGCCGCGCATGCGGATGTGGTCGAGGGCCCGGTTGCGGGCGATGCGTGCCGCCCAGCCGCGGAAGCGGTCGGCGTCTCCGGTGAAGGAGCCGAGGTCGCGGGCGATCTGCAGCCAGGCCTCGGAGGTCACGTCCTCGGCGTCGCCGTCCCCGACGAGCGTGCGTACGTATCCGAGCAGGCGCGGGTGCACGGCGCGGTACACAGTCCGGAACGCGCTCTCGTCGCCGTCCTGTGCCGCGAGCACCGCGGCGGTCAGCTCCGCGTCGTCCCCCAGCAAAGTCCCCAACCCGTTCGACGTCCTGTACGTGTGGCGCAAATCCGCACGTTACGGCTTTCACGTACCTCTCGTCCACGCGTTGTACAACCAGCAACCAAGCCTGCGCGGAGCGAGGTGTGACAGAAAACGCACTCCGGACGCTGACACAGATACGGGCTTGTCGCACGAGCCCGTGACGGATGGCGACCGGGGCCTCTCCTGTGGGGGGTGGCGGCCTCGGTCGCCCTCCCCTCTCTCCGGCCGGTTCACACCGGCCCGGGTGTCATCCTTTCGGCTCACTTCCGGGTGAAAACCCCTTATGCATACGCCACCCCCACTCCGGGATCGCTAGCGTGGCGGTACACCCGCGCCGCGCCCCGAGGAGACCTCCGCTGTCCAGCCCCCTTCCGGCACAGGTCCGCGGCCCGGTCCCCACTCCGGACGCCGGGCTGGCGCGGTTCAACGGCCTGCCGCCCGAGCACGCCCGGACGGCGCTGCTGCACTGCTGCGGCAGCGTCCGCTGGGGCCGGCGGGTGACCGACCACCGCCCCTACCCGGACACCGCCTCCCTGCTGGCGGCGGCCGACGAGGCCGCGTACGACATGTCCCAGGGCGACCTCTCGGAGGCGCTGGCCCGCGAGTCCTCGGCGGAGCTCGGCCACGGGGCGCCCTACGCCGCGCTGGTGGCGCTGGACGCGGCCCGGGCCGAGTACGAGCGCACCTTCGGGCACGCCTTCGTGATCTGCCTGGACGGCCATCCGCCGGAGGAGCAGATAAACCAGCTGCTGGCCTCGATCCGCCGCAGGATGGGTCACGAGATCGACGAGGAGCGCTCGATCGCGGCCGACGAACTGCGGATGGTCGCCCGCTCCCGGCTGCTGCGTCTGCTCGACCGGCTGGCCGGAACCGCCCGCCAGAACCCGGACGACGGTCTGTCGGCGGCTGATTTCGGCCTATTTGCCCCTGCGGGATAGGCCGTCCGTGCCTGTTTGATCACACCAGTGGACCCCGCGCGAGGGAACCGACGAAGCGTCGCTACGATGTCCGGGGCCGGTGGACCGTACCCGGCCGGGCCCGACCGACAAAGAAGCCGGCTGGCCCCCGCCCCGCTTCCGGAGGGTTTTCCGTGCCGGCTGGAACGTTGTACCGCGGCCGGGAAGGAATGTGGTCCTGGGTGGCTCATCGAGTCACCGGCGTCCTCATTTTCTTCTTCCTGTTCGTACACGTCCTCGACACCGCTCTCGTCCGCGTCTCCCCTGAGGCGTACGACGATGTCGTGGCTACCTACAAGACTCCGATCGTCGCGCTGCTGGAGTACGGCCTCGTCGCCGCCATCCTCTTCCACGCGCTCAACGGTCTCCGTGTCATCGCCGTGGACTTCTGGTCCAAGGGCCCCCGCTACCAGAAGCAGATGCTCTGGAGCGTCGTGGGTGTCTGGATCGTGCTGATGATCGGGGCCCTGTACCCCGTCCTCGGCCACGCCTACCGCGTTCTGTTCGGGGAGTGACACGCATGTCTTCTGACACTTCTTCCGCCCAGGCGATCGGCGACGTCGAGGGCGTGTCCCTCTACGACGCCGACAACCCGGCGCCCTACATCGAGGCCCCGCGCAAGCGGACCGGCAAGACCCCGCGCTCGACCCGCGGCAACTTCGAGATGGCCGCGTGGCTCTTCATGCGCCTCTCGGGCATCGTGCTGGTCGTCCTGGTCATCGGCCACCTCCTGATCCAGCTGGTGCTGGACGGCGGCGTCTCCAAGGTCGGCTTCGCCTTCGTCGCCGGCCGCTGGGCTTCCCCGTTCTGGCAGGTCTGGGACCTGCTGATGCTGTGGCTGGCCATGCTGCACGGCGCCAACGGCCTGCGTACCGTCATCAACGACTACGCGGAGCGCGCCAACACGCGGCTGTGGCTGAAGGGCCTGCTCTACACCGCCACGGTGTTCACCATCCTTCTGGGCACGCTGGTGATCTTCACCTTCGACCCGAACATCCGCTAGGCAACGGGGCTGAGGCGAAAAATCTCATGAAGATCCACAAGTACGACACCGTCATCGTCGGCGCCGGTGGCGCGGGCATGCGCGCCGCCATCGAGGCGACGAAGCGCAGCCGCACCGCCGTGCTGACGAAGCTCTACCCCACCCGCTCCCACACGGGCGCCGCGCAGGGCGGCATGGCCGCCGCGCTGGCCAACGTGGAGGACGACAACTGGGAGTGGCACACCTTCGACACGGTCAAGGGCGGTGACTACCTGGTCGACCAGGACGCCGCCGAGATCCTGGCGAAGGAGGCCATCGACGCGGTCCTCGACCTCGAGAAGATGGGCCTGCCGTTCAACCGCACCCCGGACGGCACCATCGACCAGCGCCGCTTCGGCGGCCACTCCCGCAACCACGGCGAGGCGCCGGTCCGCCGGTCCTGCTACGCCGCGGACCGCACCGGCCACATGATCCTCCAGACGCTGTACCAGAACTGCGTCAAGGAGGGCGTGGAGTTCTTCAACGAGTTCTACGTCCTGGACCAGCTGCTGGTCGAGGAGGACGGCGTCAAGAAGTCCGCGGGTGTGGTCGCGTACGAGCTCGCCACCGGCGAGATCCACGTCTTCCAGGCCAAGGCGGTCATCTACGCCTCCGGCGGCACCGGCAAGTTCTTCAAGGTGACCTCCAACGCGCACACCCTGACGGGTGACGGCCAGGCGGCCTGCTACCGCCGCGGCCTGCCGCTGGAGGACATGGAGTTCTTCCAGTTCCACCCGACGGGCATCTGGCGCATGGGCATCCTGCTGACGGAGGGCGCCCGCGGTGAGGGCGGCATCCTCCGCAACAAGGACGGCGAGCGCTTCATGGAGAAGTACGCGCCGGTCATGAAGGACCTCGCGTCCCGTGACGTCGTCTCGCGCTCCATCTACACCGAGATCCGCGAGGGCCGCGGCTGCGGTCCGGCCGGCGACCACGTGTACCTGGACCTGACGCACCTCCCGCCGGAGCAGCTCGACGCGAAGCTCCCGGACATCACGGAGTTCGCGCGCACCTACCTCGGCATCGAGCCCTACACGGACCCGATCCCGATCCAGCCCACCGCGCACTACGCCATGGGCGGCATCCCGACCAACGTCGAGGGTGAGGTCCTGGCGGACAACACCACCGTCGTCCCCGGCCTGTACGCGGCCGGCGAGGTCGCGTGCGTGTCGGTGCACGGCGCCAACCGCCTGGGCACCAACTCGCTTCTGGACATCAACGTCTTCGGCAAGCGCTCCGGCATCGCGGCGGCCGAGTACGCGGCGAAGCACGACTACGTCGAGCTGCCGGAGAACCCGGCGCAGCAGGTCGCCGACCTGGTCGAGCAGCTGCGCAACTCCACGGGCAAGGAGCGGGTCGCCGACCTGCGCCTGGAGCTCCAGGAGACGATGGACGCCTGCGTGATGGTGTTCCGCACGGAGCAGACCATCAAGACCGCGGTCGAGAAGATCGCGGAGCTGCGCGAGCGCTACAAGAACGTGTCCGTCCAGGACAAGGGCAAGCGCTTCAACACGGACCTGCTGGAGGCCATCGAGCTGGGCAACCTGCTCGACCTGGCCGAGGTCATGGCCGTGTCCGCCCTCGCGCGCAAGGAGTCCCGCGGGGGTCACTACCGCGAGGACTACCCGAACCGCGACGACGTCAACTTCATGCGCCACACCATGGCGTACCGCGAGGTCGGCGCCGACGGCAAGGACTCCGTCCGCCTGGACTACAAGCCCGTCGTCGTCACCCGCTACCAGCCGATGGAGCGTAAGTACTGATGGCTACCCCGACCCTCGACAAGGTGGAGTCCGAGGCCGCGGCCTCGCACAACATCACGGTCACCTTCCGGATCCGCCGCTACAACCCCGAGGTCTCGGCCGAGGCGGAGTGGCAGGACTTCCAGATCGAGATCGACCCGAAGGAGCGCGTGCTCGACGGTCTCCACAAGATCAAGTGGGACCTCGACGGCACGCTGACCTTCCGCCGCTCGTGCGCGCACGGCATCTGCGGCTCCGACGCGATGCGGATCAACGGCAAGAACAGGCTCGCCTGCAAGACGCTGATCAAGGACATCAACCCGGAGAAGCCCATCACGGTCGAGGCCATCAAGGGCCTCACGGTGATGAAGGACCTCGTGGTCGACATGGAGCCCTTCTTCCAGGCGTACCGGGACGTCATGCCGTTCCTGGTCACCAAGGGCAACGAGCCGACGCGCGAGCGCCTGCAGTCCGCCGAGGACCGCGAGCGCTTCGACGACACCACCAAGTGCATCCTGTGCGCCGCGTGCACGTCCTCGTGCCCGGTGTTCTGGAACGACGGCCAGTACTTCGGCCCGGCGGCGATCGTCAACGCCCACCGCTTCATCTTCGACTCGCGTGACGAGGCCGGCGAGCAGCGGCTGGAGATCCTGAACGACAAGGACGGCGTGTGGCGCTGCCGCACGACCTTCAACTGCACCGACGCGTGCCCGCGCGGCATCGAGGTCACGAAGGCGATCCAGGAAGTCAAGCGCGCCCTGATCACGCGCCGCTTCTGATCCGCGTCGTTCGACGCCGCGAGGCCCCGTACCCGGAGACAGACCGGTTACGGGGCCTCGCCCGTGCCCGGGCCCCGCCTCCTTGGGCTGTTCGCCGAACGGGCCGGACCCTATTCTTGCGCTTTGTGACTGACTCCTTACACGAGCACGGCACGGCGGGCGCGGGCGCGTTACGCCTGCGAGCTCTACTCGGCAGCGCGCTGGAGGAAGCAGGACGCCAGGCGCCCGGCGCGGCGGGACGGATCCTGGGCGAACTGCTCAACGCCGCGGAGGCCCTGCTCCGGCAGAACCGGGAACAGTGGAAGCTGGAAGACGTCTCCCACGACCCGGCGACCGGCATGGCGCAGCTGGCCCGGACCAAGCAGATGATCGACCGGTCGAACGCGATCCGCACGGGCCAGATCAACCGAATCGATCAGTTGGCCCAACAACTGCAGCGGGATCGGACTTCGTCGGGCGAGTCTCCGTCCCTCCACCTCTCCGAGACCGTCGGCGAACTCACCGACCGGATCTGCATCCTGCTCCTCAAAGAGGAGTACGCGGCCGACCACGAGGCCCGTGACTTCGCCGGCCGCAAATCCCGTCACCTCGCTCGTTCACTGGAGTTGACCGTGACGGCGATGGTCCGGGGCCGTGCCGCCCTCCCACCACGGGGAATCATGAAGTTCTACGGCCCCGCAGAGGAGCTGCCCACGTGAGCGAAGCCGAAAGCGTACGCCGTGTGCTGCTGGAGGCCGCGGACCGGTACCTGCGCAGCCCCGACCGGACCGCCGAGATCAAGGGCGTCCGGGACCTGGTGACCGAGACTGACCGGGCGCTGGGCCGCTTCCTGGCCGACCGTCTGACCACCGTGCGCGGTGACGCAGACGTGTACGCCGAAGACCTGCCCGGCGCCGCCCCCCACCGCGCCGCCTCGTCAGCCGTGTTCCCTGACAGCCCGCGATGGCGCTGGCGGCTCGACCCCGTCGACGGCACCGTCAACTTCGCGAGGGGGCTTCCCTGGTACTCCGTGTGCGTGACCCTCGAACAGGGGGACCGCACCGAACTCGCCGTCGTCCTCGATGTCGAACACGGTCGGCTGGTGACTGCGGTCGCCGGCAGGGGCACGGTCCGTCACACCATCACACCGGGCTGCTTCGGGGCGGAGGCCGGGTCCGCCGAACCGGTCCGCACCGTCGCGCGGCCGATCGACGCGTCGCTGATCTCGGTCATGCTGACCCCGAAAATGAGCAAGGGCGCCCGCGCCGCCACCCTGCGCCTGATCGACCACCTGCTGGACCACACCCAGGGCGTGCGGATCGTCGTCAGTCAGGCGCTGGAGGCGGTGCTGCTGGCGCAGGGCCAACTGGACGCCGTCGTCAGTCTGGAGAGCAGTGGCGGCTGGACCCGTTCGGCCGCCATGCTGTTCGCGTGCGAGGCGGGCGGCCGAGTGACGGAGCTCCACGACATCAGCGGCAGTCGGACCGGCTTCCTGTTGTCGGCCGGGGAGGAGTTCACCCGCTGGCTCGGCGAGTGGTGCGTCAGCCACGGAATCACGCCCGTGGCCCGAGTGGAGGGATGAACATGAGCGAGTACGCCGTCGCCGTGGACTTCGGCAAGACGCGGCTGCGTGTGGCCTTGGCCGACGGGCAGGGGAGGACCTCACACGTACAGGAGGTGGACTCCAGGGGCTTCACCTCGTCCTCGGACATCACCGAGGCTGTCGTGAAGGGTGTCGAGCACGTGCGGTCCGGCCTTGACGGGCCGGGTCTGGGCCCGATCACGGGGGTCGGGGTCGGCTCGACCGGGGCGGTGGACCCGGAAACGGGAACGGTACTGAGCAGCGGAAGCCTTCCCTACCTGCGGGATTACGACATGGCAGCGCAGCTCTCCGACCGGCTGGGGCTGCCTGTCAGCGTGGTCAACGACGTCAGTGCCCAGGGCCTCGGCGAAGCCGTATACGGGGGCCACGGCGAGGAGGACCGCGTCGCGTTCGTCAACTTCGGTACCGGTGTGGGTGTCGCCCTGGTCCAAGGCCGACGGCTGGACCTCGGGGCGCACGGTTCGCTCGGACTGATCTCGGCGCTGCCACTGCCGCCCGACGGCCGTACCGTCAACCAGCGAGCGGGGGGCAAGGCCCTCGCTCCCTTCGTCGGCGAGGATCGTGTGGAAGGCCCGGAGTGCGACGCGGCCTGTCAGGACGCGGTCGAGGCGGCTGCGCTGGTGATCGGCTTCGTCGCAGGGCTGTGTGATCCGCACTCCATTGCGGTCGGTGGCGGTGTGTGGCTGCACAACACGTGGTTCAGGGAGGGCGTCAAGGCCCGGCTGCACGAGGTGCTCAGCGGACAGACGACCGGGTTGTCCGTCCCGCACGTGGTGACCGCCCGGCTGGGTGACCGCGCCGGCCTGGTGGGTGCCGGTCACCTGGGCCTGGCCGCCGGGAAGTCGCCGGCGTCCGGTGCGCGGGCCATGACGGTGCGTCCGTGACGGGACTCGTGCGGGAAATCGTCGTCCACGACGTGTGCCTCGACGATGCCGCGGTGCTCCGCGGCACGGGCTGCGTGGCCGAGGTGGACGTCGCGTGCACGCAGGACGGGGTCGCCGTGGTCCTGCCGTGCGGGGCGCACCTCGCCAAGGAGACCGCGCTGCGGACCGTCACCGACGCATCGGCCGGGGCCCTGGACCCGGCTGCGTTCCCACCCGTCGAGGTGGCATTGGCCACGCTCGGAGCGCTCGGCCTGCCCGTCGTGTTGGACCTGAAGGCCGGGCCCGGCGAAGAAGCGCGCACTGCGGCCGCCATGCTCGCGCAGGTGCCCCGGCCGGGGAACACACGGGTCATCGGCTTCAACCACCGGGTGGTACGGCTGGTCTCGGCCCAGTGGGGAGCGGCCGCGTGCGGAGCGCTGTTCGCCGGTTTGCCGATGGACGTCGCGGCCATGGCCACCGCGGCCGGATCCGGCTGGGTGGTCATGCAGAGCCGGTTCCTGGAGCCGGGATTGTGCTCGGAACTGCGTGCCCGGGGCATCCGGACGATGACCTTCTCGGCATCCACACAGAAGCGGTGGGAGGAGGCGCTGGCCTCGGGTGCCGACAGTGCCATGGCCGAACTGGAGATCGCCACCGCCGCAGCAGGCGGCACATCGACCACAGGGGGAAGGGTTGAGCCAGGGAGTCCCGCAGAGCCGTCAGGCGAACACACCGACGCGTCCGGGTGCCACCGTCCACAGTGACGCCGAGCTGGAGCTCATCGGCGCCGCGCTGATAGCCGAGTACGAGGTGCTGCGCGAGGAAATAGGCCGCTACCAGGACCATCAGAAGCAGATCATGAACTTCGCCTTCATGGTGTCGGCGGCCATGGCCGCCCTGGCTCAGCCGCTGTTCAACGATTCCGGTCCGAAGGCGGAGAACATCCGCTCGGTACTGTTGTACTTCCCTCCGCTCTTCGCGATGCTCGCCGGCCTGTACTCGGACCGCACCATTCGCATCCTGCGACTGGCCGGATACATCAACAACCATCTGCGCCGCAAGCTCGCCTCGCTGGTGTCCATGCACGTGTGGCAGTGGGAGGTCTACAAGGGGAGCCGGGCCCGCGGTGGGCATCCCTTCGCCTACACGCTGGACAAGGTCCGCTGGCTCGTGTTCGTCCTGCCGGGTGTCGGGTCGGCCGGTCTCTACTTCTGGCTGGGCGGCAACCTGGCCGGCTGGCGCTCGCGGTTCGGTCTGGCGGTCTCCGTCCTCGGTGTCGCCGCAGCCGTCCTGATCATGTTCCTGGCCGAGGAGACCAAGGGCGTGGGCACGCTCGACGAACCCGATCTCGACGCCCTCGACCACAGTCTGGTGCGTACGTCCCCCTCTCCGGAGTGACGGAGCAGCAGCCGGTGCGGGCCCCGGGCGTTGCCGGAGCGGGTGGGTGGCGGCTGTGTCGACGTCACTCCCCCGATCGTTCCGGCGCGCCGCCCGCGGGACGCGGGGCTAGCCTGCGTAGCGGGAGCCGAACTCCTCCGTCCCGCAGGGAGGTCCCGTGCAACGTCGTTCCGCGAAGCCCGCTCTGCTGCTGCTCCCGCTGGCCCTCGGTGCCGCGCTGCTGTGCGGCTGCGGGGCTCCCGAGGCCGCGGGCGACGAGCCGGGGTGTCCGGCCGGGCAGGTCTCCCGGGGCGGTGTCTGCCTGCCGGGGGACGCCGCCGGCTTCGCCCGGCGGCAGGTCGACGCCTCGCTGGCGAAGTACCGTCTCACCGCCTCCATGGCCGAGGTGTGGAGCGGCGGCGAGCGGGTCGCCTCCGTCGCGGCCGGGGAGTCGATGACCGGGATCCCCGCCACCCCGGACATGCGCTTCCGCAACGGCGCCGTCGCGATCCCCTACCTGACGACCGCCCTGCTGAAGCTGGTCGACGAGGGCCGGGTCTCGCTGGACGACAGCGTCTCCCGCTGGCGCCCCGACCTGCCCCACGCGGACGCGATCACCCTGCGGATGCTGGCCTCCACCACCTCCGGGTACGCCGACTACGTCCGGGACCCGAGGTTCATCGCCGCCCTGTACGAGAACCCGTTCCGGCAGTGGGCGCCGCAGGAGCTCGTGGGCATGTCCGTGGACCGGCCGCTGGTGCGGGAGCCCGGCACGGGCTTCGCGTACTCGCACGCCAACTGGCAGATCCTGGGCGACGTCATCGCCCGGGTCCGGGACAGGCCCCTGGGCGAGGTGATGCGGGAGGAGATCGTCAAACCGCTGGGGCTGACCGGGACCGCCAACCCGACCACCGCCGAGATCCCCCCGCCGGTGCTGCACGCCTTCGACAACGAGCGGAAGGTCTTCGAGGACTCCACCTACTGGGACCCGTCGTGGACGCTGCCGCCGGGGGCGGTGATGACGTCCACGATGGCGGACGTGGCGAAGTCCTTCGCGGCGATCGGAGACGGGAAACTGCTGAGCCCGCGCTCCCACAAGGCTCAGCTCACGCCGGTCTCGACGATCGCGCCGGGGACCTCGTACGCCCTGGGGCTGGTCGTGCAGAACGGCTGGATCCTGCAGAACCCGTCCTTCGCCGGGTACGCGGCGACGGTGGCCTACCTGCCGGCGAAGAAGCTCGCGATCGTGACGGTGTCCACCCAGGGCCGGGGCAGCACGGTCCAGAACCCCAGCACGGACGTCCTGGTCGCCCTCGCGAACCACCTCGCCCCGGACCACCCCCTGAAACTCCGCTGATCCCGGCGCGCACCAAGGCTTGAACCTGTTCAAAACAAGGTCTACAGTCATGTCCGTCAGCAGTTGAACACGTTCAAAGGGGCTGGGGCAATGGACCTCACCGTGGTCGCCTACGTCATCTACCTGCTCATCAGCATCGGGCTCACGATCTGGGTGGCCCGGACCCTCAGCCGCAACGGGCGGATCTTCATCGCCGACGTGCTCCAGGGCAACGAGAAGCTCGCCGAGGCCGTCAACCACCTCCTGGTGGTCGGGTTCTACCTCGTGAACATCGGCTTCGTGACCCTCTACCTGCGCTCGACCGAGACCGTGCTCGAAGCCCGCGGGCTCTTCGAGGCCCTGTCGGTGAAGCTCGGCGTCGTCCTGCTGGTGCTCGGCGTCATGCACCTCGGCAACGTGTGGGTGCTGAACCGGATGCGCCGCCGCGGGGTCATGGAGCGGCAGGCCGCGCTGCACCCGCCGGTGCCGCCGGTCGCCCCGCAGGGGTGGACCGCTCCGGCCGGGGCCTGAACCGTGGCCGCGCAGGCCGGCGTCCGGTACCTGACCGTCCTCTACGACCGCGACTGCCCGGTGTGCGTGCACATCCGGAACTGGCTGGGCCGGCAGCGCCAGCTGGTCCCGCTGCGGCTGGTTCCTGCCGCGTCCGCCCAGGCCTGGCGGCGTTTCCCGAAGCTGGCGCACGCCCAGACGCTCCGGGAGATCACCGTGATCGGGGACGGGGGGCAGGTGTGGCGGGGGACGGACGCCTTCATCATGTGCCTCTGGGCGCTGGCCGACCACCGGGCGATGGCCGACCGGCTGGCCACCCCGGCCGGCCGGCCCTTCGCGAAGGCCGCCATGTACACGGCTGCCGCCGTCCGGCACGCGGTCCGCACCAAGTCCGCAGCGGATCCCGGGGAACCGGCCTGTGACGAACAGTGCTCCGCCTCCCGATAAGGTCGGACACCGTGACAGATCAGAAGGCTCCCAAGAGCGAGCAGACCCGCACGCTCATCCTCGAAACCGCGCTCCGGCTGTTCCAGGAGCGCGGGTTCGACAAGACGACCATGCGGGCCATCGCCAAGGAGGCGGGGGTCTCGGTCGGCAACGCCTACTACTACTACGAGTCGAAGGAACACCTGGTCCAGGGGTTCTACGACCGGATCAGCGCGGCCCACCAGGCGGCGGTCCGGCCGATCCTGGACCGGGAGCCCGATCTCCAGAAGCGGCTCGCCGGGGTGCTGACGAGCTGGCTCGACATCGCGGCGCCGTACCACGAGTTCGCCTCGCAGTTCTTCAAGAACGCGGCGGACCCGGAGAGTCCGCTCAGCCCCTTCTCCCCGGAGTCGGAGCCGGCGCGGCAGGCGGCCATCGACATCCACCGCGAGGTGCTCGCCGGGGCGAAGACCAAGGTCCCGGACGAACTGGCCGACGTCCTGCCGGAGCTGATGTGGCTCTCGCAGATGGGCCTGGTGCTGTACTGGGTCTTCGACCGTTCGCCGGAGAGCGAGAAGTCCCGCCGGCTCGCCGAGCGCGGCGCGCAGCTGACCACGCGGGGCATCGTCCTGGCCCGGTTCCGGGTGCTGCGGCCGCTGGTGCGCGAGGTGCACGAGCTGTTCGCGGACTTCCTGCCGGGCATGGCCCAGACGGCGGTTTCGCGAGGCGGGAAGCGGGCCTCCGACCCGAGGCCCGAGGAGGGCTGAGCGGAGCGGCGGAACGGCCGGGGGTCGCGGTCAGGAGCCGAGGACCAGGAGGGTGGCGACCGCCGGGCCGAAGGCGCCGCCGAGCTGGTAGCAGAGGGTGAACAGGCCGATGGCGCTCGGCCGGTGGGCCTCGTCGGGGGCGGAGGCCACGGCGTGGGTCGACAGGACGCCGTTGGCGGCGCTGGCGGTGAACACGCCCAACCCGGCGGCCACCACCAGCAGCGGGCCGGAGGAGGCGAGGATCCCGGTGAGCGCGGCTGCGGCCCCCGCCGCGACGAGCACCGTACGGACGGCCGCGCGGCCCAACCGGGTCGAGGCGGCGGCGAGCAGCCAGGACAGGGCGGACCCGGCGAGCAGGGCGACCAGCTGCCAGACCCCGGCGGAGGCGGCGTCCCACCCGGCGCGGTCGGCGAGCAGCCGGGGCACCGAGAAGAGCAGGGTGAAGTAGGAGGCCGACAGGGCCAGCGCGAGCAGCGCCGAGACCACGAACACGGGCCGGCGCAGCAGCGCCACGGGCACGAACCCGTCGGGGCGGCGGCGTACGTGCAGGGTGAGCAGGACGGCGGCGACGGCGGCGGCGCCCAGGGCGGCGAGCGGCTGGGTCGGCAGCAGTACGAGGGCGGTGGCGAGCCCGGTCAGCAGGGCGGCGCCGCGTGCGTCGAACCGGCCCGCGGGGGCGGGTGCCCCGCCGCCGGCGCGGCGCAGGACGACGGGCACGGCCAGCAGGGAGACCGCCTGGACGGCGAGCGCGAGCCGCCAGGAGGCGCCGTCCGCGAGGGTCCGGCCCAGCAGCGGCCCGGACGCGCCGAGCATGCCGAAGCCCGCGCTGATCACGCCCATCCGGCGGGCGGACCCGGCGAGGCTCATGGCCGCCGCCACGAGCCCGGCACCGCCGGCGGCCTGGGCGCAGCGGCCGATCAGGGTGAGCGGGAGCCAGGGGGAGGCGGCGACGAGCAGGGTGCCGGCCAGGACGAGGACGGTGGCCAGCCGCAGGACCGCGGCCAGGCCCCGGCGGCGCAGGAGCCCGGCGAGCAGCGGGGTGCCGACGGCCATGGCCCAGCCGAAGGCCGTGAGCAGCCAGGCGGCGGTGCCGTCGGCCACCCCGAGGGAGCGGGCCATGTCCGGGAGGATCAGCACCGGCGCGTTGGCCCCGGCGGCGATGGGGGTGGCCAGCAGGGCGAGCCAGAGGACCGGGACGGGCCCCGGTGACACGGCGGCCGGTACGGCGCTCCCGGTGCTCCTGCTGTTCCTGCTGTTGCTGCTGTTCCTGCTGCCGGTGGTGGCAGCGGTGGTGGTGACCGTCATGGATGACCCACTCCCCTTCACATCTCAACCTTGACAATCTCAACGTTGAGATAAAAACAGACAGAGTCCTTCAACGTCAAGTGTCTTAACGTTGAGGTATTCTCGGGGCATGGAGAAGGACCGGGAAGACCAGGACATGGTGGCCGCCGTCGTCGGCCAGTGGGAGAAGGAGCGCCCCGACCTCGCGGAGGCGCTGTGGCCCGTCGAGGTGCTGGCCCGGATCCAGCGCATGAACCGGACCATCGACAAGTACCTCAAGACCTTCACCGCCGACCACGGCCTGGAGGTGGGCGAGTTCGACGTACTGGCCAGCCTGCGCCGGTCGGGCCCGCCGTACGCGCTGACGGCGGGCGCGCTGATCCCGGCCGCCATGGTGACCTCGGGCGCGATCACCAACCGGATCGACCGCCTGGAGGCCAAGGGCCTGGTCGAGCGGGTCCGTGACGACGCCGACCGCCGCTCGGTGCGCATCCGCCTGACCGACAAGGGCCACACGCTGATCGACGCCGCCATGGAGGACCACCTGGCCCACTACGCCCGCCTGCTGGCCCCCCTGGACCGCGAGACCTGCGACACGGTGTCCGCCGCCCTGCGCACGCTGCTGGTGGCCCACGGGGACACCATCGGTCCGCCTACAGCCAGTTGAGCTCCCACAGGCGCCAGACGCCCGTGCCGTCGGAGAGGTACTGGAGGCCGGTGACGGCCTCGCGGGAGAGGACGTAGTCCTTCTTCTGCCAGATCGGCAGCATCGGGATCTGCTGCGAGACCACCCGCTGGAGCTCGCGGAAGTCGTTGGCGGCCTCGGCGCGGTTCTGGAAGGACTGGGTGCGGGCGATGAGGTCGTCGACGGTCTTGTCGGAGAAGCCGTTGTTCATGCTGGAGTCCTTGCCGACCAGCGGGGCGAGGAAGTTGTCCGCGTCCGGGAAGTCGGCGATCCAGCCGATCGTGTAGGCGTCGAACTCGCCCGCAGCGTAGGCCTTCTGGAAGTCCTCCCACGCCTCGACCGGCTTGACGTTCAGCTGGAACAGGCCGGTCGACTCCAGCTGCCGCTTGATCTCCTCGGCCTCGGCCAGGTTCGAGCCGCGCGTGTTGACCCCGAGGGTGATCGAGACCGGCGTGGCGACGCCCGCGTCCGCGAGGAGCTTGCGGGCCGCCGTCCCGTTGGGCGCGGGGTAGGTGTCGAAGAACGGCGTGCTGTGCCCGGCGATCCCGGCCGGGACGAGGGAGTACAGCGGGGTGACCGTGCCCTTGTGGACGTCGGTGGCGATCTTCGACCGGTCCAGAGCGGCGGCCACGGCCTGGCGGACGGCCGGCTTCTGGACCGTCGAGCCGGGGCGCACGTTGAAGACGATGTGGCGCGCCTCCGTGCCGCCGGAGGTCTGGTAGCGGGTGTCCTTCAAGCCGGGGTTGAGGCCCGCGAGCACCGCCGGGGGCATGTCCCGGTGGGCGACCTCGACCTGGTGGTCGCGCCAGGCCTGGTCCAGCTGGGCGGAGTCCTTGAAGTAGCGGACGGTGACCGGCGTGTTGGCGGGCTTGGCCTGGCCCCGGTACGCCGGGTTGGGCTTGAGCTCGGCGGTCGTACGGGCCTTGTAGCCGGTCAGCGTGAAGGGGCCCGTGCCGTCGGCCCCGCCGTCCTCGCGCAGCGCCTTGGCCGGGTACCGCTCCTTGTCCACGATCGAGGCGGCGCCCGTCGCGATCTTGAAGGGGAAGGTGGCGTCGGGGGCGGAGAGGGTGAAGGTGACCGTGCGGCCCTCGGCCTTGACCGACTGCAAGGTGTTGAAGAGCGGGGCCGGGCCCTGGTCGGAGTTGATCTGCTTGATGCGGTCGAAGGAGAACTTCACGTCCTCGGCGGTCACTTGGCGGCCGCCGCCGAAGGTGAGGTCGCTGCGCAGCTCGCACCGGTAGGCGGTCAGCTTCTGCCCGATGAACGCGCAGGAGGACGCGGCGTCCGGGACCGGTGTGTCGGAGCCGGGCTTGATGGTGAGCAGCGACTGGTAGACGTTGCTGTACAGGGCCCAGGAGCCGGCGTCGTAGGCGCCCGCCGGGTCCAGTGCGGAGACGACGTCCGTGGTGCCGACGCGGATCGCGCCGTGCTGCTCGCCGCCCACGGGCAGCAGCTGCCAGGCGGCCACGCCGCCCGCCACCGCGAGGACCAGACCCGCCCCGATCACCTTCGAGCGGACAGACCCCATCCCCATGCCCCCGACCCCCCGGAATGCGTATGACCTATCCGACTATCGGACGGCCGTCGGCCACCCAATCACGGAATTCCAGCCACGGGAAGAGTCGTGATGCCCCGGTCGGACAGGGTCAGGCCTGGTATGAGGCGAGTTCGACGATCGTGATGTCGGACGGCGCGCCGACCCGGACCGGCGGCCCCCAGGCGCCCGCGCCACGGGACACGTAGAGCTGGGTGTCCCCGTAGCGTTCCAGGCCCGCGACGGTCGGGTTGGCGAGTTCGGCGAGGTAGTTGCCGGGCCAGAGCTGGCCGCCGTGGGTGTGGCCGGAGAGCTGGAGGTCCACGCCGTGGCGGACGGCCTCGTCGATCACGATCGGCTGGTGGGCGAGGAGCACGGAGGTGCGGGAGCGGTCGCGGTCGCCGAGCGCGGCCCGGAAGTCGGGGCCCTTGCCCTCCTTCTCCCCCTGGACGTCGTTGACGCCGGCGAGGTCGAAGTGGGGCAGCTCGCGGCGGGCGTTCTCCAGGGGGGTCAGGCCGAGTTCGCGGACGTGGTCGACCCACTGCTGGGCGCCCGAGAAGTACTCGTGGTTGCCGGTGACGAAGAAGCTGCCGTGGCGGGCCCGCAGTTCGCGCAGGGGTTCGGCGGCGGGGCCGAGGTCGTGGACGTTGCCGTCGACGAGGTCCCCGACGACGGCGATGAGGTCGGGCTGGGTGCGGTTGACGGTGTCGACGACGCGCCGGGTGTGGGCGCGGCCGAGGATCGGGCCGAGGTGGACGTCGCTGACGACGGCGATCCTGAACCCGTGCGCGGCGCGGGGCAGCTTGGCGAGGGGCACCCGGACCCGCTTGACGCGCGGCCCGCGCAGGACCCCGTAGGTGCCCGTTCCGACCGTCAGTCCGGCGGCGGCGACGGCGGCCCCGCCGAGGGTCCGCGCGACGAACACCCGCCGGCTGACCCCGCTGTCGGAGGCCGACCCGGGCCACCGTCCGGGCACGGCGTCGGCGGCGGGCGCGGGCGCCACCTCGGGCTCGGCCGCGGGAGCGGCGTCGCGGGCGGGGGCGGGAGCGGCGGCGGGCGGGGAGACCGCCGGCGGCGCGTCGGCCCCGCGCACCGCGGGGGCGGCGGCGGGCGCGGGAGCGGCGGCGGGCGGGGCGGCCGCGGCGGCGGGCGGGGCGGCCGCGGCGGCGGGCGCGGGAGCGGCGGGGGCATCGGCCCCGCGCGCCGCGGGGGCGCGGGGGGCGGGGCCCGGGGCGCCTTCGGCCGCGGGCCCGCCCGTCGGGACGGCGCTCCCGGCCGCCCGGCGCAGCCACAGGCGGCGGAGCGGTTCCGCCACCAGCATCGCCAGCGTCAGGTACAGCAGGACCGCGAGCCACATGAAGCCGGGCCAGGCCACCAGCCGCTGGAGCCAGAACGGGGCGCCGGCCCGGCCCGCCGTCAGGGCGGCCAGCGACAGCACCGGCAGCGCGAACGCCAGGACCGTCCCGGTGCGCCGCGCGGGCCCGCCCGGGCGGGTGGTGTCGCGGACCAGTCGCACCCACAGCCACCGATGGACCAGCCCCAGCAGCGCGAGGACCGCGACGACGGCCACAATCACCACAAACACGGTCATCGTGATGCGCGCCGCAGTACGAGGACGCTGCGCAACCCGATCACGCCGACGGCCGTCCCCAGGAGGAAGGAGGTGACCGCGAGGAGGAGGTGGACCCAGAAGTAAGCCGTGGGCCGACCGTCATCGAAAGCCAGACCGCTGGCGTCATTGAAGAGGTTCTTGACGAACGTGGACCAGATCACCCAGGACCAAGCTCCGAACGCTGCGAGGAACCAGGACGCGGTGCGGCTGAGTTTCATGTCCCCAGTATCGGATTCGCCCCCGGGACGGACGCGGCGGGGTGGGCCGTACCGGCGGAGGTTCTCCCCGGTTGGCCGGTCCCGGACGCCGGGCAGTCCATCGGCATGTACGTTCACCTGCGTGTCTGCCAAGAAGACCGCGCTGACGGTCCTTTCCGCCGCGCTGCTGGTTCCGGCGGTGCTCGTCCCGCCCTCCACCGCGCACGCCGCGCCGACGCCGCCGGCGGACGGGAAGGGGAAGCCGCAGGCCCCGGTGGCGCCCGCGCCGCCCCCGTCGATGTCCACGGTCGGCGGTGCCCGGCTCGGCCAGCCCGGTACCCAGGTGAACCTGCTGCCCGGTGCGCCCGCGCTCCCGGCGAACCTCAGCGGCCGGTCCTGGATCGTGGCGGACGCCGAGACCGGCGAGGTGCTCGCGGCCCACAACGCGCACTGGCGGCTGCCCCCGGCCTCCACCATGAAGATGCTCTTCGCCGACACCGTGCTGCCCGCCCTCCCCAAGGACCAGGTGCACCACGTCACCGACCAGGACATGGACGGCGTCGGCCCGGGCAGCAGCCTGGTCGGCGTCAAGGAGGACCACGACTACTCCGTCCACGACCTGTGGCTGGGGGTGTTCCTGCGCTCCGGGAACGACGCGGTGCACGTACTTTCGGCCATGAACGGCGGCGTCGAGAAGACCGTCAAGGACATGCAGGCGCACGCCGAGGAACTCCAGGCCCTGGACACCCACGTGGTCTCGCCGGACGGGTACGACGCCCCGGAGCAGGTGTCGAGCGCGTACGACCTCACCCTCATCGCCCGCTCCGGGCTCCAGAAGCAGGACTTCCGCGAGTACTGCGGCACGGCCGAGGCCCGGTTCCCGGGCCGTCAGGAGCCGGGCAGGCCGCGCGAGTACTTCGAGATCCAGAACACCAACCGCCTGATGACCGGCGCCGGCGGCATCACCCCGTACAAGGGCATCGCCGGGGTGAAGAACGGCAACACGACCATGGCCGGCTCGACCTTCACCGGCGCGGCCCAGCGGGGGGACAAGAAGCTGCTGGTCACGGTGATGAACCCGGACCACGGCGGGCTCAACTCGGTCTACGAGGAGACCGCCGGCCTCTTCGACTGGGGCTTCGCCGCGCTCGGCAAGGTCAAGCCGGTCGGCGAGCTGGTGCCCCCGAAGAGCGCGGACACCCGGCCCTTCGGCTCCCCCGCCCAGACCCACGCGAACACCCCCGTGGCGGCCGGCCCGGCCGCGGGCGGGGGCGGGGGCGGGGGACTCGGTACGGCGCTCGGCATCGCGGGCGGGGCGCTGGCGGTGGTGGCGGGCGGGGCCTTCGTGGTCAACCGTCGCTGGCCGCGCGGCCGCCGGAGCCGGGGGTAGGCGGCCGGGAGCCCGTCCCGGGCCGGCCCTCCCCCTCCGGCGCCTGCCCTTCCGGCGCTGCGGCCTCCGGTGCCGCGGCCTCCTGCGGCCCCTCGCCGTCGTCCCGGGCCGCGGTCCAGGCGGCGCAGAACAGCAGCAGCTTCGCCGTGAAGTTGATCCACAGCAGCAGGGCGATCGGCACGCCGAAGGCCCCGTACATGCTCTTGCCGGCGACCCCCCGCATATAGCCGCTGAGCAGCAGCTTCAGGAGTTCGAAGCCGGCGGCGCCGATCAGCGCGGCCTGGAGGAGACGGCTCCGCGACGGCTCGACGCCGGGCAGCAGGGTCAGCAGGTAGAGCAGGAGCAGGAAGGCCGCCAGGACGCCGACGAGGAACGCCCCGGAGCGCAACAGCGCCCCGCCCGCGCCCTCGCGCGGGATGCCGAGGACGGCCGCGGACTTGCCGACCGCGCTGGCCCCGATGGTCGACGCGGCGGCCGAGGCCAGGGCCACCGCACCGAGCCCGAGCAGGACCAGGACGTCCTTGCCCCTGCGCACGATCGGGTTGCCCAGGTCCTCGTCGTCCTTCTCCCACACCGCGCGCAGGCAGTCGCGCATCGAGCCGACCCAGCTGATGCCGGTGAGGAGGAGGACCGCGCCGGCGACGAGGCCGACGGCCCCCGCGTTCGCGACGAGGCCGGGCAGGTCGAGCTGGTCGGAGATGCCGGGGACCTGCTCGGCGAGGCGCTTTTGGAGCTCGTCCAGCTGCTCCTGGCTGAGCAGTGCGGCGCCGACGGCGGCGGCGAGGGTGATCAGCGGGAAGAGCGCCAGGAAGCTGAGGAAGGTGATCGCGGCGGCGAGCCGGGACCAGTGCACGCGGTCGAGCCGCTCGTAGGAGCGCCAGGCGTGGGTGCGCAGGACGGCCGACACGAGCGGCCCGATCACCGGGAGTTTCTTCAGCCAGTCCATGGGGGCCACCGTAATTGAGCTGCCGGAAATAGCCGATATTGCCGCTTTAGGGCATTACGGTCGTCGATTGTGACTTTTCGCCCCGTGTCGTCCCGACCGTTCCACGCCCTGGCCCTGCGAAGGCTCCGCTTCCACACCTTCCGTGCGGTCCGGGGCCTGCGGCGGGCGCGTCAGGACCGTCGTATGGCGGTGTCCGCGGCGGCCGGGCCGGACTGTGCGGGGACGGCGGTCGCGGCGGTGCCGAAGGGGTGCTCGCGCAGCTTGCGCCAGACCCCGTCCGAGCCCTGCTCGTAGAGGGCGAAGCCCTCGCAGTGCCAGCCGGCGGCGTAGTCGGCGAGCTCGGTGAAGGCCCGGTCCATCGCCTCTTCGGAGATCCCGTGGGCGACCGTGACGTGCGGGTGGTACGGGAAGGCCAGCTCACGGCTGAGCGGCCCCTCGGGGTCGCGGATGCGGCCCTGGAGGCTGGTGCAGCCCTCGATCCCCTCGGCGAGCCGGACGAAGACGACCGGCGAGAGGGGTCGGAAGGTGCCCGTCCCCTCCAGGCGCATCGCGAAGGCGGGGAAGGACCGCGCGACCTCCGCGAGGTGCGCGCGGATCGCCGGCAGCCGGACGGCCTCCACCTCGGTGGGCGGTACGAGGGTGACGTGCGTGGGGATGCCGTGCGCGGCGGCGTCCCCGAAGCCGGCGCGCAGCTGCTGCAGCTGGCTGCCGTACGGCTCCGGGACCGCGATCGAAACGCCGAGCGTGACGGTCCCCACGTGATCTCCTCCGCGCGTGCTGGTGAGTGGTCGCGTCGATGTGGTCGCATCGACGGCGTCGCAGCGGGTGCTGCCGCCTCAGTGTGGCGGCAGCACCCCCTCGGCCGCCAGGGGCCTCGGTCCGTCAGTGCTTGGCGGGCACGAAACCGATCCGGTCGTAGGCCTGTGCCAGGGTCTCCGCGGCGACCGCCCGCGCCTTCTCCGCGCCCTTGGCCAGCACGGCGTCCAGGGTCTCCGGGTCGTCCAGGAACTCCTGCGTGCGCTGCCGGAAGGGTGTGACGAAATCGACCATCACCGCGGCGAGGTCGGTCTTGAGCGCGCCGTAGCCCTTGCCCTCGTACGCGGCCTCCAGGGCGGGGATCGACTCGCCCGTGAGGGTGGAGTAGATCGTGAGCAGGTTGCTGACGCCGGGCTTCTTCTCGGCGTCGAAGCGGATCTCGGCCTCGGTGTCGGTGACCGCGCTCTTGATCTTCTTCTCGGTGGCCTTGGGCTCGTCGAGGAGGCTGATCAGGCCCTTGGGGGACGAAGCCGACTTCGACATCTTGATCGCCGGGTCCTGGAGGTCGTAGATCTTCGCGACCTCCTTGACGATGTGCGCGGCGGGCAGGGTGAAGGTCCGGCCGTAGCGGTGGTTGAACCGCTCGGCGAGGTCGCGGGTCAGCTCCACGTGCTGGCGCTGGTCCTCGCCGACGGGGACGGCGTTCGCCTGGTAGAGCAGGATGTCGGCGACCTGGAGGATCGGGTACGTGAACAGGCCGACGCTGGCGCTGTTGACCCCGCCCTTGGCGGACTTGTCCTTGAACTGGGTCATCCGGCTGGCCTCGCCGAAGCCGGTGATGCAGTTCATGATCCAGGCGAGCTGGGCGTGCTCCGGGACGTGGCTCTGGATGAAGAGCGTGCAGCGCTCGGGGTCCAGGCCGGCGGCGAGGAGCTGCGCGGCGGAGAGGCGGGTGTTCGCGCGGAGGTCCTTGGGATCCTGCGGCATGGTGATCGCGTGCAGGTCGACGACCATGTAGAAGGCGTCGTGCGTCTCCTGGAGGGCGACGTACTGGCGGATCGCTCCGAGGTAGTTCCCGAGGTGGAACGAACCGGAGGTGGGCTGGATGCCGGAGAGCGCGCGAGGACGATCAGAAGCCATGGGGCCATTCTCTCAGGTAACGGCGCGGTCTCGGGCCATGCTCCCGGACCCGGGCCCGATCATCGGCGGGGGCCGGTCCCGGCCCCCGCCGATGATCGGGGTGGGGGCTAGGCCGACGGGAGGCCGGGGGCCGGGTGGGCGGACAGGAGCTCCGCCACCTCGGCGCGGATCTTCGCCAGGGCCGGCTCGTCGGACGCGGCCGCGGCGTCCACCGCGCGGGAGATCCAGTCGGCGACCGCCGGCATGTGCTCCGTCGTCAGCCCGCGGGAGGTCAGCGACGGCGTGCCGATGCGGATGCCCGACGGGTCGAACGGCTTGCGCGGGTCGAACGGGACCGTGTTGTAGTTGACCACGATGCCCGCGCGGTCCAGCGCCTTGGCCGCCACCTTGCCCGGCACGCCCCGCGAGGTGAGGTCCATGAGGATCAGGTGGTTGTCCGTGCCGCCCGAGACGAGGTCGAAGCCACGCTCCAGCAGCGCCGCGGCCAGCGCCTTGGCGTTGGCGACGACCGCGTGGGCGTAGGCGGTGAAGGAGGGCTGGGCCGCCTCGTGCAGGGCCACCGCGATGCCCGCCGTCGTCTGGTTGTGCGGGCCGCCCTGGAGGCCGGGGAAGACCGCCTTGTCGATGGCCTTCGCGTGCTCCTCCTTGCACATCAGCATCGCGCCGCGCGGTCCGCGCAGGGTCTTGTGGGTCGTCGTGGAGACCACGTCGGCGTACGGGACCGGCGAGGGGTGGGCGCCGCCCGCGATGAGGCCCGCGATGTGGGCGATGTCCGCGACCAGGATCGAGCCCGCCTCCTGCGCGATCGAGGCGAAGGCCTCGAAGTCGATCGTGCGGGGCAGGGCGGTGCCGCCGCAGAAGAGGATCTTCGGGCGCTCCGCCAGGGCCAGGTCGCGCACCGCGTCGTAGTCGATCAGGCCGTCCTCGGCGCGCACGCCGTACTGGACGCCGCGGAACCAGGAGCCCGTCGCCGAGACGCCCCAGCCGTGCGTGAGGTGCCCGCCCATGGGCAGGGCCATGCCCATCACGGTGTCGCCGGGCTTCGCGAAGGCCAGGTAGACGGCCAGGTTCGCCGGGGAGCCGGAGTACGGCTGGACGTTCGCGTGCTCCGCGCCGAAGAGGCCCTTGGCCCGCTCGACCGCCAGGGCCTCGATGCGGTCGATGTTCTGCTGGCCCTCGTAGTAGCGGCGGCCCGGGTAGCCCTCGCTGTACTTGTTCTGCAGGACCGTCCCGGAGGCCTCCAGGACCGCCGCGGAGACGTAGTTCTCGCTGGGGATCAGGCGCAGGGTCTCGGCCTGGAGGGTCTCCTCGGCGGAGACGAGCGAGGCGAGTTCGGGGTCGGTGGCGAGCAGGGCGGGCTGGCGGTGCGCGGTCATCGCGGCTCCTCCGGGGTCGATGTCGGTTCTCGTCCCCGCGAGGCCCAGGCGAGCGGCCCTGTCTGCGGTCGTGCGCGCACGACTCCCCCGGAGTTGGTTCTCCGTACGCCAGTCGCCGTGCGTACCGAACACCTTAGCGGGCGCGGCGGCCCGGAGGTTTCCGCGTCCACGATCCGAGCGACGATACAAAGGACGCCACCCATGTCACCCGCGTCACCAGCAGACGGACGATCGGAGACCCCGTGTCGAGAACAGCTGATGCCATCCGCTCCGCCGACGAGCACAGCGCGCACAACTACCATCCCCTCCCGGTCGTCGTGGCTTCGGCGGAGGGCGCGTGGATGACCGACGTGGAGGGCCGCCGCTACCTCGACATGCTCGCCGGGTACTCGGCGCTCAACTTCGGCCACGGCAACCGGCGTCTGATCGACGCGGCCAAGGCCCAGCTGGAGCGGGTCACCCTCACCTCCCGGGCCTTCCACCACGACCAATTCGCCGACTTCTGCACCGAACTCGCCGCGTTGTGCGGCAAGGAGGCGGTGCTGCCGATGAACACGGGCGCGGAGGCCGTGGAGACGGCGGTGAAGACGGCCCGCAAGTGGGGGTACGAGGTCAAGGGCGTCCCGGACGGACAGGCCAAGATCGTCGTCGCCGCGAACAACTTCCACGGCCGGACCACGACCATCGTGTCCTTCTCCACCGACCACGAGGCCCGCGACCACTACGGCCCCTACACCCCCGGCTTCGAGATCGTCCCGTACGGGGACCTCACCGCCCTCGACGCCGCCGTCACCGCCAACACCGTCGCCGTCCTGCTGGAGCCGATCCAGGGGGAGGCGGGCGTACTGGTCCCGCCGGCCGGCTACCTGGCGGGCGTACGGGAGCTGACGCGCGAGCGGAACGTGCTGTTCATGGCGGACGAGATCCAGTCCGGCCTGGGCCGCACCGGCCGGACCTTCGCGTGCGAGCACGAGGACGTCGTCCCGGACGTGTACGTCCTGGGGAAGGCGCTCGGCGGCGGTGTGGTGCCGGTGTCCGCCGTGGTCGCGGACCGGGACGTGCTCGGGGTGTTCCGGCCCGGGGAGCACGGCTCCACCTTCGGCGGGAACCCCCTCGCCTGCGCCGTCGCGCTGGAGGTGATCGCGATGCTGCGCACCGGCGAGTACCAGCAGCGGGCCGCCGAACTCGGCGACCACCTGCACCGCGAGCTGAACCTGCTGGCCGGCTCGGGCGCGGTGACCGCCGTCCGCGGGCGCGGGCTGTGGGCGGGCGTCGACATCGACCCGGCGCGCGGCACGGGCCGGGAGATCTCCGAGCGGCTGATGGAGCGCGGGGTCCTGGTGAAGGACACCCACGGGTCGACGATCCGGATCGCGCCGCCGCTGGTCATCGGCAAGGAGGACCTGGACTGGGGTCTGGAGCAGCTGCGGGCGGTCCTCGCCGGCTGAGGGGTCCCCGGGGTGCCCGGCCGGGCACCCCGGGATCGGCTAGAGGATGACGTGCGGCAGGAAGCGGGCGTACTCGTCGGTGACCGGGCCCGCCGACTCGCGGATGCCGAGGCCCGCCGCCTCCTCCTCGACCACCCACGCGCCGAGGACCACGCGGTTGCCGTCGAAGTCGGGCAGCGGGGCCAGCGCCTGGAAGACGTACGTCTCCCCGTCGGCCGGCACGAAGGGCTCGCCGCCCGGCTCGTGGAGGGTGACCCCCGCGCCCTCGCGGCCCAGCAGGGGCTTGGCGGCGTAGCCGCCGCTCCCGGCCAGCTCGCGCGGGCCGTCGAGGTAGGCGGGCAGCAGGTTCGGGTGCTCGGGGAAGAGCTCCCACAGGATCGCCAGCAGGGCCTTGTTGGCCAGCAGCATCTTCCACAGGGGCTCGATCCAGGCGGTGGTGCCGCTGCCGCCGCCGTGGTCGTAGGTGTCGAGGACGTGCGGGCCGAACTCGTCCTCGACCAGCCACTCCCACGGGTAGAGCTTGAAGCAGCCGCGGATGAAGCGGAGCTTCTCGTCCACGAACCGGCCCGCGAGGCCGTCCCAGCCGATGGTCTCCACGGACAGGGCGTGGGTCTCCAGCCCGGCCTGCTCGGCGGTCTCCTGGAGGTAGGCGACCGTCATCAGGTCCTCGCCGAGCTCGTCGGTCTCGGAGTGCGCGAAGTGCAGCGGGCCGGGCGGCAGCAGCTCGGCCTGCCGGCGCCAGGCGTCGACGAGCCGCTCGTGGAGGGAGTTCCACTGGTCGGCGCCGGGGAAGCGCTCCTCCATCCAGAACCACTGCGGGCTCGCGGCCTCCACCAGGGAGGTCGGGGTGTCGGCGTTGTACTCCAGCAGCTTGGCGGGGCTGCCGGAGCCGTCGTAGCGCAGGTCGAAGCGGCCGTAGAGGGAGGGCTGTTCGGCGCGGCGCCGCCAGGACTCGGCGATGAGCGCGGCGACCTTCGGGTCGGTGATGCCGAGGTCGGCGAAGCGGTCGTGCTCGACGATGTGGGCGGCCGCGGCCAGGCACATGGCGTGCAGTTCCTCGACGACGTTCTCCAGCGCCTCGACCTCGGGGAGGGAGAAGGAGTAGTAGGCGCTCTCGTCCCAGTACGGGCGCAGGGAGTCGTCGGGGAAGCGGGTGAGGGGGTAGATCAGGCCCTGCTCCTCGACGGTCTTCTGCCAGTCGGGGCGGGGTTCGATGGTGTTCCGCTGCATGGTGCCGTGCTCCGTCGTGTGCGCTCGTCGCCGGCCGCTCAGCCGCCGGAGGAGCCGGAGTGGCTGCCGCCGCCGATGCCGCCGCGGGTGACGGCCGACTTGTCGAAGCTGCCGCCGGTCACCTTGCCGTTGCTGACGCTGCCGCCGTAGTAGTACGCCCCGCGGCCGCCGGTCTTGCACTCCTTGGCGTTGAGGTGCTCCAGCGTGGACCGGGACGCGCAGCGCTTGTCGGGCTCGCTGCTGCTGCCGCAGGCCACGAGGGTGGCGGCGAGCAGGCCCATGCCGCCGAGGGCGACCGCGCCGGAGCGCATGCGTCGTCGGTTGGTGTCGCTGGTGTCCATGGTGTGTTCCGCTCCCCCTGGGTGGCGTGGGCTGCCGACAGACTAGAGCGGGGGTGTCGGGCGAGGGAATCCGGCCACCGTCACACCCTCGTCACGGTGGGGGCCCTAGAGTCGGTTTCGTGCTGATCGGAATGGTTTGCGCGCTGGGCGCGGCGGTGTGCTTCGGTACGGCCTCGGTCCTCCAGGCGGTGGCGGCCCGCGCGGCGGCCCGGCCGGGGGACGCCTCGGGAGTGGACACCGCGCTGTTCCTGCGCGCGGTGCGGCAGTGGCGGTACCTGGCGGGGCTGGCGCTGGACGCGGTCGGCTTCGTGCTCCAGATCGTCGCCCTGCGCCACATCCCCATCTACGTGGTGGGGGCCGCGATGGCCGCGAGCCTGGCGGTGACGGCGGTGGTCGCGGCGCGGCTGCTGCGGGTGCGGCTGTCGCGGCTGGAGTGGGGCGCGGTGGGGGTGGTGAGCGCGGGGCTGCTGATGCTGGGGCTGGCCTCCGGCGAGGAGGGGGACGGGGTCGGGACGCTCGCGCTGAAGCTGGGGCTGCTGGGGGTGGCGGGGCTGGTGCTGCTGGTGGGCGCGGTGGCGGGGCGGCTGCCGGACGGCTCGCGCGCGCTCGTGCTGGGCCTGGCGGCGGGGACGGGATTCGGGGTGGTGGAGGTGGCGGTGCGGCTCGTGGACTCCGTCTCGCTGCGGGAGCTGCTCAACCCTGCGCTGTACGCGCTGCTGCTGGGCGGGGCGGCGGGGTTCCTGCTGCTCACCTCCGCCCTGCAGCGCGGTTCGGTGACGGCGGCGACGGCGGGGCTGGTGCTGGGCGAGACCGTCGGTCCGGCGCTGGTGGGGGTGGTGTGGCTCGGCGACCGGACGCGGGAGGGGCTGGAGTGGCTGGCGGTCCTGGGGTTCCTGGTGGCGGTGGCCGGCTCCCTGGCCCTGGCCCGCTTCGGCGAACCGGAACCACAGCCGGAACCGTCCGGAACCGCCTGACCCGCGACCCCACCGGACGACGCCGCCCGAACCGCCGGACCGGCGGGGGCTCCGGGGCGGGGCTGAGGACCGCAGGGCACTGGCCCGCGAGGCGCAGGGAACCACGGGCCCGCAGGGCGGGGCCGCAGCCACCGGGCCGCAGGGCCCGCCCGCAAGGCCGGGAGCCCGCAAGGCCGCAAGGCCGCAAGGCCGCAAGGCCGCAAGGCCGCAAGGTCGGGGGCATGGGGCCGTGGGGTTACGGGAGGGTGGTCGTCAGGGCGGTCAGGGTGGGGGACCAGGCGCTGTCCGTCGGGGTGCCGTAGCCGAGGACCAGCGCCTCGCGCTGCGGCATCTCCGTCTCCGGATGCCGGTAGCGCGCCAGGCCCTCCACCGCCAGCCCCTGCCAGGCCGCGGCCTGGACGAGGGACCGTTCCGTCCCCGCCGGGAGGTCCAGCACCGCGTGCAGCCCCGCCGCGATCCCGGAGACCGGGCCGCCGCCGAGCGCGGCCACCAGCTCGTCGCGCCGGCGCCGGTAGCGCAGCCGCATCGCCCGCACGTGCCGGTCGTAGGCCCCGGAGGTCATGAACTCCGCCAGCGTCAGCTGCTCCAGCGCACTCGACATCCACTCCGCCCGGCCCTTCGCCTCCAGCAGCTCCTCCAGCAGGTCGGGCGGGACGACCATCCAGCCCATCCGCAGCGCGGGGGCGAGGGACTTGCTGGCGGTGCCGAGGTAGACCACCCGGTCGGGGTCCAGGCCCTGGAGCGCGCCGACCGGCTGGCGGTCGTAGCGGAACTCCCCGTCGTAGTCGTCCTCCAGGACCAGCCCGCCGGTGGTCCGCGCCCAGTCCACCGCCGCCGCCCGGCGCTCGGGGGTGAGGGCCACGCCGGTCGGGAACTGGTGCGCCGGCGTCAGCAGCACCGCGCCCACCCGGGGGCCGAGTCCGGCCAGGTCGGAGGTGCGGGCCCCGGCCCCGTCCACCCACAGCGGCCGGGTGCGCAGACCGGCCCGGGTGAGCAGGTCCCGGTGCAGGTCCAGGCTGTAGCCCTCCACCGCCATCTCCCGCACCCGGCGGCCCCGCAGCACCCGCCCGAGCAGCTGGAGCGCGTGGGCGAAACCGGCGCACAGCACGATCCGGTCCGGGTCCGCGTACACCCCGCGCGCCCGCGCCAGGTACCCGGCGAGCGCCTCGCGCAGCTCGATCCGGCCGCGCGCGTCGGCGGCGTAGCCGAAGGCCTCGTTCGGGGCGTCGGTCAGGGCCCGGCGGGCGGCCGCCAGCCAGGCGGTGCGCGGGAAGCCGCCCAGGTCCGGGGAGCCGGGCACCAGGCTGTAGGCCGGAGGGCGCCGCGCGGGACGGCGGACCTGCGCCGCCGGCCCCGGGGCCCGGCGCGGCCTGGCCCGTTCGGCGACCCGCGTGCCGGAGCCCTGGCGGGCCGTCAGCCAGCCCTCGGCGACGAGCTCCGCGTAGGCCTCCGCGACCGTGTTGCGGGCGATGCCCAGGTCGGCGGCGAAGGTCCGGGAGGAGGGCAGCCGGGTCCCCGGCGCCAGCCGCCCGCTGCGCGCGGCCTCCCGCAGCGACTCGGTCAGGGCGGCCCGCAGGCCGCGCTCGCCCGCCGACACCGCGGAGAGGTCCAGGTGCAGGTCGGCGCCGTAAGTGGCCCATGCATCGGTCATGGATGTGGACCATATCGGCGGGCCGCCCGCTCCGTACGGTGGAGCCATGAGCAACGACACGAAGACCACCGCCCTCGCCGCAGAGCACACCCCCCGCATGGAGCTGTTCAAGCTCGCCCCGGAGGCCTACAAGGCCGCCGTCGCCCTGGAGATCGCCTCGAAGAAGGGCCTGGACCCGGTCCTCGTCGAGCTCGTCAAGATCCGCGCCTCGCAGATCAACCACTGCGCGTTCTGCCTGGACATGCACACCAAGGACGCCCTCGCGGCGGGCGAGAGCGTCGAGCGGATCGTCCAGCTCGCCGCCTGGGAGGAGTCGCGGCACTTCTACACGGAGAAGGAGCTGGCGGCGATCGAGCTGACCGAGGCCGTCACCGTGCTGACGGACGGGTTCGTCCCGGACGAGGTGTACGCGAAGGCCGCCGCGCACTTCGAGGAGGCCGAGCTGGCCCAGCTGATCACGGTCATCGCCATGATCAACGTCTGGAACCGGATCGCCGTCACCACCCGGCTGTCCCCGGGGCACTACACCCCGGGCTCGCTCAAGCGCTGACCGGTCCGGGCGGACCCGTCCGCCGGAGCGCCTCCGCCGGATGCCTCCGCCCGCAAACGCCGAAGCGCCCCGGCCGTGTCCGGCCGGGGCGCCAGGGTGTCCGCTCTGATCGGGCCGCAGGGGCGGACGGTCAGAGCGGGTGGATCAGATCAGGCCGAGCTCGCGGACCGCGTCGCGCTCCTCGACGAGCTCCGCCACGGACGCGTCGATGCGCGCACGGGAGAACTCGTTGACGTCCAGGCCCTGGACGATCTCGTACTTGCCGTCCTTGCAGGTGACGGGGAAGGAGGAGATCAGGCCCTCCGGGACGCCGTAGGAGCCGTCCGAGGGGATGCCCATGGAGGTCCAGTCGCCGGCGGCGGTGCCGTTGACCCACGTGTGGACGTGGTCGATGGCGGCGTTGGCGGCGGAGGCGGCCGAGGACGCGCCACGGGCGTCGATGATGGCGGCGCCGCGCTTGGCGACGGTCGGGATGAACGTCTCGGCGAGCCACTGCTCGTCGTTGACGACCTCGGCGGCGTTCTTGCCGGCGATCTCCGCGTGGAAGATGTCCGGGTACTGGGTCGCCGAGTGGTTGCCCCAGATGGTGAGGCGCTTGATGTCGGTGAGGTCGGCACCGGTGCGCTGCGCGAGCTGCGACAGGGCGCGGTTGTGGTCCAGGCGGGTCATCGCGGTGAAGCGCTCGGCCGGGACGTCCGGGGCGGCGGCCTGCGCGATGAGCGCGTTGGTGTTGGCCGGGTTGCCCACGACCAGGACCTTGATGTCGTCCGCGGCGTGCGCGTTGATCGCGGCGCCCTGCGGCTTGAAGATGCCGCCGTTGGCGGAGAGCAGGTCGCCGCGCTCCATGCCCTTGGTGCGCGGGCGGGCGCCCACGAGGAGGGCGACGTTGGCGCCGTCGAAGCCCTGGTTCGGGTCGTCGAAGATGTCGATGCCCTTGAGCAGCGGGAAGGCGCAGTCGTCGAGCTCCATGGCGGTGCCCTCGGCGGCCTTCATGCCCTGCGGGATCTCCAGGAGGCGGAGCTTGACCGGCACGTCCGCGCCGAGCAGGTGGCCGGACGCGATGCGGAAGAGCAGGGCGTAGCCGATCTGGCCGGCGGCGCCGGTCACGGTGACATTCACGGGAGTGCGGGTCATGGCCTTCTCCGTTAGACAGCTGGCGGTGGGGCGTCCCCGCCCCATGTGCTGGGTCCCAAGTACTGGGGAGGACGCCGCTTCCCTGTCCTGTGAATCTTGACGTGAAGAGACATCCGCGGTCAGGCTATCCGACCCGAGGGGCCTCGAACCCCCCGGTGCCTGTGGTCCACGGCACATGACCCCCGGGTTCGAAGGTCCGAACGCACGCGCGACCTGTACTCCAGCCCGGAAATCCGTACTTTCCAGGCCCGTTCGAGGGCCCGGGCGCGCCGCGCCGCACGGGATCGCCCGGCGGCGCGGCGGCCGACGCCCGGTCAGCGGACGGTGAAGCGGACCGCGTCCTCCAGGAACGGGACCTTCAAACCGTGCGGCTGCACCACCAGCGCCAGCAGTGTGATCGCCACGCCCAGCAGCCCGTACGTGACCATGTCCGTGAAGCGGGAGCGCACCGCGAGCATGCCCACCGAGGGCAGGACGCGCCGCAGCACCGCGGCCGCGATCAGGGCGACGCCGATGACGAGGCAGCCGACGCGGGGGTGCCCGAACGCCGTGGTCAGCAGCCCGACGGCAGTGGCGCCGAGGACGCTGAGCATCGGCCACTGGCGGGCGGGCGTGGACACCGCGCCGGGGATGGCGCGGCCCGCGCCCTCCGGGCGGGCGGTGTCCTGGGTGACGGCGGGGAACCGCCGGGACCGCGCCGCCGGCCGGGCGGGGGTGGAGGCCCCGGCCGCCGCCGGGGACCGCCCCGTCCCGGGCCCGGACTTCGGGCGGGGTGCCGCCGGGTGCTCCGACGCCCCGGCGCCCTGCGCCGGCCCGCCGCCCCGGCCCGCGCCCGGGCCCGTGCCCGCGTCCTCGCCCTTACCGCTGCCGGTCCCGTCCGTACGGTTGCCGGTCTCGTCCGTACCGCCGGTCCCGTCCGTACCGCTGGTCCCGTCCGTGCCGCCGGTCCCGTCCGTACGGTTGCCGGTCCCGTCCGTGCCGCCGGTCCCGTCCGTACCGCTGGTCCCGCCGGCCCCGCCCGTGTCGTGCTCAGCCCGCACTGCCGGCCCGCTCCGCCGCCTCGACCACGTTCACCAGCAGCTGCGCCCGGGTCATCGGCCCGACGCCGCCCGGATTCGGGGAGATCCAGCCCGCCACCTCGGCGACGCCCGGGTGGACGTCCCCGACGATCTTCCCGTTCTCGTCGCGGCTGACGCCGACGTCGAGGACGGCCGCGCCCGGCTTGACGTCCTCCGGCTTCACCAGGTGCGGCACGCCCGCCGCCGCGACGACGATGTCCGCCTGGCGCAGCAGCCCGGCGAGGTCGCGCGTACCGGTGTGGCACAGGGTCACGGTGGCGTTCTCGGACTTGCGGGTGAGCAGCAGCCCGATGGAGCGGCCCACGGTGATGCCCCGTCCGAGGACGACCACGTGCGCGCCGTTGATCTCGACCCCGTGGTGGCGCAGCAGCTCGACGATGCCGTACGGGGTGCAGGGCAGCGGCCCCTGCACCCCGAGCACCAGCCGGCCGAGCGAGGTCGGGTGCAGGCCGTCGGCGTCCTTGGCCGGGTCCATCAGCTCCAGGACGCGGTTGGTGTCGATGCCCTTGGGGAGCGGCAGTTGGACGATGTACCCGGTGCACGCCGGGTCCTCGTTCAGCTCGCGCACGACCGCCTCGATCTCCTCCTGGGAGGCCGTGGCGGGCAGTTCGCGGCGGATGGAGGTGATGCCCACCTCCGCGCAGTCCTTGTGCTTGCCGTTGACGTACCAGCGGCTGCCCGGGTCGTCGCCGACGAGCAGCGTGCCGAGGCCGGGGGTGATGCCCCGCTCCTTCAGCGCCGCCACGCGGGCGGTCAGTTCGGATTTGATCGCGGCCGCGGTGGCCTTGCCATCGAGAATCTGGGCGGTCATGGGGGCATCCTCCCGGATGGGGCGGCCCGGCTTCCAGTCGGGCGGTGGCCGGAACATGCTCTTCATTGCACTTGCACAACAAGTCTGGCCCGGCTTTGCAACTGGCTGGACAAGCCCGGTGCGGGCCCACGACGATGACGGGCAGCAAGACGATCGGAACAGAGTGCCGCGGGCAGTGCCGGGGGGCGTACCGCAGAAGCAAGTGTCCTCCAGCGTGCCGTGCGTCCCCGCACTTCACGGAGGAAACACCCAGATGAGCTTCGGCGATCCCAACAACCCCTACGGGCAGCAGCAGCCGCCGCAGGGTCAGCCCGGCTACGGCTACCCGCAGCAGGCCCCGCAGGGCGTCCCGCCGCAGGCCGGCTACGGCTACCCGCAGCAGGGCCAGCAGCCCTACGGCGTCCCTCCCCAGGCGCCCGGCACGCTGCAGGCCAACAACGGCTACATCAACGTCGCGGGCCTGGGCACCGTCCAGGTCGCCACGATGGGCCGCCGCTTCGGCGCCCGCGTGATCGACGGCCTGATCATCGGTGTTCTGTACTTCATCCTGAGCTCCGTCGTGTTCGCGGGCGCCTTCAGCGCGGCCAAGAACGTCAAGGACTGCACGGGCATCGACCCGCTGTCCCCCGAGTACAGCACCTGCCTCAACGAGGCGTCGGCCCAGGCCGGCGAGGCCGCGGGCGGCATCTTCGCGGCCTTCTTCGGCGGTCTGCTCATCCTCGGCCTCGCCACCCTGCTCTACGAATGGCTGATGATCGCCTTCGTGGGCGCCACCGTCGGCAAGATGGCCCTCGGCCTGAAGGTCGTCAAGGAGAACACGGGCCAGAACCCGGGCATCGGCGGCGGCTTCATCCGCTGGATCATCCCGATGGTCGGCTCCGTCCTGTGCGGCATCGGCCAGCTCCTGGTCTACCTCTCCCCCTTCTTCGACAACTCGGGCAAGCTCCAGGGCTGGCACGACCGTGCCGCGGGCACCATCGTCGTCAAGAAGTAGGCACCGCTCACGGCGAAGGCCGCGCCCCGCAGTGCGGGGCGCGGCCTTCGCCGTATCCGCGGCTCAGTGGAAGAAGTGGCGCGTACCGGTGAAGTACATGGTCACGCCCGCCTTCTGCGCCGCCTCGACGACCTGCTCGTCACGGACCGAACCGCCCGGCTGGACGACGGCCTTGATGCCGGCGGCGGTCAGGATCTCCAGCCCGTCCGGGAACGGGAAGAAGGCGTCCGAGGCCGCGTACGAGCCCTGGGCGCGCTCGGCGCCCGCCCGCTCGACCGCCAGCTTGGCCGAGTCGACGCGGTTGACCTGGCCCATGCCGACGCCGACCGAGGCCCCGTCCTTGGCCAGCAGGATCGCGTTGGACTTGACGGCGCGGCAGGCCCTCCACGCGAAGGCGAGCTCGGCGAGCTCCTCGGCGGACAGGGCGTCACCGGTGGCCAGGGTCCAGTTCGCCGGGTCGTCGCCCTCGGCCTGGAAGACGTCGCTGTGCTGGAGCAGCACGCCGCCGCTGACCGGCTTGAGGTCGCCCGGCTGGTGCGGGGTGCCGTCCACCTTCAGGACGCGGATGTTCTTCTTCTTCGCGAGGATCTCGACCGCGCCGTCCTCGTACGCCGGGGCGGCGATGACCTCGGTGAAGATCTCCGCGACCTGCTCGGCGAGCTCGACGGTCACCGGGCGGTTGACGGCGATGACGCCGCCGAACGCCGACAGCGGGTCGCAGGCGTGTGCCTTGCGGTGCGCCTCGGCGACGTCCGCGCCGACCGCGATGCCGCACGGGTTGGCGTGCTTGATGATCGCGACGCAGGGTCCTTCGTGGTCGTAGGCGGCCCGGCGGGCGGCCTCGGTGTCCACGTAGTTGTTGAAGGACATCTCCTTGCCGTGCAGCTGCTCGGCGTTGGCGAGCCCGCCCGGCCGGCCGTCCGTGTAGAGCGCGGCGGCCTGGTGCGGGTTCTCGCCGTAGCGCAGGGTCGACTTGCGCTCCCACGCGCCGGCCAGGAACTCGGGCAGCGCGCCCTCCTCGCCCTCCGGGGCGTACGCGTTCGTGAACCAGGAGGCCACGGCCACGTCGTAGGCGGCGGTGTGCTGGAAGGCCTCGGCCGCGAGCCGCTTGCGGGCGGTGAGGTCGAAGCCGCCGCCCTGGGCCGCGGCGAGGACGTCGGCGTAGCGGGCCGGGCTGGTGACGACGGCGACCGACGGGTGGTTCTTGGCGGCGGCGCGGACCATCGACGGGCCGCCGATGTCGATCTGCTCGACGCACTCGTCGGGCGTGGCGCCGGAGGCGACGGTCTCCCGGAACGGGTACAGGTTGACGATCACCAGGTCGAAGGGCTCGACGCCCAGCTCGGCGAGCTGGCGCTGGTGGTCCTCCAGGCGCAGGTCGGCGAGGATGCCGGCGTGCACGCGCGGGTGGAGGGTCTTGACCCGGCCGTCGAGGCACTCGGGGAAGCCGGTGAGCTCCTCGACCTTGGTGACCGGCACGCCGGCCGCGGCGATCTTCGACGCGGTGGAGCCGGTCGAGACGAGCGCGACGCCCGCCTCGTGCAGGCCGCGGGCCAGGTCTTCCAGTCCCGTCTTGTCGTAGACACTGACGAGCGCACGGCGGATCGGCCGCTGGGTCGCAGCCGTCGTCGTTTCGTTGGCGGTCACTGGATTGTTACCTTTCGTCCCTCAATGCGGTAGCCGTGCCGGGCCAGGCGCCCCACGACGTCGACGAGCAGCTGGCGCTCGACTTCCTTGATGCGCTCATGGAGCGCGGCTTCGTCCTCCCCGTCGCGGACCTCGACGACACCCTGGGCGATGATCGGACCGGTGTCCACGCCGCTGTCCACGAAGTGGACCGTGCAGCCGGTGACCTTGGCCCCGTACGCGAGGGCGTCCCGCACCCCGTGCGCGCCGGGGAATGCCGGGAGGAGGGCGGGGTGGGTGTTGACGAACCGGCCGCCGAAGCGGTCGATGAAGCTCTTGCCGACGATCTTCATGAACCCTGCGGAGACCACGAGGTCCGGCGCGTACGCGTCGGTGGCCTCGGTGAGGGCGGCGTCCCACTCCTCACGGCTCCCGTAGGCCTTGACCGGGCACACGAAGGTCGGGATCCCCGCCTTCTCGGCCCGTTCCAGACCGGCGATGTTCTCGCGGTCGGCCCCGACGGCGACGACCTCCGCCCCGAAACCCTCGGCTCCGCCGGGGTGGGCGTCGATGGCGTCGAGCAGGGCCTGGAGGTTGGTGCCGGAGCCGGAAACCAGCACGACCAGGCGGGAGGCGGCCATGGGAGGCCCTTTCTCACAGGATTTGCGACGTTGGTCTTGTGTGGTCATACGAAACTTCGGGGTACCGATATACGGGGAACCATACGAAGCCACCGACCGCCTGCAACGATACCGGCACACGGGACCGCCCCCGAGGGACGGGGGGACGGGCGGGCGGTAGCGTCTGGTGTACAAGCCGTACGACCCGGCGCGCACCGGGTGCGCGACGTCCACGACACAGGGGAAGTAAGCCACTCGATGCCGGACCGCCGTCAGCCCGACCCCTCCACCGACGACAACCCGTTCGCGGCGCCCCCGGAGGGCCGGCCCGACCAGCCGTGGCAGCCCCGGCAGCCCCAGGGCCCGCGCGGCGGCGGCCCGTCCGGGCCCGGCCCCGACCCCGGCTCGGAGCCCGGGGGGCCGGCCCGCTGGGACCCGATGGACCCGGTCCAGCGGCGCGCGCGGTACGCGATGCTGGCGGGCATGTGGGGGTTCTTCTTCGGGATCTTCGGGATCCCGTCGGTGGGGCTGCTGCTCGGGGCGCTGGCGATGTACTGGGGGATCAGCGCGCTGCGCGGCCGCCCCGCGACTCCCGCCGACCCGGCGAAGGGCACCCCGGCCCAGCCGGGCGGCCTGTCCTCCCTCGGCCCGGCGGCCCGGCCGCAGCGGGCGGCGGCGATCAGCGGCCTGGTCTCGGCGACGCTGGCCCTGCTGCTGGCGGGCACCTCGTACGGGCTGCAGCTGGCGTACAAGGACTTCTACGTCTGCCGCGACGACGCGCTGACGCAGACGGCGGAACTCCAGTGCAACGACCTCCTCCCGGACAACATGATCGGCGACGTCCTCAAGGTCCAGCGCTAGCCGCCGCACGGGGCGGGCCGCCAAGCAGGGCCGGCCCCCTGCCCGCCCCGCGGCCTCCATCCCGTCCAGTGCTAGCCGCCGCACGGGGCCGACCGCAGAGCAGGGCCGGCCCCCGCCCGCCCCGCCGGCGTTCCTCCGTACGGGCGCTGCCCGGCCCGTCGGGGTACCCCCAGCGGCAAAGGGCGGGGCCGGGAGGCGGCTCCGCGCCGCGGCCCCCGGCCCCGCTCAGCCCTCCGGCCCCGCTCAGCCCTCCGGCCGCCGCCGCGCGAGCACCCGCGCCCCGACCACCGCCGGCACCAACGGCGCCGTCTCCAGCGCACCCTGACTCGCCGCCGCGTCCGTCCCCGGCGCAACCTCCGCGGCCTGCGCGGCAACCTCTCCGCCCGGGGCCTCCGCAGGCGGGGCTTCCGCGGGAGCCGGAGCCGCCGGCTCCTGCGCTGGCTCCGGAGTCGGCCGAAGCCCACCCGCGGGAGCGGCCGGCTCGGGAGCCGGCGGGGTCACGCCCGCGGGGGCGACCATCGGCGACGCCGCCTCCCGCAGCGCCGCCCACCTCAGCTCCCGCACCCCCGGGTCGTGCCACGCGTCCCCGCCCCCCGTACCCCCGGCGGAGCCCACCGGCCGGTTCCGGAACCCGTGCACCCCCACCGCCACCGGCACCGCCAGCAGCACCACCCACCCCGCCGCGGCCGCACCCGCCGCCCACCACACCGGCCCGAACGCCGCCAGCGCCCGCGTGCCCAGTGCCCCCGCCGACGCCGCCGCCAGCCCCGCCATCGCGAGCCCGCACACCACCGCCCCCAGCGCGGCCGTCAGCGCGGTCTCCCCGTACGAGACCTCCCGCGCCCGCCGCACCGCGAACCAGCCCACCACCAGCCCCGCCGCCACCGGCACCCCGGCCGCCGCCCACGTCAGCGGCGTCCCCGCACCCTCCGGAGGCAGCGCCGCCAGCAGCGGGAACCTCGGCAGCGCCGCCGCCCCCTCGAACCCGAGCGGTGTCGCCGTCGCCCCCGTGCCCACCGCGAACCCGGGCCCCAGCCCGTACGCCGCCCCCCACACCACCGCGTTCGGCACCAGCGTCACCGCCAGCAGCAGCACGGCAAACCGCCCCGACCACACCCCGGTCAGCGTCAGGAACGAGGACTGCACCTCCCCCGCGTGCCACACCAGCGACGCCCCGACCAGCACCGTCCCGCCGCCCAGCAGGACGAGCACCCCCGCCGCCCCCGACCGCAGCGCCAGCGCGTACCGCGGACGGGCCGCCGCCCGCCGCAGGGCCCCGGGGATCCAGCCCGGCAGCGGCCCCGCCGGCCGGCCCTTCACCGCCCACACCCCGACCGCCGCGGCGCACACGGCCACGAGCGGCAGGTGCCAGGCGGCACTGAGCGGGTCCGCCGGCATCGGCCCGCCGGCCGCGTAGACGGTGGCGAGCGCGCCCACCCCCAGGTAGCCGCAGAGCACGGCGGAGAACACCGCGCTCGCCGGCAGCACCTCCTCCGCCTCCGCCTCCGCCCCCACGCCGACTCCCACGCCGACCCCGGACGCGCTGCCCAGCCGGGCCGCCCTCCGCATCAGCAGCACGGGCAGCGCCACCAGCAGCAGCGGGGTCACGCCGACGGGGGCGGGAACCCCCGAAAGGGTGTCGTAGCGGACGAGTTCGGCCCCGTGGGCCATCAGCCACAGTCCGGCGGCGAGGTGCAGGGCCCCGCCGGGGCCGCTGTCCGGGTAGGGGGAGCTGATCCACAGCACGATCACGAGCACGGCCAGGAAGCCGAGCCCCAGTCCGGCGGCCACGGCGCCGCCCAGCACGCAGGCCGCGGCGGCCGGTGAACGGCGCGGCGCCCGGGCCTGCGGGGCCGCCGGCAACGGGGCCCCGCGTTCGATCACTTGGGTCACACCGTCATGGTGCCAACGACACGCGCTATGGGTGGGTAACAGGCGATTGTCCGTTGTGTCGCCCAATATACGTTTATGTACTTTATCGCCCAGTGCTGTGCTGCCAGGTCGCGGGGAGTGTGACATGACACCGGACGTCGATACGGGCTCCGGCTCGGAGCGGGGCCTGCCGCCCCCCAAGGAGCGCCGCCGGCTGCGCGAGTCGGGCGAACTGACGCACGAACAGGTCGCGACGGAGCTGGGGGTCACCGCCGGCACCGTCCGCTCGTGGGAGGCGGGCCGCACGGAGCCGGGCGCCCGTACGCGCGACGCGTACGCGGAACTCCTCGCCCGCCTCGCGCGCGCGGGCGCGGGCACCGGCCGGTCCACCAGCCCGAACACCCGCCCCGGACGGGCCTCGAAACGCGCCGCGAAACCCCCTTCCACCCCGCACCGCCCCGCGGCCCCCCACCCCACCCCCGCGCACCCGGCGCCCCTCCGGGCCGCCGCCGCGCCGGAGCCCGTTCCCCCGAAACCCACGGGGCCGCCTCCCACCGCACCGCCGGACGCCTGCGCACCCGACCCCGTCCCCCCGCGCATCCGGCCGGAGCCCCCCAGTCCGCCCCTCACCCCACCCGCCACCCCCGCGGCGGGCCGCGCCACGACGCGCGGCACAGCACCGGCCGCCGCACCGAACGCCGCACCGAACGCCGCGCCGGGGCCGTCCGCACCGAACGCCCGGCCCGAGCCGTCCGCACCGAACGCCCGGCCCGAGCCGTCCGCACCGGACGCCGGGTCGGAGCACAGCGCACCGGGCGCCGCTCCCCCGGCCGCCGCGCCTCCCGCACCCCCGCAGCCGCCCGCAGCCGCCCAACCCCCCGGCCCCGGCCCCGGGGCCGCGCCGGAACCCGCCGCGCCGGAACCCGCCGTGCCGGCACCCGCCCGGCCCGCGCGGCCGACGCGGCCCGCCGAGGCCTTCGACTCCCTCTACGCCTACTCCGCCCCCGCCCTGGTCCGCCAGGTCTACCTGCTGACGGGCCGTCGCGCCCTCGCGCAGGAGTCCGTGGAGCGGGCGTTCCGCCAGGCCTGGGCCCAGTGGCCCGAGGTGGCCACCGACCCCGATCCCGTCGGCTGGGTCCGCGCCGCCGCGTACGAGTACGCGCTCTCCCCCTGGCGCCGGCTCCGGCGCGCCCACCGGACCCTCGGCCGACCCGACAAGGCCCCGGCCGACCCCAACGACCGGATCCTGCTCGGGGCCCTGCTCGCCCTGCCGCCCGCGCACCGGCGGACCGTGCTGCTCTACGACGGCGTCGGCCTCGACCTGCCCGACACCGCCGCGGAGACCGAGGCCAGCACCCCCACCACCGGCAACCGCCTGCTGCGCGCCCACGCCGACCTCGCCGCCCGGCTCCCCGGGCTGGCCGGCGTGCCTGCGCAGGAGCAGTCGGCCGTGCTGCGCGCGTGGCTCGGCGCGGTGCGGCCCGCCGTGCCGCTGGAGCCCTCGCCGGCGGCCACCGTCCGCACCCTCAGCGAGCACCGCGCCCGCCGCTGGGCGCGGGCCGCACTCGTCCTGACCGCGGTGATCGCCGTCGCGACCGGGTACACCACCGTCACCGCGCCGGACCACTACGAGGCGCCGGTCGCACCCGGCACCAGCGTCTCCGGGGTCCCGCCGCTCGCCGGCCCGCCGCGGCTGACCGACACCGGCCGGGCCCTCCAGGACAAGCTCCGGGCCGAGCCGGCCGCCGGCCCCCACCGGCTCCACCCGACGCTGGAATGAGCGGGCGGGACGGAACGCGAAAAGGGCGTGGCCCGCACCCCGGAGGGTGCGGGCCACGCCCGTACAGCCGTACGACTGCCGCTACCGCTTACTTCGCTTCGAGGATCTCGCGCGCCAGCTTGGCGGTCTCGGTCGGGGTCTTGCCGACCTTGACGCCGGCGGCCTCGAGGGCCTCCTTCTTGGCCTGTGCGGTGCCGGAGGAGCCGGAGACGATGGCGCCGGCGTGGCCCATGGTCTTGCCCTCGGGGGCGGTGAAGCCCGCGACGTAACCGACGACCGGCTTGGTGACGTTCTTCGCGATGAAGTCCGCCGCACGCTCCTCGGCGTCGCCGCCGATCTCGCCGATCATGACGATGAGCTCGGTCTCCGGGTCGGCCTCGAAGGCCTCCAGGGCGTCGATGTGCGTGGTGCCGATGACCGGGTCGCCACCGATGCCGACGGCGGAGGTGAAGCCGATGTCGCGCAGCTCGTACATCATCTGGTAGGTCAGCGTGCCGGACTTGGACACGAGACCGATCTTGCCGGGCTTGGTGATGTCGCCCGGGATGATGCCGGCGTTGGACTGGCCGGGGGTGATCAGACCCGGGCAGTTCGGGCCGATGATGCGGGTCTTGTTGCCCTTGGCGGTCGCGTACGCCCAGAAGGCGGCGGAGTCGTGCACCGCGATGCCCTCGGTGATGACGACGGCCAGCGGGATCTCGGCGTCGATGGCCTCGACGACGGCGGCCTTGGCGAAGGCCGGCGGGACGAAGAGGACGGAGACGTTGGCGCCCGTCTTCTCCATCGCCTCGGCGACGGAACCGAAGACCGGGACCTCGGTGCCGTCGAAGTCGACGGACGTGCCGGCCTTGCGCGGGTTCACGCCACCGACGATGTTCGTGCCGTCAGCCAGCATCAGCTTGGTGTGCTTCATGCCCGTGGCACCGGTCATGCCCTGGACGATGACCTTGCTGTCCTTGTTGAGGAAGATAGCCATGTGAGTCTGTGACCTCTGCCCTTACTTCGCAGCCGCGAGCTCGGCGGCCTTGTCGGCCGCACCGTCCATGGTGTCCACGCGCTGCACCAGCGGGTGGTTGGCGTCCGAGAGGATCTTGCGACCCAGCTCGGCGTTGTTGCCGTCGAGGCGGACGACCAGCGGCTTGGTGACCGCCTCGCCCCGGTCCTCGAGCAGCTGCAGCGCCTGGACGATGCCGTTGGCGACCTCGTCACACGCGGTGATGCCACCGAAGACGTTGACGAACACGGACTTGACGTCCGGGTCGCCGAGGATGATCTCGAGGCCGTTGGCCATGACGGCGGCGGAGGCGCCACCGCCGATGTCGAGGAAGTTGGCGGGCTTCACGCCGCCGTGGTTCTCACCGGCGTACGCGACGACGTCGAGGGTGCTCATGACGAGACCCGCGCCGTTGCCGATGATGCCGACCTCACCGTCGAGCTTGACGTAGTTGAGGCCCTTCTCCTTGGCGGCGGCCTCGAGCGGGTTCGCGGCCGCGTGGTCCACGAACTCCTCGTGACCGGGCTGGCGGAACTCGGCGTTCTCGTCCAGGGAGACCTTGCCGTCGAGGGCGATGACCTCGCCGGAGGCGACCTTCGCGAGCGGGTTGACCTCGACGAGGAGCGCGTCCTCGGCGATGAAGGTCTGCCACAGGGTCACGAGGACCTCGGCGACCTTCTCGGCGACCTCGGCCGGGAACTTCGCCAGGGCGACGATCTCGCGGGCCTTCTCGATCGTGACGCCCTCGTTGGCGTTGACCGGGACCTTCGCGAGCTTCTCGGGGGTCTCCTCGGCGACCTGCTCGATGTCCATGCCGCCGGCGACCGAGGCCATGGCCAGGAAGGTGCGGTTGGTGCGGTCGAGCAGGTACGAGACGTAGTACTCCTCGAGGATCTCGGGAGCCGTCTCGGCGATCATCACCTTGTGGACCGTGTGGCCCTTGATGTCCATGCCCAGGATGTCCGTCGCGCGGGCGACGGCCTCGTCCGGGGTGGCGGCGAGCTTGACGCCGCCGGCCTTGCCGCGGCCGCCGACCTTCACCTGGGCCTTGACGACCGACTTGCCGCCCAGCTTCTCGGTGGCCTCGCGAGCCGCCTCAGGCGTGTCGATCACCTCACCGGCCAGCACCGGTACACCGTGCTTGGCGAAGAGGTCCCTCGCCTGGTACTCGAACAGGTCCACGCGCGTCCGTCCCTTGTCTTCAAAGATTCGCAGTGATTCGCGGTTTGTCTGCTATCTGCGTGGGCGTGCCGCGGAGGGCAACGTGACGGCGCTGTCACTGGGTAGGCGCACACGGTGACCGTGGACGCGGCATGTCCGTCTCGCAGGTTATCCCCGTGGGCCGTAGGACCCTAAATCACAGATCACACCTGAGCGGTGATACCTGTCACAGATCGCCTCACCGCGGAACTGCATGTTCGTGCGATCCGCCGATTCGCCGCCGGACCGCACGGGACCCGCCCGCGGCGGGCGCCGGCGGCTCACGGCACGGGCAGGGGGCGCTTCTCCAGCGCGGCCGCCATCACCTCCGGGAACAGGTCGGGCGTGCAGGCGAAGGCCGGGGCGCCGAGCGCGGCGAGGGCCGCGGCGTGCTCGCGGTCGTAGGCGGGGGCGCCCTCGTCGGACAGCGCGAGCAGGGCCACGAACTCCGCCCCGGACGCCTTCATCGAGGCGACCCGTTCGAGCATCTCGTCGCGTATCCCGCCCTCGTAGAGATCACTGATCAGGACGACGACCGTGTCGGCAGGACGGGTGATCCTGGTCTGGCAGTAGGCCAGGGCCCGGTTGATGTCGGTGCCGCCGCCGAGTTGGGTGCCGAAGAGGACGTCGACCGGATCGTCGAGCCGGTCGGTCAGGTCGACCACCGCCGTGTCGAACACGACCAGGCGGGTGGCGATCGCGCGCACGGAGGCCAGGACCGCCCCGAAGACGGAGGCGTAGACGACCGAGGCCGCCATCGATCCCGACTGGTCGATGCAGAGGACGACCTCCTTCCTGACCGCCCGGGCGGCCCGGCCGTGGCCGATGAGCCGTTCGGGTACGACGGTGCGGTACTCGGGGAGGTAGTTCTTGAGGTTGGCGCGGACGGTCCGGTCCCAGTCGATGTCCCGGTGGCGGGGGCGGGCGGTCCGGGCCGAGCGGTCGAGGGCGCCCGTGAGGGTGGCCCGGGTCCGGGTCGCGAGGCGCTCCTCCAGCTGCTCGACCACCTTGCGGACCACGGCCCGCGCCGTCTCCTTCGTCGTGTCGGGCATGGCCTTGTTCAGCGACAGCAGCGTGCCGACCAGGTGCACGTCCGGTTCGACGGCCTCCAGCATCTCCGGCTCCAGCAGGAGCGCGGACAGGCCGAGCCGCTCGATGGCGTCCCGCTGCATGACCTGGACCACCGGGCCGGGGAAGTAGGTACGGATGTCACCGAGCCAGCGCGCCACCCGCGGCGCGGACCCGCCGAGCCCGGCCGACCGCTCCGCCGTGCCCTTGCCGCCCCCTCCCCCGCCTCCGTAGAGCGCCGCCAGCGCCCCGTCCATCGCCGCGTCCCGGCCGCCGAGCGCCCGGCCGGTCCCGTCGGCCTCGCCTCCGAGCACCATCCGCCACCGCCGCAGCCGCTCGCCCCCGGCGGTCTCCGTGCCGCTCTCCGTCATCTGCCGTCCCCCTCCGACTCGTCGCCATGTCCGGGAGCCGGGCCCCCGCGTACCGCTGCGCGGGCCCCCTCCCCGCCCCGCCCTTCACCCTTCTCCGGGCCTCCGCCCCGAACCCCGCACCGGGCGCCGCCGCACCGTCCGGCCAGGGCAGGGGCCCTGAACCCGCACCGCCCGGCCAGGGTGACGCCGTTCCGCACCGCCCGGCCAGGGCGAGGTCACGCCGTCCCGAGGAGCAGTCGGGCCACCTCCGCCGCCGCGTCCGCGCGGGCCGGGTCCAGGTCCGGGGCGAAGCCCTCGGGAGCCGCCCCGGCGCCGACGGGCGTCCGCCGCGCGCCCGGACCGCGGCGGGCCAGTTCGCCCAGGGTCCGCTTCACCCCCGGTTCGTACGCCCCGAACGTCCGCCGCAGCAGCGGCAGTACGTCGACGAAGGCCCGCTCCGGGACCGCCACCAGCCAGGCGTCGACCAGGCCCAGCAGCCGCTCGTCGTGGACCAGCAGCGTGCCGCCGCCGGAGCCGCCGCCCGCGAACCCCTCGATCCAGCCCGCCGCGTCGGCCGGCGGGGCCGCCGGGGACAGGGCGAGGCCCATCAGCCGGGCCGTCTCCTCGGGCGGGAGCCGCCCGTCGTCCAGCAGCAGCCGCACGGCCCGGCCGCGTATCAGCCCGGGGACGGCGTCCCGTCCGGCCAGCTTCCGCAGTACGGCCGACCAGCGCTCCCTCAGCCCCTCCCCCGCACCGTCCAGCAGGGCGACCGCCCCGTGCACCCCGTCCAGGTGGCCCCGCAACTGCGCCGCCCCGTCGGCGTCGAGCCCGGCCGCGCAGGCCGGCGGCAGGGCCACGCAGATCCGCTCGGCCAGCCCGGCGGCGACCGTGGCGAGCGCCGCCGAGTCCGTACCGCGCACGTCCCCGTACCGCAGCGAGCGGGCCAGCGCGGGCAGCGCCCCGGCGAGCCGAGCCGCATCGGTGTCCAGCGCCGCCAGGTCGGCCAGCGCCCGCAGGACGGCGGGCAGTGCCTCCGACAGCCCGGCCAGCAGGCACCGCTCGGCCAGCGCCGTGACCTCCCCCAGGTCCCCGGCCCGCGCCGCCTCGGCCTCCGCCCTGGCGGTGGCCGCCCCCGGGACGGTGGTGCCCCAGATCCCGGCCTCGGCGACCCGCACCGACAGCTCCGGCTCCCAGCGCAGCCGCCAGGTCTCCCGGAAGGTGCCCGTCCCGCCCCGGGAGGCGGTGGGCACGCCCCAGTCGACCCCGAGCATCCGCAGCCGGTGCAGCAGCAGGGACTTGGCCGCGTCCGTGTCCTTGCGCAGGTCCAGCTCCAGCTCCCGCTCCCGGGCCTCCGCCCTGAGCCGCAGCGAGCGCTGCCGTCGCGTGAGGTCCCGCTGGAGCGGTACGGCGGGCGCCGCGTCCGGGACCTCCCCGAGCACGTCCCCGACGACGAGCCGGTCCTCGACCAGCGCGAGCGGTACGTCGGAGCCGTCGCACATCACGGCCCGCGCCGCCTCCAGGGTCTCGGCGAGCCCGGCCACCGGCCGGCCCCGCACGGCGGCCAGCGTCCCCGCCAGCCGCACCGCCTCGATGACGTGCGCGGAGGAGACCTGCCGGCCCTCCTCCCGGAGCAGCCCGGCCACCCGGGTCAGCCACCGCTCCACCGGCCGGTCGCGGGCCGCGAAGAGGTGCGCGTACCAGCCGGGCGAGGTGATGCCCGCGCCGTATCCGCCGGCCCGGGCGAGCCTGCGGTGGGTCCAGGGCACCCAGGTGGTCTCCACCCTGGTCCGGGGCAGTCCGGCGAGCAGCGCGCGGTCCGCCGCGACCGTCGTCCTCGCGCGCAGCGCCGGGACGTGCCAGGCGCCGCAGACCACCGCGTGGTCCTCGCCGAACTCCCGGCGGGCGGCGCGGATCCGCTGCCGCATGTGGGCCTCGCGGACCAGGTCGCGGGGCCGGCCGCCGTCCCCGTAGGTCTCGCGCAGGGCCCCCATGGCCTCCGCGAGGGCCTCGAAGGGGGCCAGCGGGTCCCGTACCGCTCCGCCGCCCCGGTGCTCGACCACGTCCTCCCACCAGAGCTCCGGGTCCTCGTACCCGGCGGTCTCCGCGAGCACGGCGAGCGGGTCCACCGGCAGCGCGCCGGCCGCAGGCGCGCCCGGCGCTCCGGTCCCGGGCCCCTCGGCGCCCGGCGCCTCCTCCTCGGGCGCGGCCAGCGCGTGGGCGGCGGGCAGGTCGATGAAGCGGACCGGAACGTCCCGCTCCTGGGCCCAGCGGAGGGCGACCCACTCCGGCGAGAACTCCGCCAGCGGCCAGAACGCGGCGCGGGCCGGATCGTCCGCCGCGTGGGCGAGGAGGGCGACGGGCGGGCGCATCCCCGGCTCGGCGGCCAGGGCGAGCAGCGCGTCCCCCTCGGGCGGCCCCTCGATCAGCACGGCCCGCGGCCGCGCCCGGTCCAGCGCGGCCCGCACCGCCCGGGCCGAGCCCGGGCCGTGGTGGCGGACGCCGAGCAGCAGCGGCCCGGCGGCTCCCGGGCTCACGCCGTCACCTCCCGGCAGGCGCGGTAGAAGTCCTTCCAGCCCTCGCGCTCGCGCACGACGGCTTCCAGGTACTCCTGCCAGACGACCCGGTCGGCGGCCGGGTCGCGGACGACGGCGCCCAGGATCCCCGCGGCCACGTCGGAGGGGCGCAGGACGCCGTCCCCGAAGTGGGCCGCGAGGGCGAGTCCTCCGGTGACCACGGAGATGGCCTCGGCGGTGGACAGGGTGCCGCTGGGCGACTTCACCTTGGTGCGGCCGTCGTCGGTGACCCCGTCGCGCAGCTCGCGGAAGACGGTGACGACCCGGCGGATCTCCTCCAGCCCCTCGGGCACGGCCGGCAGGTCCAGGGCGCGTCCCATCTGGTCCACGCGGCGGGCGACGATGTCGACCTCGGCGTCGGCGGTGGCCGGCAGCGGCAGGACGACCGTGTTGAAGCGGCGGCGCAGGGCGCTGGACAGCTCGTTGACCCCGCGGTCGCGGTCGTTGGCCGTGGCGATGAGGTTGAAGCCGCGCACGGCCTGGACCTCCTCGCCGAGCTCCGGTATCGGGAGGGTCTTCTCGGACAGGACGGTGATGAGGGTGTCCTGGACGTCGGCGGGGATGCGGGTGAGCTCCTCGACGCGGGCGGTCATGCCCTGCGCCATCGCCCGCATGACGGGGCTGGGCACGAGGGCCTCGCGGCTGGGGCCGTGGGCGAGGAGGCGGGCGTAGTTCCAGCCGTAGCGGATGGCCTCCTCGGGGGTGCCGGCCGTGCCCTGGACGAGCAGGGTGGAGTCGCCGCTGACGGCGGCGGCCAGGTGCTCGGAGACCCAGGTCTTGGCGGTGCCGGGGACGCCGAGCAGGAGGAGGGCGCGATCGGTCGCGAGGGTGGTGACGGCGACCTCGACGATCCGGCGCGGGCCGACGTACTTGGGCGTGACGACGGTGCCGTCGGCGAGCGTTCCGCCCTGGAGGTAGGTGGCCACGGCCCACGGGGAGAGTCTCCAGCGGGCGGGGCGGGGCCGGTCGTCGGCGGCTTCGAGGGCTTTCAGTTCGTGCGCGAAGGCGTCCTCGGCATGCGGTCGCAGTGCCTCGGTGCCGGTGCCGTTCCCGTGCGTGCTCATGGTCCCCCTCCGATGCTCCGCAGCCGCTCCCGACTGCTGGATCCACCGTGCACCATGCCACTGACAACACCCCTGCCCCGAGACGTCGTTGCAGGTCAGAGCGATTGTCAGTGGGGGTCTCTACGGTGGTTCCCATGACTGAGCAGGGGGTCCGCTGGACGGCGGAACAGGTACTGGCTCTGGCTCCTGACGACGCGTCGCGGAAGGCGGGGGGTGGGCTCGGCAGGGCGGGTTCGTGGTCCCGGACCGGAGGTTCCGCTTCCGGTGCGGTGTGGGGGTCGTGCAAGGGCAGCGGCAGTACGCCGTACCGGACGGTCGTCGACCCGGCCGGTCCCGCCTACAAGTGCTCCTGCCCGAGCCGGAAGTTCCCGTGCAAGCACGCGCTGGGGCTGCTGCTGCTCTGGTCCGCGCAGGGTCTGGGCGATCCGGCCGAGGCCCCGGACTGGGCGGCGGCCTGGCTGGCGGAGCGCGCGGCGAAGGCCGCGCGGCCGGCGGCCGGACCGGTCGACGCCGAGGCGGCCCGCAAGCGGGCCGAGCGGCGCGCCGAGCGGATCGGCGCGGGCGTCGCCGAGCTGGAGCGCCGGCTCGCGGACCTGCTGCGCGGCGGGATCGCCGGCCAGGCGCAGGCGGGGTACGCGCCCTGGGAGGACACGGCCGCCCGGATGGTCGACGCCCAGGCTCCCGGACTGGCCTCGCGGGTACGGGAGTTGGGGGCAATACCCGGTTGCGGCCCCGGCTGGCCCGCCCGGATGCTTGAGGAGTTCGCGCTGCTGCACCTGCTGGACCGGGCCTGGACGGGGGTGTCCGGACTGCCGGAGCCGCTGGCCGCGACCGTCCGGAACCGGGTGGGGCTGCCGTCCTCGGCGGAGGGGGAGACCGTCCGGGACCGCTGGCTCGTACTCGCCCAGTACGACTCGGTGTCCCCGGACGGCCGCCTCACCACCCGCCGGACATGGCTGCGCGGGCTGGGGAGCGGACGGCCGGCGCTGGTGCTGGACTTCGGACCGCCCGGGCGGGCGCCGGGGCTGGCGCTGCCCGTCGGACTGGTGCTGGAGGCGGAAGCCCGCTTCCGGCCCGGGACGGCGGGGCTGCGGGCGGACCTGGGGGACCGTGCCCCGGCCGTGGCGGCGCACGCCCGGGCTCCGGCCGGGGTGGGCACCGGTGAGGCCCTGGAGGCCTACGGGGCGGCGCTGCGGGAGGACCCGTGGCTGGAGTCCTGGCCGGTGGTCCTGGGCCCGGTGATCCCGATACCGGGTGAGGCGGGCGACGGGGTCTGGCAGGTCGCGGACGCGGAGGGGGCGTGCGCGCTGCCGGTGGCACCCGGCGGGGGCCGTTCGCGGTCCGCGCTGTGGCAGCTGGCCGCCCTCTCGGGCGGCGGCCCGGTCACGGTGTTCGGCGAGTGCGGCCACCGCGGCTTCACCCCGCTGACGGCCTGGCAGCCCGGCTCGCCCGAGCCGGTGCCGCTGATCTGAGGAAGGGCGCGACCAACCGAAAACGCAGGGGGCCTGGGGGGATCCATGCCGTCTCGCAGACCGACATGGAGGACGCGGAGGCGCGGGGGCGCCGATGCGCGGACGAGGAGCCGGGGGGCTTTCATGAACGACAACCACGCCAGCTGAGCACGGTCGTGCGGCAGGTCCGGGTCCGGTCCCGCGGAGGGGGCGGGACCGGACCCGGACCGCCGGCACGACGCACGACGCACGACGCACGACGGACCACCGACCACGACGACCGACGACCGACGACCGACGACCGACGGGGAACGACCAGGGAGGGGCCCGATGGGCAAGGCCGACGACGGATACGCGGACGGGGACTGGGAGGAGCTGGTCACCGCCGCGCTGCTGGGCACCGAGCGGCGGGGCGGCACACCGGAGGCACTGCTCGACGCGGCCGCCGTCCGGACGCTGCGCCGCCGCGCCGGGCTGCGGCCCGCACCGGCGGCCCGGCGGCCGGACCCCGCTCCGCGGGATCCGCGCCCCGCGCCGCCGGACGCCGCCGGGCGGCGGCTCGCGCTCCTCCTCGCGGGCCGCACCGCCGGGGCCGGCACCGGGCGGCGGGGGGCCGCCCCGGATCTGACGGAGCTGCTCCCGCAGTGGCTGGCCGCCGCCGGACGGCACGGCTACCGGGCGCCCTCGGCGCTGGTCCCGGCGCTGATGGACGCGGCCCGGGCCCGCACCGACCTGCGCCCGCAGGCCCTGGCCCTGGCCGGCGCGCGGGGGCTCTGGCTGGCCCGGCTGAACCCGGAGTGGCGGTTCGCGCTGCGCGGCACGGCGGGCGGCACCGGCGAACTGCCCGACCCCGCCGACGAAGAGGCGGTGGCCCGGCTCTGGGAGGAGGGCCTGTTCGCCGAACGGGTCGCCCTGCTCGGCGCCGTGCGGGCCCATGAGGCCACGGCCGCGACCCGGCTGCTGGCCACCACCTGGGACGACGAGCGGGCAGAGGACCGGCTGATGTTCCTCGACTCGCTGCGGACCGGGCTGTCGATGGCCGACGAGCCGTTCCTGGAGGCGGCGCTGGGCGACCGCGGCCGCAACGTCCGGGCGACGGCCGCGGAACTGCTGTCCGCCCTGCCCGGGTCGGCGCTGGCCGGGCGGATGGCGGAGCGGGCGCTGGCCTGCGTGGGCCCGGAGGGGGTGGAGCCGCCGGCCGAGTGCGACGCGGGGATGCTGCGCGACGGCGTGGTCAAGCGGCCGCCCGCGGGGCGCGGGGAGCGGGCGTGGTGGCTCGGCCAGCTGGTGGAGGCGGCTCCGCTGTCCTGCTGGCGGGACCGGTTCGGCGGGCTGGACCCGGCGGAGCTGGTGGCGCTGCCGGTGGCCGAGGGCTGGGCGGAGGAGATACACGCCGCCTGGTGCCGGGCGGCGGTGCGGCAGCGCGACGCGCAGTGGTCGAAGGCGCTGCTGGGCGCGGCGTCCGCGCCGCCCGCGGCGGGGCCGGGGACGGCGTCGCTCGCGGAGCGGGCCAAACTGCTGGAGACCCTGCCGGAGGGGGAACGGGCCGAGTGGGTCGCGGAGTTCGTCCGGGCGAACGGGCTGTCGGAGGCGTTCCAGCTGCTCGGGGTCTGCCGGGTGCCGTGGGCGGGCGCGCTGGGGCGGGCGGTCGTGGACGCGCTGGACGCGGCGCGGGCCGCGGGGGGCTATCCGTGGAGCTTCAGCGGGGTGATGGGGTTGGCGGAGCGCTGCCTCGATCCCGCGGAGGCGGGGCGGCTGGAGGCGCTCACCGCCACCGTCGAGGAGGTGCCGGAAGGGGGGTCCGGGGCCGCCGCCTACTGGGCCGAGGCCTTCCGGCGGCTGGTGGCGACCCTGCGCCTACGGGCCGCCATGCTCGCGGAGCTGGCGCCGGCGTCCTGACGCACGTGCGCCGAGGTCCTGCTGCCGCCGGGGGGGCAGCCGCGCGGGGGGCCGCCGCACGGGGTCGGCCGACACGCGGGGTTGGCCGACACCCGGGGGGGAGGGCGACCCGCGGGGGCCGACCCTACGGGGAGGGCGACGCGGGAGGGGCGCCGCGGGGGGGCGGCCGACACGCGGGGGGGCAACCCGCGGGGGCCGACCCTACGGGGGGGCGCCGCGCGGGGGGGGCGCCGCACGGGGGCGGCCGACACGCAGGGGGGCGCCGCAGGGGGGCCGCCGCACGGGGGGGGGCGGCCGACACACGGGGGGGCGACACGCGGGGGCCGACCCTACGGGGGGGGCGCCGCACGGGGGGGGCGGCCAACACACGGGGGGGGGCGACACGCGGGGGCCGACCCTACGGGGAGGCGCCGCGCGGGGGGCCGCCGCACGGGGGCGGCCGACACGCAGGGGGGCGCCGCGGGGGGGGACCCGCGGGGAGGACAACGCGGGGGGGGCGCCGCGCGGGGTGGGCTTGCTCGCCCCGCGCTCCACCCGTCCCTAGGGTGTCCGCCCCCGGCGCCGGTTCCGTAGGCTCCGCGCCCGGTCTCCCGGGCCACCGCCGCGAGGCGCCGTCGGCGCGGGCCTCAGGAGCGGGAGCCGCCGGACGGCTCCTAGGCCGAGCGGACGTTCGCGTTGACCCACTCGACGATCGCCGTCGTCGTCGCGCCCGGGGTGAAGATCGCGGCCACGCCCTTCTCCTTCAGGGGGGCGATGTCGTCCTCCGGGATGATCCCGCCGCCGAAGACCTTGATGTCCTCCGCGTCGCGCTCCTTCAGGAGTTCCAGCACCCGCACGAACAGCGTGTTGTGCGCCCCCGAGAGGATCGACAGGCCGATGGCGTCGGCGTCCTCCTGGATCGCGGTGTCCACGATCTGCTCGGGGGTCTGGTGCAGGCCCGTGTAGATGACCTCCATGCCCGCGTCCCGCAGCGCCCGCGCGATCACCTTGGCCCCGCGGTCGTGGCCGTCGAGACCCGGCTTGGCCACCACCACACGGATCGGACCGGTCACACCCATCGCACTGCCTCCCGAGTGAACGAACGTTAAGTACAGCATTGCGCACCGCACCGTTTCACGGTCAACGGGGAGGGGGAAATCACACGTGGGACGCCGTTGATTCACCTCGCCCAGTCGCCCCGCCACCGCGCCGCCAGCCGCACGGCACGGTGGCGGGGCCACGTCGGCAGCCGGCACGGCCCCGCACCCAAGAGGTCCAGGGGAGGCCGTCGATGGGGCTGACGATCGCACCGCTGCCCGTCCCGCTCTCGGGGGCCGCCCTCCGGGCCGCGGTCCTCGAGGCGGTGGTGCTCGCCGGGCACATGCTCCTCTACCCGAGTGGAGTCCGGGAGGAGCGCAGGGCGGGACACCGCGCCGGATCCGGGCAGCTGCCACCCGTGCTGCTGCTGCACGGCTTCACCGACAACCGGTCGGTGTTCGTCCTGCTGCGCCGCGCCCTCGGCGCGGGCGGCCGGCGGCGCGTGGAGACGTACAACTACTCCCCCTTCACCGTCGACCTGCGGGTCACCGCCCGTCATCTCGCCCGGCGCGTCGAGGAGCTGTGCGAGCGCAGCGGCCAGGACCGGGTGGACCTCGTGGGGCACAGCCTGGGCGGGCTGGTCGGGCGGTACTACGTCCAGTGCCTGGGCGGCGACGCCCGCGTGCGGACGCTGGTCACCCTCGGCACCCCGCACGGCGGGACCCGGGTCGCCCCCTTCATGGACGCCCACCCCCTGGTCCGCCAGATGCGCCCGGACTCCCCGGTGATGGCCGAGCTGCGCGCGCCCGCGCCCGGCTGCCGAACCCGGTGCGTGGCCTTCTGGAGCGCGTTCGACACGCTGATGGCCCCCACCGGCACGGCCCGGATCGAGCACCCGGACCTGGACGCGACGAACATCGAGGTCACCGGAATCGGACATCTCGCCCTTCCGGTGCATCCCGCCGTCATCACCGCCGTGCGACGCGCCCTGGACGGCCCGGTGCGCGACGCCGACGCCGATGCTGCGCGGGGGCCCGTGCGGAACCTCGGCTCCGCCGGAACCGAGGGGGAGGGAATGGTCGTCTGAGCCCCGGGCGTCGCCGCGCGGGTCCTCGTGTTCGCCTACAACACCGGACGACCTTCAGTCGAACGAATTTCGAACTCAAGGCCAAGGCTCGGTCTTTCGGCGACCGAAAGACGGCCGAATGCCCGGTTCCCCCGAGGACGAAACCCTCCGAAGATTGTCGAGGCGAGTAACCGCCGGGTACAGTCACGCCACTGCTCTCCTCCGGTGAACCTCGAGTTCCCCGGCCACCCAGGCCCCCACTGCCGAGGCGAAAGAGAACTGGTGAACGACCGCCCGACGTCGGGCCAGTACCCCGAAATGGGGCACGACGGCCTTTCCACCACCACTTTCGCTGGTGACCAGTCCTACGTTTCCTACGAAACGCAGGGCCAGGGCTATCAGTACGTCACCGACTACGCCGCTTCCGGCAGTTACGGGACCTACGACGCGTACGGCGCGTACGCCTCGTCCGCCGACACGGGCGCCTACGACACCACGGCCTGGACCACGCAGCAGTCCTACCTCTCCAGCGTCCCGGCCCAGACCGTCCCCGAGGACACGACGGGCTCCTGGGACGCGAGCGCCTGGAACGCCGCGCACTCCGGCGGCACCGACCACCCGGCGGCCTCCTTCGGGTACGACTCCGCCGGCGCCGAGCAGACCGGCCAGTGGGACTTCACCGGTTACGCGCACGGGCAGGACACCGGCGCCTACGACGCCACCGCCTGGAACAGCGCCGGCGGCACGCAGCAGGTCCTGGAGCAGGAGCCCGGGGCCGTCGCCGGCGGGTACGACGCCACGACCGTCGTCCCGGCCTACCCCGACACCGACGCGTACGCCGACGACGAGACCTCCGTCTTCGAGCCCCTGGGCCCCGCCCTCCCCACCGAGGACGACGGGCCGCAGTTCATCGACGCCGTGCACGACATGCCCACGCAGGCGGTACCCCTCACCTCCGCCGCCACCGAACCGCGCTCGGCGCGCCGGGCCGGCGGCCGGGCCGGGGCCAAGGCGAACGGCAAGGCGAACGGCAAGACGAACGGCAAGGCCGGCGCCAAGGACAAGGCGGGCAGCGCCCGGCGCCGTACGCCGGCCAAGCGGTCCGCCCTGCTGACCGTGGCCGTCCCCTCCGCCTGCGTGATGGGTGTCGCCGGCATCGCCGCCGCCTCCGTCGGCGGTCTCACCGGCGGTGACAAGCCGTCCGAGGACACCACCACGATGGCCGCCCCCGACCCGGCGTCGGTGAAGCCGGTCGCGGCGAACAACAAGCTCGACACCCAGCTGGCCGCCCTCAGCGCCGACGCCGGCGACTTCGCCGACCGCGCGAGCCGCACCCAGGAGCGGATCGACCTCAAGCAGCGCCAGGACGAGGAGAAGAAGAAGCGGGCCGAGGAGGCGGCGGCCAAGGAGGCGGCCCGCCCGAAGTTCGCGATCCCCGTCGCCCAGCACGGCCTGAGCGCCATGTTCGGCCAGGCCGGCGGCATGTGGATGTCCGTGCACACCGGCATCGACTTCCCGGTCTCCTACGGCACCCCGGTCATGGCCGCCACCGACGGCACCATGCGCACGCAGTGGAACAGCGCCTACGGGAACATGGCCATCCTGACCTCCCCCGACGGCACCGAGACCTGGTACTGCCACCTCAGCAGCACCAAGATCCGGTCCGGGCAGGTCAAGGCCGGCGACGTCATCGCGTACTCCGGCAACTCCGGCAACTCCACCGGTCCGCACCTCCACTTCGAGGTGCGGCCCGGCTCCGGCGCCGCCATCGACCCCCTGGCCTGGCTGCGCAGCCACGGCCTGGACCCGACGTAGCAGCCGGATCCCGCTAGAGCTTCTGCACCGGCGCGTAGCGCAGGAGCAGCCGCTTCGGCTTGTCGTCCCCGAAGTCGATGGTGGCCTGCGCGTCCGCGCCGGCGCCCCGGACCTCCATGACCGTGCCCAGGCCGAACTGGTCGTGCGTGACCCGGTCCCCGACGGCCAGCGCGATGACCGGCTTGTCGGTGGCGCGTCGCGTCGCGAACCCGGAGGGGCCGGACGACCGGGAGCGCGAGGAGGACAGGAAGGCCTCGGGCGAGGTCCCGAAGGAGGCCTTCCCCGAACCTGAGGACGACGAGCCGTAGCCGGAGCCGCGCATCGGGCCGGCCGGCTTCTGCGCGGCGCCCGTGCGCTTCCACTGGAGGTACTCGGCCGGGATCTCCTCCAGGAACCGCGAGGGCGGGTTGTACGAAGGCGTGCCCCACGCGCTGCGCATGCTGGAGCGGGTCAGGTACAGCCGCTCGCGGGCCCGGGTGATGCCGACGTAGGCGAGGCGGCGCTCCTCCTCCAGCTCCTTGGTCTGCCCCAGCGCGCGCATGTGCGGGAAGACCCCGTCCTCCATGCCGGTCACGAAGACCACCGGGAACTCCAGGCCCTTGGCGGTGTGCAGGGTCATCAGCGTGATGACGCCCGTGCCCTCGGTGTCCTCGTCGGGGATCTGGTCGGAGTCGGCGACCAGCGCGACCTGCTCCAGGAACTCGGCCAGGGTGCCCGGGCTCTCCTCGTCCCGCGCCTGCTCGAACTCCAGGGCGACGGCCGCGAGCTCCTGGAGGTTCTCGATCCGGGTCTCGTCCTGCGGGTCGGTCGAGGCCTGGAGCTCGGCGAGGTAGCCCGTGCGCTCCAGCACCGCCTCCAGCACCACGGCCGGACCGGCGCCGGAGTCGACGATCGTGCGCAGCTCCTCCATCAGGGTGTTGAACCGCTTGACGGCGTTGGTGGAGCGGGCGGCCATGCCGAAGGCCTCGTCGACGCGGCGCAGCGCCTGCGGGAACGTGATCTTCTCGCGGAGCGCGAGGGCGTCGATCATCGCCTCGGCGCGCTCGCCGATGCCGCGCTTGGGGACGTTCAGGATGCGGCGCAGCGGGACGTTGTCCTCGGGGTTGGCCATGACGCGCAGGTAGGCCAGGACGTCCCGGACCTCCTTGCGCTCGTAGAAGCGGACGCCGCCGACGACCTTGTAGGGCAGTCCGACGCGGATGAAGATCTCCTCGAACACGCGGGACTGGGCGTTGGTCCGGTAGAAGATCGCGACGTCGCCCGCCTTGGCGTCGCCCGCGTCCGTCAGCCGGTCGATCTCGTCGGCGACGAACTGGGCCTCGTCGTGCTCGGTGTCGGCGACGTAGCCGGTGATGACGGCGCCGGCTCCGGCCTGGGTCCACAGGTTCTTGGCGCGGCGGTTCTCGTTGCGCTCGATGACGGCGTTGGCGGCGGACAGGATCGTCTGCGTGGAGCGGTAGTTCTGCTCCAGCAGGATCGTCGTCGCGTCCTTGTAGTCCTCCTCGAACTGGAGGATGTTGCGGATGGTCGCGCCGCGGAAGGCGTAGATCGACTGGTCGGCGTCGCCCACCACGCACAGTTCGGCGGGCGGCAGGTCCGGGTAGCCGGTGCCGACCAGCTCGCGCACCAGCGTGTACTGGGCGTGGTTGGTGTCCTGGTACTCGTCGACCAGGACGTGGCGGAAGCGGCGCCGGTAGTGCTCGGCCACGTCCGGGAAGGCCTGGAGGAGGTGGACCGTGGTCATGATGATGTCGTCGAAGTCGAGGGCGTTGGCCTCGCGCAGCCGCCCCTGGTACATCGCGTACGCCTGGGCGAGCGTCTTCTCGAAGCCGTCGGCGGCCTGGGCGGCGAAGGCGTCCTCGTCGATCAGCTCGTTCTTGAGGTTCGAGATCTTGGCGTTGAAGGACTTGGGCGGGAACTTCTTCGGGTCCAGGTCCAGGTCGCGGCAGACGAGCGCCATGAGCCGCTTGGAGTCGGCGGCGTCGTAGATCGAGAACGAGGAGGTGAAGCCGAGCCGCTTGGACTCGCGGCGCAGGATGCGCACGCAGGCGCTGTGGAAGGTGGAGACCCACATGGCGTTGGCGCGCGGGCCGACGAGGTTCTCGACGCGCTCCTTCATCTCGGCGGCGGCCTTGTTGGTGAAGGTGATCGCCAGGATCTGGCCGGGGTGGACCTGCCGCGCGGACAGCAGGTGGCCGATGCGGTGGGTCAGCACCCGGGTCTTGCCGGAGCCGGCGCCGGCCACGATGAGCAGCGGGGAGCCCGCGTGCACCACGGCGGCGGCCTGCTGCTCGTTCAGCCCGTCCAGGAGGGCCGCGGGGTCGATGACCGGCCGGGGGGCGCCGTCGCGGTAGTACGCGTCCCCGCTCACGGGCAGGTCGAAGCGGCCCCCGAAGAGGTCGTCCGCGCCCTCCTCGGGGGCGTGGTGCTCCTCGGGCGGCGGGGGGACCTCGTCGGAGGGGGTGAGGTCGGCCAGGAAGCTGTCGTCAAAGAGGCTGCTCATCGCCATCCGAGTCTAGGGGTCGGGACCGACAGGCGGCCCCGCCCCGGGGAAATCCGCCGTCGGGAGCGGAAAGGGCACCCCGTAGGCTCGGCGCCATGACTGTCCTCACCAACGTCTTCGTCGGCCTGCACATCATCGGCATAGCCTCCCTCCTGGGCGGCTTCCTGACCCAGATGAAGGCGATGGGCGCCGGCACCGCCCGCTTCGTGCCCGCGATGCTGCACGGCGCGCTGACCATGCTCGTCACCGGCGTGCTGCTGGTCGGCTTCCACGAGATGGGCGACGGCGCGCCCCTGAACAACATCAAGATCGGTGTGAAGCTCGCGGTCCTCTTCGTGGTCCTGGCACTCGTCTACGTCAAGCGGGACGAGGAGCGGGTGGAGAAGGGCCTCTTCGGCGCGGTCGGCGCCCTGACCACCGCCAACATCTTCATCGCCCTCCTCTGGCACTGAGCCGCGCAACCGGCACCGAGCCGCGCAGCCGCGCACGGCACGGGGCGGCGTACGGCACCGGGCGGTGAAACGGCCCCGACCGGTCAGCCGCGGACAACACGGAGCCAGTTCCGATCATCCCGTCCTTTCCCCGTGACCTCCAGGTTTAGCGTCCTCCCCCGAGACCTGCGGGACCGACGGAAGGACGTGAGGCCCTCGTGGCCAGTCATCGAAAGCCCAGGCAGCGCCCGCTCTCCGGCGGCACCGTCCGGACCGCCGCCACCCTCGCCCTGGCGGGCGCTGCCACCGCCACCGCCTTCGAAGGCACCTCGCACGCCGAGCCCCGGCAGACCCCCGCCCAGATCAAGGCCGAGGTCGACCGGCTCTACGGGGAGGCCGAGGAGGCGACGGAGCGGTACAACGGGGCGAAGGCCGGGGCCGACGAGGCCGAGCGGGCCCTGACCGGCCTCCAGGAGGAGGCCGCCCGCCGCGCGGACCGGCTCGGGGCCGCCCGCGGCGCGCTCGGCTCGGTCGCCGCGGGCCAGTACCGCAGCGGCGGCCTGGGCCCCGCCCTCCAGCTGGCGCTCGCCTCCGACCCGCAGGACTACCTGGAACGGGCCTCCCTCCTCACCCGGGTCGGCGAGCGCACCGCCGCCGAGGTGGCCTCCGTACGCCGCGGGCTCGACGACGTCGGCCGGCTGCGCGCGCAGGCCGACGGGCGCCTGGCGGAGGTCCGCGCCCGGCGGGACGAGCTCGCCCGGCAGAAGGCCGTGGTCGAGGACCGGCTGGCCGCCGCCCGGCGGCTGCTGGCCGGGCTCGGGGCCGAGGAGCGGGCCGCGTACGAGGCACGGCACGGCGGGACCGAGGCCGCCGGAGGCCGGCCCGGGGCGGCGGGCGCCGCGGGGCAGGACCGCTCCTCCGCGCCGGCCCCCGCCGACGGTTCGCGCGCCGCCCGCGCGGTGGCCTTCGCGTACGGGGCGATCGGCAAGCCGTACGTCTGGGGCGCGACCGGGCCGGGCTCGTTCGACTGCTCGGGCCTGACCCAGGCGGCCTGGCGCGCGGCCGGGGTCGCCCTGCCCCGCACCACCTACACCCAGATCAACGCCGGCCGCCGGGTCTCCCGCGACCAGCTGGCCCCAGGCGACCTGGTGTTCTTCTACTCCGGGGTCACGCACGTGGGCCTGTACGTCGGCAACGGCCGGATGGTCCACGCCCCCCACCCCGGCTCCACGGTCCGGGTGGCCCCCATCGACTCGATGCCCTGGGCCGGCGCGTCCCGCCCGGCCTAGGACCGACCGGGCCGACCCGCAGCGCGGCCCTACGGCGCCTTGACGGTCTGGCTCAGCCAGCCGAAGGTCTGCGGCAGCTGCTTGGACCAGGAGTCGAGGTTGTGCCCGCCGGTGACCTTCTCCGCGTGCACCGTGGTCGGGTTCTGCGCGAGCCCCTTGAGGTCCATGCCGGACAGGTAGCCGTCCTGTTCGGCCCCCGACATCCACAGCGCGACCGCCGGCGGCGCGGGCTGGCCCTTGAGGAGTTCCTTCAGGTTGTGGGTGCGGCGCAGCTCCGGGTCCTTGGCGACCAGCGAGGTGGGCTCCTGGCCGGGGTCGTTGTACCCGGACAGCGAGACGGCCGCGCCGTAGCGGTCGGGGTGCAGGATGGCCAGCTTGGCGGCGCAGTAGGCGCCGGCCGAGTAGCCGGCCACGCCCCAGGTGCGGGGCTCGTCGGAGACGCGGAAGTTGTCGGTGACCATCTTGCGGACGTCGACGCTGAACCAGCTGTCGGCGTTGACCTTGCCGGGGATGTTGGCGCAGCCGGTGTCGGCGTTGCCCAGCAGCATGGCGCGCGGGGAGACCAGGATGAAGGGCTGGACCTTGCCCTCCTTCATGAGGGGCTCCAGCACCTCGTGGGCCTTGAGCCCCTGGAACCAGGACTTGCCCGTTCCGGGTATGCCCGGGATCAGCTCGACGACCGGGAACTTCTTGTCCTTGTAGGCCGGCTCGTCGTACTGCGGGGGCAGCCACACCATGACGTCGCCCTTGACCCCGGAGATCCTGCCGTCGAGCTCGGTCTTCCTGACCCGCCCGCCGAGCCCCTCGACCGGCTGGAAGTCCTGGCGGACCTTCGGCTCCTGCCGGACCTGCTCGGCCTTCTTGCCGCCCATGCCGTCGGGGCCGAGGTCGGGCGCCGCCTGGACGTAGGAGCCGGTGCCCATCAGGTCGCCCCAGGAGGCGTAGAAGTTCATGTCCCGGTTGATCGCGACGAAGACCAGGGCGACGGCGGTGACCTGCGCGAACACCACCATCAGCCCGCGGACGGCCACCCGTGCGACGGCGGGGCCGCGCACCTTGCTCCACACGGTCAGCGGCAGGGCGACGGCGATCACGGTCAGGCCGATCACCGTCGCGAAGAGGGGGGTCCCCGTCAGGCTCATCACGCCACCCAAGAGTCCGGCGCGGCGCCCTCCGGTTGCCCTCCCCGCCTGCGTCGTGGATCACACCCCGGGGCCGGGCCCCGGGGTGTCACTCCTGGTTCACCCGCAGGTCAGACCAGGCGGCGGGCGGTGGCCCAGCGGGTCAGCTCGTGCCGGTTGGAGAGCTGGAGCTTGCGCAGCACGGCCGAGACGTGCGACTCGACGGTCTTCACCGAGATGAACAGCTGCTTGGCGATCTCCTTGTACGCGTACCCGCGCGCGATCAGCCGCAGCACCTCGCGCTCGCGCTGGGTGAGCCGGTCCAGGTCCTCGTCCACCGGCGGCGCGTCCGTCGAGGCGAAGGCGTCGAGCACGAAGCCGGCCAGCCGCGGCGAGAACACCGCGTCCCCGTCCTGGACCCGGAAGACGGAGTCCACCAGGTCGGCGCCGGTGATGGTCTTGGTGACGTAGCCGCGGGCGCCGCCCCGGATGACGCCGATGACGTCCTCGGCGGCGTCCGACACCGACAGCGCCAGGAAGCGCACCGGGTTCTCGGCGGCCGCCATCAGCGGGGCGCAGCGCCGCAGCACCTCGACGCCGCCGCCGCCGGGCAGGTGCACGTCGAGGAGGACCACCTCGGGGCGGGTGGCGGTGATGACCGTGACGGCCTGGTCCACGTCGGCCGCCTCGCCGACGACCTCGACTCCGGTGCGGGCCGTCTCCCCGATCTCGGCCTGCACGCCCGTGCGGAACATGCGGTGGTCGTCGACGAGCACCACCCGGACCCTCCTGGCCCCGTCGTTCACAGCGCTGTCCCCGGTCGTCCCCGTCATGCCGCGTTCGCCACCCTCTCCATCTCCAGTTCCACTTCCGTGCCGCCGTCGGGCGCGGAGCGCAGCCGGGCGGTCCCGCCGTTGCGCTGCATCCGGCCGATGATCGATTCTCGTACGCCCATGCGGTCCCCCGGTACCGCGTCGATGTCGAATCCCGGCCCCCGGTCGCGTACGGACACGAACACCGTGCGCCCCTCGACCTCCGCGTACACCTGGACCGGCCCGCCCTCGCCACCGTACTTGGCGGCGTTGACCATCGCCTCGCGCGCGGCCTGCATCTGCGCGCCCAGCTTCTCGTCGAGCGGGCAGTCGCCGACGACGACCACCTCGATCGGGACGCCGTGGTGGTCCTCGACCTCGGCGGCGGCCTTCTTCACGGCTTCGGCGAGGGTGGCCGGCTCCTCGGCCTCGTCCTTGCCGGTGCCCTCGGGCTTGTACAGCCAGTTGCGCAGCTCCCGCTCCTGGGCGCGGGCGAGGCGGCGGACCTCGCCGACGTCCTCGGCGTTGCGCTGGATCAGGGTGAGGGTGTGCAGCACGGAGTCGTGGACGTGGGCGGCGACCTCGGCGCGCTCCTGGGCGCGGATGCGCATCAGGCGCTCCTCGGAGAGGTCCTGGGTCATCCGTATCAGCCAGGGCCCGGCGAGCAGGGCGATGCCGACGAGGACGGCGAGGACGGCGGTCAGGAGGTTGCCGAGCTGTGCGGCGGAGCCCCGTACGACGATGAAGACGGTCAGGCCCACGCCGACGAGGACCACCCCGGCGAGCGCGCGGGCGACCTGGAGCAGCCGCTTGCGGCGGTCCCCGGCGGGGTTCCAGTGGGCGCGGCGGGCGTTGTCGGCCTGGCGCCAGACGAGGACGACGCCGGCCCCGACGAGCAGGGTGGGCCAGATGTAGCGGCCGCCTGTGCCGCCGACGCGGAGCTGGGAGAAGAAGATGCCGGCGCCGACGGCCAGCGCGACCAGGCCGGAGACCGCGCCCTTGTCGGGCTTGCGCAGGCGCCGGCTGCCGTCGGCGAGGGTCTCGAAGAAGGAGTGGTGCCCGGTGCTGCCGCCGACGCCGAGCGGGACGAAGACCCAGAAGGCGGCGTAGAGCAGCACCCCCAGCCCGTCGCCCCACAGGAACATGGCGAGGAAGGCGAGCCGGATCCAGAGGACGGGCAGACCGAGGTGCCCGGCGAGACCGCGCGCGACTCCGCCGAGCATCCGCCCGTCGGCGCTGCGGTAGAGCCTGCGCGGCGGGGTGTCGTCGATGTCGGGGGCGTGCGGGGTACGGGCGGCGGCTGCTGCGGGCATGTCACCAAGGGTCACACGGACGGGCGCGGAGCGGCATCAGGGCATCCCCCCAGTTCCGTCGGGGGGATATCAGGGTTGCGCCAGGGTCGGGCCCGGTGCCGGGCGGCCGGGCGGGCCGTCACCATGGAGCCATGACCGACGTACACGACGCCCCGCCCGGGGGCACTCCGGGACGTGTTCCGGGGGACGATCCCGCGGCACCGGCCGCCGCCGAGCGGCCGCCCCTGCGCCGCAGCAGGCGCGACAAGGTCCTCGCGGGCGTCTGCGGCGGCCTGGGCCGGTATTTCGACCTGGACCCGGTGGTGTTCCGGATCGTGCTCGGGGTGCTCGCCGTCACCGGCGGCGTCGGCCTGGTCTTCTACGGCTTCGCCTGGCTGCTGCTGCCCCTGGAGGGCGAGGAGGACAGCGAGGGCCGCAAGCTCCTGACCGGCCGGGTCGAAGGGACCACCCTGGCCGCGGTGTTCAGCGCTCTGGTGGGGTGCGCGCTGTTCCTGTCGATGCTCGACAACGGGGTGATGGGCGGCTTCTCCGTCCTGGTCGTCCTGGCCCTGGGCGGGGCCGCGTACTGGTCCCGGCGCCACCGCCGGGCCGCCGCCCCCGAGGCGGAGGCGGCGGGCGCGCACCGTCCGGCGCCGCCGGAGACCCAGGCGCCCCCCGTGCCGAGCAGCCCTTCCTGGTGGCGCGACCCGCTGGTGAAGGACGGCACGACCGGCCCGGTCGGATCCTCCGGCTACCTGTGGGGTCCCGACGACGGGGTCGACGACCGGCCGGGCGCGGCGGCCGGCGGGGCCCCGGCGAAGCCGAAGCCCGCGGACGCGTACGGCCGGGGGCGCGGCGGGATCGGCGGCCGGGTGTTCGTCCTGGCCGTGCTGGCGGGCGGCCTCGGGACCGCCGCGGTGTGGCACGGCAGCCCGCTGGGGCACGCCCTCCAGGTCGGCCTGGCCTGCGCGCTGGCCGTCTTCGGGCTGGGCCTGGCCGTCAGCTCCCTCAAGGGGCGTACGGGTTTCGGCACCATCCTGCTGGGCCTGGTCACCGCCGGGCTGCTCGCGGCGGCGACCGCCCTGCCGCGCGAGGTGGGCACCGACTGGCACAACGTCGACTGGCGCCCGGCGGCGGTGGCCGACGTCGCACCCCTCTACTCCTCCGGGACGGGCCTGGCCACGCTCGACCTGAGCCGCCTGGACGTGCCGAAGGGCACCACCGTGTCCGTCCGGGCCTCCGTCGAGGCGGGCCGGCTGAAGGTGGTCGTCCCCCGGGAGGTCACCGCCGTGGCGGACGTCTCGGTCCGCCTCGGCGACATCCAGCTCCCCGGGGACCGCTCCGTGCGGATCAAGAGCGGTGGAGAGAACAGGCGGGCGACCCTGCCCCCCACCGCCGGCACCGAGGCCGGCGGGACGATCGAGCTGCACCTGGACGCGGGTGTGGGACAGGTGGAGGTGGCCCGTGCGGCGTCATGAGTTCCAGCCGGGAAGGCTGCTGGCCGGCCTGGTGCTGACCGCGGCGGGCGTGCTGTACCTGCTCGACGCGGCCGGGAAGACCGACCTGCCGTGGTTCCTGGTGGTGCCGATGGCGGTCGGCGGACTGGTCCTGGCCGCCCTGGTCGGGCTGGTGACCTACGCGGTGCGGCGCGACCGGCGCGACCGGATCAGCGCGTCGAGGGACCAGTAGGGCGCCCCGGCGAGCACCAGCGGGAGCCAGGCCATCAGGTACACCAGGTCGTTGCCGTAGTAGTACGGGGTCACGGCCCAGGAGACGGTGAGCCACAGGCTCAGCGAGATCAGCGCACCGCCCGCGGCCGCGATCCGGGTCAGCAGCCCGGCGAGGACGCCCAGGCCCACGAGGAGCTCCCCGAGGGCGATGAGGTAGCCGAAGCCGGCGGGGGCGTTCAGGGCGAGGTCCACCAGGGCGGGGACCGCGGCGGTGTCGCGCACGCCGCGCATCTGCTCGCCGATCGAGCCGGCGCCCCCGGCGGCGAAGAAGCCCGGGGTGGTCAGTTTGTCGAGGCCCGCGTAGACGAAGGTCACGCCGAGGAAGATCCGCAGCGGGAGGAGGGCATGGCGGGAGGCGAGTTCTCTCCACGGTGTGGACCGCACACCGGAGGGGACGTCAGTTCGGTTCACGCAGCCATGTCTACCCGCTTCATTCGGCCACGTCGATGACGCAGCGGTTGGATTCCACCCCTGCGGCGGTCACCACCTGGACGTCGACGCGGCCCGGCTCCACCTCGGCGGGCACCGGCACCGTCAGCACCGTGTCCGAGGGGTTCACGAACCCGCCGGCCACCGGGACCAGCGGCACGTGGACGTGGACCGCGCCGACCCGCACCACCAGCCGGGCGAGCATCTCCGGCGTCTGCGCCCCCGGCGGGACGAAGCCGACGCCCCGGATCTCGATGTCGTCCCCGGGGCGGACCGCCGCGTCGATGTCCCCCGGCTCGCGCCGGCGGACCACCGCCAGCACCAGCGGACGGCTCCCCTCGGCGTACTTGGCCGCCAGGTAGACCGCCGCGGACAGCGCCACCAGCAGGGCCAGCGCCCACGGCAGCTGCGGCAGCCGGTCGGGGAACCGGGCCAGGGACACCGCGGCGTAGGCCAGCACCACCGTCGAGACGAGGACGTACTGCGCGTCCGGGAAGCTCCCGCGGCCGTCGTCGCCCGTCAGCAGGTCCGCCCCGCGCGGCCGGTCCGCCGGCAGCTTCTGCAGCCGCTGCCCCATGATCCGTACGGAGACCACCCGGCGCACCAGCACCGCGACGCCCGACGTCAGCGCGACCACCGCCAGCAGCGGCAGCGCCCGCCCCAGCGCGAACCCCTGGTACAGGGCTTCGCGTTCCGGCCCCGGCGAGGAGGCGGCCAGCCGCAGCGCGGGCAGCAGCGCCGCGAACGCCGTCAGCACCACCCAGGCGCTCGGCACCGCCTTGGAAGTGGACAGCCGGTTGTCCTCGCCGACCAGCGGGGCCAGCAGCCCGCCCCGCAGCGACTGCGCGCGGGCCGCGGCGGTCAGCAGCCCGGCCAGCACCAGCGCGGCCAGCAGCCCGGCGGTGCGGGCGGTGGACCAGCCGGTGCCGAGCGCGGTGCCGACCTGCACCAGCAGCAGCGTCCCGGCGGCGATCCACAGCGCGAGGACGGCCCGGCGGGAGAACAGGTACAGCCAGGTGTTCCCGGCCTCCCGGCCCCGTTCGGCGGCCGTGCGCGCGGACAGGGTCAGTTCGTCGGAGACCCACTGGCGGGAGGCGCCGAGGGAGTGGGCCACGGCGGGCGGCACCCCCTGTCCGGCGGCGAACTCGTCGCGCTTCTCCAGGAACGCGGCGACCGCGCGCCGGTGCCCCTCCCGCGCGCAGTCGTCGCAGGCGCAGACGGCGGTATGGGTACTCCGGGACATCTCTTGGACAGCCACGTGCGTGCCGCCTCTCTGAACTACGGTGCAATGCCAGCGAATTGTGCACCACTGCGGCAGTGCTCCGGATTGCGCACGATGTCAGAGCAGGTGATTAACGGTTCATGATGTTGACGCCAGCGGCCCGCCACCGCCCGCGACCGTCTGCCACAGCGGCTGGTAGCTCGCCCAGGCGGCCAGGTCGCCCCCGAACCGCTCCCGCGTGGCGACCGCGCCGTGGTGGTCGATGAGCACCGGCTTCCCGGCCGCCCTCGCGATCAGCTGCACCTGCGCCGCCCGCTCCGCCGCGACGAACCACCACACCGCCGCGTCCACCGACCCGCCGACCGTCAGCAGCCCCCGGTTGCGCAGGACCAGCGCCTTGTGGGGGCCCAGCGCCCGCGCGACCCGCGCCGGGTCCTCCGCCCCCGCGTACTCGTCCATCAGGACGTGGTCCTCGTAGAAGCAGCAGGCCTCCTGGCTGATCGGGGCCAGCAGCTCCCCGAGGCAGGCCAGCGCCCGCCCGTACGGGCCCTGCGTCCGGACCACGGACACCACCCCGGGCCGCGCCCGGTGCACGGCCGCGTGCACGGCGAAGGCCAGCTGGTTCACCCGCCGCCCGCCCCGCACCACCCGCCCGTCGCCGTCGACCAGCAGCAGGTCCTCGGAGCCCAGGCCGGCGAAGGCACGCCCGAAGGGGTTGACCCAGTAGCAGTCCTCGAACTCCGGGTCCCGGGCGGTGACGTGCCCCGCGACCCCGTCCTCGTACCCCAGCCGGCCCAGCAGCCGCAGCGCCCCGGCGAGCCGCTCCCTGCGGTACGCGCGCTCCTCGGCCGGGTCCTCGTTTACGGGCGGCATCTCGAACGCCAGCCGGTCCACCGGCACGGGCGGGGGCTGCTCGGGCATGGGCGCGTCCCTCCTCCTGGTCGGGCCGGACGCCGCGCAAGGTACCGGTGCGGCCGCCAAGAGGCCAGAGCCGGGGAGCCGCGGAGGGGAAACGGCGAAGCCGCCGCTCCCCGGGAAGGGGAACGGCGGCTTCGCGTCGGGCTCGGGGGCGGGGTGGCCCTACTCCCACTCGATGGTGCCCGGGGGCTTGCTCGTGCAGTCCAGGACCACGCGGTTGACGTCCTTGACCTCGTTGGTGATGCGGGTCGAGATCCGGGCCAGCACCTCGTACGGCATGCGGGTCCAGTCGGCCGTCATGGCGTCCTCGGACGAGACCGGGCGCAGCACGATCGGGTGGCCGTAGGTGCGGCCGTCACCCTGGACGCCCACGCTGCGGACGTCGGCGAGCAGGACGACCGGGCACTGCCAGATCTCCCGGTCCAGACCGGCGGCGGTCAGCTCGTGGCGGGCGATGGCGTCGGCCTCGCGCAGCAGGTCCAGGCGCTCCTTGGTGACCTCGCCGACGATGCGGATGCCGAGGCCGGGGCCGGGGAACGGCTGGCGCTGGACGATCTCCTCGGGCAGGCCGAGCTCCTGGCCGACCATCCGGACCTCGTCCTTGAACAGCTGGCGCAGCGGCTCGACGAGCTCGAACTCGATGTCGTCGGGGAGGCCGCCCACGTTGTGGTGGGACTTGATGTTGGCGGTGCCGGTGCCGCCGCCGGACTCCACGACGTCCGGGTACAGGGTGCCCTGGACCAGGAAGGAGACCGCCGGGCCGTCCTCCTGGAGGATCTCCAGCTGGGCCTGCTCGAAGACGCGGATGAACTCGCGGCCGATGATCTTGCGCTTGGTCTCCGGGTCGGAGACGCCGGCCAGCGCGTTCAGGAAGCGCTCCTGCGCGTCGACGACCTTCAGCTGGACGCCGGTGGCCGCGACGAAGTCCTTCTCGACCTGCTCGGTCTCGCCCTTGCGCATCAGGCCGTGGTCGACGTACACGCAGGTCAGCTGGGAGCCGATGGCCTTCTGGACGAGGGCCGCGGCGACCGCGGAGTCCACGCCGCCGGACAGGCCGCAGATGGCGCGCTTGTCGCCGACCTGCTCGCGGATGGCCGCGATCTGCTCCTCGACGATGTTGCCGGTGGTCCAGGTGGGCTTCAGGCCCGCGCCCCGGTAGAGGAAGTGCTCCAGGACCTGCTGGCCGTGCGTGGAGTGCATCACCTCGGGGTGGTACTGCACGCCGTACAGCTTCTTCTCGTCGTTCTCGAAGGCCGCGACCGGGACGACGTTCGTCGACGCGGTGACGGTGAAGCCCTCGGGGGCGGCGGAGCAGGCGTCGCCGTGGGACATCCACACCGACTGGTGCTCGGGGGTGCCCTCGAACAGGGTCGAGCCGCTCTTGGAGACGGCCAGCGGGGTGCGGCCGTACTCGCGGGCACCGGTGTTGTCGACGGTGCCGCCCAGGGTGGTCGCCATCAGCTGGAAGCCGTAGCACATGCCGAAGACGGGGACGCCGGACTCGAACAGGGCGCGGCCGTCGTCCAGGCGCGGGGCGCCCTCCTCGTACACGGAGGACGGGCCGCCGGAGAGGATGATCGCCTTCGGGTCCTTGGCGAGCATCTCGGCCACGGGCATCGTGCTGGGCACGATCTCGCTGTAGACGCGGGCCTCACGGACACGGCGGGCGATGAGCTGGGCGTACTGCGCGCCGAAGTCGACGACGAGGACCGTGTCCGGGGCGCTGTCGTGGGCGGCGGAGGGTGCTTCTGGCACGGGACGGCCTTCCGGCGGAAGAGGTGGCTGTTTTGTCGATTCTACCGGTGGCGCCGGCCGCCTCTTTGTCGCACCATCCGAGGCCCACGTCACGACGGGGGCGCGTCTCAGCATCCGGGCCCGGTTGGCCGGGACGCGGGCGGGGGGACATAATCCACACCATGCGCAAGCAGCTGAGTTTCCTCTTTACCTATGGCACCGGCCGGTCCGGTCGCCATGGGTCATCGTGATGCTCGCTTGAGCCGCTGACTTCCCAGAGCGCCCCGGTCCGACAGGACCGGGGCGCTCCGCGTTTCCGCTCCTGTCGGCCACGACCACAGGAGAAACCCCATGAGCACCCTCACCACCACCGCCGCCACCCCCGAGCAGCTGATCGCCGACTCCCGCGAGCGCATCGACGCCCTCGACGACCGGATCATCGGGCTGATCCAGGAGCGGATGGCCGTCTCGTCCGTCATCCAGGAGGCCCGGATCGGGGCGGGCGGGCGGCGCGTGCACCTCTCACGGGAGATGGAGGTGCTGTCGCACTGGAGCGACGCCCTCGGCAAGCCCGGCACCGCGCTCGCGATGACCCTGCTGGAGCTGTGCCGGGGCCGCGTCTGACCGCGCGGGCGCCCGTTCGTCACCCGTCCGGACCGTGACCGGCCCCGGAAGCCTTCGTTGAGGGGGTGTCCGTGCCAGCCAGGTGCGGGCGCGCACCATCACGCAGGGCTCCGCGGGAGCGGTGAGACGTGACGCCCGACGGCGTACGTCGTGGGACCCCGCTCCTCCGCGTGACCGGACGGCAGGGGACAGCGGCCCGGTCACCCCAGAAGAACGGCCGGCCCGGGGGACGCCCCGGGCCGGCCGTTCCGCTGTGTGCGCGGGTGCGCCCTTACGCGCGCACGGGCTTGCGCCGGAAGGACAGGTACAGCGCGCCGCCGACGGCGAGCAGCCCGGCCGCGCCGAGGCCGATCAGGCCGGCCTGGCTGCCGGTGGAGGCCAGCGGGCCGCCGCTCTTGCCGCCGTTCGCGGTGGTGCCGCCGCCCGCCGAGGGGCTCGGGGAGGCCGAGGCGCTCGCGGAGGCGCTGGGCGAGGGGGTGCCGGAGGGGCTCGGGCTGGGGCCGGTGGCCGTCGGGTTCACCACGACGAGGGCGATGTTGTTGGCCAGGACCGGGTCGAAGGAGTGCCGCTGCGGCTCGCCCTTCGGGCCGGGCGCGCCGACGCGGATGGCGCCCTTGGCGTCCTTGACCGCCGTCTCGATCTTCAGCTCGAACGGGAACTCGACGTTCTCGCTCTCCAGCACGGTGGGTGCGGTGGCGCAGAGGTAGTGGGCGTCGCCCGCGGGCCGGCAGGCGGCGGGAGCGGTGACGGCCTTCAGGCCCTTGGGGAGCTCCACGTCGACGACGGCCGCGGGGGCGTCCTTGCCCTCGGCCGCGATCCAGGCCGGGCCGTTGTTGCGGATGGCGACGACGCCCTTGGCGGTGGTGCCGGGGGCGCCCCTGACCGTCAGGGGCTCGGCCTCGAAGTCCGCGGTGTTCCGGACGGTGAGGAGGGCTTCGCGCTTGTTGTCGGCCGGGTTGAGGTCCGGGCCGTGCTCGGCGAGCGGGGCGGGCGACGCCGCCTTGCGGGCGGTCAGCTTCCGCTTCGGTGCCTTGCCCGCCGCGTCACCGGTCTTCGAGGTGTCCGCGCCGGTCGTGCCGGAGTCGGCCTGGGCCTTCTGCGGGGCGACGGCCGGGTAGACGCCGTAGCCGAACCGCTCGTTGAGGGCGTTCGCACCGGCCTTGAGGTGGAGCGGGCTGTCGCCGGCCAGCTCGTAGGAGGCCTTGGGGTCGAAGTCGCCCTCGATGGTGCAGACGGCGGTGGTCGAGGTGCGGGTGGTGCGGTAGGTGCAGTTGTCGTACCGCTCCGGGAGCTCCAGGCCGTGGCTGGCCTCCAGCTCCAGGACGATGCCGTCGGCCGGCAGGGTGCCGCGGTTGCTGAAGGCGAGGGGGAGGGACTGGTCCTCGCCCGGCTTCAGCTCCTTCTTGAGCTTCATCTCCCCCATGACCAGGTCGGGTCCGCCGACCTGGAGCCCGGTGGCGGCGGGGACGACGGTGGCGCCGGCGGCCTTGCCGGTCACCTGGATCGCCCCGACCCGCCCGTTGGGGGCGTCCTTCGCGGCGGTGACCTCCAGGTCCACGCCGGCCGGGACGCCGGGGCGCAGGCCCTGCTGCTTGCAGACGAGCGTGCTGCCGGCGGGGACGCACTTCTTGGCGGCCGTGCCCGGGCTCTCCTGGACGGTCGCCGCCCCGTTGAGCCGGGAGAGGTCCACGGTGAGGGTGAACTCCCCGTCGAAGGCGCCGGTCCCGGCCGGGGCCTCCAGCCGGTAGTTCAGCGCCACCGGCTTCGGGGATCCCGTCGCGGGGTGGAGCGGGAGGAGGACACCGGGCGGTCCGGCCAGGCGGAATTCGGGTTCCGCGGCGTTGGCCGCGGCGGCCGGGAGGGTGACGAGTCCCGCGGCCACCAGGCCGCACGCGGCCAGCAGGGAGATGCGCTGTCTCATGCCCCGTGTGACCCCCGGACGCGCGGCTCGGTTGCACGAATGGCCGTGTGACCGACACCACAGCTTCACCCGAAGCATTCCGGTACAACCTTTTCCGGCGACCGCCTGTCACTTCTGTACTGCGGCGGGTACCGCGCTCGGAGGGGGAGCGCGGTACCCGCCGCGGTCGGTTCAGGAGCTCAGCCCTTCGCTTCCGGTTGTCTCGGAGGGATCTCCGGGACGGCGAGGAAGGGCAGCCGCAGTGCCCCGAAGGCCTCCTTCGGGACGGCCGGACGGACCGGTTCCACCGCCGCGAGGCGCTCGTAGGACTCCCCCTGCGCGGGCCGCGGGTCCGCCTCGCCCTTGTTCGGCCAGTACGACATCGCCCGCTCGGCCTGGGCCGTGATGGTCAGGGACGGGTTGACCCCGAGGTTGGCGGAGACCGCCGAGCCGTCGACCACCGAGATGCCCGGGTGCCCGTACAGCCGGTGGTAGGGGTCGACCACGCCCTCCTCGGGCGTGGCGCCGATCGGGCAGCCGCCGAGGAAGTGCGCGGTCAGCGGGGTGCCCATCAGCTCGCCGACGTTGCTGCCGGGGAAGCCGTTGATCTCCTCGGCCAGCAGGGTCGCGGCCTCGGTGGCCTCGGCGATCTGCACGGGGTTGGGGGCGCCGTGGCCCTGGCGGGCCGTCAGCAGTCCCTTCCCGAGGCCGCCGGGCTTGCGGTAGGTGGTCAGCGAGTTGTCCAGCGACTGCATGACCAGGCCGATGATGGTCCGCTCCGACCAGCGCCGGTTCGACAGGGAGCGCGCCAGCTGCACGGGGTGGCGGGCGGTGCGCGCGAGCCAGGCCCGGACCCGGTGGGCGCTGTGGGGCACCTGGAGGACGGTCAGGAAGCCCATGGCGTTCGAGCCCTTGCCGTAGCGGACGGGCTCGATGTGGGTGTCGGCGTTGGGGTGCACGGACGAGGTGATGGCCACGCCCCGGGTGAAGTCCGCCCGGGCGGCTCCGGGGTGGCGCCTGCGGTAGCGGCGGTCGTCGGTCTGGGCGCCGACCAGGCCCTCGGAGTTGGTGCGCGTCAGGTCGCCGAGCCGGTCGGAGAGGCGGGGCAGTTCGCCGCGGTCCTTCATGGTGTGCAGCAGGGTCTGGGTGCCGTACGTACCCGCCGCGACGACCACGTACCGGGCGCGCAGCACCTTGGCGCGGCCGGAGCGGCGGTGGTCGGTGGGGACGGTGCGGACCCGGTGGCCGCCGTCGGGGTGCTCGGCGAGCGCGGTGACGGTGGTCATGGGGTGGATGACGGCGCCCGCCCGTTCGGCCAGGTGCAGGTAGTTCTCGCCCAGGGTGTTCTTCGCGCCGTGCCGGCAGCCGGTCATGCACTCGCCGCACTCGGTGCAGGCCCTGCGGGAGGGGCCGGCGCCGCCGAAGTAGGGGTCGGGGACCTCCTGGCCGGGGCGGGCCTTCGGGCGGCCGTCGGCGTCCTCCCCGTCGCCGAAGAAGACGCCGACGGGCGCCATGTGGAAGGAGTCGCCGACGCCCATCCTCTCGGCGGCCGCCTTCAGGTGGACGTCGGAGGGCGTCATCGTCGGATTGAGCCGTACACCGAGCATCCGCTTGGCCTGCTCGTAGTACGGGGCGAGCTCGGCGCGCCAGTCGGTGATGGAGGCCCACTGCCGGTCCTCGAAGAAGGCGGCGGGCGGCACGTAGAGGGTGTTGGCGTAGTTGAGGGAGCCGCCGCCCACGCCGGCGCCCGCGAGCACCATCACGTTGCCGAGCAGGTGGATGCGCTGGATCCCGTACAGGCCGAGGGCGGGCGCCCACAGGTAGTTGCGCAGGTCCCAGCTGTTGCGGGGCAGGCTCTCGCGGGTGAAGCGGCGTCCTGCCTCCAGGACGCCGACCCGGTAGCCCTTCTCGGTGAGCCGCAGCGCCGCGACCGACCCTCCGAAGCCCGATCCGATGACGATGACGTCGTAGTCGTATGCGTGGTCGTACGACACTGAGCGGTGCCTCCCGGCGGTCGGTCGTGCCTGTTGCCCTGGGGGTGTTGGTGCGGCGGCCGTGGCGGCCCGGGCCCTCTAGGACCGGGACCTCTAGGGGCTGTCGTCAAAGTCCTGTCGTCGCCGCGGGGCAGACGGGAGTTCGACGACAGCGCCTAGCGGAAGCGGAGCGCCTTGAGGACCTTGAGGCTGCGGGTCATGAACTCGGCGTACTTCGCGTCGTCCATGCCCAGCGAGGGCGCCATCGGAAGCAGCCGCTGGTGGGCCACGGTCTGGGCCTCGGTGTACTTGAGGATGCCCTCGGAGCCGTGCCGGCGGCCGAGCCCGGAGTCCTTCATGCCGCCCATGGGGGCCTGGGCGCTGCCGTAGGCGGGGGCGTAGCCGTCGTTGATGTTGACGGTGCCGGTGCGCAGCCGGGCGGCGACGGCGTGGCCGCGGCGGGCGTCCTTGGTCCAGACGCTGGAGTTGAGGCCGTAGGCGGTGGCGTTGGCCTGCGCGACGGCCTCGTCCTCGTCGGTGAACCGGTAGACCGAGACGACCGGGCCGAAGGTCTCCTCGGCGCAGACGGCCATGGGGGCCTCGACGCCGTCGAGGATGGTGGGCTCGTAGAAGAGCGGGCCGATGTCGGGGCGGGCCGTGCCGCCGGCGACGAGGGTGGCGCCCTTGGCGACGGCCTCGTCCACGTGCCGCCGCACGTTCTCCAGCTGGCGTTCGCCGACGAGCGAGCCCATGTCGGCGCCGTAGGCGAGGGAGCTGCCGAGCCGCATGGCCTTGGTGCGGGCGGCGAAGCGCTCCAGGAAGGCGTCGGCGATGGAGGCGTGGACGTAGAGCCGCTCGATGGAGATGCACAGCTGTCCGGCGGAGGAGAAGCAGGCGCGGACGGCTCCGGCGGCGGCCTTCTCCACATCGGCGTCGTGCAGGACGAGCATGGCGTTCTTGCCGCCGAGTTCGAGGGAGACCCCGACGAGGCGGGCGGCGGCGCCCTGGGCGACCTCGCGGCCGGTGCGGGTGGAGCCGGTGAAGGAGACGTAGTCGGCGTGGCGGACCACCTCGGGGCCGACGACGGGGCCCTCGCCGAGGACCACCTGGAAGACCTCGGCGGGCAGCCCGGCCTCGATGAGCAGGTCGCGGGCCCACAGGGCGGTCAGCGCGGTCTCGGTGTCGGGCTTCATGACGACGGCGTTGCCCGAGACGAAGGCGGGCAGGGCGTCGCCGACGGAGAGTTCGAGGGGGTAGTTCCAGGGGGCGATCTGCCCGACGACCCCGCGCGGCTGACGCAGCTCGGTGACCTTGGTGAGGGTGGGCATGGCGCCCGTGTGGCCCTTGGGTCGCAGGTACGAGGGGGCCTTGCGGCCGTAGTGGCGGGCGGCGACGGCGACGGCCTGGACCTCTTCGTGGGCGTGCAGGCGGGCCTTGCCTGTCTCCAGCTGGATGAGGTCGAGGACCTCGGACTGGCGGGAGAGGACCAGGTCGTGGAAGCGCAGCAGGACGGCGGCGCGCTGCCGTACGGGGACGGCGGCCCAGGCGGGCTGGGCGGCGCGGGCCGCGGCGAAGGCGGCGGCCACGTCCTCGGGGCCGGCCTCGGGGAGGTCCGCCAGCTTCTCCCCGGTGAAGGGGGTGTGGTTGGCGGTGCTGCCGGAGCCCGTGACCCCGCGGGTCAGGCGGGTGATCAGGGCGGGCGTCACCACGTCGGCCGCGGTGCGGGCGCCCGCCGGGGCCGGGGCGACCGGGTTGGTGGGCCGGGGCGCGGAGCGGAGGGGGGCGGCAGCAGCCTTCGAGTCCGTCATGGCGGTGAGCGTATTCCGCCCCGGGGCCTTTGGGTACCCGTGGGTAACCGGATTTTGCCAAGTCTGCCAGCAATCGCTGGCACGATGGCCGGGGACGGTGCCCCCGGCCGCCCGCTCAGCCCTTCTTCGGCGCGGGCTCCCAGCCGCTGAGGACCACGTCGAACTGGGTGCGGGTGGTCTCCCAGTCGGCGGCCGGGCCCGACATGTACACCCCGTACTCGGTGCCGTCCGGGGCGATGTACATCTGGTCGATGGCCCGCCGCGGCCCGGCCTGGGCCCCCTTCTCGGTCCAGCTGAACTCCCACAGGGCGGCGCGGGTGCTGTCGTGGAAGGTGTTCTGGTTGAGCGACTGCCGCTTGTAGTCCGTCCGCTGCTTGAGCTGCTTCTCCAGGTCGATCAGGTGCATGTACGGCTCGTTGAAGTCGGGCGTCGTGTCGACGGCGATCCGGATGAAGTGCTTGCCCTCGTCCGGGGTGTAGTCGATCTGGTTGCCGAACATCCGCCGCTTCCAGCCCTTCGGCACGAACAGCGTGAAGCCCTCCGGGTCGGTGACCTCGGTGTAGCCCGCCGGCGGGGCGTCGCCCTCGGCCTGCCCGTCGGGGGCCGAGGCGTTCTTGTCCGAGCCGGTGGCGTCCTGCTCGTCCCCGCCGGTCAGCTTGAGCACGCCGAAGACCCCGCCGCCGCCGAGGAGCGCGGCCACCACGGCGACCGCGGCGACCTTCTTGACCCGCCCCGGCGGGCGCCCGGCGGTGGCCGCCGCCGGCTCGGCCAGGGCGGTGGTCGGCGAGGGCACGGGGTCGGGCCGCGGTTGCGGCTGCGGCTGCGGCTGCGGGGCGGCGTCCGACCGGGCCGGGGCGCACTCCTCGGCGCTCACCGCGCGCGTGGGCACGTACGCCTGCGCCGCCTTGGGCTCGCGGCCCTCCATGGCCTCGATCAGCATCCGCTCCGCCTCGGCCGCCGAGGGGCGCTCGGCCGGGTCCTTGCGCAGCAGCGCGGTGATGACCGGGCCGAGGGCGCCGGACTGGCGCGGTACGGGCGGCTCGTCGTTGACCACGGCCTGGAGGCTGGAGATGGGCGAGGTCCGGCGGAAGGGCGAGCGGGCCTCGACGGCCGTGTACAGGGTGGCGCCCAGGGACCACAGGTCCGAGGACGGGTCGGGGGCGCCGCCGGTGACCCGCTCCGGGGCCAGGTAGTCGATGGAGCCGACGAGTTCACCCGTCCTGGTGATGGAGGAGTCGCCCTCGATGGCCGCGATCCCGAAGTCGGTGAGCAGCACCCGGCCGTCCTTGGCCAGCAGCACGTTGCCCGGCTTCACGTCCCGGTGCATGACGCCGACCGCGTGCGCGGCGCGCAGCGCGCCCAGGACGTGCAGGCCGATCCGGGCCGCCTCGCGCGGTTCGATCCGCCCGGCGGCCTTGGCGGCCTCCGCGAGGGAGGGGCCGTCGATGTGCTCCATGACGATCCAGGGCCGGTCGTCGTGCTCCAGCACGTCGTGCACGGTGACGACCGCCGGGTGCTGGATCCTGGCCGCCGCCCGGGCCTCCTTCTGCGTACGGGCGTGCAGGACCTCCCGGTCGGCCTGGGACACGTACAGACCCGCCGTCAGTTCCTTGACCGCGACCGTCCTGTGCAGCAGCTCGTCATGGGCGCGCCACACCTTGCCCATGCCGCCGCTGCCGATGGGCTCCACGAGCCGGTACCGGCCCGCGAGCACCGCGCCCGCGCCTGTCTGCTGTTCCACGAATTCCCGCCGCTCTGTGCACTCCGGGCCAGATTACGGAGCCTGCGGGCGGTGCCGGAACCGGGCGGGGCCGATAAAACAGCACTGTGACGCAATCGCCGTACTGATCGGCCGTCAGCCTCCGGCCTGGTAACTGGCCGTGGCCTTGTCGAAGACGTCGGTGACCTTGTCCTGGTTGTCCTCCGGTCCCGTGACCATGACCACGTGGTAGCCGCCGCCGAGGGCGACGACGAAGTTGCGGGCGAACAGGGAGCGGCCGGCCGCGTCGATCCACGTGTAGCGGCCGGTCACCCGCAGCTGCTGGCCCACCCTGGTGGACTTCACGTCGCCGCCGGAGGCCCAGGTGGAATTGCGGTACGGGGCCAGTTCGGCCTCTTTGTCCTTCTGGTACCCCATCGGGTCCGGGGACCCGCCCTCCACCCGGTCCCGGCCCGGGACCACGATCAGGGTGAACTGGCCCTGGGTGTAGCGCACCTGGCCGGCCTCGTTGATCGACTGCCGCTCCCAGCCGTTGGGGACGGCGATGGTGAAGTGCGCCGGGTCCTGCTGGAGGGTGTAGCCCTCCGGGGCCTGCTGGGCGGGCGGCTGCGCGCCGGAGGACGCGGGGGCCGACGGCGACTGCTGCGGGGGCTTCTGGGACTTCGGCGCCGCCGAGGGCGGCGCCGGGCTCTGGGCGGCCGTGGGCTGTTGGGCCCGGCCGGCGTCCTGACCGCCGGATCCCGGCAGGAACAGCATCGCGTAGGCCACCCCGCCCGCGAGCAGCACCAGGACGGCGACGAGCAGGATCCGTCCCGGCGAGCGCGGCTTGCGGGGCGCGTCGGGGCTGCGGTGGCGGCCGTGCAGGTCCGCGCGCCGGCGCACCTCGGGCAGGCGGGCGGGGTCGGGCTCCGGCAGCGGGAACACGAAGTCGCCGTCGGGCTCGGGAGCGGAGCGGACCAGCGAGCGCAGCCAGCCGCGCAGCTCCTCGAAGTCGGGCCGCTCGGTGGGGTCCTGGCGCAGCAGGGACTCCACGACGGGGCGCAGCGGGCCGCACTCCTCGGCGAAGGCGGGGGGCTCGGCGCAGACCATGTCCACGAGCTCCGCGACGCTCTCCTCGGGGTACGGGGCGTGGCCCTGGACGGCCCGGTACAGCAGGGCGCCGAGGGCCCAGAGGTCGGTGGCGGGGCCGACGGGCGCGGCCAGCTGCCAGGGGCCGCCGTGGACGGGGCCGGCCTGTTCGGGGGCCCAGCGCTCGGTGACGGGGCCGACGACGGCCATCCGGGTCTGGCGGGCCCGCTCGGCGTCGAGGCCGGTCCGGGGCCCGCCGCCCCAGCCCCCGGCGGCCGGGCCGGGTACGGGACGGGCCACGGGCCCGGGGGGCCGGGGAGCGGGGGGCGCCGACGGGTGGGCCCCGGGGGCGCGGGAGGCGGGCGTACGGGCCTCGGGGGCGCGGGAGGCGGGTGTACGGGCCTCGGGGGCGCGGGTGGCCGGAACGCCCGGGGCGGCGGGTGCGGAGGCCACGAGGGGGCGGGTGACCGGAACGCCGGGCGCGGCCGACCCGCCGGAGCCGGGGGCGCCGGTTCCGAGGGCGCCGGAGCCGGGGGCGCCGAAGCCGGGGGCGCCGGTTCCGGGGGCGCCGGTTCCGAGGGCGCCGAAGCCGGGGGCGCCGGGGGTGCCGGTCCCAGGGGTGCCGGGGGTGCGGGCCTTCGGGAGTGCGGGCGGGGCGGCGGCCGGGGAGGGGAACTCCTCCCGGGTCCCGTCCCCGGGCTGCGGGCGGGGGGAGGGCGCCGGGGGGTCGGCCTGGCGGTACCCCTCGGGGAGGGCGAGCTGTGCGGGGAGCGCGGGGCGGGACGGGGCCGCGGGGGGCTCGGGCCGCTGCGGCTCCGGGTCCGGGTCCGGGAGCCGCTCCTGCCGCAGGTCCTCTGCCGGCCCCTGCCGCGGGTCCTCGGTCCACCCCTGCTGCAGGTCCTCTGCCGGCCCCTGCTGCGGGTCCTCGGTCCACCCCTGCCGCGGGTCCTCGGCCGGCCCCTGCTGCGGCTGCGGGTCGGGCTCCGGCCGGCGGCGGGGGGCGGCCCCGTGCCAGGGCGTGGGGGCGGCGGTGTCCGGACCGCCGTACGGGTACGCGTACTCCTGCGGCAGGTTGGCCCCGGTCGGCGGGAGCTGCGGGACGACCACCGGTCCCCGTGCCCCGCGCTCCTGCGCCACCTTCTCGGCGGCGGCCCGGGAGCCGGCCCGGTAGGCGGCGACGGTCCGGGCACGTGCCGCGGCCAGGGCGTCGTCGCGGGGCACGGCGGGCGGGGCGGGGGGGACGGGCGGCGCGGCCGGGACCGGGGGCTCCGGCGGGGCGGACTGGCCGGGTTCCGGATGCGGCCCGGACCCGTACGCGGGGTCAGGCCCGTACGCGGGCCCGGGCCCGTACGCGGAGTCGGGCCCGTACGCGGAGTCGGGCCCGTACGCGGGATCAGGCTCGGAGTCGGGCCCGTACCCGGAGTCGGGCCCGTACGCGGGGTCAGGCCCGTACTCGTACGCGGGCCCGTACCCGGAGCCGGGCCTGGGCCCGTACGCGGGCTCGGGGTCGGGGTCGGGCTCGGGAAGGATGTGGTCCGAGTAGCGCGGCCCGGTGTCGTATCCGGGCGCCACCAGCGGGGCGTACGCGGGCTCCCGTCCGCCGGGGGCGGGGGGCGGCGGCTCCCAGGGGGCGGACGGGGCGCCCGTGCCCCCGTCCCAGGGCTCCCCCGCGGGCACCGGGTCGTAGCCGCACAGGGCGTCCTCGGCGGCGCCGGCGGCGAGCCCGGTGAGGACGACGCGGCCGTCCTCGCATATCAGGACCGTGCGGACGGTGATGTTGCGGTGCGTCCAGCCGTGCGCGTGCAGCACCCGCAGCGCGGTCAGCACGTCCGAGGCCACTTCCGCCGCCCGGTAGGGGGTGAGCGGTTCGTCGGCGATCAGCGCGGCCAGCGGCCTGGCGGGGACGAGTTCGCTCACGATCCACAGCGAGCCGTCCTCGGCGAACACGTCGAAGACCTGGTCGAGGCGGGGATGGTCCGGTACGGACGCGGCGGCCTGGGCCGCGGCGATCGCCCGGCGCACCGCGGGGAGTTCCCCGGCCGCGGCCGGCACCGCGCGGGTCCCGTCGAGCAGCTCGGCGTCCACGACCTCGGGCAGCGGCACGTGCCGGACGAGGACCTCCTGCCCGCTGCGGGTGTCGAAGGCCCGGGTCTCCACCAGCTCGTACTCGTCGGTCGGCGGTAACGGCAGACGGTAGCGGTCGGCCAGGATCCGGCCGGCGTAGTCCTCCACGTCGCCTCCCCCGAGTGCGGTGGGTCCCCCATGGCCCCCGCTGACACGATACGTGGCCCGGGCCGCCCGCGTCCCGGGCTTGGGAGGGCCGTCAGCCCAACTGCTGGAAGGTGTCGAAGGCGGTGTTGCGCATCTGCGCGCATTCGGGGCCGTCCCACTGGTCGGCCGCGCAGGTGATCATGATGGCGTAGCCGTTCTTGGCGTCCGCCCTGAAGCCGCGGTCGAGGACGCGGACCTTCGTGCCCTGCTGTTCGCGCTCGAACTCCCAGTCGGCGACGGTCGGGTAGTTCCGGTAGCCGACGGATTCGAGGCGGATCAGGCGGTAGTTCTTGCTGCTGCCGGCCACGGCCGGGGCCAGTTCGGCCCAGGCGGCGCGGGCGTCGTTGCCCGGGCTGCCGGTGTGGTCGACCTGGATACGGGGGAAGCCGCCGGAGCGGCTGTATATCGCACCCGAGTCGCTGCCCGCGGTGTCGGTCTGGTGGAAGCCCTCGGGCATCGCCATGGCGAAATGGAAGCGCGGGTCGGTCACCGTGGCGAACCCGGCGGGCAGGCCCGCGCCGCCGCCGGGGCCGCCCGGGCTGGCGCCCTGGCCCTGGCTGCTCTGCCCCTGGCTCTGGGCGGGGTCCGTGCCGGGGCTCGCGCCGGGGGCGGCCGGGCTCGGGCTGCCGCTGGGGTTCGCACTCGGGCTCGCGCTCGGGCTCGGCGAGGTGGCCTGCGACGCGGCCGGGGCGTTGCCGCCCGGCGACTGGCCGGCGGAGGCCGCGGGGGTCGGGCCGCCCTTGCCCTCGTTCTTCCGGCCGCCCTTCTCGTCGTCGCCGCTGACCGCGTACGCGATGAGCGAGCCGATGACGGCCAGGACCACGAGGACGCCGGCTATCGCGAGGGCGATGGTGCGGCGCGGCATCACGTCGGTGAGCGACGCCGGGGCGGCCGTCTTGGGGCGCTGCGGCGGGGCGGCGGCGGGCGCGGCCGTGGCCGCGGCTTCGGCGGCCGCCGCCTTGCGGGCCGCCTTCAGCGCGGCGCGGGTACGGTCGCGCTGCTCGCGTTCGCGCTGCTCGCGCTCCTTCTTCGCCGCCTTCTCGGCGGCCTTCTCCGCTGGCTTCTGCGCCTCCACCTCGGCCTTGGTGAAGGAGATCGGGCGGGTCTCCTCGACCGGCGGGAGGGGCGCGGGGACCGGCCGGGACTCGGGGGCGTTGATCACGGCGGTGAGCATGGTCCGGGCGCGGTCCTCGTCGAGCCGCAGCGCCGGGTCCTTGACCAGCAGCCCGTAGATGACCTCGGTGAGCGCCGGACCGGCGTTCTTGGGCGGGTCCACGGCCTCGGTCATCACCGCGGTGAGGGTGGCGAGCGCGGAGCCCTTGTCGTAGGGGGGCACGCCCTCGACGGCGGCGTACAGCAGGCCGCCGAGGGACCACATGTCGGCGGGCGGGCCGGGCTTGTAGCCGCGGGCGCGCTCGGGGGAGATGTACGAGGGGGCGCCGACGAGCATGCCGGTGGAGGTGATGGAGGGGTCGCCCTCGACCTGGGCGATGCCGAAGTCGGTGAGGACGACGCGGCCGCTGCCGGCGATGAGCACGTTGGACGGCTTCACGTCGCGGTGCAGGATGCCCTGGCGGTGTGCCGCGCGCAGGACGTCGAGCACGGCGAGACCGACCTCGGCGGCGCGGTGCGGGGTCAGCGGGCCGTTCTCGCGGACGAACTCGGCGAGGGAGGGGCCCTCGATGAGCTCCATGACGATCCAGGGGCGGGCGTCCTCGTCGACGACGTCGTAGACGGTGACGGCGCCCTCGTTGCGGATCCGCGCGATGGCCTTGGCCTCGCGGAGGGTGCGGGTGATGAGGCGGCGCTTCTCGTCCTCGTCGACGCCGCTGCTGAAGCGGAGTTCCTTGACGGCGACGGTCCGGCCGAGGACCTCGTCCTCGGCACGCCACACCGTGCCCATGCCGCCCTTGCCGAGGACGGCCCCGAGCCGGTACCGGCCCGCCAGCAGCCGCCCCTTGCGCTTCGCGTCCCGGTCGGCCGGGACTTCCGCGTCCTCGGCGTCCGGCGCGGCCGCGGCGCCCTTCGCCTCGGCGCCGGTCCTGGCCTTCCCGGCGGACCTCTCGACGGGCGCGGGCGCCGCGTCAGACCCCTTGCCGGCCACGGGCTTCCCACCCTCGGCCCCGCTCCTCGAAGCCGCCTTCACGACCGGCTTCGCGTCCTGCGGCTCGGCCTCGGAGACAGCCTCGGCTACGGGCTTCCGCTCCGCAGGCGCGGACTTCGCACCCCGCGGCTCCACCTTCGGCGCCGCCTCAGCGGTCGGCTTCCGGTCCGCGGGCGCGGGCTCCGCGGACGGCTTGCCGTCGGCCGGCGCGGACTTCGCGTCCCGCCGGTCTGTCTTCGGCGCCGCCTCGGCGGACGGCTTCCGGTCCGCGGGCGTGGGCGCCGGGTCCTGCCGCTCGCCGTTCGGGGTCTTCTTCGTGGCCGGTATCCGGTCCTCGGGCGTGGACTTGGCGTCCTGCGGCCCGGTCTCGGGCCGGGCTTCCTCCGCCGCCGCGTCAGAACCCTTCCCGGCGGCCGGCGCCGCCTTCCCGGACCTCGGCCGGGGCACGCCCGCCGCGACGGGTCCGGCCTGCGCTGCGTCAGATCCGGGCTCGGCGGCCGACTTCACCACACCACCGCCCTCGGAGGCACCGGCACCTTCAAGCTTCGCCGCAGGCGCCTCGGCAGGCGACTCGGTGTGCTCCGGCTTCGACATGCGTCCCCTCTGCGATCGTGCAGCCTGCCCCGGCTGCCCCCGGCAGCCGCCGGGGGCAAGGTAACCCACCCCGGCAGAAACCTCATTGTTGCTCACTCCGCATCGGACGGGAGCCCCGGGTCCGGCGGTTCCCCCATCCGGACGGCGGAGTCACGACGGAACGATGTCGGGCGCCCCCAGCCGTGCCGCGTCGGCGGTCTGGTCGTCCGGCTGGCGCTGCGATTCGCGCTCCGCCTGGACCCGCTTCTCGTAGTGTTCCACTTCGTTCTCGATCTGCCGCTTGTCCCAACCCAGCACCGGAGCCATCAGTTCCGCACACTCGCGCGCCGACCGCGTCCCGCGGTCGAAGGTTTCGATCGAGATCCGGGTCCGCCGCGTCAGCACGTCGTCCAGATGCCGCGCCCCCTCGTGCGAGGCGGCGTACACGGCCTCGGCCCGGAGGTAGTCCTCCGCACCGGTCAGCGGCTCGCCCAGCGCCGGGTCGGCCGCGATCAGGTCGAGCAGTTCCTCCGTCAGCGCCCCGTAGCGGTTCAGCAGGTGCTCCACCCGCACCACATGGAGCCCCGTCCGCAGGGCGATGCGCGCCCGGCCGTTCCACAGGGCCCGGTAGCCCTCCGCTCCCACCAGCGGCACGTCCTCCGTGACGCACGGCGCCACCCGCTGGTCCAGTCCGTGCACCGCCTCGTCCACGGCGTCCTTCGCCATGACCCGGTACGTCGTGTACTTGCCGCCGGCCACCACCACCAGGCCCGGCACCGGATGGGCCACCGTGTGCTCGCGCGAGAGCTTGCTCGTCGCGTCCGACTCACCCGCCAGCAGCGGCCGCAGGCCCGCGTAGACCCCCTGGACGTCGTCCCGGGTCAGCGGCACCGCCAGCACCGAGTTCACGTGCTCCAGCAGGTAGTCGATGTCGGCGCTCGACGCCGCCGGGTGCGCCTTGTCCAGGTCCCAGTCGGTGTCCGTGGTGCCCACGATCCAGTGCCGCCCCCAGGGGATCACGAACAGCACCGACTTCTCGGTCCGCAGGATCAGCCCGCTGTTCGAGTGGATCCGGTCCTTCGGGACCACGAGGTGGATGCCCTTGGAGGCCCGTACGTGGAACTGTCCGCGCTCGCCGATCAGCGCCTGGGTGTCGTCCGTCCACACCCCGGTGGCGTTCACGACCTGCTTGGCGCGGATCTCGTACTCCCCGCCGCCTTCGACGTCCCGCACCCGGGCCCCGACCACCCGTTCGCCCTCGCGCAGGAAGCCGACCACCCTCGCCCGGTTGGCACAGTGCGCCCCGTACGCGGCGGCCGTGCGGACCAGCGTGGTCACGTAGCGCGCGTCGTCCATCTGGGCGTCGTAGTACTGCAGGGCCCCCACCAGGGCGTCCTTGCGCAGCGCCGGAGCGATGCGCAGGGCCCGCCGGCGCGAGAGGTGCCGGTGGGTGGGCAGGCCGCGGCCGTGCCCGCTGGAGACGGACATCGCGTCGTACAGGGCGACGCCCGATCCGGCGTAGAAGCGCTCCCACACCTTGTGCTGGAGCGGGTACAGGAACGGGACCGGCTTCACCAGGTGCGGCGCGAGGCGCTCCAGCAGCAGCCCCCGCTCCTTGAGCGCCTCGCGGACGAGGGCGAAGTCGAGCATCTCCAGATAGCGCAGGCCGCCGTGGATGAGCTTGCTGGAGCGGCTCGACGTCCCCGACGCCCAGTCGCGGGCCTCCACCAGGCCGGTGGACAGGCCTCTGGTCACCGCGTCGAGCGCGGTGCCCGCGCCGACCACGCCGGCGCCGACGACCAGCACGTCCAGTTCCCGCTCGGCCATCCGGGCGAGGGCCTCCGCGCGCTGCGCGGGTCCCAGTGTCGCTGTCCTCACGGCTGCCTCCCGTCACTACGGGCCGCACCCGCTCGGCGCGGGTGATCCCGATCACATCTCCCGTCTCCGATTCTGACCGGCCTCGCCGACATCAGCCACCGGCTGTGGACAACACAGGGCGACCATGAGCCCACAATGCGACATATCTGTCATATATAAGCCTAGTCTGACATTGCGCCAGCTCTCTTCTTCCACAGGACTTGCGCGCACCGCCCCCTCATGCATGCCAGGGAAGGGAAGGGACGGCCCCCCATGCCCGCAGATCTCGCCGTCATCGGACTCGGCCACCTCGGCCTCCCCCTCGCCCAGGCGGCCGTCGCCGCCGGGATCGAGACCGTCGGCTACGACAGCGGCCCCGCCACGGACAGCCCCCTCACCGCCGCCGAGATCCGCCGGATGTCGGCGGCGGGCTTCCGCGTCACCACCAACCCCGCCGAGCTAGGACGGGTCCGCACCGCCGTCATCTGCGCCCCCACCCAGCTCGGCGCCGACCGGGCGCTCGACCTGGGGGCCGTCGGCGCGGCCGGCCGCACCCTCGCCGCCCGGCTGCGCCCGCACACCACCGTGATCCTGGAGTCCGCCGCCCACCCCGGGGTCACCGAGGAGTACCTGAGGCCCATCCTCGAAGAGGGCTCCGGCCTGCGCGCCGGACGCGACTTCCACCTGGCCTACTCCCCCAGCCGCCTCGACCCCGGCAACCGGACCCACACCATCGCCAACACCCCCAAGGTCATCGGCGGCCTCACCCCCGCCTGCACCGAGTCCGCGCACGCCTTCTACGCCCGCCTCACCGAGAAGGTCGTCCGGGCCCGCGGCCTGCGCGAGGCCGAGACCGTGCAGCTCCTGGAGACCAACTACCGGCACGTCAACATCGCCCTCATGAACGAGATGGCGGTCCTCTGCCACGACCTCGGCGTCGACCTCTGGGACGTCATCCGGTGCGCCGAGACCAAGCCGTACGGGTTCCAGGCCTTCCGCCCCGGCCCCGGGGTCGGCGGCCACGGCGTCCCCCTGGACCCGAACTACCTCCCCCACACCACCCGCACCCCCGGCCACCCCCTGCGCATGGTCGGCCTGGCGCAGGAGATCAACAACCGGATGCCGCAGTACGTCATCCAGCGCTGCGCCACCCTGCTGAACGAGCACGGCAAATCCGCCCGCGGCGCCCGCGTCCTCCTCCTCGGCGTCACCTACAAGCCCGACCTCGCCGACCAGGAGGGCTCGCCCGCCGGCGAGATCGCCAGCCGCCTCCTCGACCTCGGCGCCCTGATCAGCTACCACGACCCGTACATCCCGGCCTGGCGGGTCCGCGACCGGCCCGTGCCCCGCGCCGACTCCCTCTACGAGGCCGCCGCCAACGCCGACCTGACGATCCTGCTCCAGCACCACCGCACGTACGACATGCAGGGCCTGGCGGTGAAGGCCCAGCTCCTCCTCGACACCCGCGGCGCCAGCCCGGCGGGCGCGGCCCACCGCCTCTGACCGGGGCACCGCCGCAGGTCACGGGCCGATTCCGGTTCGATCATCCGACCGAAATCCCCTCCAGGAATGTCGCAGTCCCCTGCTAGCCTGCGGCGTCACTTATCTCGCACTTATGCCCCCCGGGGCACACGTGCGCCCGAATCCCTGGGGGGGATTTCCATGAGCCAGAACTTCCAGCCGCCCGCGCCCTCGTCCTACACCCCGACCCCCGCCCCGGCGCCGGCCCGGAGCGGCAACGCGGTCCTGGGCGTCCTCGCCGCCGTCGTGGCCGGCCTCGTGGCCGCCGGTGTCTACGGAGCGATCGTCAAGGCCACCCACCACGAGATCGGCTACGCGGCGGTCGGCGTCGGGGCCCTGGTCGGTTTCGCCGCGGGCAAGGCCGGCGGGCGCAACGCCGTCCTGCCGGTCGTCGCCGCTCTGGTCTCGGTGGCCGCCGTACTCGCGGGCCAGCTGTTCGGCATCGCCCTGGACGGCGCCGAACAGCTCTCCGAGAGCGTCGTGGACGTGCTGACCAACCGCACCTCCGACGTGATCGAAAGCTGGAAGGAGAACCTGGACCCGCTGACGTTCCTCTTCCTCGCCATCGGCGGCTACGCGGCCTTCCAGGTCGGCCGCAAGACCGCCGCGTAACGACCGCAAGGCGCTGAGCAGGCATTTCGCCCCGAACCGGCGCCCCGGAACCCCTGTCGGAATCCGCGGCGCCGGCCCTATGATCCGCGGCGTGTCTGCTCTCACGCCGCCGCTCGGCCGGCCACTCACCGAACCCACTGAGCACTTCCGGGACCTGGCCGTCCTGCGCTCGGCAGTCCAGCTCCGCGACGCGAACGCCGTCGCCGCCGCCTTCGAGGCCCTCCCCGACGAGGACGACCGCGCCCTCGCCTCCTGGACCGTGGCGGAGACCCCCGACTGCGCGGACTTCCTCCGCGAGACCGCGGCGGGCCGCCCCGGCGACCCGCTCTTCCGCACCCTGTACGCCAACCACCTGATCCGGGCCGGCTGGAAGATCCGCAGCGGCGCGCGCGCCGAGCACGTGAGCCGGCAGCAGTTCGACTCCTTCCACGCGCACCTGCGGCGGGCGGAGGTCCTGCTGATCGACGTCTGCGCCGAGTACCCGGCGTACGCCCTCGCCTGGTACCTGCGCGTCACCACCGCGCGCGGGCTCGAACTGGGCCGGGGCGAGGCCCGGCGCCGCTACGAGCGCCTCGCCGAACACCACCCCCACCACTACTCCGGCCAGTCCCAGCTGCTCCAGCAGCTCTGCCCGAAGTGGAGCGGCAGCTGGGAGGAGGCCGAGGGCTTCGCCCGCGCCTGCGCCGAGGCCGCTCCCGAGGGCGGCCCTCAGGGAGCGCTGGTCGCCGTCGCCCAGCTGGAGCGGTACCTGGAGATCGCGGGGGATCAGGACACGCGCGCCGCCGAAACGTATCTGCGCGAGCCCGCCCAGCACACCGCGCTGCTGGAGGCCGCCGCCCGCTCCGTCCTGCACCCGGCCGCCCGCACCGACGCCTTCCAGTACGTCGGCGCCCACAACGCCTTCGCCGCCGCCCACAGCGCGGCGGGCCGCCACGCCGAAGCCGCCCCGCACTTCCGCACCCTCGGCGACCGCGCCACCGAGTTCCCCTGGGGCTACGTCGGCGCGGACCACTCGGCCACGTTCGCCCGCCACCGCAAGACCGCCCTGGCCAAGGGCTGAGGAAGACCACGATGACCACCGACACCCCGCCCGGGCACGTCACCGAAGACGGCATCACCCACACCACCGTCGCCGGTGTCCGCACCGTCCTGGCCCCCGGCTCCGGCCCCCTCACCGCAGGACTGCTCTTCCGGGTGGGCCGCGCCGACGAGACCCTCGCCACCAGCGGCGTCACCCACCTCGTCGAGCACCTCGCCCTGCACCACCACGGCCTGAGCGATCTCCACTACAACGGCGCCACCGCCGCCGCCTACACCCACTTCCTCGTCTCGGGCACGCCCGCCGAGGTCGTCGAGTACCTCAACGGCGTCTGCGCCGCCCTGCGCGACCTGCCCATGGACCGCCTGGAGACCGAGAAGGAGATCCTGCGCACCGAGGCCGCCGGCCGTGCGCAGGGTGCCGCCCACGGCCTGCCCCTGTGGCGCTACGGCTCCCGGAGCTACGGCCTCACCAGCTACGCCGAGACCGGCCTGCACCGGCTCACCGCCGACGACGTCCGCGACTGGGCCCGCACCCGCTTCACCGCCGAGAACGCGGTGCTGTGGCTCACCGGCGACACCGTCCCCGAGGGCCTCGACCTCACCCTGCCCTCCGGCTCCTGGCACCCCGCACCGCAGCCCACCTCCGCTCTGCCGAGCACACCCGCCTACTTCCAGGGCCCCGACGGCATCGCCGTACTCACCTCGGTCATCCCCCGCTCGACCGCGGGAAGCCTGTTCGCCGAGGTGCTCGGCAAGGAGCTCTTCCGCGAACTGCGCCAGAAGGGCGGCTACTCCTACACCGCGGCCGCCGACTACTGCCCGCGCGACACCGACTGGGCCACCGTCACCGCGTACGCCGACGCCCTGCCGCAGAAGCAGGACGCGATGATCGGCGCGTTCGTGGACGTACTCGCCAAACTCCGCGCCGGCCGCATCGAGCAGGCCGACCTGGCCGCCGTACGGACCTCCGCGCTCGGTCGGTTCGACCATCCGGAGCCGGCCGCGGCCTGGCTCCCCTCGGAGGCGATGAACCTGCTGCTGCGCCACCGCTCCCTCAGCTGCGCCGAGTCCCGCGCGGAGATCGAGGCGGTCACCGTCGCCGACCTCCAGCGGATCGCGCGCGAGGTGTGGGCGAACGCGCTGATGCAGGTCCCCGGGCGGGGCGTGGACTGGGCCGGGCTCACGGAAGCCCCCACCAGGTCGTCGGACCTGGTCACCGGACGGCGCTACACCGCGGTGGAGGACCGGCGAACCACCCTGCTGGTGGCGCGCGACGGACTCAGCCTGGTCCGCCCGGACGGCCACCTGACCATCCGGTACGCCGAGTGCTCCCTGATGCAGGCCCTCCCGGACGGCGCCCGCCACCTCGTCGGCCACGACGGCTTCAGCATCACCGTCGAGCCGACCCTGTTCGGGATCACGGCGGCCGAGCTGGCCCCCCTGGACGCCGGCGTCCCGCCCGCCGCGGTGGTCCGCATGCCGCCGCGCGACCCCGCCCGCATCCCGCAGCCCCGCCCGGTCCGGCCGGCGCCCGACGCGCCGCAGCCGCCCAAGGGCTGGTTCACCGTCGTCCTCTGGGTGCTGGGCATCCCGGCCCTGCTGTTCGGCGGCCTCTCGTCCGTGACCACGCTGGCACTGCTCAGCAACGGCACGGAAGACCCCGACGACTGGCTGGTCCTGGTCGCCCTGTGGGTGTTCTCGTCCTTCTTCCTCGTCCCCTGGGGGATCTGTCTGCGCCGCCGCAAGCAGGGCAAGGGCTGAGGAACGCCGGAGGGCCGGCACCCCGAGCGGGGTGCCGGCCCTCCGGCGTGCGTGCGTGACGGGGTCAGCGGCGGTGCTGGGAGTCCGCGACCGTGACCTCGACGCGCTGGAACTCCTTGAGCTCGCTGTAGCCGGTCGTGGCCATCGAGCGGCGCAGGGCGCCGAAGAGGTTCATCGAGCCGTCCGGCGTGTGCGACGGGCCGGTCAGGATCTCCTCGGTCGTGCCGACCGTGCCGAGGTTGACCTTCTTGCCGCGCGGCACGTCCTCGTGGACGGCCTCCATGCCCCAGTGGTGGCCCTTGCCGGGCGCGTCGGTGGCGCGGGCCAGCGGGGAGCCCATCATCACGGCGTCGGCACCGCAGGCGATGGCCTTGGGCAGGTCGCCGGACCAGCCCACGCCGCCGTCGGCGATGACGTGCACGTAGCGGCCGCCGGACTCGTCCATGTAGTCGCGGCGCGCCGCGGCCACGTCCGCGACGGCCGTGGCCATCGGAACCTGGATGCCGAGGACGTTGCGCGTGGTGTGCGCGGCGCCGCCGCCGAAGCCGACGAGGACGCCCGCGGCGCCGGTGCGCATCAGGTGCAGGGCCGCCGTGTAGGTGGCGCAGCCGCCGACGATGACCGGGACGTCGAGCTCGTAGATGAACTGCTTGAGGTTCAGCGGCTCGGCGGCGCCCGACACGTGCTCGGCGGAGACGGTGGTGCCGCGGATGACGAAGATGTCGACGCCCGCGTCCACGACGGCCTTGGAGAACTGCGCCGTGCGCTGCGGGGAGAGCGCGGCGGCGGTGACGACGCCCGAGTCGCGCACCTCCTTGATCCGCCGGCCGATGAGGTCGGCCTGGATCGGCGCGGCGTAGATCTCCTGGAGGCGGCGGGTGGCGGCCTCCTCGTCCAGCTCCGCGATCTCGTCGAGCAGCGGCTGCGGGTCCTCGTAGCGGGTCCACAGGCCCTCGAGGTTCAGCACGCCCAGGCCGCCGAGCTCGCCGATGCGGATGGCGGTCTGCGGGGAGACCACGGAGTCCATGGGGGCGGCCAGGAAGGGGAGCTCGAAGCGGTACGCGTCGATCTGCCAGGCGATCGAGACCTCCTTCGGGTCCCGCGTACGCCGGCTCGGGACGATGGCGATGTCGTCGAAGGCGTACGCCCGGCGGCCGCGCTTGCCGCGCCCGATCTCGATCTCAGTCACGTGTGGTGGCCTTTCCTCTGGGTCTGCCCGTCCAGTATCCCCGAACCCCGGGGACCCGCGTTCCGATGACCGCCGTACGGACGCGTCCGCGGACGCCAGCGGACGCCCGCGGACGCGCCGGAGGGGCGGGCCCGGGCGGGCCCGCCCCTCCGGGCGGTCATCCTGATCAGCCCTTGCGGCTGTAGTTCGGCGCTTCCACCGTCATCTGGATGTCGTGCGGGTGGCTCTCCTTGAGGCCCGCCGAGGTGATCCGGACGAACCGGCCGCGGTCCTGGAGCTCCGGCACCGTACGGCCGCCGACGTAGAACATCGACTGGCGCAGGCCGCCGACGAGCTGGTGGACCACCGCGGAGAGCGGGCCGCGGTACGGGACCTGGCCCTCGATGCCCTCGGGGATCAGCTTGTCGTCACCGCCGACGCCCTCCTGGAAGTAGCGGTCCTTGGAGAACGACTTGCGGTCGCCGCGGGACTGCATCGCGCCGAGCGAGCCCATGCCGCGGTACGACTTGAACTGCTTGCCGTTGATGAAGAGCAGCTCGCCGGGGGACTCCTCGCAGCCCGCGAGCAGCGAGCCGAGCATCACCGTGTCGGCACCCGCGACCAGGGCCTTGGCGATGTCGCCGGAGTACTGGAGGCCGCCGTCGCCGATGACGGGGACACCCGCGGCCTTGGCGGCCAGCGAGGCCTCGTAGATGGCGGTGACCTGCGGGACGCCGATGCCGGCGACGACGCGGGTGGTGCAGATGGAGCCGGGGCCGACGCCGACCTTGATGCCGTCGACGCCCGAGTCGATCAGCGCCTGGGCGCCGTCGCGGGTGGCGACGTTGCCGCCGATGACGTCGACGGAGGCGTTCGACTTGATCTTGGCCACCATGTCGCCGACCAGGCGGGAGTGGCCGTGGGCGGTGTCGACGACGATGAAGTCGGCGCCCGCCTCGATCAGGGCCTGGGCGCGCTCGTACGCGTCGCCGGCGACGCCGACGGCGGCGCCGACCAGCAGGCGGCCGTCCTTGTCCTTGGCGGCGTTCGGGTACTTCTCGGCCTTGACGAAGTCCTTGACCGTGATGAGGCCCTTGAGGACGCCCGCCTCGTCGACCAGCGGAAGCTTCTCGATCTTGTGGCGGCGCAGCAGCTCCATGGCGTCCACGCCGGAGATGCCGACCTTGCCCGTGACCAGCGGCATCGGGGTCATGACCTCGCGCACCTGGCGGCTGCGGTCCGACTCGAAGGCCATGTCGCGGTTGGTGACGATGCCCAGCAGCTTGCCGGCGGGGTCCGTGACCGGGACGCCGGAGATGCGGAACTTGGCGCAGAGCTCGTCGGCCTCGCGCAGCGTCGCGTCCGGGTGCACCGTGATCGGGTCGGTGACCATGCCGGACTCGGAGCGCTTGACCAGGTCGACCTGGTTGGCCTGGTCGGCGATGGAGAGGTTGCGGTGCAGGACGCCGACGCCGCCCTGGCGGGCCATCGCGATGGCCATGCGGGACTCGGTGACCTTGTCCATGGCCGCGGACAGCAGCGGCACGTTCACCCGGACGTTGCGCGAGATGAGGGAGGAAGTGTCGATCTCGTCGGGAGCCATGTCCGACGCGCCCGGCAGCAGCAGCACGTCGTCATAGGTCAGTCCGAGCGCGGCGAATTTGTCGGGTACTCCGTCGGCGGTCATGACACCTTCCCAAATGGTCTTGCTCAGCGCGGATGTCCATGCTAACGGGATCCCGACGCGTCTCATTCCACGACCAAGGTCAAGCACAAGATTCGTGGTTTCCTACGAGGCGCCCTCCGGGTGGGATCGCCTGCTCACTGCTCGGCGAGCGCCCGCAGCCGGCTCAGCGCGCGGTGCTGCGCGACCCGCACCGCGCCCGGGGACATGCCGAGCATCTGGCCGGTCTCCTCGGCGGTCAGCCCGACGGCCACCCGCAGCACGAGCAGCTCGCGCTGGTTCTCGGGCAGGTTGGCCAGCAGCTTCTTGGCCCAGGCGGCATCGCTGCTGAGCAGCGCCCGCTCCTCCGGACCGAGGGAGTCGTCCGGCCGCTCCGGCATCTCGTCGGACGGCACGGCGGTGCTCCCCGGGTGCCGCATGGCGGCCCGCTGGAGGTCGGCGACCTTGTGCGCGGCGATGGCGAAGACGAACGCCTCGAAGGGGCGCCCGGTGTCCCGGTAGCGCGGCAGCGCCATCAGGACGGCGACGCACACCTCCTGCGCGAGGTCCTCGACGAAGTGACGGGCGTCACCCGGGAGCCGCGACAGCCGGGTGCGGCAGTAGCGGAGGGCGAGGGGGTGCACGAAGGCCAGCAGGTCGTGCGTGGCCTGTTCGTCACCGTCGACCGCACGGCGCACGAGCGCGCCGACGGCCCCGGCGTTGCCGCCTTTGGCGGCGCCGGTGGGGCCTGTGGCCGGGGATGACCCCAGGGCCTCGTCGTCGCGCATCGATCCATGGTGCCTTGGCGCCGGAGCGTTCGCGGCATCGCGGTCCGTGTTGTGCATCGAAGCGTTATGAGCGGGTGCGCCGGAGCTCATCTTCTGCGCCCTCCCCTCCGCTCGGCCCGAATCGTCGTCCCCGAGGACTCGACCTCTCCAAGAATGCGGCACACCATCAAGGATGCGGCATCGCGCCCGAAGCGACACGTCCCCCGGATTGTGCCCCGTCAATCCCCGACGGGACACCGGTCGGGACGGGACTTTTCGCTCGCCGCCGCCGACCGGGGCCTGCCGCCCCGCCCGCCATCGGCGGACGGGACCGCTCCGGTCAGCCGGACGCCGCTGACCCGGTCAGCGGACGAGGCCCCAGCGGAAGCCGAGCGCCACGGCGTGCGCCCGGTCCGAGGCGCCGAGCTTCTTGAACAGCCTGCGGGCGTGGGTCTTGACCGTGTCCTCGGAGAGGAAGAGCTCGCGCCCGATCTCCGCGTTGGACCGGCCGTGGCTCATGCCCTCCAGCACCTGGATCTCGCGCGCGGTGAGGGTGGGCGCCGCGCCCATCTCCGCCGAGCGCAGCCGGCGCGGGGCCAGCCGCCAGGTCGGGTCGGCGAGGGCCTGGGTGACCGTGGCCCGCAGTTCGGCGCGCGAGGCGTCCTTGTGCAGGTAGCCGCGGGCGCCGGCGGCGACCGCGAGGGCCACGCCGTCCAGGTCCTCGGCGACCGTCAGCATGATGATGCGGGCGCCCGGGTCGGCCGACAGCAGCCGGCGGACGGTCTCGACACCGCCGAGGCCGGGCATCCGTACGTCCATCAGAATCAGGTCGGACCGGTCGGCACCCCAGCGGCGGAGGACTTCCTCGCCGTTGGCGGCCGTCGTCACACGCTCGACGCCGGGCACGGTGGCAACCGCGCGACGGAGCGCCTCTCGGGCAAGCGGGGAGTCGTCGCAGACGAGGACGGAAGTCATGACCGCCCTCCGCAGCTGCTGATGCGCGTCACCTTGAGCCTCCAGGCTGGTACGTATCGTCACCTGTGCGGTCGACGTCCTCGGACACCTGTCCGGGAACTTCTCGTTTCAACCGCACTCGCTCTCTCAACGATGGTCACTCGAAAGAGTTACGGGTCGGACGGACACCTTCGGCACTCTACGTGAGGAAGCGATCACGACGCTGGAGCCACCCTCCGCGCGTCCTCCATCTGGAGCTATGCCCTATTTGGCGGCTTTCCTTCCGTTTGCCATGTGTCTGAGGCTAGATTCCCAATGAGTCATATTTACATCTACTACGACAGTAGGTGTGGAGACATGGACCCTATCCGCCTCAGTACCGGCACCAAGAGGACTACCCATGGCAGATTTCTCCCGCCTCCCCGGACCGAACGCCGACCTCTGGGACTGGCAGCTGCTCGCGGCCTGCCGCGGAGTCGACAGCTCCCTGTTCTTCCATCCGGAAGGCGAGCGGGGCGCGGCCAGGAGTGCGCGCGAGGCCTCGGCTAAAGAGGTCTGCATGCGCTGCCCGGTGCGCTCGGAATGCGCCGCGCACGCACTCGCCGTCCGCGAGCCCTACGGGGTGTGGGGCGGCCTCACCGAGGACGAGCGCGAGGAGCTGATGGGCCGCGCGCGACACCGCCTGATCCCCGCCTCCAGCACGATCGGCCCCAGCGCGCCGAACTGACCGCACGCCGCACGGCGTACGGAAGGGCGCCCGGAGAAACGTACGAAGGAACGTTTCCCCGCCACCCCGTCGCACCGACCCCGACCCCCTCGAACCCTTCCGGATCCGCCCGCGCACCGGGCGTGTCGCACCGACGCGCACCCGCGGGGCGCGCGGCCGGTCAGCGGGCGGCGGCCCGCACCAGCTCCCCCAGGGTCGCCGCCACCGCCGGGACGCGCGCCAGGTCGGGCAGCGTCAGCGCCACGACCTCCCGCTCCACCGCCGGCTCCACGGCCAGGGTGCTCACGCCCTTCGCCCGTACGGACTCCACCGCCAGCTCCGGCAGCACCGCCACGCCCAGCCCGGCGCCGACCAGGCCGACCACGGCCGGGTAGTCGTCGGTGGCGAAGTCGATGCGCGGGGTGAATCCCGCGCCCTCGCACACCTCCACCAGGTGGCGGCGGCAGCGCGGACAGCCCGCGATCCAGGGCTCGTCGGCCAGCTCCGCCATGCCCACCCGGCCGGCGCCGGCCAGCGGGTGCGCCTCGGGCACCAGCCCGACGAGCCGGTCGGTGAGCAGCGGGGTGACCACGAGGTCCTCCCACTCGGCCACGGCCGAGGCCCCGGCGTAGCGGAAGGCCAGCGCGAGGTCGCAGTCCCCCTCGCGCAGCATCTCCACCGAACGCGGCGGCTCCGCCTCCACCAGGGAGATGCGGGTGCCCGGGTGCTCGGCGCGCATCGCCGCGAGCGCGGTCGGCACCAGCGTGGAGCTGCCGCTGGGGAAGGAGACGAGCCGTACCCGCCCCGCGCGCAGCCCGGCGATGGCCGCGACCTCCTCCTCGGCTGCGGTCAGCCCGGCCAGGATCCCGGCGGCGTGCCGCACGAGGGCCTCCCCCGCCTGGGTCAGCCGCATCTCGCGGCCCGTGCGGACCAGCAGCGGGGTGCCGGCCGACTGTTCCAGGGCCTTCATCTGCTGGGAGACGGCGGGCTGGGTGCACCCGAGTTCACGGGCGGCGGCGGAAAAGGAACCGGTCCCGGCGACAGCGCGCAGGATCCGCAGGTGGCGTGCCTCAATCACCCTTCGAGCATAAGCCCGCCTTTCGCCACGGCCGACATGTCCAGCCGGGCCTTTGGGAAGGGGCGCGCAGGGGGTACGGGAGTCGGCGCGGGCGGCTATTTTGCGCACATGACGACTGCGTTGATCACTGGATCCACGGCGGGCATCGGCGCCGCCTTCGCCCGGCGGCTCGCCGCCCAGGGCCACAACCTCGTACTGGTGGCCCGGGACACGAAGCGGCTGGCCGAGCAGGCCACCGAGCTGCACGACCGGCACGGCATCGAGGCCGAGGTACTGGCCGCCGACCTCTCCACGGACGAGGGCATCGCGGCGGTCGAGGCCCGCCTCGGGGACCGTACGCACCCGGTGGACCTGCTGGTCAACAACGCCGGCTTCGGCAACAAGGGCCGCTACCTGGAGGTCTCCATGGCCGACGAGCTGGCCATGCTCAAGGTGCACATCGAGGCGGTGCTGCGGCTGACCTCGGCGGCGACGGAGTCGATGCGCTCGCGCGGCCGCGGCGGGGTCGTCAACGTCGCCTCGGTCGCCGCCTTCGTCCCGCGCGGCACCTATGGCGCGAGCAAGGCCTGGGTCGTCCAGTTCACCCAGGGCGCGGCCCGGGACCTGGCCGGGTCCGGGGTGCGGATGATGGCACTGTGCCCGGGCTTCGTGCGGACCGAGTTCCACCAGCGGGCCGGCATGGGCACCGACAACATCCCGGGCTGGCTGTGGCTCGACGCCGACAAGCTGGTGGCCGCCGCGCTGGCCGACCTGGCGCGCGGGAAGACGGTGTCGATCCCGGACCCGCGGTACAAGGCGCTGATGGGCGTGGTGAAGCTGACGCCGCGCGGGCTGCTCGGCGGCGTGTCCTCCCGGACGGGGCGCAAGTACGGGCCGCAGTGACCCCTGCCTGACCGGCCGGTAAGCGCGGCAAAAGGGTGAAATCTCCCTAAAATGGACGTGTCTCATCCACTGCGGGAGGCGACGCGATGACGTTCGTACAGGTGATCGACTACGAAACCAGGCGGTTCGACGAGATGAACGCGCTCATCGACCGCTACGCGGAACAGACCAGCGGGAGGCGCACGGTCACGCACACGATGATCGGCAGGGACCGCGAGGCCCAGAACCACTACGTGGACCTCGTCGAATTCCCCTCCTACGAGGAGGCGATGAAGAACTCCCACCTCCCCGAGACCGACCGGATGTTCCAGGAGATGGTCGCCCTCTGTGAGGGAATGCCGAAGTTCATGAACCTCGACGTGGTGCGCGACGAGTACCTCAACAAGCTCGTCGTGAACCGGATGTTCGAGGAGTGCATCCTCAAGGGCGACTTCGCCGCCCTGGAGGAGTGCCTGGCCATGGACTACACCGACCACGACATCATGGAGGGCGAGGGCCAGAGCAACGGCCGCGACGGCATGCAGCAGACCATCAGCATGTGGAGGGAAGCCTTCGACTTCTCCTTCGACCAGACCCGCCAGATCGCCGAAGGCGACTGCGTCACGACGCTCTGGAACTGGAAGGGCACCCAGAAGGGCGCGTTCATGGGCGTCGCCCCCACGGGCAAGGAAGTGACGATGTCGGGGTGTACGACCTTCCGCCTCGACAACGGCCGGATCGCCGAGGGCTGGTGGTACTACGACGCACCCGGCCTGATGCGCCAGATGGGCATGATGCCCGAGTAGGCCGGCACGCCCGAGGCCGGTACGCACGAGGCCGGCACGCAAGAGGCCCTGGTCACCCCCGCGTTGCAGCGGTGACCAGGGCCTTCTCGGCTAGCGCTCAGGCATCAGCCTCAGTGGCTGTGACCGTGGCCGTGGCCGTGACCGGCCTCGGCCTCCTCCTCCGCCGGCTTCTCGACGACCAGGGTCTCGGTCGTGAGCAGCAGGGAGGCGATGGAAGCGGCGTTCTCCAGCGCGGAGCGGGTGACCTTGACCGGGTCGATGACGCCGGCCTTGACCAGGTCGCCGTACTCGCCGGAGGCGGCGTTGAAGCCGTTGCCCTTCTCCAGCTCCGCCACCTTCGAGGTGATGACGTAGCCCTCGAGGCCGGCGTTCTCGGCGATCCAGCGCAGCGGCTCGACGGCGGCGCGGCGGACGACCGCCACACCCGTGCCCTCGTCGCCGGTCAGGCCGAGGTTGCCCTCGAGCACCTTGACGGCGTGGACGAGCGCGGAGCCACCACCGGAGACGATGCCCTCCTCGACCGCGGCGCGGGTCGCGGAGATGGCGTCCTCGAGACGGTGCTTCTTCTCCTTGAGCTCCACCTCGGTGGCGGCGCCGACCTTGATGACGCAGACGCCGCCGGCGAGCTTCGCCAGGCGCTCCTGCAGCTTCTCGCGGTCCCAGTCGGAGTCCGTGGACTCGATCTCGGCCTTGATCTGGTTGACGCGGCCCGCGACGTCAGCGGCGTTGCCGCCACCGTCGACGATGGTCGTGTCGTCCTTGGAGATGGTCACGCGGCGCGCGGAACCGAGGACGTCCAGACCGGCCTGGTCGAGCTTGAGGCCGACCTCCTCGGCGATGACGGTGGCACCGGTGAGGGTGGCCATGTCCTGGAGCATCGCCTTGCGGCGGTCGCCGAAGCCCGGGGCCTTGACGGCGACCGCGTTGAAGGTGCCGCGGATCTTGTTGACGACGAGGGTGGAGAGCGCCTCGCCCTCGACGTCCTCGGCGATGATCAGCAGCGGCTTGGAGCCACCCGCCTGGATGACCTTCTCCAGAAGCGGCAGGAGGTCCTGGATGGAGGAGATCTTGCCCTGGTTGATCAGGATGTACGGGTCGTCGAGGACGGCCTCCATACGCTCCTGGTCGGTGACCATGTACGGCGAGAGGTAGCCCTTGTCGAAGGCCATGCCCTCGGTGAACTCCAGCTCCAGGCCGAAGGCGTTGGACTCCTCGACGGTGATGACACCGTCCTTGCCGACCTTGTCCATCGCCTCGGCGATGAGCTCGCCGACCTGCGAGTCCTGCGCGGAGAGCGCGGCCACGGCGGCGATGTCGGACTTGTCCTCGATCGGGCGGGCGGTCGCGAGGAGCTCCTCGGACACGGCCTTGACCGCGGCGTCGATGCCCTTCTTCAGGGCGGCCGGGGAGGCGCCGGCGGCGACGTTGCGCAGACCCTCGCGGACGAGCGCCTGGGCGAGCACGGTGGCGGTGGTGGTGCCGTCACCCGCGATGTCGTTGGTCTTGGTCGCCACCTCCTTCACGAGCTGGGCGCCGAGGTTCTCGTACGGGTCGTCCAGCTCGACCTCGCGGGCGATGGTGACACCGTCGTTGGTGATGGTGGGGGCGCCGAACTTCTTGTCGATGACGACGTTGCGGCCCTTGGGGCCGATCGTCACCTTGACCGTGTCGGCAAGCTTGTTGACGCCGCGCTCGAGGGCGCGACGGGCGTCCTCGTCGAACTTCAGGATCTTCGCCATGGGAGCGGTTCAGCCCTCTCGAAAACTCGGGTTTAACGAACCGCGCCCCTCGCCGCCCGGCAATCAGCGGGGTGACCAGGGGCGCAGTTCAAAGCAATGCTGAGAAGTGATTACTTCTCGACGATCGCGAGCACGTCGCGGGCCGAGAGGACGAGGTACTCCTCGCCGCTGTACTTCACTTCGGTGCCGCCGTACTTGCTGTACAGCACGATGTCGCCGACGGAGACGTCCAGCGGGAGACGCTGGCCGTCCTCGAAGCGGCCCGGGCCGACCGCGAGGACGACGCCCTCCTGGGGCTTCTCCTTCGCGGTGTCCGGGATGACCAGGCCGGAGGCCGTGGTCTGCTCGGCGTCGAGCGGCTGGACCACGATGCGGTCCTCAAGCGGCTTGATGGCAACCTTGGAGCTGGCGGTCGTCACGATCCGACCTCCCCCTTCGGAGATCCGGGGTTAACTGTCTGAGGTGGCGACCAGGTCGATCCGTCGTCGCGGGTGCCGGACCTGCCTGTCGCTGTGTTGGCACTCGCCGGGGGCGAGTGCCAGGTGTGACACTATTCCGGCGATTAGCACTCGGTCAAGCGGAGTGCCAACACGGTCCGCTGGATCCACGTATTCCGGCCGCCGAACCCCCCACTTGGCCCAAACCCGGCCCCCGCCGCCTCCGGCCCTCCGCCGAAATCCCGGCCCCGCCCGGGGACGGCTCGCCCCGACGGCCCCGCAGGGCCCGCCCCGGGCCGGTCCGGCGCCCGGTATGTGAGGCTTGGCGCGTGCGCATCCTGGTCGTCGAAGACGAAGAGAACCTGGCCGAGTCCCTCCGGCAGGGCCTGTCCGCCGAGGGCCACCGCGTCGAGGTCGCCCACGACGGGCACCGGGGCCTGGAACTGGCCCTCACCGGCGGGCCGTACGACGTCGTCCTGCTGGACCTCATGCTCCCCGGCCCCGGCGGCGCCGAGATCTGCGCCCGCATGCGCGCCCACGGCGACCCCACCCCCGTCCTGGTGCTCACCGCCAAGGACGGCGAGTACGACGAGGCCGAGGGCCTCGACGCCGGGGCCGACGACTACCTCACCAAGCCGTTCTCCTTCGTCGTGCTCGGCGCCCGCCTGCGCGCCCTCGCCCGCCGCGCCGCCGGCCCCGCCGCCGGACCCGCCGTCCTGCGGGCGGGCGACCTGGTCCTCGACCCGCACGACCGCCGCTGCCGCCGCGGCGCGCAGGACATCGAACTCACCGCCCGCGAGCTCGGCGTGCTCGCCTGCCTGATGGAGCGGCCCGGCCGGGCCGTCGCCAAGCAGGACATCCTCGACGAGGTCTGGGACTCCCCGCACGGCATCGACCCCAACATCGTCGAGGTCTACGTCTCCTCCCTGCGCAAGAAGATCGACGCACCCTTCGGCCGCCGCTCCATCCTCACCGTCCACGGCACCGGCTACCGCATGGCCCCCGACGGCGGCTGACGGTGGTGAGCAGCCTCCGCGCCCGGACCGCGCTCGCCGCCGCGCTCGCGATGGCCGCCGTACTGGCCACCGGCGGGCTGTGGCTGTACACCCTGATGCGCGGCAACCTCCTCGACAACACCACCGGCCGCACCGAGCTCGCCGCGCGGAAGGTCGCCGCGCAGGTCGACACCCGGACCCTCCCGCCCGGCGGCCGGCTGCCCGCGCCCGAGACGGGGGTCGACCTGGTCCTCGTACGCGACGCGCAGGGCCGGACCGTGGCGAGCACCGCCGCCGGCGGGGAGCCCCGGGACATCCCCCGCCTCGACGGGCTGCGCCCCGGGCCCGGGCAGGACTCCCGGTCGGCCGTACTCGCGCCCGCGCACCCCGGCGGTCAGCGGCGCGTGGTCGTCGCGGTCGCCGCCCCCGGCCCGCCCGCGGCGCACGACCCGGCCGCCCCGCACACCGTGTACGCGATGACCGTGCTCGGCGACGTCGACGACGCCACCCGCGCCGTCGCGGTCGCACTGCTCGCCGGCGCCCCGCCGCTCACCGCCTTCGCGGCGGCCCTGGCCTGGTGGGCCACCGGGCACGCGCTGCGCCCCGTCGCCGCCATCCGCTCCGGCCTGGCCGCCGTCACCGCGAGCGAGCTCGACCGCCGCGTCCCCGACCCGGGCGGCGCGGACGAGATCGCCCAGCTGGCCCGGACCGTCAACGACACCCTCGACCGGCTGGAGCGCTCCGACGCCCGGCAGCGGCAGTTCACCGCCGACGCCTCGCACGAGTTGCGCAACCCGCTGGCCGCCGTCCGCTCCCGACTGGAGGTGGCCCTCGCCATGGAGCGGCCCGACCGGGCGTCGGTGGCCGCCGCGCTGGCCGACACCGAGCGGCTCCAGCGGATCGCCGCCGACCTGCTGCTCCTGGCCCGCCTCGACGGCGGGCCCGCGCCGCGCCCCGAGCCGGTGGACCTGGCGCTGCTGGCGGCGGAGGACGCGGCGCGCCGGCCCGCGCCCCGGATGCCGCTGCGGCTGGAGGCACCGGCGCCGGTCCCGGCGTACGGGGACGCGGCGCGGCTGGAGCGGGCCCTGGCCAACCTGGTGGACAACGCCCTGCGGTACGCCCGGGGAGGGGTCGTGGTGCGGGCCCTCGCACGGGACGGGTGGGCGGTGCTGGAGGTCGCGGACGACGGCCCGGGAATCCCGGAGGCGGACCGGGCCCGGATCTTCGAGCGGTTCGTACGGCTGGACGCGGACCGGGGCCGGGCCAGCGGCGGCACCGGCCTGGGCCTGGCGATCGCCCACGAGATCGCACGGGCGCACGGGGGCGACGTGCGGGCCTTGGCAGCTCCCGGCGGGGGCGCCCTGCTGGAGCTGCGGATCCCGGCCGGGGGACGCCGGTAGGGGTCGCGGGGCGGGCCCGCTCTCAGGTTTCCTTCAGCGGGCCTGCGTCAGGATCGACCGGCATGAGCGCGCGACGGAGGAAACCCGGCACCGGCCACCGCAGGCACTCCCCCCGCCGGACCGGCCGCAGACTGCTGGTCGCCGCGTGCGCGCTGACCGTGCTGGCGGGCGGCACCGCCTGGTACGCCTACCGGGACCTGGCGGCCGGCATCGCCAGCTCGAAGGCGCTGGACGGGGCCGAGAAGTCGGCGCACGGCGATGTGAACGTCCTGCTCATCGGCCTGGACAGCCGCCGCGACCAGAACGGCGAGCCGCTGCCCGAGGAGGTCCTCGACCAGTTGCACGCGGGGAGCTCGGACATCGGCGGCTACAACGCGAACACCATGATCCTGCTGCACGTGCCCGGTGACGGCGGGCGGGCCAAGGCCTTCTCGATACCCCGGGACGACTTCGTCGAACTCGCGGGGGCGGAAGGGGCGGCCGGGACCGGACGCAAGGACAAGATCAAGAAGGCGTACGGGCTGGCGAAGGAGGCCAGGGAGGAGCAGCTCTCCGCGCAGGGGGTCAAGGACCGGCGGCAGCTGGAGCGGGAAGGGCGCGAGGCGGGGCGCAAGGCCCAGATCGCGACCGTGCGGAACTTCCTGGGCGTGCCGGTCGATCATTTCGCCGAGCTGAACCTGGCCGGCTTCTACCACCTGGCCGACGCGCTGGACGGCGTACCGGTGTGCCTGAAGAAGCCGGTGAAGGACCGCTACTCGGGGGCGGACTTCCCGGCGGGCCGGCAGACGCTGAACGGGAAGCAGTCCCTGGCGTTCGTACGGCAGCGGCACGGCCTGGACGGGGGCGACCTGGACCGGACGAAGCGGCAGCAGGCGTTCCTGGCGGGGGCCGCGCACAAGCTGAATTCGGCCGGGACCTTCACCGATCCGGCAAAGCTGATCAAGTTGATCGACACGGCGAAACAGGACGTCGTGACGGATGCGGGGTGGGATCTGCTGTCGTTCGTGAAGCAGGCGAAAAACCTGTCCGGCGGGAAAATGCAATTTTCGACACTCCCCGTCGAAGGCTTCGCAAGGAACCATGGGGAGGACGTCAACGTCGTAGATGATATGAAGATAAAGCGCCTCATTGCCGAGCAGATCGGTCCCCGGACCGCCACTGCGACGACCCCGAGTGCACCGGGCGCCGCATCTCCTTCCTCCTCCTCTTCCCCGCCGCCTCCCGCCTCATCTCCCTCGGCCGCGCCGCCGGGGCAGCAGCCGGAGCAGCCGGAAGAGGGCACCATCGACGGCGGCGGCGTTCCGTGCGTGGACTGAGGCCGCTGACGACGGCGGGCGCCCGCCGCCGCACCGAAGCGCTCCTGCTGGTCTTCGTCGTCGGCATCGCCGTCTTCGGGCACGTGAGCGCGGGCCTGGCCATGAACGGCGAGCTGCCGCAGCACCTCACCAGCTTCGTGATCAGCATGACCCTGCTCTCCCTGGTGGGGCACCTGGGCATCCGCCGGTTCGCGGCCTACGCCGACCCGCTGATCTTCCCCCTCGCCATGCTGCTGACCGGGCTGGGGCTCGTCCTGATCCACCGGCTCGACCAGGGGTACATCGAGCGCTACGGCTCCGACGCGAACGCGCCCGGCCAGCTGATGTGGACGGTGGTGGGGGTCGCCGCCTGCCTGCTGGTGGTGGCACTGCTGCGCGACCACCGGCTGCTCCAGCGGTTCATCTACATCACGATGGCCGTCGCCCTGGTGCTGCTGATCGCGCCGGCGTTCTTCGGCGCGGACACGTACGGCGCGAAGCGCTGGATCATCCTCTTCGGGTTCTCGCTCCAGCCCGGCGAGTTCGTGAAGATCATGATCGCGATCTTCTTCGCGGGATATCTGGTCATCCACCGCGACTCGCTGGCCCTGACCGGCCGGAAGTTCCTGGGCATGCGGCTGCCGCCGATGCGGCAGCTCGGACCGATCATCACGGTGTGGATCATTTCGCTGCTCGTGCTGGTCTTCGAGCGCGACCTCGGCACCTCGCTGATCTTCTTCGGGGTGTTCGTGGTGATGCTGTACGTCGCCACCGAGCGCACCAGCTGGATCGTCTGCGGCCTGGTCATGGCGGCGGGCGGCGCCTTCGTCGTCGGCTCGACCGAACCGCACGTCAAGGCGCGCGTGGCGGCCTGGCTCAACCCGCTGTCCTACTACTGGGAGAACCGCCCGCCGGGCGTCACCTCCGACCAGTCGGCGCAGGCGCTGTTCAGCTTCGGCACGGGCGGCGTCTCGGGCACGGGCCTGGGGCTGGGCCACCCCGAGCTGATCAAGTTCGCGGGGCGCAGCGACTTCATCCTGACGACGGTGGGCGAGGAACTCGGCCTGGCCGGGGTCATGGCCGTCCTGCTCCTGTACGCCCTCCTCGTGCAGCGCGGCCTGCGGATGGCCCTGGCCGCGCGGGACCCGTTCGGCAAGCTGCTCGCGGTGGGGCTCGCTGCGGCGCTGGCGCTCCAGGTCTTCGTGGTCGCGGGCGGCGTCACGGGCCTGATCCCCCTGACCGGCAAGGCCCTCCCCTTCCTGGCGAAGGGCGGCTCGTCACTCCTGGCCAACTGGATCATGATCGCCCTCCTCCTCCGCATCAGCGACAGCGCGGAACGACAGCGGGAGGCCGACGCACGGGGGCCGGTGGAAACGACGATCACCCCGGCGGTGGGGGCGGGGGCCGGGGGGCGGTAGGGGCTCGTGGCGCGGGGCGGCACCGAACGGCGGGGCGGGGTCGGGGGTCGCCTCACCGCCGGCTCCGTCCAGTGCTCAATGCCGGTCGACCCGGCAGGTCGGCAGCTCCACTGGACCGCCTCGCGGCAGTCCCGCCCCTGCGGAAACGGCACCGAACATGGCGGCTGAACTCGCCGATCAGGCCTTGAGGTCCTCCAAGCCGGCCGCGACCAGCAACGGGGTGAACTCCACGATGCCGTGCACGGCGACACCCGCGAGGACGTACGGATCGGTCGCGAGAAGCCGGTCGAGTTCCTCGACGGGCATGCCGGGGGCGAGGTACACGCCCCCGACCAGAGGCACCTGTCGGCCGGCCACCAGAAGCGCTCGCCGGGATATGAGCTGGTTCAACCAGTCGCCGTGGGCCGGTCTCCATCGGTCCACTTCATCCAGCGGTGCCGTGTAGGTCACTGTGACAACGAACATGCCCGGACCGTAGCGGAACACCGGGGACTGCCGCGATCGCATTCCATGAGGCCCCGGCTTCCGGGCTCGCCCCCGGCAACTCGACCGGATCCGGCCCTTGTTGGCTGCTTGGAAGCGGCGGCGCGTCTACTGCCCGAGCCGCTGCGCCCGCAGCCGGTGAACGGCTACGCCGTCGCGGGAACCGCCACCCTGGACTGCGTCCTGGTCATGCGCGACGTCCCTGCGACCTGGCACCCTCTCCCCACCATGACGTCTCTACAGGGTGCTGCTCGGCCGGCCAGTTGAAGCCCGGCCAACCTGGGACCCGACCACCCCGGCCCCCGGTCCGCTGTCCCGTTCCGCCTGGGGCGAGGCCGTGCCCCGCTCCTACAGGTAGTCCTCCAGGCGGGCGATCTTGTAGCCCTGTTCCTGTATGTGCTGGAGCATCCGCGTCGTCATGTGGATCTCCGTCGCGCCCTTGAGTTCCGACGGGCCGCGGAAGTGGGCCAGGATGATGTCACCCGGCTTGAGGGCCGATCCCTCGGCGTACTGGAAGTCGTTTATCTGCATCGACGCCCGCCACAGCACGACCGTGCTGATGCCGCACTCCGAGGCGGCCTTCAGGGTGTCGTCGTTGTAGTTGCCGAACGGCGGGCGGAAGAGGACCGGGCGCTTGCCGAAGCGCTTCTCCAGGCGCTCCTGCTGGCCGCATATCTCCTTCTTCTGCGCCGCGAACGCCAGCGTGCGCATGTTCGGGTGCGTCAGGGTGTGGTTGTTCACCGTGCTGTTGGAGCCGTTGTCGCGGATCTTCTCGAAGTAGCCGTAGTCCGACGAGGCCACGTTGTCCGTCAGGAACATGCTGATCGGCAGCTTCAGGTCGGCCGCCATCTTCAGGAACTCGGGGTCCTTCTCCGCGCCGTCGTCGAAGGTCAGGAAGACGACCTTGTCGTTCGGGGCCACGGGTATTCGGTCCACCACCACCGGCTTGCCCGGCCCCGCCGGCTTGGGGAGTTGGGGCTTCTGCGCGGGCTTCGGGGCGTACTGCAGCGGGGCGGTCAGCCCCCACTTGCGGTACGCCTCGTCCCCCGGGGTGCCCGCCTGGGCGGAGGCGGCCGCGGAGGCCGGGGCGGACGGGGAGGCCGACGGGGCCCCCGGCGTCTGCCCGGCCTTGCGGCCCAGCCTCTCGATCGGATCCACGCTGTTCCCGCATCCCGACAGGGACAGCGCGAGCGCGCCGGCCGTCAGCGTCCCGGCCATCAGCCGGCGCGCGTACTTCACAGGTAATCCTCCAGGCGGGCCACGGCGTACCCCTTGTCCGTGACGGTCTTCATGACATGACGGATCATGTCAGGCATCGTGCCCTTCCAGTCCTCTCGACCCCGGAAGTGCGTGAGGATGACGTCCCCGGGGTGCAGGTCCCTGTCCCACTCACGGTAGTCCATCCGGTTCGGGAAGGCCTCCGCGTTCCAGAGCGGAACCGCTTTGATGCCGCAGGACTTGGCCGCGCGCAGCGTGTCCTGGTTGTAGTTCCCGTACGGGGGCCGGAAGAGCTGGGGCCGCTTGCCGAACTGCTTCTGGATGGTGTCCTGCTGGCCGCAGATCTCCTCCCGCTGCTGCTCGTAGTTGAGTCCGGGCATGTAGCGGTGGTTGAGGGTGTGGTTGTTCAGGGTGACGCCGGCGGCCTGCATCTCCTTGAAGTACGGGTAGTTGTCGCGGACGAGGTAGTCGCTGAGGAACGCCGTGTACGGGATCTTCAGCTCCTGCATCATCCGGATGAACTCGGGGTCCTTCTCGGCCCCGTCGTCGACGGTCAGGAAGACGACCTTGTCCTCGGTCGGGACGGTGGTGAAGACCGGGGGCAGATCGTCCTGGCCCTCGACCTCGAAGCCCTCGCGGGTGGTGATCTCAGGCTTCGCCTTGGGTCCGGCCGGGGCCATGAGCGGGGTCTTGGCCAGGCCCCACTTCTTCGCCATGGCGACGCGGGCCTGCTGGGCGGCCTTGAGCTTCTCGGCGGAGTTGGCGAGGGCGCCGGCCGCGCCGGAGCCGGCCTCGGCGGCGGCCTGGCCCGGCTTGCCCTTGACCGGCGTACCCGGGTCCGCGGCGCCGCACCCCGTGCCCAGGGCGGCGACCAGCAGCGCGGCCGCGGCCACCCCGTACCGGCCGCGCGGGCGCGCCGCGGACCGGTGACCAAACTGCGTGGGATTTCCCTTTTGTCGTACTAGCTGCATAGCAGCGGATCCTTGCACCCGACAGCCCGGCTCCCCGGCCGACACCACGGCCGCGGTCCCCCCTTCCACCGACTGGCCGACAATGGAGCCGTGACTCCCGAAGACTTCGCCGCGCTCCTCACCCCCGAGGGCCGCGCGCTCCTCGACTCGCTCCGCGACTACGACCCGGCCCAGGAGCTGGCCGTCGCCACCCGGCTGCGCCGCGACCACCCGGCCGGGCTGGTGTCGGCCGCGCTGGGGCAGGCCCGGCTGCGGCAGCGGGCGGTGGCGAAGTTCGGGGCCGAGGACGCGTTCCGGATGTTCTTCACCCCCGGCGGCGGCGAGATGGCCACCCGCGCGTCGGTGGCCTCGTACCGGGCCGACCGGCTCGCCGAGCTGGGCGTGCGGAGCGTCGCGGACCTGTGCTGCGGGATCGGCGGGGACGCGCTGGCGCTGGCGCGGCGCGGGATCCGGGTGCTGGCCGTGGACCTCGACCCGCTGACGGTGGCGGTCGCGCGGGCCAACGCGGAGGCCCTGGGACTGGCGGACCTGATCGAGGTCCGGGAGGCGGACGTGACGACGGTGGACGTGTCCTCGTACGACGCCGTCTTCATCGACCCGGCGCGGCGCGGCGGACGGGGCCGGATCTTCGACCCGGAGTCGTACTCGCCGCCGCTGTCGTGGGCGGTCGGGGCGGCGCGGGCGGCGCGGTACGCCGCCGTCAAGATCGCACCCGGGATCCCGCACGAGGCGGTGCCGGCGGAGGCCGAGGCGGAGTGGATCTCGGACCACGGGGACGTGAAGGAGGCCGTGCTCTGGTTCGGCACCGCGCCCGGCACGGTACGGGCCACCCTGCTGCCGGGGCCGGTCGGGCTCCACACCGCCGAGCCGCTGCCGGACCCCGGGGCGGGGCCGGTGGGGCGCTGGCTGTACGAGCCGGACGGGGCGGTGATCCGGGCGCACCTGGTCGCGGAGGTGGCGGAGGAGCTGGACGGGCGGCTGATCGATCCGACGATCGCGTACATCACGGCCGACGAGCTGCGGGCCACGCCGTACGCGACGGCGTACGAGATCACGGACGTGCTGCCGTTCGGGCTGAAGAAGCTGAAGGCGCTGCTGCGGGAGCGGGAGGTGGGGGTGCTGACGGTGAAGAAGCGGGGGTCGGCGATCGAGCCGGAGGAGCTGCGGCGGAAGGTCAAGCCGTCGGGGCCGCACTCCGCGACGGTGTTCCTGACGCGGGTGGCGGGGGCGCCGGCGATGCTCATCGGCTCGCCGGTGGCCTAGGGTCTGTCGGGCTCCGCCCGGGCCCCCGCGCCTCGATCGCCGGCGGGGCCGGTTTCGGCCCGGTGCGGGGGCGTCGTGCGGGGCCGCGCCCGGGCCCCGCGCCCGGGCTTTCGGGGCTCCGCCCCGGGACCCCGCGCCTCGATCGCCGGCGGGGCCGGATCGTGGCCCGCCCCGGTGGCCGGGGCCGCGGCGTTGCGGCTCAGACGCCCGCGAGGCTGGAGTTCGCCGGCCTCGCCGTGCTGTGGCGGACCCGTCGGCCGGCGGCCCCGCCGGACGGCACGGGCGCCGCGCCGTGCCGGGTCCTGCGCGCCCGCAGGGACCAGCTGTAGTGGGTGGCGGCCTTGGCCAGGCCCAGGAGGGCGGTGATCCACAGGATCATGCCGAGGCCCATGACGTACGCGATCTGCCCGACGGTGTCCGTGCCCGGCCGGGCACCCGCGGCCGCGGCGAAGGCCGTCCAGAGGCCGAGGGCGCCCAGGGCCAGTGAGGCCACCAGCCACACCAGGCTGCGGCCCGGGGCGCGCAGGCCCGCGTCCGTCTCGGGGTCCCGGCCCGCGACGACCCAGGCGCACAGCAGCCGGTGCACCCGGCGCTCCTGCCGGGCGCCGCGCACGAAGCAGTACCCGGCCGGTCCCAGCACCCCCAGGCCCATCACCGCGAAGGCGGCGCCGAAGAGGTGGTCCAGCCCCGCACCGGACTCGAAGGTCATCACGGCCATGCCGACGAAGGTCCAGCCGAGCGCGAAGACCGCCGCCACCAGCCAGAGCAGCACCAGCCGTCCCAGGCCCAGGCTGCGGCGGCTCAGGTCGGCGAGGAAGCGCGCGCGGTCGGCCCGTACGACGCTCTCGTCCAGCCACTCGCGCAGGTGCGCGGGCGGCGGCGGGGGCGGCAGGTCTCGGCGGCTAGGCATGCGCACGACCCTAGCGGCGCCCCGTCGAGCTTCACCGCAGCGCTCCTCGACCCGCGGTCAGCCGCCGTGCGTGACCTCGACGGACTCGAACCGCCAGCGGTGCACGGCCCGGGTGATCAGGTCCGCCGCGGGCTCCGGCAGCTCGGGCAGTCCGGCCGCCGTGCCGCCTTCCGGGACCTCCCACCAGGTGATCACGAGGACCCGGTCCCCGGCGGCGCGCAGCACCTCGCGGCGCACCGGCTCCCGGGCCAGGACCTGGGCGCGGGCCCACTCCAGCAGCTCGTTGCCCCGGCCCTCGACGGCCCGGGCCTCCCACATCAGGGCGACGACGGTGTTCACGAGTACAGGTTGTCCTTGCTCAGCTCGTGCACGTGGTCGTGGTCGTGGGAGTGGGCGCCGCCTCCGTGGCCGTGCTCGTGGCCGTGCTCGTGGTCGTGCTCGTGGGCCGTGCCCGGGACGTGGGGGTCGGTCACCGGGAGGGAGGAGTCCGCCGACAGGTCCCAGTCCGAGGCCGGACGGTTCCGCTTGACCATCTCCGCGCCCAGGGCCGCGACCATCGCGCCGTTGTCGGTGCACAGCTTGGGCCGCGGGACGCGCAGGATGATGCCCGCGTCGTCGCACCGCTCCTGCGCGAGCGAGCGCAGCCGGGAGTTGGCCGCCACGCCGCCGCCGATCATCAGGTGGTCCACGCCCTCGTCCTTGCACGCGCGGATCGCCTTGCGCGTCAGCACGTCCACCACGGCCTCCTGGAAGGACGCCGCCACGTCGCGCACCGGCACCTCCTCGCCCGCGTTCCGCTTCGCCTCGATCCAGCGGGCCACGGCCGTCTTGAGGCCGGAGAAGGAGAAGTCGTACGCGGGGTCGCGCGACCCCGTCAGTCCGCGCGGGAAGTGGATGGCCTTCGGGTCGCCCTCCTTCGCCAGCCGGTCGATGACCGGGCCGCCGGGGAAGCCCAGCTGGAGGACGCGGGCGATCTTGTCGAAGGCCTCGCCGGCCGCGTCGTCGATGGTGGCGCCCAGCGGGCGTACGTCGCTGGTGATGTCCGGGGCGAGGAGCAGCGAGGAGTGGCCGCCGGAGACCAGCAGGGCCATGGTGGGCTCGGGCAGCGGGCCGTGCTCCAGCTGGTCGACGCAGATGTGCGAGGCGAGGTGGTTGACCCCGTAGAGGGGCTTGCCGAGCGCGTACGCGTACGCCTTCGCGGCCGAGACGCCGACGAGCAGGGCGCCCGCGAGGCCGGGGCCCGCGGTGACGGCGATGCCGTCGAGGTCCCGGGCGCTGACGCCGGCTTCCTTGAGGGCGCGCTCGATGGTCGGGACCATCGCCTCCAGGTGGGCCCGGGAGGCGACCTCGGGCACGACCCCGCCGAAGCGGGCGTGCTCGTCGACGCTGGAGGCGACCGCGTCGGCGAGCAGGGTGGTGCCGCGGACGATGCCGACGCCGGTCTCGTCGCAGGAGGTCTCGATGCCGAGGACGAGCGGTTCGTCAGCCATGGGTCTCACTGCTCTCAGGGTGTTCGTGGGTCTCAGTGGTCGAGGGGGCCGAGGGGGCCGGCGCGGCCGGGCCGGCGGGATCGGCGGGGTCGGCCGGGGCGGCCGTGCGGGCCGGGTCCGTCAGGCGCATCACCAGCGCGTCGACGTTCCCCGGCTGGTAGTAGCCCCGCCGGAAGCCGATCGGCTCGAAGCCGAAGCGCTCGTAGAGCCGCTGGGCGCGGGTGTTGTCGACCCGGACCTCCAGCAGCACCTCGGCGCATTCGAAGGCGGTCGCGGCGCGCAGCAGTTCGGTGAGGAGGCGGGCGCCGAGTCCGGTGCCCCACTGGTCCTTGGCCGCCGCGATGGTCTGTACGTCGCCCAGGTCGCCGGAGGCCGCGAGGCCCGCGTAGCCGACCAGGCGGCCGGAGGAAGGGTCCTCGGCGACGACGTAGCGGCGGCTGGCCCGCGGGCCGCGGGCGTGGGCGAGCTCGGACCAGAACATGCCGGCCGACCAGGCGTCCTCGGGGAAGAGCTCGTGCTCCAGTTCCAGCACCGGTGCGATGTCCCACCAGCGCATCTCGCGGAGCACTGCGGTCGGGGCCGTCACTGCGGGGTGACCACCTTGTAGTTCTTCGGCACCTGGGCGTCGGGGCGGCGCAGGTAGAGCGGGACCGGGGCGGCGCCGTCGGCGTTCTCGAACGGGATGCCCGCCGCGAGGCGCTCCGCGGCCAGGGCGGCCAGGGCCGCGGCGGACTGGTGCTCGGGGCCGCGGGCGTCGGTGAAGACCTCCGGGTACAGCCGGGCGCCCTGGCCGACCGCCGGGAGGCCGGCGACCTGCTCGGCGATGTCGGCGGGGCGGTCGACGGCGGGCTCGCCGACGCGGGTGCGCGGGTCCTCGTAGCGCGCCCAGTAGACCTCCTTGCGCCGCGCGTCGGTGGCGACCGTGAAGGGGCCCTCGATCCCGGCGGCGCCCGCGGCGTAGGCGAGGCCGTCGAGGGTGCACAGGCCGTGCACGGGGACGCCGAGGACGGCGGCGAAGGTGGAGGCGGTGACGAGGCCCACGCGCAGCCCGGTGTAGGGGCCGGGGCCGACGCCGACGACGATGCCGGTGAGGGCTTCGAGCTTCACCCCGGCCTCGGCGAGGACCCGGTCCACGGAGGGCAGCAGGAGCTCCCCGTGGCGGCGGGCGTCGACCTGGTGGGACTCGGCCAGGACGGACTCCCCGTCGTGCAGGGCGACGGTGACGGCGGGCGTGGCGGTATCTACGGCGAGCAAGAGCACGCGAACAGCCTACGACTCCCCGGGCCCCGGGCCTTGCGGCCGGTCGGGACGGGGCCCGGCTGCTACCTTTCGACCGGGAGTACGACGCGGCGGCGGGCAGCAACGGCCCGGCGGCGCCGCAGAACCGGTACGCGCAGGCGCGGAGAGGTGGAGCAAGGTGTCACGCAGCAGCTCGGGAATCGTGGCCGGGCTCACGGCCGCGGCGATCGCCGCGATCGGCTTCCTCGGCTTCCAGGCCCACGCGACTGCTCCCGCGCACCCCGCGAAGGCCGCCGAGAAGGCGCCGGCGGCCCCGCAGCAGCAGGCTCCGGCGCAGCAGGACGCGGCGAAGCCGGCGGTGCTGCCGGCCGAGTCGGGGGCCGGGCAGCGGGTCGTGTACTCGGTGTCGCAGAAGCGGGTGTGGCTGGTCGCCGAGGACGGCAAGGACCCGAAGACGTTCACGGTGGTGCCGAGCACGGTGCAGCCGGCGCCCGGCAGCTACCTGGTCAACTCGCGCGCGGGCACGGTCACGGGCTCGGACGGGGTGCCGATCGAGCACGTCGTGCGGTTCGCCAACAGCACCGAGGGGATCGCGATCGGTTTCAGCGCGCGTGTGGACGGTGCGCTGCCGCAGCCGGACCCGGCGAAGAAGACGGGCGGCATCCGGATGTCGCGTGCGGACGGCGACGCCATGTGGGCCTTCGCGCTCTACAACTCGAAGGTCGTCGTCGTCCAGTAGGACGCCCCCGCCTCCGCCCGGGCATTCACCCGTACGGGGCGCCGTGCGCGGGCCCTCGCGGGCTTCAGGCCGCTTCCGGTTCCGTGGAGGCGGCCTGTTCCGCGTCCGCGGCGCCCTCGGCCGCGGCACCCTCGGCTGCGGGGTCCCGGGGAGCGGGCTCCGAGCGTGCGGGCGGCGTGGACACCGCGGTCGCGGCCGCGCCCGCCGCGAGCAGGGCCCGCATGGACACGACGGGCGCTCGTTCTGCTCGTGCTGCCGACATGGCTGCCTCCTGGGGCCCCGGGACGCCGTACTTAGGTACACCTAACCAACGCTCGGTACCATGTCATCACGTGGGCCCGCACCGGCGCAATATTTTCCCGACGGGTTGTCGGTACGTCGCCGGCGGCCCGGCTACGCCGGCGACAGTGCCGCCAGCTGCGGCCCGGCCTGCGCCCAGCGGGCGCCGACGCCGCGCAGCGCGACCTCGCGCACGTCGTCCAGGACCTCCTCGTGGCCGACCGCGCGCCCGATGACCACGTGCAGCCGGTCGTCGGAGAGCTCCTCCACCTTGCCGTCGCCCCACTCCACGACGACCACGGACTCGGGCAGCGAGACGTCGAGGTCGAGGTCCTCCATCTCGTCCAGCCCGCCGCCCAGCCGGTACGCGTCCACGTGCACCAGCGGCGGCCCGTCGCCCAGGGACGGGTGCACCCGGGCGATCACGAAGGTCGGCGAGGTCACGGCCCCGCGCACGCCCAGGCCCTCCCCCAGCCCCCGGGTCAGGGTGGTCTTGCCCGCACCGAGCTCACCGGTCAGCAGGACCAGGTCGCCGGGGCGCAGCAGACCGGCGATCCTGCGGCCCAGCTCCTGCATGGAGGCGGGCGAGTCGACGGTGATCAGGGTTTCGGCGGCGGCCTCGGCCAGGGCCTCAGCGGCCGGGCTGCGCGGCGCTTCCCGCTGTACGTCTTCCATGCGCCCCAACGTTAGTCGCTGCGGGGACGGCTCCGGCGCGGGCCAGCAGGCCGGTGAGCAGCCCCGTCACGATCTCGGGGCGCTCCAGCATCATCAGGTGCCCGGTCTCCTCCAGGACCACCAGCTCGGCGGCCGGCAGCTCCTCCTTGATCACCACGCTGTGCCCGGCCGGGATGATCATGTCCCGGTCCCCGGCGACGACGGTGACGGGCACCTCGGCGAACCGCTGGAGGGCGGCGCTCTTGTCGTGGGTCTGGAAGGCCGGGTAGAACTCGGCGACCACGTCGATCGGGGTGGCCTCGATCAGCCGCTCGGCGAAGCGCGCGACGCCGGGGTCGACGTCGCGGGAGCCGAACGAGTAGAGCTTGATCATGCCGGCGAAGAGGTCGGCGGTGGCCCGGCGGCCCTTCTCCACGAGCTCCACCTGGGAGCCGAGGGCCTTGAGCACCCCCGGCAGCAGCCGGCGCACCGCGCCCTGTCCGATGGACGGCAGCCCGTAGGTGACCTCGTCGAGGCGCCCGCTGGACGTCCCGATCAGGGCCACGCCGAGGACGCGGTCGCGCACCAGCTCCGGGAACTGCTCGGCGAGGGCCATGACGGTCATCCCGCCCATGGAGTGGCCGACGAGGACGAGCGGGCCCTCGGGCGCGGCGGCGTCGATGAGGGCCTTGAGGTCGCGGCCGAGCTGGTCGATGGTGACGGGCTCGCCGTCGGCCTGGGCGAGGCCGCGGGCGCTGCGGCCGTGGCTGCGCTGGTCCCAGTAGACGGAGCGGACGACGCCGCGCAGGGCGGCGCGCTGGAAGTGCCAGGAGTCCTGGCTGAGGCAGTAGCCGTGGCAGAACACGACGGTGGCCGGGGCCGCGCCCTTGCGCCGCGGCCGGCGCTTGCCGCCGCCGCGGGCGGCCGCCGCGGCCGTTGCGGCCCCGTCGAGCTCGTCGACCTCGTAGTAGAGCTCGGTGCCGTCCTCGGTGCGGCAGGTGCCCTCGGTTCCGCGCAGGGAGCCGTAGTCCCCCGCGGCGTCGAGGGCGAGGCGTGCTTTCCTGCGGATGCCCCGGCCCACGGTGATCCTTTCGACGGCGACACCGGCTGCGGCGCCCGCCGCTATGACACCGATGGCGGCGCCGGCCCAGCCGGCCTTGCGCCAGTTCTCGCTCACGACACGTTCCCGCTCACGACGTCGCCGTCCTCACTCAGCCTCAGCCGCCGAGGTAGACCCGGGGCACCCGACCTCCGATACGGGTGACGATCTCATACGCGATCGTATGCGCCGCTTGAGCCCAGTCCTCGGCGGTCGGCTCGCCGCGCTCGGCGTCGCCCAGGATGACCACCTGGTCGCCCGCCTCGGCGGGGTCCTCGCCGAGGTCCACGACGAACTGGTCCATGGCGATCCGCCCGGCGGCCCGGCGGATCTTCCCGGAGACGAGGACGGGCCCGCGGCCGGAGGCGTTGCGCGGGATGCCGTCGGCGTAGCCAGCGGGGACGAGCGCGAGGTGGGTCTCGGACTCGGTGACGTAGTGGTGCCCGTAGCTCACGCCGTGGCCGGCGGGGACGGTCTTGACCAGCGCGAGGGAGGCCCTGAGCGTCATCGCGGGCCGCAGGCCGAGCTGGGCGGGGGTGCCGAGCTCGGGCGAGGGCGAGACGCCGTAGACGGCCAGGCCGGTGCGCACGAGGTCGAAGTGGCTCTCGGGGAGGGTGAGCGTCGCGGGCGAGTTGGCGATGTGCCGGACCTCGGGGTCGACGCCCTCCTTCTCCGCGTGGGCCAGCATGTCGCGGAAGGCGTCGAGCTGGAGCCGGATGGAGGGGTGGCCCGGCTCGTCGGCGCAGGCGAAGTGGGACCAGACCCCGGTGACCCGGACGGTGCCCTCGGCCTGGGCGGCCACGGCCGCGCCGACGAGGTCGGCCCAGTCGGCGGGCTGGCAGCCGTTGCGGCCGAGGCCGGTGTCGGCCTTGAGCTGGATCCGGGCGGTGCGGCCGGCCGCGCGGGCGGCCGCACGGACCTCGTCCAGGGCCCACATCCCGCTGACGGACACGTCGATGTCGGCCTCGACGGCCTCACGCCAGGGACCGCCGGGGGTCCACAGCCAGCACATGATCCGCCCCTGGATCCCGGCGGCGCGCAGCTCCAGCGCCTCCTCGGGGGTGGCGGTGCCGAGCCAGGTGGCCCCGGCCTCCTGGGCCGCCCGGGCGCACTGGAGGGCCCCGTGCCCATAGGCGTTCGACTTGACGACCGCCATCAGCTCGGCCCGGGGCGCCCGTGCGCGCAGTGCGCGCACGTTCGCCCGTACCGCGTCAAGATCGATCTCGGCGTACACGCGCATCGGTGTCTCGTTCATCGCCCACAGTCTCTCAGAACCCCCACCACTCGGTGATCGGGCATGGTTCGCCCCTCCTTGTCCGACTCGCCGGACGGCAACGGAAAGCCGGTGGCGGCACGGCCGTGGCCGGCCTAGGCCATGACGCTCCGCCACGCCCGCGGCAGCGCCGCGGCCACCTCCTGCGCCACCACCGGCGCGCCGTCCGCCGCGAACCGGCCCGCCAGGCCGTGCAGGTACGCCGCCACCGAGCCCGCGTCCACCGCTCCGAGGCCCCCCGCCAGCAACGCCCCCGCCAGCCCCGACAGCACGTCCCCGCTGCCGGCGGTGGCCAACCAGGGCGTCCCCGTCGGATTCACCCGCACGGCCCCGCCCCCGGCGGGGGCGACCAGCGTGGTCGACCCCTTCAGCAGCACGGCCGCTCCGTACCGCCCGGCCAACTGCCGCACGGCGGCCAGCCGGCCGGCCTCCACCGCCTCGCGCGCCGTCCCCAGCAGCGCCGCCGCCTCCCCCGCGTGCGGGGTCAGCAGGGTCGCGGCCCGCCGCCGGCGCACCACCGCGCCGTCCAGCCCGCGCAGCCCGTCCGCGTCGACCAGGACCGGCACGTCCGTGTCCGCCAGGGCCCGCTCGACCTCCTCCGCGCGCTCCGAGCCCAGTCCGGGCCCGACCACCCAGGACTGCACCCGCCCCCGCCCGACCAGCACCTCGGGGAAGCGGGCCAGCACGGCGTCCGCCGCCGGCCCCACGTACCGCACCGCGCCCGCGCCGCCGCGCAGGGCCCCCGCCACGGCGAGCACCGCCGCGCCCGGGTACTGCTGCGATCCGGCGACGACCCCGACCACGCCCCGCCGGTACTTGTCGCTCGACGCCGTCGGCACCGGCAGCAGCCGCGCCACGTCGGCGTGTTGCAGCGCCTCGGTCTCCACGGGGGCGCCCGCCAGGTCCAGTCCGATGTCGACCAGCCGCACCGCCCCCACCCGCGAGGCGCCGGGATCGGTCAGCAGCCCCGGCTTGTACGCCCCGAAGGCCACGGTGACGTCGGCCGTCACCGCGGGACCCGCCACCTCCCCGGTGTCCGCGTCCACCCCGCTCGGCAGGTCCACCGCGACCACGGGCGTCCCGGCCGGGATCCGCTCCACCAGCGCGGCCGCGGCCGGCCGCAGCCCGCCCCGCCCGCCGATCCCGAGCAGCCCGTCCACGACCAGGTCGACCCGCTCCGGCACGGACGTCCCGACCCTTCCCCCGGCGGCCCGCAGCGCTGCCAGCCCGCCCGGGTGCATCCGCTGCGGGTCCATCGGGACCGCCGTCACCGCGGCCCCGCGCCGCGCCAGCCGGGCGCCGGCGTACAGGGCGTCGCCGCCGTTGTCGCCGGGCCCGACCAGCAGGACCGCCCGGGCCCCGTGGACCCGGCCCCGGCGGCGGGCCAGCAGCTCCGCGCACACGACGGCCAGCCCGGCCGCGGCCCGCGCCATCAGGGCGCCCTCCGGCAGACGGGCCATCAACTGCCGCTCGGCGGCCCGTACGGTCTCCACGCTGTAAGCAGTACGCATGCCACCAGCGTGCCGCACGCGGGGCCTCAGCCCTCGGCGATCACCACCGCCGACGCGATCCCGGCGTCATGGCTCAGCGAGATGTGCCAGGACTTCACGCCGAGCGCCCGGGCCCGGGCCTCGACGGTGCCGGACACCCGCAGCCGGGGCTGCCCGGTCTCCTCGACGTAGACCTCGGCGTCCGTCCACAGCAGCCCGCCGGGCGCGCCCAGCGCCTTGGCCAGGGCCTCCTTGGCCGCGAACCGGGCGGCGAGCGAGGCGACTCCGCGCCGCTCGCCGCTCGGCAGCGTCAACTCGGTGTCGAGGAAGAGCCGCTCCGCCATCTGCGGCGTCCGCTCCAGCGCCGCGCCGAACCGCTCGATCTCGGCCACGTCAATCCCCACACCGACAATCACAACGACAACCCCAACTACTCCACCGTCACGGACTTCGCGAGATTACGCGGCTGGTCCACCTCGTTGCCGCGCGCGGTCGCCAGCTCGCAGGCGAACACCTGGAGCGGGACCGTCGCGACCAGCGGCTGGAGCAGCGTCGGCGTCGCCGGGATGCGGATCAGGTGGTCGGCGTACGGGACGACGGCGTCGTCGCCCTCCTCCGCGATCACGATGGTCCGCGCCCCGCGCGCCCGGATCTCCTGGATGTTGGAGACGATCTTGTCGTGCAGGACCGACCGGCCGCGCGGCGACGGGACCACGACCACCACCGGCAGGTCCTCCTCGATCAGCGCGATCGGCCCGTGCTTGAGCTCGCCCGCCGCGAAGCCCTCGGCGTGCATGTACGCCAGCTCCTTGAGCTTGAGCGCGCCCTCCAGGGCCACCGGGTAGCCGACGTGCCGGCCGAGGAACAGCACGGTGTCCTTGTCGGCCAGCGAGCGGGCGAGGGCCCGTACCGGCTCCATCGTCTCCAGGACCCGGTCCACGGCCGCGGCGATGTCAGACAGCTCCCGGATCACCGCCTCGATCTCGTCGCCCCACTTCGTCCCCCGCACCTGGCCGAGGTACAGGGCGACGAGGTAGCAGGCCACCAGCTGCGTCAGGAACGCCTTCGTCGAGGCGACGGCCACCTCCGGCCCGGCGTGCGTGTACAGCACGGCGTCCGACTCGCGCGGGATCGTCGACCCGTTCGTGTTGCAGACGGCCAGCACCCTGGCCCCCTGCTCGCGCGCGTGCCGCAGCGCCATCAGGGTGTCCATGGTCTCGCCGGACTGGGAGATCGCGATCACCAGCGTCCGCTGGTCCAGGATCGGGTCGCGGTAGCGGAACTCGCTGGCCAGCTCGGTCTCGCACGGGATGCGGGTCCAGTGCTCGATGGCCAGCTTCGCGATCATGCCCGCGTGGTACGCCGTACCGCACGCCACGATCACGACCTTGTCGACCTCGCGGAGCACCGAGGCGGGGATGCGCACCTCGTCGAGGGTGAGCAGGCCGCCCGCGTCGATCCGGCCCAGGAGGGTGTCGGCTACGGCCTTCGGCTGCTCGGCGATCTCCTTGAGCATGAAGTAGTCGTACCCCCCCTTCTCGGCCGCCGAGGCGTCCCAGTCCACGTGGTACGCCCGCACCTCGGCGGGCGCGCCGTCGAAGCCGGTCACCGTGACCCCCTCGCGGCGGAGCTCGACGACCTGGTCCTGCCCCAGCTCGATCGCGGACCGGGTGTGGGCGATGAACGCGGCCACGTCCGAGGCGAGGAAGTTCTCGTCCTCCCCGACGCCCACCACCAGCGGGGAGTTCCGGCGCGCCCCGACCACCACGTCCGGCTCGTCGGAGTGCACCGCGACCAGTGTGAAGGCGCCCTGGAGCCGCCGGCACACCTGCCGCATCGCCTCCGCGAGCCCGGCGGCCGTCGGGCCGCCGGCGGCCCGGACCGCGTCGAAGCGCTCGGCCAGCAGGTGCGCGACGACCTCCGTGTCCGTCTCGGACTCCAGCCGGTGCCCGCGCTCGGCCAGTTCGGCGCGCAGCTCGGCGAAGTTCTCGATGATGCCGTTGTGGACGACGGCCACCCGGCCGGAGTTGTCCAGATGGGGATGGGCGTTGGCGTCGGTGGGCCCGCCGTGGGTCGCCCACCGGGTGTGCCCCAGGCCCGTGGAGCCCGCCGGAAGCGGCTGTGCGACCAGCTCCTTCTCCAGGTTGACGAGTTTTCCGGCCTTCTTGGCGCTGGAGAGCTTCCCGTCGGCGAGGACGGCGACGCCGGCCGAGTCGTAGCCGCGGTACTCCAGCCGCTTCAGTCCGGCGATGACCACATCGAGCGCCGACTGCGCTCCCACGTATCCCACAATTCCGCACATAGGCCGCAGGGTACGCCTGAGTTGGGCGCCTGTCGGGTACCCGAACAGGACGAAAACCCGCCCGGCGGACCCACCGTCGGACCCACCCGGCGGATCCGCCCGGGCGCGGCCGCCCCGCGCGGCCGGACCGTCGCCCTGCCGGGGCGTCAGCCCAGCCGTCTGACCTGCGCCTCGATCGCGGGGGCCGCCAGCTGCGCCTCGCCGGACAGCCGGTCCGCGTGGAAGTTCACGAGCGTGCCGCCCTTGCGGACCACCATGAGCTCCGTCTGGTACGGCTCCCCGTCGCGCTCCGCCTCGACGGTGTACGCGAGGGCCTCGTCGCCGCCGGACGCGGCGTGCGGGACGACCCGGGTCACCGTGACGGTCTCCCCGCCCGCCGTCGCCGCGTACCCGCCCTCGCAGGCCCGGCCCGCCGTCTGCAGCTCGGCGAAGTGCCCGTGGGCGGCGTCCCCCTCGTACGAGCCGAGGGTCACCACCGTCACCGTCGAGCTGGCGGCGTCCAGCGCGGCCGCCCGCTTCTGCCCCTCCGGCGCGTCGTCCGGCAGCGCCGACGCCACCGCGACCACCGCGGCCCTGGCCCAGCCGGTCCGCCCCGCCGGCAGGTACCCGGACACGGCGTGGGCCAGCTCCAGGCACTCGGGCCGGTCCACGCTCCCCGGCACGCTGTCGTGGGCCTCGGGGGTCACCTTGTGGTCCGGCAGGTCCCCCTGCGCCACCAGCAGGCGCTCCGGTGCCGGCTGCGGCCTGCCCTTCTGCGGGGGGACGACCTGCTGCCCCTTGCGCGCGGGCCCGGCGTCCGCGTCGGAGGCCGGCACCTCGGCGGCCGGAACACCCTCCTCCACCACGATCACGGTGGGCCGGCCGGACCCGCACCCGGTGGCCAGCAGGGCCACCGCCAGCCCCGAGACGGTCAGTGCGGCCGCGCGCCGCACGCGCACCGCTCTCATACGGGCTTCTCGGCCCGCGCACCGAAGGCGGCCGGCAGACACAAGGACGCGCCGGACACGGCCCGCACGCCGCACCGCACGAACGTGGTACCCACGTAGAGCTCTCCCCCATGAAGCAGATCACCGCCAGGACGCCGGTCAACGCCGCGGTGACGAACAATGTACGACTTGCTCGATCACGCGACCGGTGTTAATGGCACATACGCGGGATCTTCCTGGTCACACGCGAGAATCGTGACCGGCACGAGACAGGACGGGCTTCCGATCGAGACCCGGTCGGGCGCCACCGCCCCACCTGGGCGTTTCCCCCTCCCCGGCCCGCCACGTGACCGACCCCACCACCCACGCGGGGCCCCGAGCCCCGACAATGGCGGTGTGATCACATCGCCGACGCGCTGTACGCCGGAGCACGCAACGGAGCGTCCCGGCCCCCGCCGGGTGCCGGAGCCCTCGCCCTACGTCGACCTCACGCGGGCCGAGTGGAGCGCCCTGCGCGAGCGCACCCCCCTGCCCCTGACGGCGGAGGAGGTCGAGCGGCTGCGCGGCCTCGGCGACGTCATCGACCTCGACGAGGTGCGGGACGTCTACCTTCCGCTCTCCCGCCTGCTCAACCTGTACGTCGGCGCCACCAGCAACCTCCGCGGCACCCTGAACACCTTCCTCGGCGACGCCGGCGGCAACGGCCACGGCGCCCAGCAGGGGACCCCGTTCGTCATAGGCGTCGCCGGCTCCGTCGCCGTCGGCAAGTCCACCGTGGCCCGCCTGCTCCAGGCCCTCCTCGCCCGCTGGCCCGAGCACCCGCGCGTCGAACGGATCACCACGGACGGGTTCCTCTACCCGATGGAGGAGCTCCGGCGCCGCGGCCTGACCTCCCGCAAGGGCTTCCCCGAGTCCTACGACCGCCGCGCCCTCACCAAGTTCGTCGCCGACATCAAGGCCGGCAAGGACGAGGTCACCGCCCCGGTCTACTCGCACCTGATCTACGACATCGTCCCGGACGAGCGGCTGGTCGTGCGCCGCCCGGACATCCTCATCGTCGAGGGCCTCAACGTCCTCCAGCCGGCCCTGCCGGGCAAGGACGGCCGGACCCGGGTCGGCCTCGCCGACTACTTCGACTTCAGCGTGTACGTGGACGCCCGCCCCGAGGACATCGAGCGCTGGTACCTCAACCGCTTCCGGAAGCTGCGCGAGACCGCCTTCCAGAACCCGTTCTCCTACTTCCGCAAGTACACCCAGGTCTCCGAGGAGGAGGCCCTGGAGTACGCGAAGACGATGTGGCGGACCATCAACAAGCCCAACCTGCTGGAGAACGTCGCCCCCACGCGCGGCCGCGCCACCCTCGTCGTCCGCAAGGGCCCCGACCACAAGGTCACGAAGCTGAGCCTGCGCAAGCTCTGAGCGCCCGCCGCGGGCGGCCCGGAAACGGCCGCGGCGCACCCGGTGGGGGCGGAAGCTCCGCCCCCACCGGGTGCGCCACACGGTCCTGCGGGGTGAGGTCCTAGCCGAGGGCCGACTTCACCACGTCCGCGAGCCGCCCGGCGACCGCGCGGGCCTGCTCGATGTCGGCGGCCTCGACCATCACGCGGACGAGGGGCTCGGTGCCCGAGGGGCGCAGCAGCACCCGTCCGGTGGAGCCGAGCTCGCGCTCCGCCTCGGTGACGGCGTTGGCCAGCTCGGCGGAGGTGGAGACGCGGGACTTGTCGACGTCCTTGACGTTGATCAGGACCTGCGGGAGCCGCGTCATGACCCCGGCGAGCTCGGCCAGCGAGCGGCCGGTGGCGGCGACCCGGGCGGCCAGCATGAGGCCGGTGAGGGTGCCGTCGCCGGTGGTGGCGTGGTCGAGGATGATCACGTGGCCGGACTGCTCGCCGCCCAGCGCGTAGCCGTGCTCCTTCATCGACTCCAGGACGTACCGGTCGCCGACCGCGGTCTGGACGAAGGCGATGCCCTCGCCCTCCATGGCCAGCTTGAAGCCCAGGTTCGACATGACGGTGGCGACGACGGTGTTCTCGCGCAGCTGGCCCGCCTCGCGCATGGCGAGGGCGAGCACGGCGAGGATCTGGTCGCCGTCGATCTCGTCACCCGCGGCGTCCACCGCCAGGCAGCGGTCGGCGTCGCCGTCGTGGGCGATGCCGAGGTCCGCCCCGTGCTCGACGACCGCCTGCTTGAGCAGGTCGAGGTGGGTGGAGCCGCAGCCGTCGTTGATGTTCAGGCCGTCGGGCTCGGCACCGATGGTGACGATCTCGGCGCCGGCCCGGGCGAAGGCCTCGGGCGAGACGCGGGCGGCCGCGCCGTGCGCCTCGTCCAGGACGATCTTCAGCCCGTCGAGACGGTTGGGCAGGACGCCGATCAGGTGGGCGACGTACTTGTCGAAGCCCTCGTCGTAGTCCGAGACGCGGCCGACGCCGGCGCCGGTGGGCCGGTCCCAGGGAGCGCCGGTGCGGTGCTCCTCGTAGACCGACTCGATGCGGTCCTCCAGCTCGTCGGCGAGCTTGTGGCCGCCGCGCGCGAAGAACTTGATGCCGTTGTCGGGCATGGCGTTGTGGCTCGCGGAGAGCATCACGCCGAGGTCGGCGCCCAGCGCACCGGTGAGATACGCCACCGCCGGGGTGGGCAGCACACCGACGCGCAGGACGTCCACGCCGGCGCTGGCGAGGCCCGCGACGACCGCGGCCTCCAGGAACTCGCCCGAAGCGCGGGGGTCACGGCCGACCACGGCCGTGGGGCGGTGGCCCGCGAAGGTGCCCGCCTCGGCCAGTACGTGCGCGGCCGCCACGGAGAGGCCGAGCGCGAGCTCAGCCGTCAGATCCGCGTTGGCGACGCCTCGTACACCGTCCGTCCCGAAGAGTCGTCCCACTGTTGTCCTCCCGAGTTCACGCTTCGCTAGGTGACCGCTAGTGACAGATGTTTGCCGCTTTTGGCGGTAAACGAACCGCCCCGACAGCACGGAGAGTGCTGCCGGGGCGGTTTCGTTGCTGAACAGCAGGCGCAGATTAACGCTTGCTGTACTGCGGAGCCTTACGGGCCTTCTTGAGACCGGCCTTCTTGCGCTCGACCGCACGGTCGTCGCGGGAGAGGAAGCCGGCCTTCTTCAGCGCCGGGCGGTTGTTGTCCACGTCCGCCTCGTTCAGCGCGCGGGCCACGCCGAGGCGCAGGGCGCCGGCCTGGCCGGAGACGCCGCCACCCGAGATGCGGGCGATGACGTCGTAGCGGCCGTCGAGCTCCAGGAGCTTGAAGGGCTCGTTGACTTCCTGCTGGTGCACCTTGTTGGGGAAGTAGTCCTCAAGGGTGCGACCGTTGATCTTCCACTTGCCGGTGCCCGGAACGATCCGGACGCGGGCGATGGCGTTCTTGCGACGGCCCAGGCCGGCGGCCGGCTGGGGGTCGCCGAAGCGACCGGCAAGGGACTCGGAGGTGTAGTCGCCCTCGACGACGACGTCCGACTCGGTGGTGTACTCCTCGACGCCCTCGAACTCGTCGACGGGGGTCTCGGCGGTGGTCTCGGCCACGATGCTCCTCAGAATTCTCTGTGTTTAGGGGGTGGCCGGAACTACTGCGCGACCTGGGTGATCTCGAACGGCACCGGCTGCTGCGCAGCGTGCGGGTGCTGGTCGCCCGAGTAGACCTTCAGCTTCGAGAGCATCTGACGGCCCAGGGAGTTCTTGGGGAGCATGCCCTTGACGGCCTTCTCGACGGCCTTCTCCGGGTTGTTCGCGAGGAGGTCGTCGTAGCGCACGGCACGCAGACCACCCGGGAAGCCGGAGTGGCGGTAGGCCATCTTCTGGGAGGCCTTGTTGCCGGACAGGTGAACCTTGTCGGCGTTGATGATGATGACGAAGTCGCCCATGTCCATGTGGGGGGCGTAAGTCGGCTTGTGCTTGCCCTTCAGGAGGGTAGCGGCCTGAGTCGCCAGACGGCCGAGGACGACGTCCTGGGCGTCAATGACGAGCCACTGGCGCGAGATGTCGCCGGGCTTGGGGCTGTACGTACGCACGCGTATGCCTTCGCTTCTTCAGTGGTGGGTCATCCCATAGGGCGCAAGCCCCGCGGGAAGGGTCCTGACAGGGTCACCACGGACGATCACGACAGCCCTCGTTCACAGCGGGGACGCACCCGCGTGAACTGCTGGTCATCGGTCCGGTGGACCGGCGTAAGGCCCTTTCACGTGAGAATGAGAAAGCCAATACGCATAACAAACCAGCAGGATACCCAAGCAGACCCGTACGGGTCAAAACGCGGTCCGCGATGCCGATACTGCCGGCATCACGGCGCACTCCGGTTCGGTCCTGGGTGGGGACCCCGCAGTTGTTACGGGTTCCAGAGTAACCCGGCCGGAGCGCAGCGCACGACGCACCAGCAGTCCCGCGAGCCCGCACAGGGTCAGGCAGTCCCGGAAGGCCCGCCTCTTGTGGGCGATCTCCGAGGGCCACGGGATCCCCGCCGCCTGGGGCACCAGAGCCGCCCAGAACCAGCCCGAACGGGGTGCGGAGCCCTCCCGGACCCCCGACGCCAGCAGCGGCGGCAGCACCAGCAGCAGGTAGTGGTCGAAGGACGGACGTGAGACGAGGAACACGGCGAGCATGACCGTGCAGGCCGTCTCCACCAGCCGCAGCTCACCCCCGTCACCCTGCGGGTCCGGCCGCCGCCACCGCCGCCACGCCGCCCACAGCCCGGCCGCCGCCCCCGCGCCCGCCACCACCACCGCCACCGGCTGCGGCACCCCCAGCCGCGGCAGCACCGCGATCGGCGAGGCGTCCCAGGGCAGCGCGTACGCGTCCTGCCCCTGGAGCAGGAACGGCAGCGTCTTGGTGAAGAACAGCGTCGGGCTCGGCATCAGCAGCGCCCCCGCCAGCGACAGCCCCACCGGCACCAGCACCGCCACGGCCAGCCCCCGCCACCGCCGGGCCAGGACGAAGACCAGCCCGACCGGCACCAGCATCGGCTTGCAGGCGATCGCCAGCCCCACCACCAGGCCCGCCGCCGCCCAGGACCTCCGGTGCGCCAGCAGCAGCGCCACCGGCAGCGCCGCCACCGAGATCGCCGTCCAGTTCCCGATCAGGACCAGGTTCAGGTACGGCTTGTACGCCAGCGCCAGCAGCCCCAGCCCGCCGACCGCGAACCGCGAGCACAGCGGCACCGAGAACAGCCGCAGCGACGCCCACCACCCGAGGGCCACCAGCCCCGAGATCCCCGCCGGCAGCAGCCAGCGCAGCACCTCCCGGGGCACCAGCGCCTCCGGCACCGCCATCAGCACGGCACTGGGCAGGTACAGGAAGCGCTTGTCCTCGTACGGGGAGACCCCCTCCAGCAGCGCGTCCGCCGCCTTGACCACGAAGGCGTTGTCCGAGCCCCAGTTCGCCCGCAGGCTCGTCGACACCGACACCGCCAGCAGCACCACCAGCGCCACCGCCCGCCAGGACCGCGGCGCCGGCCCGAGCAGCCAGGCCGTCCTCCGGCCGCCCGTGACCGGACGGCCACCGTCCGTCACCCAGATGCGCATGAGCCAGATGCTAGGCCGCAGCCCCACGACGCCTCCCCCTCGACCCGCTGGGGGGAGGTCCCGCCCCCTAGCGCTTCCGGTCGACCCTACGTTCGTCCCACACGGGCTCCTGAGTCTCCCGCACAACACCGTCTGAACCGAAGACCAAGTAACGGTCAAATGTGCGCGCGAACCAGCGGTCGTGCGTCACGCACAGCACCGTCCCCTCGTACGCCTCCAGGCCGTCCTGCAGGGCCTCCGCCGACTCCAGGTCGAGGTTGTCCGTCGGCTCGTCCAGCAGCAGCGCCGTGGTCCCGGCCAGCTCCAGCAGCAGGATCTGGAACCGCGCCTGCTGGCCGCCCGACAGCTTCTCGAACGGCTGCTCCGCCTGGCGCTCCAGCTCGTAGCGGCGCAGCGCCCCCATCGCCTGCCCCAGGGGCTTGGCCGCCTCCGTCCACAGGATGTCGACGAGGGTCCGGCCGAAAAGCTCCGGGTGGGCGTGGGTCTGCGCGAAATGGCCGGGAATCACCCGTGCGCCGAGCTTCCAGTCGCCGGTGTGCTTGACGTCCTCGCCCGCCAGCAGCCGCAGGAAGTGCGACTTGCCGGAGCCGTTCGAGCCGAGCACCGCGACGCGCTCCCCGTAGAACACCTCCAGGGAGAACGGCTTCATCAGCCCGGTCAGCTCCAGGTTCGCCACCGTCAGCGCGCGCACGCCCGTACGCCCGCCCTTGAGCCGCATCTTGATGTCCTGCTCCCGCGGCGGCTCCGGCGGCGGGCCGGCCTCCTCGAACTTCTGGAAGCGGGTCTGCATCGCCCGGTAGCGCGAGGCCATGTCGGGGCTGCTCGCGGCCTGGTTGCGCAGCCGCAGCACCAGGGCCTTCAGCCGGGCGTGCTCCTCGTCCCAGCGCCGCTTGAGCTCCTCGAACCGGGCGAAGCGCTCCTTGCGGGCCTCGTGGTAAGTGCCGAAGCCCGCACCGTGCACCCAGACGTCGGAGCCCATCGGGCTCGCCTCCAGGCTGATGATCTTCTGGGCGGCCTGGGTCAGCAGCTCCCGGTCGTGGGAGACGAACAGGACCGTCTTGCGCGTGGCCCGCAGCTGCTCCTCCAGCCAGCGCTTGCCCGGGACGTCGAGGTAGTTGTCCGGCTCGTCGAGCAGCAGCACCTCGTCCGGCCCGCGCAGCAGCGCCTCCAGCACGAGCCGCTTCTGCTCACCGCCGGAGAGGGTGCGCACCTCACGGAACTGCGCCTGGTCGTACGGGACGGCCAGCGCGGCCATCGTGCAGACGTCCCAGAGCGTCTCCGCCTCGTAGCCCTGGACGTCGGCCCAGTCGCTCAGCGCCTGGGCGTAGGCCATCTGGGCGGCCTCGTCGTCGACGGTGAGGATCAGCTCCTCGGCCCGGTCCACGGCCTTCGCCGCCTCCCGGATGCGCGGCTGGGACACCGAGACGAGCAGGTCCCGGACCGTCGTCTCATCGCGCACCGAGCCCACGAACTGGGACATCACGCCGAGGCCGCCGGTGTGGGTGACCGCGCCGCCGTGCGGCTGGAGCTCACCGGAGATCAGCTTGAGCAAGGTGGTCTTGCCGGCGCCGTTGGCCCCCACGAGGGCGACCACCGCCCCCTCCCCCACCCGGAAGGAGACGTCGGGGAGGAGCACCCGCCCGTCGGGAAGGTAGTACTCCAGGTGGCTGGCTTCGAGATGTCCCATGCCGGGCATTCTCCCGGTCCTGCGGGGCCGGACCCAAACGCAATACCCGCTAGCAGCAGCCCTTGCCCGGCAGGGTGCGCATGTTCCGCGCCTCCTTGCTGCGGGCGGCGAGCAGCTCGTCCGCCGGGTAGCCGACCTCCTCCAGGGTCAGCCCGTGCGGCTTGACCACGTGCACCGAGGAGTCCCGCACGGCCGCGGCCAGCACCCGGCCGGGCCACTCGACGGGCCGGTGCCCGTCGCCGACGTGCAGCAGCGCGCCGACCAGCGAGCGGACCATGTTGTGGCAGAAGGCGTCGGCCCGCACGGTCGCGGTGACGATCCCGTCCTCGCCCCGCTCCCAGCCGAGCTGCTGGAGGGTGCGGATGGTCGTGGCGCCCTCGCGCTTCTTGCAGTACGCGGCGAAGTCGTGCTCGCCGAGCAGGGCGCGCGAGGCCTCGTTCATGGCGTCCACGTCCAGCGGCCACTGGTGCCACAGCACGTGCCCGCGGCGCAGCGGGTCCACCCCGCCCTGGTGGTCGCCGACCCGGTAGGCGTAGCGGCGCCAGATCGCGGAGAACCGCGCGTTGAAGCCCTCGGGGGCCTCGGCGACCTTCCACACCCGGATGTCGTGCGGGAGGCGGCCCGCCAGCCTGCGCAGCAGCTTGTCGTGGTGCTCGGCCCAGACCTCCTCCGCGATGTCGAACTGCGCGACCTGCCCGCGGGCGTGCACGCCGGCGTCGGTGCGCCCGGCGACGGTCAGCTCGACCGGGTCGGGCAGCCGCATCACGGTCTTCAGGGCCGATTCCAGCTCGCCCTGGACGGTCCGCAGCGTGCGCTGCTTCGCCCAGCCGGAGAAGTCCTTGCCGTCGTAGGACAGGTCCAGCCGTACCCGGACGTGCCCGGGCTCCACCTCGTCACTCACGTGACAGATCCTCTCAGACGCACAGAAATGCAGAACGGGCCCGCCCCGGGAAGGGGCGGGCCCGTTCAGAGCCGATCAAGCAAGCTCGATCCCGGAGCGGGATCAGGCCTCCTTGGTCTCCTCGACAGCCTCGGTCTCGGCAGCCTCGGACTTGGCCTCGGCCTCCTTCACCGCACGCTTGGTGGCGGCCTCGGCCTCGCCGGTGGCCTGCTGGGCGACCGTGAGGGCCTCGACGAGCTCGATCACGGCCATCGGGGCGTTGTCGCCACGACGGTTGCCGATCTTGGTGATGCGCGTGTAACCACCGGGGCGGTTCTCGTAGCGCGGGGCGATCTCGGTGAACAGCGTGTGCACGATGCTCTTGTCCGTGATCGTCTGCAGCACCAGGCGACGGTTGTGGATGTCGCCCTTCTTGGCCTTGGTGACCAGACGCTCGGCGTAGGGACGCAGGCGGCGGGCCTTGGCCTCGGTGGTGGTGATGCGGCCGTGCTCGAAGAGCGCCTTCGCGAGGTTCGCGAGAAGGTGCTTCTCGTGCGCGGCGGAGCCGCCCAGACGGGCACCCTTAGCGGGACGCGGCATGGTGTTACTCCTTCATATCTGCACCGGCCGTGTCAGGTACCGGTGTCAGTTCCCCCGGGGCGGACGCCCCGGGAAAGTCATCTCTTAGTACTGCTCGGTCTCGACGAAACCGGCGTCCGCGTCGTCGTCGGCGCCGAAGGCGTCGGCGGCGGCGGTCGGGTCGAATCCGGGCGGGCTGTCCTTGAGGGCCAGGCCCATGCCGGCGAGCTTCGCCTTGACCTCGTCGATCGACTTCGCACCGAAGTTGCGGATGTCGAGCAGGTCGGCCTCGGAGCGGGCCACGAGCTCACCCACGGAGTGGATGCCCTCGCGCTTGAGGCAGTTGTACGAGCGGACCGTGAGCTCGAGCTCCTCGATCGGCAGCGCCAGGTCGGCGGCCAGGGCGGCGTCCGTGGGGGACGGGCCCATGTCGATGCCCTCGGCGTCGATGTTGAGCTCGCGGGCCAGACCGAACAGCTCGACCAGGGTCTTGCCGGCGGACGCCATGGCGTCGCGCGGGCGCATGGCCTGCTTGGTCTCGACGTCGACGATGAGCTTGTCGAAGTCGGTCCGCTGCTCGACTCGGGTCGCCTCGACCTTGTAGGTGACCTTCAGGACCGGCGAGTAGATGGAGTCGATCGGGATACGGCCGATCTCCTGGCCCACCTGCTTGTTCTGGACGGCGGAGACGTAGCCGCGACCGCGCTCGACGGTCAGCTCCATCTCCAGCTTGCCCTTGCCGTTGAGCGTGGCGAGGACCAGGTCCGGGTTGTGCACCTCGACACCGGCCGGGGGCGCGATGTCGGCAGCGGTGACCAGGCCGGGACCCTGCTTGCGCAGGTACATCACGACCGGCTCGTCGTGCTCCGAGGAGACGACCAGCTGCTTGATGTTGAGGATGATGTCCGTGACGTCTTCCTTGACGCCCGGCACGGTGGTGAACTCGTGCAGGACGCCGTCCACGCGGATGCTGGTGACAGCGGCACCCGGGATGGAGGACAGGAGGGTACGGCGCAGGGAGTTGCCGAGGGTGTAGCCGAAGCCCGGCTCCAGCGGCTCGATCACGAACCGCGAGCGGTACTCGTCGACGACCTCTTCGGTCAGCGAAGGACGCTGAGCGATAAGCATGTCTGTTCCTTCAAGTCGTGGACGCCCACTATTTGACGCCCGACGGGTGCGGCCCGGAGGCCGCGGTCTTACAAGGGTACGGGCGGCACGTCCCCCGAAGGGTTCGTGCCGCCCGGACACTCAAGAACGCACAGGTGCGTCCGCTGCGTCAGACGCGGCGGCGCTTCGGCGGGCGGCAGCCGTTGTGCGGGGTGGGGGTGACGTCCTGGATCGAACCCACCTCGAGGCCGGTGGCCTGGAGGGAGCGGATCGCGGTCTCACGGCCGGAGCCGGGACCCTTGACGAAGACGTCGACCTTGCGCATGCCGTGCTCCTGCGCGCGGCGGGCGGCCGACTCGGCGGCCATCTGCGCGGCGAAGGGGGTGGACTTGCGCGAGCCCTTGAAGCCGACGTGGCCGGCGGAGGCCCAGGAGATCACGTTGCCGGACGGGTCCGTGATCGAAACGATGGTGTTGTTGAACGTGCTCTTGATGTGGGCGTGCCCGTGAGCGACGTTCTTCTTTTCCTTGCGGCGCACCTTCTTGGCAGCGCCCTGACGACCCTTGGGGGGCATCTCTTACTCCTACGGGAGGTGGTCGGTCCTACAGCGCAAGACCGCTGAACAGGACTACTTCTTGCCCGGCTTCTTCTTACCGGCGATCGCGCGACGCGGGCCCTTGCGGGTACGCGCGTTCGTGCTGGTGCGCTGACCGTGCACGGGCAGGCCACGGCGGTGGCGGATGCCCTGGTAGCACTGGATCTCGATCTTGCGGCGAATGTCGCCCTGGATCTCGCGGCGGAGGTCACCCTCGGTACGGAGGTTGGCGTCCACGTACTCGCGGATCTTGACGAGGTCCTCTTCGGCCAGGTCACGAACGCGGGTGTTCGGGTTCACGCCGGTGGAGGCGAGGATCTCCTTGGACCGGGTGCGCCCGATACCGAAGACGTAGGTGAGTGCGATCTCCACACGCTTTTCGCGCGGGATGTCAACACCGGAAACGCGTGCCATTCAATGGCTCCTGTGTGTTCGGGGGTCTTCCGCAGAACCACTCCCGACCGCCGACCACCGCGAAACGGGTGGTGGTACGTCCGGGTCCCCGGCCCCCGCCGGAGGTGCCGCCGGCCCCTGTCAGGGCTGGGCGGGCTCTGCGTATGTACGTTTTGTTACGTCGCGCGAAGAACTGCGTAAGGCAGGTCGGTCGGCGTGCGTCAGCCCTGGCGCTGCTTGTGGCGCAGGTTGTCGCAGATGACCATGACCCGGCCGTGACGGCGGATCACCTTGCACTTGTCGCAGATCTTCTTGACGCTCGGCTTGACCTTCATGTGGGTGAGGTTCTCCGGGTCAGTGCCACCACCCGCGCCGGAGCGGGGTGCGGGGGCAAGATCTACTTGTATCGGTAGACGATCCGGCCACGCGTCAGGTCGTACGGAGACAGCTCCACAACGACCCGGTCATCGGGAAGGATGCGGATGTAGTGCATACGCATCTTGCCGCTGATGTGCGCGAGGACCTTGTGACCGTTCTGGAGTTCCACCTTGAACATGGCGTTCGGGAGGGACTCGATCACGGTGCCCTCGATCTCGATGGCACCTTGCTTCTTGGCCACGCTTCGCCTTTCGAATCGGCTACCTTGATCAGCCCACGGACATGCGAATGCACGTGAGCCGACGAGTCAGTCTACGTCAGGGCACCCAGAAAGACGAATCCGGAAAGTTTGCCCCAGAGTCTAGATCATTAACCGACGGCTACCCGAGGGGGTCCGGCGCCGTGGTGACGCCGTACTCCGCGAGCTTCGCCTTGCCGCAGTCCGGGCTGGTCAGGACGATCGGACCGGCCTCCGTGAGGGCGACCGAGTGCTCCCAGTGCGAGGACCAGGTGCCGTCCGTGGTGATGACCGTCCAGTCGTCGGCGAGTACCTCCGTCTGGGGGGTACCCAGGGACACCATCGGCTCGATCGCCAGGCACAGGCCCGGGACCAGCTTGATGCCCTTGCCCCGCTTGCGCGTGACGTAGTTCAGCAGGTGGGGGTCCATGTGCATCTCGGTGCCGATGCCGTGGCCGCCGTAGTCCTCGATGATCCCGAACTTGCCGAGGCTGTGCTCACCGGTGGAGGGACGGGGCTGGCGCTTGATGTAGCCCTCGATGGCCTTGGAGATGTCCACGAGGCGGTTGCCCGCCTTCATGGCCGCGATACCGGCCCACATCGACTCCTCGGTCACCCGGGAGAGCTCGACCAGCTCCGGAGCGTGACCGGTGCCCACGAAGGCCGTGTACGCCGCGTCCCCGTGCCAGCCGTCGACGATGGCGCCGGCGTCGATGGAGATGATGTCGCCGTCCTTGAGGACCGTCTTGTCGTCCGGGATGCCGTGGACGACGACCTCGTTCACCGACGTGCAGATGGTTGCGGGGAAGCCGCCGTAGCCGAGGAAGTTCGACTTCGCCCCGGCGTCGGCGATGACCTTGCGGGCCACCATGTCGAGGTCGCGCGTCGTGGCGCCGGGCACGGCCGCCTCACGGGTCGCCGCGTGGATCGCGGCGACGACCAGCCCTGCCTCGCGCATCTTCGCGATCTGCTCGGGGGTCTTCAGCTGAACCATGAAACGGCCTTCCACCTTCGAAAAACGGGGTCTTCCCAACAGTACGGCCGCGATGCCCGAAGGACACCGCGGCCGTACTGTCGGTCACGAACAGGAGTGACTACTTCTTCAGGGCGTCCATCGCCCGCTTGGTGATCTCGTGCACCTCGCCGAGGGCGGAGATGGTCACCAGCAGGCCCTGGGCCTTGTAGTAGTCGATGATCGGCTCGGTCTGCGTGTGGTAGACCTCCAGCCGGTTGCGGACCGTGGCCTCGGAGTCGTCGCCCCGCTGGTACAGCTCGCCGCCGCACTGGTCGCAGACGCCCTCGGCCTTCGGAGCCGCGTAGATCACGTGGAAGACGTGCGCGGAGTCCTGGCGGCAGATCCGCCGGCCGGCGATGCGCTTGACGACCTCGTCCTCCTCGACCTCCAGGTCGAGGACGGCGTCCAGCTTCATGCCGGCACCGGTCAGCATCTCGTCCAGGGCCTCGGCCTGGGCGACGTTGCGCGGGAAGCCGTCGAGCAGGAAGCCGCCCGCGGCGTCCGACTGCTCCATGCGGTCCTTGGCCATGCCGATGGTGATCTCGTCGGGAACGAGCTCACCGGCGTCCATGAACGCCTTCGCGCGCAGGCCGAGATCCGTGCCCTGGCTGATGTTGGCGCGGAAGAGGTCGCCCGTGGAGATGTGCGGGATCGACAGGTTCTTGGCGAGGAACGCGGCCTGCGTTCCCTTGCCCGCCCCGGGGGGTCCGACGAGGACGATTCGCATCAGCGGAGGAACCCTTCGTAGTTGCGCTGCTGGAGCTGGCTCTCGATCTGCTTCACGGTTTCCAGACCCACACCCACGATGATCAGGATGCTCGTCCCGCCGAACGGGAAGTTCTGGTTCGCTCCGAAGCCGGCCAACGCCATTGTCGGCACTAGAGCGATGAGACCCAGGTACAGCGACCCCGGCCAGGTGATCCGGTTGAGTACGTAGCTCAGGTACTCAGCGGTGGGCCGGCCGGCGCGGATGCCCGGGATGAACCCACCATACTTCTTCATGTTGTCGGCAACTTCCTCGGGGTTGAACGAGATCGCCACGTAGAAGAACGCGAAGAAGACGATCAGGAGGAAGTAGGCGGCGATGTAGTACGGGTGGTCGCCCTTGACGAAGTGCTTCTGGATCCAGGTCGCCCAGCCGGCGGTCGAGCCGCTGAACTGCACGATCAGGGCCGGGATGTACAGCAGCGACGAGGCGAAGATGACCGGGATGACACCGGCCTGGTTCACCTTGAGCGGGATGTAGGTGGACGTGCCCCCGTAGGCGCGGCGACCGATCATGCGCTTCGCGTACTGGACGGGGATCCTGCGCTGGGCCTGCTCGACGAAGACCACCAGGGCCACCATCGCGAGGCCGACGAGGATGACGACCCCGAACTCCACCCAGCCATCAGCGATCTTGCCCTGGAGCTTGATCGTCCAGAGGGCGGAGACGAAGCCGGCCGCGATCGAGATGAACATCAGGATCGACATGCCGTTGCCGATGCCGCGGTCGGTGATGAGCTCGCCGAGCCACATGACGATGCAGGTACCGGCGGTCATGGTGATCACCATGGTGACCGTGGTGAAGATCGAGCGGTCCGGGACGATCTCGCGAGCGACCGGGCAGGTGCCGAACAGGGCGCCGGTACGCGCGGTGGCGACCAGGCCGGTGCCCTGGAGGATCGCGAGCGCGACCGTCAGATAGCGCGTGTACTGAGTGATCTTCGCGGTGCCGGACTGACCCTCTTTCTTGAGGTTCTCCAGCTTCGGGATGACCACGGTCAGCAGCTGCAGGATGATGCTCGCCGTGATGTACGGCATGATGCCGAGCGCGAAGATCGTGATCTGCAGCAGCGCACCGCCGCTGAACATGTTGACCAGACCGAAGAGGCTGTTGCTGCTCCCCATCTGGTCCACACAGATCTGAACGTTCTTGTAGCTCACGCCGGGGACCGGGATGTGGGACCCGAGCCGGTACAGCATGATGATGCCGAGCGTGAAGAGCAGCTTCTTGCGCAGGTCGGGCGTCTTGAACGCCCGGGCGAACGCGGTGAGCACGGTGCCTCCTGCGACCCCCGCGCTACTGCGTCAGAGGTGACGGTCTGAGGATCGACGATTACGTACAAGCAAAGGTGCAGGCCACCTTACCGGCGACTGCGCCCCCCGTGGAACGACCAACCGGGGATGCCCCATATGTGAGGCATCCCCGGTCGGGTTTTAGCTATTTGTCACTGAGTTCGTCTTAGACGAGCTCGGTCACGGAACCGCCTGCGGCGGCAATCTTCTCCTTGGCGGAGGCGGAGACGGCGTCAACCGAAACCGTCAGCGCCACGGAGATCTCGCCCTGGCCCAGGACCTTGACGAGGCTGTTCTTGCGAACCGCGCCCTTGGCGACCAGGTCGGCCACCGTGACCTCTCCACCCTCGGGGTAGAGGGCACCGAGCTTGTCCAGGTTGACCACCTGGAACTCGGTGCGGAACGGGTTCTTGAAGCCCTTCAGCTTCGGCAGGCGCATGTGGAGGGGCATCTGCCCACCCTCGAAGCGCTGCGGAACCTGGTAGCGGGCCTTCGTACCCTTGGTACCACGACCAGCCGTCTTACCCTTCGACGCCTCACCACGACCGACACGGGTCTTCGCGGTCTTGGCGCCGGGGGCCGGACGGAGGTTGTGAGCCTTCAGCGGGCTGTTCTCAGCCATGATTAGTCAACCTCCTCAACCGTCACGAGGTGGCGGACGGTGTGCACCATGCCGCGGAACTCGGGGCGGTCCTCCTTGACGACGACGTCGTTCAGGCGCTTGAGCCCGAGCGAACGCAGCGTGTCGCGGTGGTTCTGCTTGCTGCCGATGTACGACTTCGTCTGCGTGATCTTGAGGCGAGCCATCACACACCCGCCCCTGCACGCGCACGAAGGAGAGCCGCGGGGGCGACGTCCTCGAGGGGCAGACCACGGCGAGCCGCGATCTCCTCGGGACGCTGCAGGCCCTTGAGGGCCTCCACGGTCGCGTGCACGATGTTGATCGCGTTGTCGGAGCCGAGCGACTTCGACAGGATGTCGTGAACGCCGGCGCACTCCAGAACGGCGCGCACCGGGCCACCGGCGATAACACCGGTACCGGGGGAAGCAGGCTTCAGCAGGACAACGCCGGCCGCCTTCTCGCCCTGGATCGGGTGCGGGATGGTGCCCTGGATGCGGGGAACCTTGAAGAAGTTCTTCTTGGCTTCCTCGACGCCCTTGGCGATGGCCGCGGGAACTTCCTTGGCCTTGCCGTAACCGACACCTACGGTGCCGTCACCGTCACCCACCACGACGAGCGCGGTGAAGCTGAAGCGACGACCACCCTTGACAACCTTGGCGACGCGGTTGATCGCGACAACGCGCTCAACGTAAGCGGTCTTCTCGGCGGCAGCGCCACCGTCGCGACCCTTCCGGTCCCGCCGCTCGCCGCCACCGGCACCGCTGCCGCGGCGCTGGGGTCCAGCCATTGGATTACCTCTCTCTGTTACGTCCGTGAGTCCCGGAACCGGGGCTTAGAACTTCAGCCCGGCTTCGCGGGCGGCGTCAGCCAGAGCGGCAATGCGCCCGGCGTATCGGTTGCCACCGCGGTCAAAGACGACGGTCTCGACGCCGGCAGCCTTCGCACGCTCGGCGACGAGCGCGCCGACGGCCTGGGCCTGGGCGCTCTTGTCGCCTTCGCCACCGCGGATCGAAGCGTCCAGGGTCGACGCGGACGCCAGGGTGTGGCCCTGGAGGTCGTCGATGACCTGAGCAACGATGTTGCGGTTCGAACGCGTCACGACGAGGCGCGGACGCTCCGCCGTACCCGAGACGTTCTTGCGGATGCGGATGTGGCGGCGAGCCTTGGCAGCGCGCTTGTACGCGTCGCCCTTGGCGATCTTCACACCGTATGCCATGGCTACTTACCAGCCTTTCCGACCTTGCGGCGGATGACCTCGCCGGCGTACTTGACACCCTTGGCCTTGTACGGGTCGGGCTTCCGCAGCTTGCGGATGTTGGCGGCGACCTCGCCGACCTTCTGCTTGTCGATGCCCTCGACCGAGAACTTGGTCGGCGACTCGACCTTGAACGAGATGCCCTCGGGCGCCTCGACCAGGATCGGGTGGCTGTAGCCGAGCTGGAACTCCAGGTCGGAGCCCTTCGCGGCAACGCGGTAACCGACACCGCTGATCTCGAGAGCCTTGACGTAACCCGCGGTCACGCCGGTGATCATGTTCGCCACCAGCGTGCGGGACAGGCCGTGCAGGGCCTTGTTCTGACGCTCGTCGTTCGGGCGGGTGACGTTCAGAACGCCGTCCTCACCCTTGACGATCCCGATGGGCGCCTTGACGACGTGCGTGAGGGAACCCTTGGGGCCCTTCACCGCGACCGTCTGGCCATCGATGGTGACGTCCACACCGGCGGGAACCTGGATGGGGAGCTTGCCGATTCGCGACATTGCTTTTCCTCCGTTCCCGACTACCAGACGTAGGCGAGGACTTCCCCACCTACGCCCTTCTTGCCTGCCTGCTGACCGGTCAGGAGACCGTGCGACGTGGAGATGATCGCCACGCCGAGGCCGCCGAGGACCTTCGGCAGGTTGGTGGACTTCGCGTACACGCGCAGACCGGGCTTCGAGATCCGCTTGATGCCCGCGATGGAGCGCTCACGGTTCGGCCCGAACTTCAGCTCGAGGACGAGGTTCTTGCCGACCTCGGCGTCCTCGACCTTCCAGCCGGTGATGAAACCCTCCTGCTTGAGGATCTCCGCGATGTGCGACTTGATCTTGCTGTGCGGCATCACGACGGTGTCGTGGTACGCCGAGTTAGCGTTACGCAGACGCGTGAGCATGTCTGCGATCGGGTCAGTCATGGTCATGAAAGTGGCCTTCGGCCTCTCTCGCCGGGGTTTCCTGTATGTGCCATCCCTCTCCCCACTCAGAGGCGGGACGGGTGCGGCACGGGGACCTACGGCGTAGTAAGTCGATAGGGCGGCGGACGCCCAACCCCACAAGCCTACGGCATGCGGGCAGGGCGGTCCGCCGACCTGATGCTTACCGAGAGCGTCTGGAAAACCTCAACACCCAGAGGGTGAAGGGGATTTACCAGGAGCTCTTGGTCACGCCCGGCAGCTCGCCACGGTGAGCCATCTCACGGAGGCACACGCGGCACAGGCCGAACTTGCGGTACACGGAGTGGGGGCGACCGCAGCGCTGGCAGCGGGTGTACGCACGCACACCGAACTTGGGCTTGCGGGCAGCCTTCGCGATGAGAGCCTTCTTCGCCATCTCGCTTACGCCTCCTTGAAGGGGAAGCCGAGGTGACGGAGGAGCGCGCGGCCCTCAGCGTCGTTGGTCGCCGTGGTGACCACGGTGATGTCCATACCCCGGGTACGGTCGATCTTGTCCTGGTCGATCTCGTGGAACATGACCTGCTCCGTGAGACCGAAGGTGTAGTTGCCACGGCCGTCGAACTGCTTCGGCGACAGACCACGGAAGTCGCGGATACGCGGCAGCGCGAGCGACAGCGTACGGTCCAGGAACTCCCACATGCGGTCACCACGGAGGGTGACGTGGCAGCCGATCGGCTGACCCTCGCGCAGCTTGAACTGCGCGATGGACTTGCGGGCCTTCGTGACGGCCGGCTTCTGACCGGTGATCGTCGTCAGGTCGCGGATGGCACCGTCGATCAGCTTCGAGTCACGGGCGGCGTCGCCGACACCCATGTTCACGACGATCTTGACGAGGCCGGGAATCTGCATGACGTTCTCGTAGGAGAACTCTTCACGCATCTTGCCCGCGATCTCCTCGCGGTACTTCGTCTTCAGACGCGGAGTGGTAGCCATCAGATGTCCTCACCCGTGCGCTTGGCAACGCGGATCTTGTTGCCCTCGTCGTCGAAGCGGAAACCGACGCGGGTGACGACCTTCTTGCCGTCCTTCTCCACGACCAGCTGGACGTTGGACACGTGGACGGGGGCCTCGGTGATCACGATGCCGCCAGCCTGGTTCTGCCCAGCCTTGGTGTGCTTCTTGACCCGGTTGACACCCTCGACCAGAACGCGGGACTCGGTCGGGAAGGCCGCGATGACCTTGCCCTGCTTGCCCTTGTCCTTACCGGTGATGACCTGGACCAGGTCGCCCTTCTTGATCTTCATGCTTACAGCACCTCCGGCGCGAGCGAGATGATCTTCATGAACTTCTTCTCGCGCAGCTCACGGCCGACGGGGCCGAAGATACGGGTGCCGCGAGGGTCGCCGTCGTTCTTCAGAATGACGGCGGCGTTCTCGTCGAAGCGGATGTACGAGCCGTCCTGGCGGCGGCGCTCCTTGACGGTGCGAACGATGACGGCCTTGACGACGTCACCCTTCTTCACGTTGCCGCCGGGGATCGCGTCCTTGACGGTGGCGACGATGACGTCACCGATGCCCGCGTAGCGGCGACCGGAGCCACCGAGAACACGGATGCAAAGGATCTCCTTGGCACCAGTGTTGTCGGCGACACGCAGTCGCGACTCCTGCTGGATCACGTCTATCTCCTGTTTGTCTGCCGGTTCCCGGCCGGGGCTCCTACGCGGAGCCCCGGCCGAGCCTGGCGGAACGAATCCGGGGGACCCCCAGCCTTATGTATGGGGCCCCGGAGTGATTACTTGGCCTTCTCGAGGATCTCGACGATGCGCCAGCGCTTGCTCGCCGACAGCGGACGCGTCTCCATGATGAGGACGCGGTCGCCGACGCCGGCAGCGTTCTGCTCGTCGTGAGCCTTGAGCTTGTTCGTACGGCGGATGACCTTGCCGTACAGCGCGTGCTTGACGCGGTCCTCGACGGCGACGACGACGGTCTTGTCCATCTTGTCGCTGACGACCAGACCCTCACGGGTCTTGCGGAAGCCGCGCTCGGTCTTCTCAGTCACGTTGTTCTCGCTCATCAGGCGTTCTCCACCGTCTCGATACCGAGCTCACGCTCGTGCATCAGGGTGTAGATGCGAGCGATGTCCTTACGGACGGACTTGAGCCGGCCGTTGTTCTCCAGCTGACCGGTGGCCGCCTGGAAACGGAGCTTGAACAGCTCTTCCTTGGCCTCGCGAAGCTTGGCAACGAGCTCCTCGTTGCCGAGCTCGCGGAGCTCGGACGCCTTGGTTCCCGTCGCCATCACGACTCACCTGCCTCGCGCTTGACGATGCGGCACTTCATCGGCAGCTTGTGGGCCGCACGAGTGAGAGCCTCACGCGCAATCTTTTCGTTCGGGTAGGACAGCTCGAACATGACCCGGCCCGGGTGCACGTTCGCGATCCACCACTCGGGGGAACCCTTACCGGAACCCATGCGGGTCTCGGCGGGCTTCTTCGTCAGCGGACGGTCCGGGTAGATGTTGATCCAGACCTTGCCGCCACGCTTGATGTGGCGGGTCATCGCGATACGAGCCGCCTCGATCTGGCGGTTCGTCACGTAGGCGGGGGTGAGCGCCTGGATGCCGTACTCGCCGAACGAGACCTCAGTACCGCCCTTGGCCATACCGCTGCGCTTCGGGTGGTGCTGCTTGCGGTGCTTGACCCTACGAGGGATCAGCATGTCGGTCAGGCCTCCGTTCCGGTGCTCTCGGCCGGAGCGGCGGCGGGGGCGTCGGCCTTGGGGGCCTCGGCACCAGCAGCCTGCTGCGGCTTGCGGCCACCACGGCCGCCGCGCTCGCCACCACGGCCACCACGGCCGGCGGGACGGTCGCCAGCGCCGGCACCACGGGCCGGGCGGTTACCCGCACGGGCCGCAGCGTTCTCGGCGCGAACCTCGGCGATGTTCTTGACGTCGCCCTTGTAGATCCAGACCTTCACGCCGATACGGCCGAAGGTGGTCTTGGCCTCGAAGAAGCCGTAGTCCACGTTCGCGCGCAGCGTGTGCAGCGGCACACGACCCTCGCGGTAGAACTCGGAGCGGGACATCTCGGCGCCGCCGAGACGGCCGCCGCACTGGATCTTGATGCCCTTGGCGCCGGCCTTCATGGTGCCCTGCATGCTCTTGCGCATGGCACGACGGAAGGAGACGCGGGAGGAGAGCTGCTCGGCGACGGCCTGAGCAACCAGCTGAGCGTCGAGCTCGGGGTTCTTGACCTCGAGGATGTTCAGCTGGACCTGCTTGCCCGTGAGCTTCTCGAGGTCACCGCGGATGCGGTCGGCCTCGGCGCCACGGCGGCCGATGACGATGCCGGGACGAGCGGTGTGGATGTCCACACGCACGCGGTCACGGGTGCGCTCGATCTCAACCTTCGAGATGCCGGCGCGCTCCATGCCGGACGTCATCATCCGACGGATGGCGACGTCTTCCTTGACGTAGTCCTTGTACAGCTTGTCGGCGTACCAGCGGGACTTGAAGTCCGTGGTGATGCCGAGTCGGAACCCGTGCGGGTTTACCTTCTGGCCCATTACCGGGAACCTTCCTTGCTGCTGACGACCACGGTGATGTGGCTGGTCCGCTTGCGGATCCGGTAGGCACGGCCCTGGGCACGCGGACGGAACCGCTTCAGGGTCGGGCCCTCGTCCACGTACGCCTCGCTGATGACCAGCGTGGAGGCGTCCGGGTGGTTGTAGTTGTGCGCGGCGTTGGCAATGGCGCTGTCCAGCACCTTGCCGACCGGCACGCTCGCGGCCTGCGGGGCGAAACGCAGGACCGCCTGAGCCTCCGTGGCATCCATGCCACGGATGAGGTCCACCACGCGGCGGGCCTTCATGGGCGTGACGCGGATGTACCGCGCCTGGGCCCTGGCTTCCATGGTTGTCCCTTCGGTGTTAGTCATAGTCGTAACCACCCCGCGATTAGCGGCGCTTCGACTTCCGGTCGTCCTTGACGTGGCCGCGGAAGGTGCGAGTCGGCGAGAACTCGCCGAGCTTGTGGCCGACCATCGACTCGGTGACGAACACCGGGACGTGGGTCTTGCCGTTGTGCACCGCGATGGTGTGACCCAGCATGCTGGGGATGATCATCGAGCGACGGGACCAGGTCTTGATGACGTTCTTGGTGCCGGCTTCGTTCTGGGCGTCCACCTTCTTTACGAGGTGGTCGTCGACGAAGGGCCCCTTCTTGAGACTGCGCGGCATCTAAACCCGCTCCTAGCGCTTCTTGTTCGTCTTGCGGCGGCGGACGATGTACTTGCTCGAAGCCTTCTTCGGCGAGCGAGTACGACCCTCCTTCTGACCCCACGGGGAGACCGGGTGGCGACCACCACTGGTCTTGCCCTCACCACCACCGTGCGGGTGGTCAACCGGGTTCATCGCGACACCGCGGACGGTCGGGCGGACGCCCTTCCAGCGCATGCGGCCGGCCTTGCCCCAGTTGATGTTCGACTGCTCGGCGTTGCCGACCTCGCCGACCGTGGCGCGGCAGCGCGCGTCGACGAGACGGATCTCACCGGACGGCATGCGGAGGTGGGCCATCACGCCCTCCTTCGCGAGCAGCTGCACGGAGGCACCAGCCGAACGCGCGAACTTGGCGCCGCCACCGGGGCGGAGCTCGATCGCGTGGATCGTGGTACCGACCGGGATGTTGCGGAGCGCGAGGTTGTTGCCCGGCTTGATGTCGGCCGTGGGGCCGTTCTCGATCCGGTCGCCCTGCTGCAGACCGCGCGGCGCGATGATGTAGCGCTTCTCGCCGTCGGCGTAGTGCAGCAGCGCGATGCGCGCGGTGCGGTTGGGGTCGTACTCGATGTGCGCGACCTTGGCCGGCACGCCGTCCTTGTCGTGACGACGGAAGTCGATCACGCGGTAGGCGCGCTTGTGGCCACCGCCCTGGTGGCGAACGGTCACACGACCGGTGTTGTTACGGCCGCCCTTGCTGTGCAGGGGGCGGACCAGCGACTTCTCCGGCGTGGACCGCGTGATCTCGACAAAGTCGGCGACGCTGGAGCCACGACGGCCCGGGGTCGTCGGCTTGTACTTGCGGATACCCATTTCTCAGTCCTCGTCCGATTCCGGACGACTAGACCTCCGTTAGGAGGCCTGGCCGCCGAAGATGTCGATACGGTTGCCCTCGGCAAGGGTCACGATGGCGCGCTTGGTGTTGGCGCGCTTGCCGAAACCGGTCTTGGTGCGCTTGCGCTTACCCTGACGGTTGATCGTGTTGACCCCGGTGACCTTGACCGAGAAGACCGCCTCGACGGCCTGCTTGATCTGGGTCTTGTTGGCGCCGGGCGCGACGATGAACGTGTACTTGTTCTCGTCCAGCAGCGCGTAGCTCTTCTCCGAGACGACCGGCTTGATCAGCAGGTCGCGCGGGTCGGTGAAGGTCTTGCTGGTAACGGTCGCCTCAGACATCAGGCCTCGTTCCCTTCGGTCTCATCGGCCTTGGGGCCAGACACGAAGGACTCGAGCGCGGCCTGGGTGAAGACCACGTCGTCAGAGACGATCACGTCGTACGTGTTCAGCTGGCCCGGCTCCAGGATGTGAACCTGGGGCAGGTTGCGGGCGGACAGCCACGCCAGCTCGTCAGAGCGCTCGGCGACCAGGAGCAGGTTCTTGCGCTCCGAGATCTTGCCGAACAGCGTCTTCGCGGCCTTGGTGGAGGCGGCACCCTCGACCACGCCGGTGACGACGTGGATGCGGGAGTGGCGCGCGCGGTCCGAGAGGGCACCGCGGAGGGCGGCGGCCTTCATCTTCTTCGGGGTGCGCTGCGAGTAGTCACGCGGCACGGGGCCGTGGACGACGCCACCGCCGGCGAACTGCGGAGCGCGGGTCGAACCCTGACGGGCGCGGCCGGTGCCCTTCTGGCGGTAAGGCTTCTTGCCACCACCACGGACTTCGCCACGGGTCTTGGTCTTGTGCGTGCCCTGACGGGCAGCGGCCAGCTGGGCGACGACGACCTGGTGGATCAGCGGAACGCTGGTCTTCGCGTCGAAGATCTCCGCGGGGAGCTCGACGGTACCGGCCTTGTCGCCAGCCGGCGAAAGGATGTCAATGGTGCTCATTACCTCAAGCCCCCTTGGCCGCGGTACGGACCAGGACGAGGCCGCCGTTCGGACCGGGGACCGCGCCCTTGATGAGGAGCAGACCCTTCTCCGCGTCAACCGCGTGGATGGTCAGGTTCTGGGTGGTGACGCGCTCGTTACCCATGCGACCGGCCATGCGCATGCCCTTGAAGACACGCCCAGGGGTGGCGCAGCCACCGATCGAACCGGGGGAGCGGTGCTTGCGCTGCACACCGTGACCGGCGCCGAGGCCCCGGAAGTTGTGGCGCTTCATGACACCGGCGAAGCCCTTGCCCTTGCTGTTGCCCGTGACGTCAACCTTGACGCCGGACTCGAACACGGCAGCCGTGATCTCCTGGCCGAGCGTGTACTCGCTGGCGTCGGAGGTACGGAGCTCCACCAGGTGGCGGCGCGGGGTCACGTCGGCCTTGGCGAAGTGGCCCTTGAGGGGCTTGTTCACCTTGCGCGGGTCGATCTCGCCGAAGGCGATCTGGACCGACTCGTAGCCGTCGGTGTCGTTGGTACGGACCTGGGTAACGACGCAGGGCCCGGCCTTGACGACGGTCACCGGGACGACACGGTTGTTCTCGTCCCAGACCTGGGTCATGCCGAGCTTCTCGCCCAGGACGCCCTTGATCTGCTTTGCCATCTTCTCGACGCCTCTCAGAGCTTGATCTCGATGTCAACGCCGGCCGGAAGGTCCAGGCGCATCAGCGAGTCAACGGTCTTGGGCGTCGGGTCGAGGATGTCGATCAGGCGCTTGTGCGTGCGCATCTCGAAGTGCTCGCGCGAGTCCTTGTACTTGTGCGGCGACTTGATGACGCAGTACACGTTCTTCTCAGTGGGCAGCGGCACCGGGCCCGCGACCGACGCACCAGTGCGGGTCACCGTCTCGACGATCTTCTTCGCCGAGGAGTCGATGACCTCGTGGTCGTAGGCCTTGAGCCGGATGCGGATCTTCTGTCCCGCCATGGCTACTCCGTAGTCCTGTCTCGTGTGGAAACGCTCTGGCTCCCGGTCGGCTGCGGAACGGGATTCCGCGGCCTCTCCTCCGACCCACGCGGTCGGGCGTGTCGCACTCCCTCCGAAAAAATTCCCATACGGGAATTCCCTCATCCAAGGGGGTGCGGTCCTGGACCGCGCATCGGGGGAGAAACACCCACCGAGTGCCTGGTGCGGACCGTGCTGACACTTCCCAGAAGATTCCCGTACGTCCGCCCTCATTGCTGCCCCGAGAGGCAGATTAAGGACGACGAGTACCGTGGGACTCGCTTCCGGTCCTCCCGGCGGGAGGCGCGCAGCATCGGCACACAGCCGAGCAACTTGAGTAGTCTGCCATACGAGACACCCGCCTGGCCAATCGGGCCGAAGAGAATACCCCGCCGCGCGATCACGTCAAACCGCGGCACGCAACGGGGATCCCTGGTCAGGAGCGGGATGCCGTACCGCAGCCCTCCGGCCGGCCGGTGTCGATGCCCTTGGAGCGGTCGTACGGGTCCACCGGGGTGCCGGAAGGCGCCGGTCCACTGTCCCGCGGGTCCGAGAAGAAGCCCGGGTGCAGGTAGCCGTCGGGCCGGTCGCAGGCGCTGTTGGCGATGTCCTGCGCGGCGCCGTACAGCCACAGCCTCCCTTCGGGAGCGCCCCGTTCCCGCCCGTGGAAGACCTGGAAGGTGGCCTCGCGGCGGACGACGGTCCGGGCGACGTCCTCCGGGTTGCCGCCGATCTTCACGAACGGGTAGACGAAGCTGTAGTCCACCTTCACGTCGGCCTGGCCGGGCTTCTCCCCCGCCTCCACCCACATGCGGCCCCGCACCTTGACCACCTCGCCCACGGGCTTGAGCTCGGCCGGGTCGTAGCGGGTGAACAGCTCCAGCGGGTCGTGCTCCCGGCTCGGGTGCTCGTACGCCCGCGCCGTCTCCTCGCGCCGCCCGGTGTCCTTGGGGTCCAGCAGGTCCAGGGCCGCCGCGGGCCGCTCGCCCCGCAGCACGGCCGGATCCAGGTTGGCCGCCACCAGGAACCGCTTCGCCAGGGCCAGCCCCTCGGCGACGCGCTCCCGGGGCACCCCGTTCACGTCCTCGGCGGCCGGCACCTCGATACCGGCGGCGCCCTCCGCCCACTGCGCCGCCGGCGAGCCGCGGAAGGGCTCCTTCAGGGTCGGGCGGTCCGGGTACACGGCCTCCGGGGCCGCGGTCGGACGTACGGACTCCGCGGGCAGCGGGGCGGCGTCACGGGCGTCCTGGCGGGCCTGCGCCTTCCCCGTCAGCCGGTCGACGACCAGCTCGGGCCGTACGGCGACCAGCGCCAGTCCCGCGACGGCGACGACGGCGGCCGCCGCCTTGAGCCGGCGTTTCCCCCGTCCCCGGCCCTCCATCTCCTGCCAGGCGGGCCCGGTCCGCCAGCCGGGCGGCTCGTTGCGCGCCGCCTTCGGCGCCCGTCCGAACCGGCGCCGGCCGGCCCGCGCCCGCTCCTCGTCCTCGGCCCGCAGGCGGGCGGTGACCATCCGCGCCCGCGCCGAGGGCTCCTTCGGCGCGTCGGCGCTCTCCCGCGCGACCTGCTCGCTGAAGCGGGCCCACTCCTCGTCGGATACCTCCGGCCGTCCGCCGCCCTGCCGATCCATGCTTCCCACCCTGAACGCTCCGTCGTACGTGATCTACTGCGGAGCTTCTCACGGGTCCTTTATCCCGCCCTTACGGGGGCCTTGCCCCCGGGGACGACGAAGGGCCCCTCCCCCGCCGCCGGAGCGGTGGGAAAGGGGCCCTCCCGTCAAACATGGTGCCCGCTGGAGCGAGCTACCAGGTCAGAACACGAATTACTTCGTGATCTTGGTGACCTGGCCGGCGCCGACCGTACGACCACCCTCACGGATGGCGAACTTCAGGCCCTCCTCCATGGCGACCGGCTGGATCAGCTGGACGGACATGTCGGTGTTGTCGCCCGGCATGACCATCTCGGTGCCCTCGGGGAGGGTCACGACGCCGGTCACGTCCGTGGTACGGAAGTAGAACTGCGGGCGGTAGTTGTTGAAGAACGGGGTGTGACGGCCACCCTCGTCCTTCGACAGGATGTACGCGGCGGCCTCGAACTCGGTGTGCGGCGTGACCGAACCGGGCTTGATGATGACCTGGCCGCGCTCGACGTCCTCGCGCTTGATGCCACGGAGGAGCAGACCGACGTTCTCACCGGCCTGGCCCTCGTCGAGCAGCTTGCGGAACATCTCGATGCCGGTGACCGTGGTGGTGGTCTTCTCCTGCTTGATGCCGATGATGTCAACGGTCTCGTTGACCTTCAGGACACCACGCTCGATGCGGCCGGTGACGACGGTGCCACGACCGGTGATCGTGAAGACGTCCTCGACGGGCATCAGGAACGGCTTGTCGGTGTCACGCGGCGGGGTCGGGATGGCCTCGTCCACGGCGTCCATCAGGCCGAGGAGCTTGTCGCCCCACTCCTTGTCGCCCTCGAGCGCCTTGAGCGCGGAGACCTGGACGACCGGCAGGTCGTCGCCCGGGAAGTCGTACTCGGAGAGCAGCTCACGGACCTCGAGCTCGACGAGCTCCAGGATCTCCTCGTCGTCCACCATGTCGGCCTTGTTCAGGGCGACGACGATGTACGGAACGCCGACCTGGCGGGCCAGGAGCACGTGCTCCTTGGTCTGCGGCATCGGGCCGTCGGTGGCGGCGACCACGAGGATGGCGCCGTCCATCTGCGCGGCACCGGTGATCATGTTCTTGATGTAGTCCGCGTGACCCGGGCAGTCGACGTGGGCGTAGTGACGCGCCTCGGTCTGGTACTCGACGTGCGCGATGGAGATGGTGATACCGCGCTGGCGCTCCTCAGGAGCCTTGTCGATCTGGTCGAACGCCGACGCCGCGTTCAGGTCCGGGTACTTGTCGTGCAGCACCTTGGTAATGGCGGCCGTGAGGGTCGTCTTACCGTGGTCAATGTGACCGATGGTGCCGATGTTGACGTGCGGCTTAGTCCGCTCGAACTTCGCCTTCGCCACGGGGGTCCTCCTGAGAGTGGTTCTGTACGCCTTGATCGTCGGCGCCAGGTGATCTTTGCTGGATAGCCGGTTCCCCCGGGGCAACGGGAGGGTTGCTCCTGTTGCCCCAGAGGCTCCGGTGGCAAGCCTAAAGCGTGTACTCGGAAGAGTTACTCGCCCTTGGCCTTCGCGATGATCTCCTCAGCGACGTTCCGGGGAACCTCGGCGTAGGAGTCGAACTGCATCGAGTAGCTGGCGCGACCCGAGGTCTTGCTGCGGAGGTCTCCGACGTAGCCGAACATCTCCGAAAGCGGCACGAGGCCCTTGACGATCTTGGCTCCGTGACGGTCCTCCATGGCCTGGATCTGGCCACGGCGGGAGTTGATGTCACCGATGACGTCGCCCATGGACTCCTCCGGCGTGGTGACCTCGACGGCCATCATCGGCTCGAGGAGCACGGGAGAAGCCTTGCGCGCGGCCTCCTTGAAGGCCTGCGAACCGGCGATCTTGAAGGCGAGCTCGGAGGAGTCGACCTCGTGGTAGCCACCGTCGAGAAGCGTGACGCGGACGCCCGTCATCTCGTAGCCGGCGAGGATGCCGAACTGCATGGCCTCCTGCGCACCGGCGTCGACCGAAGGGATGTACTCCTTCGGCACGCGGCCACCGGTGACCTTGTTCACGAACTCGTACGCCGGACCATCGGCGTCCGTGATCGGCTCGATCGCGATCTGCACCTTGGCGAACTGACCGGTACCACCGGTCTGCTTCTTGTGGGTGTAGTCGTGGCGCTCGACGGCCTTGCGGATCGTCTCGCGGTACGCGACCTGCGGCTTGCCGACGTTGGCGACGACCTTGAACTCGCGCTTCATACGGTCGACCAGCACCTCGAGGTGCAGCTCGCCCATACCGCCGAGGATGGTCTGGCCGGTCTCCTCGTCCGAGTGGACGTGGAACGACGGGTCCTCTTCCGCGAGACGCTGGATGGCGACACCCAGCTTCTCCTGGTCACCCTTGGAAGCGGGCTCGATGGCGACCTGGATGACCGGAGCCGGGAAGTCCATGGACTCCAGGATCACGGGCGCCTTGTCGTCGCACAGCGTCTCACCGGTGGTGGTCTGCTTCAGGCCCATGACGGCGACGATGTCGCCGGCGCCCACCGCGTCGATCTCCTCACGCTTGTTCGCGTGCATGCGGTAGATCTTGCCGATGCGCTCCTTCTTGCCCTTGACGGAGTTCAGCACCGCGGTGCCGGCCTCCAGGCGGCCCGAGTAAACCCGGACGAAGGTGAGCTTGCCGAGGTGCGGGTCGCTCATGATCTTGAACGCGAGCGCGGCGAGGGGCTCCTCGTCCGACGGCTTGCGCTTGACGACGACCTCGGCGTCCTTGACGTCGTGGCCCTCGATGGCCTCGATGTCGAGCGGCGACGGGAGGTAGCGCACGACGGCGTCGAGCAGGGGCTGGACGCCCTTGTTCTTGAACGCCGTACCGCAGAACACCGCGGTGATCGTGGGCTCGCCCTTGCCCTTGCCGGAGCCGAGGATGATGCGGCGGACGGCCGCGTGCAGCTGCTCGGCGGTGGGCTCGGTGCCCTCCAGGAACAGCTCCATCATCTCTTCGTCGTTCTCGGCGACCTGCTCGACGAGGGTGGCGCGCCACTCCTCGGCAAGCTCGGCGTGCGAGGCCGGGATGTCGACGACGTCGTACATCTCGCCCTTGGTGGCCTCGGCGGACCACACGAGGGCCTTCATGCGGACGAGGTCGACGACACCCTGGAAGTCGGCCTCGGCACCGATGGGCAGCTGCATGACGATCGGAACCGCACCGAGGCGGTCCTTGATCATGTCGACGCAGCGCATGAACTCGGCGCCCGTACGGTCGAGCTTGTTGACGAAGCAGATACGCGGGACGCCGTAGCGGTCCGCCTGACGCCAAACGGTCTCGGACTGCGGCTCCACACCGGCGACACCGTCGAACACGGTGACGGCACCGTCGAGGACGCGGAGCGAACGCTCCACCTCGACCGTGAAGTCCACGTGACCCGGGGTGTCGATGATGTTGATGGTGTGGTCGACGTCCTCGAGCGGCCAGTGGCAGGTCGTCGCGGCGGACGTGATCGTGATGCCGCGCTCCTGCTCCTGCTCCATCCAGTCCATCGTGGCAGCGCCGTCGTGGACCTCACCGATCTTGTAAGACACACCGGTGTAGAACAGGATGCGCTCGGTGGTGGTCGTCTTGCCCGCGTCGATGTGGGCCATGATGCCGATGTTGCGCACCTTGGCCAGGTCAAGCGAAGTGGTAGCCATAAGGCTTCAGTCTTCTCTCGGTCTCGATGTGGGTTGCGACTACCAGCGGTAGTGCGCGAAGGCCTTGTTGGACTCGGCCATCTTGTGCGTGTCCTCGCGCTTCTTGACGGCCGCACCGAGGCCGTTCGAGGCGTCGAGAAGCTCGTTCATCAGGCGCTCGGTCATGGTCTTCTCGCGGCGGGCGCGGGAGTAACCCACGAGCCAGCGGAGGGCCAGGGTCGACTGGCGACCCGGCTTGACCTCGACGGGAACCTGGTAGGTCGCGCCACCGACACGGCGGGACTTGACCTCGAGCGACGGCTTGACGTTCTCCAGCGCGCGCTTCAGCGTGATGACCGGGTCGTTGCCGGTCTTCTCGCGGAGGCCTTCCATGGCGCCGTAAACGATGCGCTCGGCGGTGGAGCGCTTGCCGTTCAGGAGGATCTTGTTGATGAGCGAGGTCACCAGAGGAGAGGCGTAGACCGGGTCGATGATGACCGGGCGCTTCGGGGCGGGGCCCTTACGAGGCATTCTTACTTCTCCTTCTTGGCGCCGTAGCGGCTGCGGGCCTGCTTGCGGTTCTTGACAGCCTGGGTGTCAAGCGCACCGCGGATGATCTTGTAACGAACACCCGGCAGGTCCTTCACACGGCCACCACGCACGAGCACGATCGAGTGCTCCTGCAGGTTGTGACCCTCACCCGGAATGTAAGCGGTGACCTCGATGCCGGAGGTCAGACGCACACGCGCGACCTTACGGAGCGCCGAGTTCGGCTTCTTCGGGGTGGTCGTGAACACACGCGTGCAGACACCACGACGCTGAGGCGAGGCCTCGAGCGCGGGGGTCTTCGTCTTCTCGACCTTGTCCTGCCGGCCCTTCCGGACCAGCTGCTGGATCGTAGGCACTACTTCTCCGGTTTCTGTGTGCCGTGTAGTGAAGCTAACCTGGAACTTTTCCGACCCACGCGGTCGGGTGTGTCGGATCCGGCGGATCTCCGCGCAAGCGTGGAGGCGCATGAATCTCGGTGGCCGATGCGGCTCGCCGTGCGGTTGATGGACACGCGCGGGAGCCCAGGCACACCCCAGGCACAAGGTCTGAGCGTACCCACCGCATCCACTCCGGTCAAAACATAAGCCTCGACGCCGCCGCCCGCACGGCCGCGCAGCTCAGGCGCCCCTTGGGTGTGGGGCCCCCGAGCCGGGGCGGCCTCGCGGAGGTCACACGGGCGTGGTAGTGCGGGCGAACTACACTGCCAGCGAATCCCAGCGAGTCAGTTCAAAAACGTACGAGCGCCAGGAGCAGGACATTGGGGACGGTCACCTCGGAGCCGACGACGGCGGCAGCCCCGCCCCCCGGCGGCGGCCGCGCCCCCGTGGCACGGCGGCGCGCGGCCCTCGCGCGCCTGTACGGGCCCCTGCTGGCCTTCCTCCTCGCCTCGGGCGCCTTCTGCGCGGCCTGGGCGGCCCGCGGCAGCTTCCCCTTCGGCAACACCGGCCGGGCCATCAACGACCAGGCCAACCAGTACGTGCCCTTCCACCGCGCCCTGTGGGACCTGGTCCACGGCCAGGCCGCCGGCGACGTCCTGTTCAGCTGGCGCGGGGGCTTCGGTCAGCAGTTCCTGTCCGACTACTACACGTATCTGGGCAACCCCTTCTCGTGGCTGGCCGTACTGGTCCCCCGGGCCCACGTGGACCTGGCCGTCTTCCTGATCACCCCGGTCACGTTGGGCGCGGCGGCCGCCCTGATGACGGTCTACCTCGGCAGGCTCCAGAGCGGGCCGTGGTGGCAGCGCGGCGTCCTCGGCGCCTGCTACGGGCTGTGCGGCTGGGCCCTCAGCGACGCCTCGTACATCCCGATGTGGCTGTGGGGCCTGGTGGCCCTCCCCCTCCTCGGCATCGCCGTCGAGTGGTGCCTGGAGGGCCGGCGCTGGCCGGGAGCGGCGCTCCTGGTGGCGCTCGCCTGGTACGGGAACTTCTACACGGCGATGATGGCCACGATGGCCGCCTGCGTGCTGCTGGCCGTCCGGATGCTCACCCTCGACATGGCGGGCGCCCAGCGCCTGCGGGCCCTGTGGCGCGCGGCCACCGCCGCCGGGACGGGCATCCTCCTGACCCTGCCGCTCCTCCTGCCGTCGTTCCTCTCCAGCGGCGCCTCGCAGCCCACGAAGGCCGCGGCCTTCGACCCCGTGCGCGTCGACGTCTTCCTGGCGGGCATGCTCCCGGCCACCCACCTGTGGGGCGGCCGGCCGCGCCTGTACGTGGCCTCGCTGGGGCTGATCCTGGCGGGCGCCTTCCTGCTGAACACCCGGATCGCCGGCCGGACCCGTCTGGTCTGGGCGGCGGCCACCCTCCTCGTCCTGGTCTCCTTCCAGTTCCCGCCGACCCAGTACGTGTGGCACGGGCTGGCGGTGCCGAACGGCAACCCGTACCGCGAGACGTTCGTGTTCAGCGGGATGGTCGTGGTCCTGGCCTGGCTGGCCCTGGCCAACCGGCCCCGCCCGCCGCACCTGGCCGCCGCCGCCGGCCTGCTGGTCGCGGCCGCCTTCGTCCTGCGCCACACCAACGACTTCGGCGGCTGGACCTGGCCGGCCGTCCTGGGCGGCGGCGCGCTCTCCCTGCTGGCCCTGACCCTGCTGTCCCTGGGCGAGAAGCGGCGCTTCCTCGTCCCCCTCGCCGCGGTCCTCATGATCGGCGTGGTCTTCGCCGAATCGACGGTCGCGGCGGCCAACGCGGACGCCCGCCGCTCCCGCGAGCGCTGGGCGGCGCCCGCCCCGACCTCCAACCGCTCGATCACGAACCACTTCGAGGCGGTCCGCCGGGTGGACGGCTGGCCCGCCTACCGGACGGACTCGGGCGCGCCGCAGACCTCGTACAACGACGCCCTGGCGCTTCGGGCGGAGGGCCCGCAGTACTACAGCAGCTACCTCCCGGAGGCCACGTACAAGGCCCTGGAGCCCCTGGGGTACGGCTACAAGAACGACGGCCGGACCTTCTTCGGCGCCGACAACCCGGTCCTCGACGCGATCTTCTCGATCGGTGCCCGGGTCCGCCCGGGCACCGCCCCCGGCACCTGGACGGCGACGAAGCAGCCGGCCCCGCCCCTGGTCACCCTGCGCACGGCCCCGTACACCTCCCCCAACCCCCCGGTCAGTGTCTACGCCCGCCAGGAGAACGTCCTGGGCGCGACGGTCTACGAGGTCCCGCAGACCACCCGCACGGGCACGCCGGCCTCCCAGACCTACACGGCCGCCTGCACCCCGGGCGCGGAGGCCTACTGGTACTCCCCCGCCCTCTACGGCACCCTCCGCGCCGGCGACCGCACCCTCCCCCTGGAGGACCGGATGAGCGGGGTCCTCCCCCTGGGCCCGGTCCCCGCGTCGGGCTCGGTCACCGCCACGGTCGAGACCCGCACCGAGAACGCCACGGCCGGCCCCCACCCGATCGGCTGCCTGAACCGCACGGCCCTGGACACCCGCGTCCGGGACCTGGGCACCACCATGGGCGCCACCGCGGTCCGCGTCGGCGGCCACACGATCGAGGCCACCCTCCCGGCGACCGCCACCGGCACCGCCGTCTTCGCGATGACGGACATCCCGGGCTGGCAGTGCTCGGCCCCCACGACGGACTTCCACGGCCTCCTGGCCGTCCCCCTCACCCCGGGCACCCGCCACCTCTCCTGCACCTACACCCCCAAGGGCCTCACCCCGGGCCTCGCAGCGGCCACCCTCGCCCTCCTGACCCTCACCTCGGTCACCACAGCCGGCCACCTCCGCCGCCGCCGCGAGCGCGGGGCCCGCTAGCCCCCGTACGACGAAGAGGACCGGCCGGAGCCCCAAGGCTCCGGCCGGTCCTCTTCGTGCTGCCCGGGGAGCCCCCGGGAACGCCGCAGGGCGGCCACCCTGTCGGGTGACCGCCCTGCGGTTACTGCGTGTGCTCGACTCAGCCGTTGTACGGGCCGTAGTCGTAGTCCTCCAGCGGGACAGCCTGGCCGGAGCCGGTGCCGAAGGGGGAGTAGTCGATGTCGTCGTAGCCGACGGCCGAGTACATCGCGGCCTTGGCCTCCTCGGTCGGCTCGACCCGGATGTTGCGGTAGCGGGACAGACCCGTACCGGCCGGGATGAGCTTACCGATGATGACGTTCTCCTTGAGGCCGATGAGGCTGTCGGACTTGGCGTTGATCGCCGCGTCCGTCAGGACTCGGGTCGTCTCCTGGAAGGAGGCGGCCGACAGCCAGGACTCCGTCGCCAGCGAGGCCTTGGTGATACCCATCAGCTGCGGACGGCCGGAGGCGGGGTGACCGCCCTCGGTGACCACACGACGGTTCTCGGTCTCGAAGCGGGAGCGCTCGACGAGCTCGCCCGGGAGGAGCTCCGCGTCGCCGGACTCGATGATCGTCACGCGGCGCAGCATCTGCCGGATGATGATCTCGATGTGCTTGTCGTGGATCGACACGCCCTGCGAGTTGTAGACCTTCTGGACTTCGCCGACCAGGTGGACCTGGACGGCACGCTGGCCGAGGATGCGCAGCACGTCGTGCGGGTTGGTGGCACCCATGGTGAGCTTCTGGCCCACCTCGACGTGGTCGCCCTCGTGCACGATGACCTTGGCGCGCTTGGAGATCGGGAAGGCCGTCTCCTCGCTGCCGTCGTCGGGCGTGATGACGATCTTCTTCGTCTTCTCGGTCTCCTCGATCCGCACGCGGCCGGCGGCCTCGGAGATCGGGGCGACACCCTTCGGGGTACGGGCCTCGAAGAGCTCGACGACACGCGGCAGACCCTGCGTGATGTCGTCACCGGCCACACCACCGGTGTGGAAGGTACGCATCGTCAGCTGGGTACCGGGCTCACCGATGGACTGGGCGGCGATGATGCCGACCGCCTCACCGATGTCGACCAGCTTGCCGGTGGCCAGCGAGCGGCCGTAGCAGAAGGCACAGGTGCCGACGGCGGACTCACAGGTCAGGACCGAGCGGGTCTTGACCTCCTCGACGCCGTTCGCGATGAGGGCGTCGATGAGCACGTCACCGAGGTCCACGTTCGCCGGCGCGATGACCTTGCCGTCGATGACGACGTCCTCGGCCAGCATGCGGGCGTACACGGAGGTCTCGACGTCGTCCGCCTTGCGGAGGACACCCGCCTCGTCCTTGGTGCCGATCTTGAGCTTGAGGCCGCGCTCGGTGCCGCAGTCCTCCTCGCGGATGATGACGTCCTGCGAGACGTCCACCAGACGACGGGTGAGGTAACCCGAGTCGGCGGTACGCAGGGCGGTGTCCGCCAGACCCTTACGGGCACCGTGCGTGGAGATGAAGTACTCCAGAACGGTGAGGCCCTCACGGAAGGACGCCTTGATCGGACGCGGGATGGTCTCGTTCTTCGCGTTCGACACCAGACCACGCATACCGGCGATCTGTCGCATCTGCATCATGTTTCCTCGGGCACCCGAGTCAACCATCATGAAGATGGGGTTGGTCTTGGGGAAGTTCGCGTTCATCGCCTCGGCGACCTCGTTGGTCGCCTTGGTCCAGATCGCGATGAGCTCCTGCGTGCGCTCGTCCTTGGTGATCAGACCGCGCTCGTACTGCTTCTGGACCTTCTCGTCCATCGCCTCGTAGCCCGCGACGATGGCCTTCTTGGCCTCGGGCACGACGACGTCGGAGATGGCCACGGTGACGCCCGAACGGGTCGCCCAGTGGAAGCCGGCCGCCTTCAGGTTGTCGAGCGTCGCCGCCACGATCACCTTGGGGTAGCGCTCCGCCAGGTCGTTGACGATCTCGGAGAGCTGCTTCTTGCCCACCGAGTAGTCGACGAACGGGTAGTCCTCGGGCAGCAGCTCGTTGAAGAGCGCACGGCCCAGGGTCGTCTTCAGACGGAAGCTGTCGCCCGGCTGGAACTCCTGCTCGCCCTCTTCGGCGACCGGCGCCACCCAGCCGCGCGGCGGGATGGTGCCCACCGGGAAGCGGATGTCGACGGACGACTGCAGCGCGAGCTCGCCGGCGTCGAACGCCATGATCGCCTCGGCGGTCGAGCCGAACGCGCGGCCCTCGCCCTTGACGTCACGGAGCTCACCGTCGGTGGTCAGGAAGAACAGACCCAGGACCATGTCCTGCGTCGGCATCGTGACCGGACGGCCGTCGGCCGGCTTGAGGATGTTGTTCGAGGACAGCATCAGGATGCGGGCCTCGGCCTGCGCCTCCGCGGAGAGCGGCAGGTGGACGGCCATCTGGTCACCGTCGAAGTCCGCGTTGAACGCGGTGCAGACGAGCGGGTGGATCTGGATGGCCTTGCCTTCGACCAGCTGGGGCTCGAAGGCCTGGATGCCGAGGCGGTGCAGCGTGGGCGCACGGTTCAGCAGGACCGGGTGCTCGGCGATGACCTCTTCGAGCACGTCGTACACGACCGTGCGGCCGCGCTCGACCATGCGCTTCGCCGACTTGATGTTCTGCGCGTGGTTCAGGTCGACCAGGCGCTTCATCACGAACGGCTTGAAGAGCTCCAGCGCCATCGCCTTCGGCAGACCGCACTGGTGCAGCTTCAGCTGCGGACCGACGACGATCACGGAACGCGCGGAGTAGTCCACGCGCTTGCCGAGGAGGTTCTGACGGAATCGACCCTGCTTGCCCTTGAGCATGTCGCTCAGGGACTTCAGCGGGCGGTTGCCGGGACCGGTGACCGGGCGACCGCGACGACCGTTGTCGAAGAGGGCGTCCACGGCCTCCTGGAGCATGCGCTTCTCGTTGTTCACGATGATCTCGGGGGCACCGAGGTCGAGAAGGCGCTTCAGGCGGTTGTTGCGGTTGATGACGCGGCGGTACAGGTCGTTCAGGTCGGAGGTCGCGAAGCGGCCACCGTCGAGCTGCACCATCGGACGCAGGTCCGGCGGGATGACCGGGACGCAGTCCAGGACCATGCCCTTGGGGCTGTTGCTGGTCTGCAGGAACGCGGAGACGACCTTGAGGCGCTTGAGCGCACGGGTCTTCTTCTGGCCCTTGCCGGTGCGGATGATCTCGCGGAGGCGCTCGGCCTCCTCCTCCAGGTCGAAGGACTCCAGGCGCTTCTGCAGCGCCGCGGCACCCATCGAGCCGTCGAAGTACGTGCCGAAGCGGTCACGCAGCTCGCGGTAGAGGAGCTCGTCGCCCTCGAGGTCCTGGACCTTGAGGTTCTTGAAGCGGTTCCACACCTCGTCGAGGCGGTCGATCTCGCGCTGGGCGCGGTCGCGGAGCTGCTTCATCTCGCGCTCGGCGCCCTCGCGCACCTTGCGGCGCACGTCGGCCTTGGCGCCCTCGGCCTCGAGCTCGGCCAGGTCGCTCTCGAGCTTCTTGGCGCGGCCTTCGAGGTCGGCGTCGCGGCGGTTCTCGATCTGCTGGCGCTCGACGGAGACGTGGGCCTCCAGCGACGGCAGGTCGCGCTGACGGCGCTCGTCGTCGACGAACGTGATCATGTACGCGGCGAAGTAGATGACCTTCTCGAGGTCCTTCGGCGCGAGGTCCAGCAGGTAGCCCAGGCGCGACGGGACGCCCTTGAAGTACCAGATGTGGGTGACGGGAGCGGCGAGCTCGATGTGGCCCATCCGCTCACGGCGCACCTTGGCGCGCGTGACCTCGACGCCACAGCGCTCACAGATGATGCCCTTGAAGCGGACACGCTTGTACTTGCCGCAGTAGCACTCCCAGTCCCGGGTCGGACCGAAGATCTTCTCGCAGAAGAGTCCGTCCTTCTCGGGCTTGAGGGTGCGGTAGTTGATGGTCTCCGGCTTCTTGACCTCGCCGTGCGACCAGGTTCGGATGTCGTCCGCGGTGGCAAGGCCGATCCGCAGCTCGTCGAAGAAGTTGACGTCGAGCACTGTGCGTCAATCCCTCTTTCGGGGTCGAGTCTCAATCATGGTCTGAACGGTCCCGGGGCGGCCGGGGGATCGATCGGATCCCCCGGCCAGGCCCGTCAGACCTCTTCGACGCTGCTCGGCTCGCGCCGGGACAGGTCGATACCGAGCTCCTCCGCCGCGCGGAAGACGTCCTCGTCGGTGTCGCGCATCTCGATGGACATGCCGTCCGAGGACAGCACCTCCACGTTGAGGCAGAGCGACTGCATTTCCTTGATGAGCACCTTGAAGGACTCGGGAATGCCCGGCTCGGGGATGTTCTCGCCCTTGACGATGGCCTCGTAGACCTTCACGCGGCCGGTCACGTCGTCGGACTTGATCGTCAGGAGTTCCTGGAGCGCGTACGCGGCGCCGTATGCCTCAAGCGCCCACACCTCCATCTCACCGAAGCGCTGACCACCGAACTGCGCCTTACCACCCAGCGGCTGCTGCGTGATCATCGAGTACGGACCGGTCGAACGGGCGTGGAGCTTGTCGTCGACCAGGTGGTGCAGCTTGAGGATGTACATGTACCCGACCGAGATCGGGTCCGGGAACGGCTCGCCGGAGCGGCCGTCGAACAGGCGCGCCTTGCCGGTCGGGAGCACCATGCGCTCGCCGTCGCGGTTCGGGATGGTGTGCTGGAGCAGGCCGGCCAGCTCGTCCTCGCGCGCACCGTCGAAGACGGGGGTGGCGACGTTGGTGCCGGGGGCGACCTGGTCGGCGCCGATCGCCTGGAGGCGCTGCGCCCACTCGTCCGCGAGGCCGGAGACGTCCCAGCCGCGGCTGGCGAGCCAGCCGAGGTGGATCTCCAGGACCTGTCCCGGGTTCATTCGGGACGGGACACCCAGCGGGTTGAGGATGATGTCGACCGGGGTGCCGTCCTCGAGGAAGGGCATGTCCTCGATCGGGAGGATCTTGGAGATGACACCCTTGTTGCCGTGACGGCCGGCGAGCTTGTCACCGTCGGTGATCTTGCGCTTCTGGGCGACGTAGACGCGGACCAGCTGGTTCACGCCCGGGGGAAGCTCGTCGCCCTCCTCGCGGTCGAAGACGCGGACACCGATGACCTTGCCGATCTCACCGTGGGGCACCTTCAGCGAGGTGTCACGGACCTCGCGCGCCTTCTCGCCGAAGATCGCGCGGAGCAGGCGCTCCTCGGGGGTCAGCTCGGTCTCACCCTTCGGGGTGACCTTGCCGACGAGGATGTCACCGGCGACGACGTCCGCACCGATGCGGATGATGCCGCGCTCGTCGAGGTCGGCGAGGACCTCCTCGGAGACGTTCGGGATGTCCCGGGTGATCTCCTCGGGGCCCAGCTTGGTGTCACGGGCGTCGACCTCGTGCTCCTCGATGTGGATCGAGGAGAGGACGTCGTCCTGCACGAGGCGCTGCGACAGGATGATCGCGTCCTCGTAGTTGTGGCCTTCCCACGGCATGAACGCGACGAGCAGGTTCTTGCCGAGGGCCATCTCGCCCTCTTCGGTGGCCGGGCCGTCGGCGAGGACCTGGGCCTCGACGATCCGGTCGCCCTCGTTGACGATGACCTTCTGGTTGACCGAGGTGCCCTGGTTCGAGCGGGAGAACTTGGCGACGCGGTACGTGGTGTACGTGCCGTCGTCGTTGGCGACGGTGATGTAGTCGGCCGAGACCTCCTGGACGACACCGTCCTTCTCCGCCTTGATCGAGTCGCCGGCGTCGACCGCACAGCGGTACTCCATGCCGGTGCCGACGAGCGGGGCCTCCGCCTTGATGAGCGGAACGGCCTGGCGCATCATGTTCGCGCCCATGAGGGCGCGGTTGGCGTCGTCGTGCTCGAGGAAGGGGATCATCGCGGTCGCGACGGACACCATCTGGCGCGGCGAGACGTCCATGTAGTCCACGTCGGACGGCTCGACGTAGTCGACCTCGCCGCCACGCTTGCGGACGAGGACGCGGCCCTCGGTGAAGCGCATGTCGTCGTCGAGGCGGGCGTTCGCCTGGGCGATGACGAAGCGGTCTTCCTCGTCGGCGGTGACGTAGTCGACCTCGTCGGTGACGACACCCTCGACGACCTTGCGGTACGGGGTCTCGATGAAACCGAACGGGTTGATGCGGCCGTAGGAGGCGAGCGAGCCGATCAGACCGATGTTCGGGCCTTCGGGCGTCTCGATCGGGCACATGCGGCCGTAGTGCGACGGGTGGACGTCACGGACCTCGAAGCCGGCCCGCTCACGGGACAGACCACCCGGGCCGAGGGCGTTGAGACGACGCTTGTGCGTCAGGCCCGACAGCGGGTTGTTCTGGTCCATGAACTGCGACAGCTGGCTGGTGCCGAAGAACTCCTTGATGGAGGCGACGACCGGCCGGATGTTGATCAGGGTCTGCGGCGTGATCGCCTCGACGTCCTGGGTGGTCATGCGCTCGCGCACGACGCGCTCCATACGGGCGAGACCCGTACGGACCTGGTTCTGGATGAGCTCGCCGACGTTGCGGATACGACGGTTGCCGAAGTGGTCGATGTCGTCGGTCTCGACGACGATCTCCCGGCCGGACTCGCCGACGGTCTCGGTCTCGCCCGCGTGGAGCTTCACGAGGTACTTGATCGTCGCGATGATGTCGTCGGTGGTGAGCACACCGGCGTCGAGCGGCTCGTCGGCGCCGAGCTTCTTGTTCACCTTGTAGCGGCCGACCTTCGCGAGGTCGTAGCGCTTCGGGTTGAAGTAGAGGTTCTCGAGCAGCGTCTGGGCGGCCTCGCGGGTCGGCGGCTCGCCCGGGCGCAGCTTGCGGTAGATGTCGAGCAGCGCGTCGTCCTGGCCCTGGGTGTGGTCCTTCTCCAGGGTGGCGCGCATGGACTCGTACTCGCCGAACTCCTCGAGGATCTGCTCGGTGGTCCAGCCGAGGGCCTTGAGGAGGACGGTGACGGACTGCTTGCGCTTGCGGTCGATGCGGACGCCGACCATGTCGCGCTTGTCGACCTCCATCTCCAGCCAGGCACCCCGGGAGGGGATGATCTTGGCGGAGAAGATGTCCTTGTCGGACGTCTTGTCGATGGAGGAGTCGAAGTAGACACCCGGGGAACGGACGAGCTGCGACACGACGACGCGCTCGGTGCCGTTGATGACGAAGGTGCCCTTGTTGGTCATGAGCGGGAAGTCGCCCATGAAGACCGTCTGAGACTTGATCTCACCGGTCTCGTTGTTCGTGAACTCGGCCGTGACGAAGAGCGGCGCCGCGTACGTGAAGTCGCGCTCCTTGCACTCGTCGACGGAGTTCTTCGCCGGCTCGAACCGGTGGTCGCGGAACGTCAGCGACATCGACCCGGAGAAGTCCTCGATCGGCGAGATCTCCTCGAAGATCTCTTCCAGACCGGACTTGGTGGGGACGTCCTGTCCACTCTCAAGCGCCGACTCGACGCGAGACTTCCAGGCGGCGTTGCCGAGCAGCCAGTCAAAGCTCTCGGTCTGCAGCGCCAGGAGGTTCGGAACCTCGAGGGGCTCCTTGATCTTTGCAAAGGAGATGCGCAGCGGGGCGGTGCTGGCACCGGTGTTCGTATTGGTCGAGGCGTTGCGCGAGGCGGCCAAGAGGGGGTCCTTCCGAGGGCTCGGACTCACTACGCGCGTACCGGTCCCAGCCGACACAGAAGACAGAGCCTCCCCAGCTGGACTCAAAAGACCAGGTCAGGGCGTATCAATCCGGTGTGCTCGAGCGTGGGCATGCCCCTGGCGACGGGCAGGGGACAGCTAACAGGCAGCGCAAAGGGTCAGTGTAGCCACTTGGCTCACTGATGTCCAGACCAGGTTTCCGGAAACCGGCAACAGGCCCTTCCCCACGTCCTCAACCAACACCGCGTCCTACCAACACCGCGGCCGATGCCGCAGCGCCCGCACACAGAGCGCGTATCAGTACTGCCCTCTTCGTAGTCGATCCATGCCTCGGATCTCGGATCGACCCGGGCGACCTCACGACGGGACTGAGAATTGCGCGCCGCTGGCCGTTCGTCAAGGCCCCGTGCTCCGAGCGGATCATCTCCGGACCCTGCGTCGGGGCAACGATGATCACCCTACTCCCCAACGAGAGCAGGGCAAGTCAGGCACCGCGAATACGCCAAAGGGCGACCACCCTTACGGGTGATCGCCCTTGGTTGAGGCCGTCAGGCGGCCTCAGAGGTGTTACTTGACCTCGACCGAGGCGCCAGCGGCCTTGAGGGCCTCAGCGGCCTTGTCAGCGGCTTCCTTGTTGGCCTTCTCGAGGACCGGCTTCGGGGTGCCGTCGACGAGGTCCTTGGCCTCCTTCAGACCCAGGGAGGTCAGCTCGCGCACGACCTTGATGACCTGGATCTTCTTGTCGCCGGCGCCGGTGAGGATGACGTCGAACTCGTCCTTCTCCTCGACCTCGGCGGCCGGGGCACCCGGGGCGCCCGGGGCGGCAACGGCGACGGCCGCGGCGGCGGTGACGTCGAACTTCTCCTCGAAGGCCTTCACGAACTCGGAGAGCTCGATGAGGGTCATCTCCTCGAACTGGGCGAGGAGGTCTTCCTGAGAGAGCTTCGCCATGATGGGCGATCCTTCCACTAATTCGGCAGGTGCCGAAAATGTCTAGAGAGGCGGGCGTAACGGCCCGCTACGACCCACGCACTAGGCGGCGTGGGTCAGTGCGCGAGCCGAATTACTCGGCACCGCCCTGCTCGGCGAGCTTGACGCGAAGCGCTTCCGCGGTGCGGACGAACTTCGACGGCAGCGCCTGGAAGAGCGAGGCAGCCTGGGACTGCTTGCCCTTGAACGCGCCGGCCAGCTTGCTGAGCAGAACCTCGCGGGACTCGAGGTCCGCAAGCTTCTTGATGTCATCGGCGGACAGCGCCTTGCCATCAAGGACACCGCCCTTGATGATCAGGTTCGGGTTCTCCTTGGCGAAGTCACGAAGACCCTTGGCCGACTCCACCGGGTCACCGGTGATGAAGGCGGCACCCGTCGGACCAGTGAACTGGTCGTCGAGCGAGGTGATCCCGGCGTTGTTCGCCGCAATCTTGGTCAGCGTGTTCTTCACCACGGCGTACTGGGCGTTCTCACCGAGCGAACGACGCAGCGTCTTGAGCTGCTTCACGGTGAGACCCCGGTACTCGGTCAGCACAACGGCGTTCGAGCTGCGGAACTTGTCCTCAAGCTCGGCTACGTCGGCAGCCTTGTCGGGCCTTGCCATAGAGCGTCGGCCTCCTTCCGGGTGATGAGGACCGCTCAGAAGGGGCTGACATACAAAACGCCCCGACGCAGGCGTCAGGGCGTAGCTCAACCGGATGTACATCCAGGAACGATTCCACAGTCACCTGCGCGGGTCGTCCGCAGTAGCGGATCCTTCGGCCGCCGCACCCTCGACGGGCACGGCAACGACCAGCGGTCTTTGGCTTCTGGGGAAGCGTACGCGAAGCATGCGAGCCGGAGCAAATCGTCCCCCGGACCCGCCCCCCGACGGGTCCGGGGGACGGTCCGTCAGCCCTGGCCGGAGCCGCCCTTGGCCGCCTGGCCGAGGTCCAGGACCTGGTCGGCCGGCGGGGCCGCGACGTCGACCGGCTTGTTGTAGTCCAGGAACTTGATCGTCACGTCCATCGGGCCGCTCTTGGCGTCGGCGCGGTTGCGGAACTGCCTGGTGTGGCCGCTCTCGTCGATCCACATGTCCATGTTCACGGTCGTGACGCCCTCGCCCTCCAGCGCCTGGAGGGACTTCTCGCGGCGCTCCCTGGCCCCGGGCGCGGCGGTGGCGAGGGAGGCCCTCATCTGCTCGACGGTGACCGTGCCGGAGACGTGCCGGGTCTTCACCCCGTCGACCGTCTCCTCGCCGACGGTCTTGAGGTCCTTGGCGCCCATCAGGTCGCCGGCGCGGTCGCCCGGGTTCTCCGCGGGGCCGCCGGCGCCCTGCATCCGCTTCGAGGCCGCCGGGTCCGGGTTCCTCGCGTCGAACTTCAGCCACTGGCCCTCGGAGCCCATGTACACGGCGTCGTCGACCACGCGGATCTCCGCCGCCCCCTCCTGGCCCGGCGCCGCCATCTTCACGGACATGGCCGGGGTGGGCTTGAGGCGGACGGAGGTCTCCGCGCTGACCGGCTGGCCCCCGGAGGTGCCGGTCATGGTGTAGCGGAGGGAGGTGATCTCCTCGGAGCTCTTCCTCACCGTCTCCAGGTAGGCCGCCGGCGTCGCCCCGGCCGCCCCCTGGGCGGGCTTGCCGGCCGCGGAGGGCTCCGCGGACCGCGCGGCCCCCGCCGCGGCCCCCTCGTCCTTCTTGCCGCCCTCACAGGCGGTCGTGGCCCCGCCCACGAGCAGTACGGCGGCCAGTGCGGCCATGGCGGTCTTGTTCTTGCGGTGCACGAGCATGGAGTCCCCACCCCTGGTGTGATCGACCAACCGTTCGACCCTACGGTAAAGAGAACGAAAAGTCGTTCCGGATTTCGGTCGCACGGGTCGCGGTCGCCTGGCCGGGCGGAGAACGAAACGGGCCCCTCACCTCCCCGTGGGGGAGGTGAGGGGCCCGTTCAGCCACTCAGGCGAGCCGTGAGGCTCAGACCGCGGCCGGGTCTTCCTCGACGAGGAGGTTCCGGGTGCGGTTGGAGTCCAGCTGGATGCCGGGGCCCATCGTGGTGCTCAGGGCGGCCTTCTTGATGTAGCGGCCCTTGGCGGCGGACGGCTTCAGACGGACGATCTCGTCCAGCGCCGCGGCGTAGTTCTCGACCAGCTGCTCATCGGAGAAGGAGACCTTGCCGATGATGAAGTGCAGGTTCGAGTGCTTGTCGACGCGGAACTCGATCTTGCCACCCTTGATGTCGGTGACAGCCTTGGCGACGTCCATGGTGACGGTGCCGGTCTTCGGGTTCGGCATGAGACCACGCGGACCGAGCACGCGGCCGAGGCGGCCGACCTTGCCCATGAGGTCCGGGGTCGCCACGACGGCGTCGAACTCGTTCAGGCGGTTGCCCTTGGCGATCTCGTTGATCAGCTCGTCGTCGCCGACGATGTCGGCGCCGGCGGCTTCCGCGGCCGCAGCACGGTCACCGGTCGCGAAGACCAGGACCCGGGCGGTCTTACCGGTGCCGTGCGGGAGGTTCACGGTGCCGCGGACCATCTGGTCGGCCTTGCGCGGGTCGACACCCAGGCGGAAGGCAACCTCGACGGTGGCGTCGAACTTGGTGGTGCTGGTCTCCTTGGCGAGACGGACGGCCTCGAGGGGAGCGTAGAGCTTCTCCCGGTCGACCTTGGCGTCCGCAGCGCGGAGAGTCTTGCTGCGCTTCACTTCTGCTCCTGTGTAAGTGCTTCAGGCATGGAGTCGTGGTACGGACCAGCGCTTGGCCCTACCACTGGGGAACTGCGAGGGGCGGGATCAGCCCTCGACCGTGACACCCATCGAACGGGCGGTGCCGGCGATGATCTTCTCCGCGGCGTCCAGGTCGTTCGCGTTGAGGTCGGGCATCTTGATCGTGGCGATCTCGCGGACCTGGTCACGCGTGAGCTTCGCGACCTTGGTCTTGTGCGGCTCGCCGGAGCCCTTCTCGATGCCGGCGTGCTTCAGGATGAGGCGCGCGGCCGGCGGCGTCTTGGTGATGAAGGTGAAGGAGCGGTCCTCGTAGACCGTGATCTCCACCGGCACGACCATGCCACGCTGCGACTCGGTCGCGGCGTTGTAGGCCTTGCAGAACTCCATGATGTTGACGCCGTGCTGACCGAGCGCGGGGCCGACCGGCGGAGCCGGGTTGGCCGCACCGGCCTTGATCTGGAGCTTGATAAGCCCCGTGACCTTCTTCTTCTTGGGAGGCATTGCTCTCTCCGGGTCCTAGTGAGAGTTTTCCAGCCTTCCGTCCGGTCATCCGGATGGAGGCATACCGCACCACGATAACGGGTATCAGTGCGGGGCTAAAAACCGAGCAGGTCAGACCGCCTTTTTCGGGCCGGTCTGACCTGCTTCGGAAGCGTCGCTCAGAAGATCTGGATCAGTTCTTCTGGATCTGGTCGAAGCTCAGCTCGACCGGGGTCTCGCGGCCGAAGATCTCGACGAGGCCCTTGACCTTCTTCGAGTCCGGGTTGATCTCGTTGATCGTCGCCTGGAGCGTCGCGAACGGGCCGTCGGTGACGGTGACCGAGTCGCCGACCTCGAAGTCCAGGACCTCGATGGTGCGCTTGACGGCGGGCGCGGGCAGGCCGGCCTCCTCGGCAGCCTGCTTGGCGGCCTTCTCCTGCGCCTCCGGGGCGAGCATCTTGACGATCTCGTCCAGGGTCAGCGGGTACGGGTCGTACGCGTTGCCGACGAAGCCCGTGACACCGGGGGTGTTGCGGACGACGCCCCAGGACTCGTTCGTCAGGTCCATGCGGACGAGCACGTAGCCGGGCAGCTTGTTCTGCCGGACGTTCTTGCGCTCGCCGTTCTTGATCTGGACGATCTCTTCCTCGGGCACCTCGGCCTGGTAGATGAACTCCTCGACGTTCAGCGAGACGGCGCGCTGCTCCAGGTTCGCCTTCACGCGCTTCTCGTAGCCCGCGTAGGTGTGGATCACGTACCACTCGCCGGGGAGCAGGCGGAGCTCGTCGCGCAGCGCCTGGATCGGGTCGACGGGCTCGGCGGGGGCGGCCTCCTCGGCCTCCTCCTCGGCGGCGGCCTCGACGTCGCCCTCGTCCTCGGCGTCCTCGTCGGCTTCCTCGGCCTCGACCTCGGCGTCGTCCTCGTCGCCCTCGACGTGCAGGGCGGCGTCCTCGGCGGCGATGCCGGCCTCGGCGTCGGCGAGCTCGGCCTCGTCGGGGTCCACAGCGTCTGCCGCCTCGACGATGTCGAGCTCGTCCTCGACGGACTCGACGGAGTCGTGGCTCGCGTTCAGGTTCGGGTCAGACACGGTGGCTGCTTCTTCCTGGATACAAAAGGTGGTGGAACATGCGAAAAGGGGCGGCACCCATCAAGGGGCCGCCCTCCGCGGGGATCAGCCGAAGACGAACTTGATGGCTTCCTGGAATCCATAGTCAATCACGGTCACCAGACCGATCATGATGACCACGAAGACAATCACCACGGTGGTGTACGTCGTGAGCTGGTTTCGAGTGGGCCAGACGACCTTGCGGAGCTCCGCGACGATCTGGCGGTAGAACAGCGCGAGGCGGCCCAGAGGGCCCTTCTTCCCGCGCTTGCCACCCTTGCGGGTCTTCTTCTCGCGCGTGTCGCTGTCGGCGTCAGGCATGTCGATGGAGCCCAGGGCGTCCGTCACGTCTCTCACCTGAATCCGGGTCGTGGCCGTAGCCGCGCCCGGTTGCGCCGCACGGCGTTGCATCGAAATACGTACCTGCGCACACACATCCGAAGGAGTGTGGAGCAGGGCCGGAGGGACTCGAACCCCCAACCGCTGGTTTTGGAGACCAGTGCTCTACCAATTGAGCTACGACCCTTTGCGTTCCCCAACCTACCGCATCCGGACGAGTGCACGGAGTGCTCACGCCCCGGGGCGTTTGGTGAGGACCAACGACAGCAGAGCATACGTGGTCCTGGGCCTGACGTCGAACGGAGAAGATCCGGACGTGCCCCGTCCGGTGACTGAAACGTTGTGCGGGGCCTCCGGAGCGTCTGGGACGATTGGCCGCATGACCTCTGCAACGCCTTCCTCCGAGCGCCGGGTGTCCGCCCGTATCGGCGCCATCTCCGAGTCCGCGACCCTCGCCGTCGACGCCAAGGCCAAGGCCCTCAAGGCCGCCGGGCGCCCGGTGATCGGCTTCGGCGCGGGCGAGCCCGACTTCCCGACCCCGGACTACATCGTCGAGGCGGCGGTCGCGGCCTGCCGCGACCCGAAGTTCCACCGCTACACGCCGGCGGGCGGCCTGCCCGAGCTCAAGAAGGCCATCGCCGCCAAGACGCTGCGCGACTCCGGCTACGAGGTGGACGCGTCCCAGGTCCTGGTGACCAACGGCGGCAAGCAGGCCATCTACGAGGCGTTCGCGGCGATCCTCGACCCGGGCGACGAGGTCATCGTCCCGGCCCCGTACTGGACCACGTACCCGGAGTCGATCCGTCTCGCCGGCGGCGTCCCGGTCGAGGTGGTCGCCGACGAGACCACCGGCTACCGGGTCTCCGTCGAGCAGCTGGAGGCGGCGCGCACCGAACGCACCAAGGTCGTCCTGTTCGTCTCCCCCTCCAACCCGACGGGCGCGGTCTACAGCGAGGCCGACGCGAAGGCGATCGGCGAGTGGGCCGCCGCGCACGGCCTGTGGGTGCTGACCGACGAGATCTACGAGCACCTGGTCTACGGCGACGCGAAGTTCACCTCGCTGCCCGTGCTGGTCCCGGCGCTGCGCGACAAGTGCATCGTGGTCAACGGCGTCGCCAAGACGTACGCGATGACCGGCTGGCGCGTGGGCTGGGTCATCGCCCCGCAGGACGTCATCAAGGCCGCGACGAACCTTCAGTCGCACGCCACCTCCAACGTCTCCAACGTGGCCCAGGTCGCCGCGCTGGCCGCCGTCTCGGGCGACCTCGACGCCGTCGCCGAGATGCGCAAGGCCTTCGACCGCCGCCGCCAGACGATGGTGAAGATGCTCAACGAGATCGACGGCGTCTTCTGCCCGACCCCCGAGGGCGCGTTCTACGCGTACCCGTCGGTCAAGGAGCTGCTCGGCAAGGAGATCCGCGGCAAGCGCCCGCAGACCTCGGTCGAGCTGGCCGCGCTGATCCTGGACGAGGCCGAGGTCGCGGTCGTCCCGGGCGAGGCCTTCGGCACCCCCGGCTACCTGCGCCTGTCCTACGCCCTGGGCGACGAGGACCTGGTCGAGGGCGTGTCCCGGATCCAGAACCTCCTGGCCGAGGCGAAGGCGTAGCCGAGGGCGAAGCGCGAGCGTCCGGCGACCGGAGCGGCGTCACCCGTGGGGGTGGCGCCGCTCCGGCGCGTCCGGGTCGGATTCATGTTCGGGCAATGTCCCGTTCGGGTAATCCCCTGCCAATCGGGTGACCGATACGGCAGGATCACCAGATGGAGCACGTACGCGATCTCACGCTTCTGCCGAAGGCCCATCTGCACCTGCACTTCACCGGCTCGATGCGCCCGTCGACCCTGCTGGAGCTGGCCGACAAGTACGGCGTCCGGCTGCCGGACGCCCTGACCGCCGGGGAGCCGCCCAAGCTCCGCGCCACGGACGAGCGGGGCTGGTTCCGCTTCCAGCGGCTCTACGACGCCGCCCGCTCCTGCCTGCGCGAGCCCGAGGACATCCGGCGCCTGGTCCGCGAGGCCGCCGAGGAGGACGTGCGGGACGGCAGCGGCTGGCTGGAGATCCAGGTGGATCCCACCTCCTACGCCCCGCTGCTCGGCGGCATGATCCCGGCGGTGGAGATCATCCTCGACGCCGTCGACGCGGCCTCCCGCGAGACCGGCCTGGGCATGCGGGTGCTGATCGCCGCCAACCGGATGAAGCACCCCCTCGACGCCCGCACCCTCGCCCGGCTGGCCGTCCGCTACGCCGACCGGGGGATCGTCGGCTTCGGCCTCTCCAACGACGAGCGCCGCGGCATGGCCCGCGACTTCGACCGGGCCTTCGCCATCGCCCGCGAGGGCGGCCTGCTGGCGGCCCCGCACGGCGGCGAGCTCACCGGCCCCTCCTCGGTCCGCGACTGCCTCGACGACCTGCACGCCGCCCGCATCGGGCACGGCGTCCGGGCGGCCGAGGACCCGCGGCTGCTGAAGCGGCTCGCGGACCGGCAGGTCACCTGCGAGGTCTGCCCCGCCTCCAACGTCGCGCTGGGCGTCTACGAGCGGCCCGAGGACGTCCCGCTGCGCACCCTCTTCGAGGCGGGGGTGCCCATGGCGCTGGGCGCCGACGACCCGCTGCTGTTCGGGTCCCGGCTGGCGGCCCAGTACGAGATCGCCCGCCGCCACCACGCCTTCACGGACGCCGAGCTCGCCGAGCTGGCCCGCCAGTCGGTGCGGGGTTCGGCCGCGCCGGAGGAGGTCAAGGCGAAGCTGCTCGACGGGATCGACCACTGGCTCAGCGGGTGAGCCGCAGGTCCCCCTGGTGGCAGTCGGCCCGTACCCGGTGACCGTCGGGGAAGCCGATCTCCAGGTGGGTGCGGCCCTGCTCGGGCAGGGCGAACTCGGCGACCGATTCGACGGTCTGGCCGAGGTGGCGCAGGAAGGGGTGCTCCCCGAGGTCCTCGCCGACCTCGACCCGGCCCCACTCCCCCATGTCGTACGGGTCGTGGGGCGGGGCGCACTCGACGATGAGGCAGTGGTCGGACCCGGTGGTGATGCGGGTGGACTCGCCGGCGCTGTCGATCAGCCAGACGTCGAGCGGGGCCTCGGAGCGTTCGCCCTCGCAGATGTGCCAGGACGCGACGACCCTGCTGATCTGGCGTCCCACCAGGCGTGTGGGGTCCGTGCCGGCCCCGTGCAGGGGGCAGTTCATGTCAGATGCGGACGCCGACCGTCACCGGCTCGTTGACGAGGGTGACGCCGAAGGCCGCGTGGACCCCGGCGACGACCTCGCGGGCCAGGGCCAGCAGGTCCTCGGTGGTGGCCTCGCCGCGGTTGGTGAGGGCGAGGGTGTGCTTGGTGGAGATGCGGGCGGGGCCGGTGCCGTAGCCCTTGGTGAAGCCGGCCTTGTCGATCAGCCACGCCGCGCTGGTCTTCGTACGGCCCTCGCCGGCCGGGTAGGCGGGCGGGGCGGTGTCGGGGCCGAGGCGGTCCTGGGCGCGGGCGAGGAAGGCGGCGTAGGCCTCGTCGGTCAGGATCGGGTTGTGGAAGAAGGAGCCGGCGGACCAGGTGTCGTGGTCGGCGGGGTCGAGGACCATGCCCTTGCCGGCGCGCAGGCGCAGGACGGTCTCGCGGGCGGTGGCGGCCGGGACGCGGTCCCCGGCCTCGACGCCGAGGGCGCGGGCCGTCTCGGGGTACTTGATGGGCGCGGAGAGGCCGCCCGCGTCCTCCAGGGCGAAGCGCACGCGCAGGACGACGTAGCGGTCGGGCTGGTCCTTGAAGAGGCTGTGGCGGTACCGGAAGGCGCACTCGGCGGCGGTCAGGGTGACGGTCTCGCCGGTGGTGCGGTCGTAGGCGACGACCTCGGTGATGGTGTCGCACACCTCCTGGCCGTACGCCCCGACGTTCTGGATCGGGGTGGCGCCGGCGGAGCCCGGGATCCCGGCGAGGCACTCGATGCCCGCGAGGCCGGCCTCGACGGTGCGGGCGACGGCGTCGCTCCAGTTCTCGCCGGCGGCGAGCTCCAGGGTGGTGCCGTCGAGGGCGAAGCCGGTGGTGGCGATGCGCAGGGCGGTGCCGGCGAAGCCCTCGTCGCCGATGACGAGGTTGCTGCCGCCGCCGATGACCAGGAGCGGGGTGCCGCTCGCGTCCGCGGCGCGGACGGTTTCGACGACCTCGGCGTCGGTGGTCGCGGTGACCAGCCGGGTCGCGGGGCCGCCGAGGCGGAAGGTGGTCAGCGGGGCGAGGGGGGCGTCGTGGAGTTCCTGCACGTGGACAAGAGTACGGTCCGTCCCCCTCGCATCCCGGCGGGGCACTCAGTGGCCCTGCTTCGGCTCGTCCTGCCGGGCGCTCTCGGCGGCCAGGCGCCGCTCGGCCTCGGCCCAGGTGAGGGGCAGTCGGGCGGCGGGGGCGGTCCAGAAGGTGAAGGCGGATTCCTTCGTGTACGCGGCGGCGGCGCGGGCGCTGGAGCGGTGGGGCTCGCTGCGGGCGAAGCGGTGGAGGGCGTCACGGTCCTCCCAGGCGGAGAGGGTGAGGAAGGTGCGGCGCAGGACGCGGGCCCGGAGGGCGGCGCCGTGGGCGCCGGGGGCCCTGCGGACCTGGGCGATGATGCCGGGCGCCTTGAGGAGGAACCTGAGGGCGCCGGTCAGGGTGGCGGTCTCGAAGCGGGAGGCCATGACGTAGACCTCGGCGTCGGGGGCGGGCGCGGTGGGCGTGGTCCAGGGGATGTCGGGCATGACGGGGTCTCCTTCGCGCGGGGCGGGACGGCCGGGGCGGGACGGGACGGGCAGGACGGGGCGGCCGGGGCGGCACGGGACGGGGCTGGACGGACGGGACGGGCCGGACAGGCCGGGGCGGATCAGCCGGCGTGGGCCGGGGCGGGCTCGGGGGCGGCCGCGGGGGCGGGGTCGGCCTTCGTCCGGCGCGGGACGAGCAAGGCCAGGGCGGCGGCCAGGGCGACGGCGGCGGCGCCGATCCACAGGGCGGGGACGGTGCCGTCGGTGAAGGCCTGCGGGGTCTCGTAGCCGCCGCGGGAGGAGAAGACGGAGGCGAGGACGGCCACGCCGAGGGCGCCGCCGACCTCCCGCAGGGCGTTGTTGGTGCCGGAGGCCTTGCCCTGGTCGCCGGGGACCACGGTGGACATCAGCACGTGGCCGGCCGGGGCGAAGTACAGGGACATCCCGATCCCGCTGAGGACCAGGGCGGGCAGCTGGGCGGCGTAGGAGACGCCGGGGGTCAGGACGAGGGCGAACCAGGCCAGGCCGAGGGCCTGGAGGGTCAGTCCCGCGACGACGACGGGGCGGCCGCCGATCCGGTCGGAGAGCATCCCGGCGAGCGGGGCGACGACGATGCCCATGCCGGTCCAGGGGAGCATGCGCAGGCCGGCCTCGGTCGGCGAGTAGCCGGCGACGCCCTGGAGGAACTGGCTGAGCAGGAAGATCGACCCGAACATGCCGAGGTACATCAGCAGGCCGGCCAGATTGATCCCGAAGAAGCCCCGGTGGCGGAAGAGGCGCATGGGCAGGATGGGGTTGGCGTTGCGGAAGCCGTGGTGGACGAAGCCGCCGACGAGGGCGCTGCCGGCGATGAGGCCGGTGAGGACGGGGGCGCTGGTCCAGCCGTGGGCGTTGGCGTTGACCAGGCCGTAGACGATGCCGAAGAGGCCGCCGCTGACGAGGAGGGTGCCGGGGACGTCGAGGCGGGCGTCCGGGGCGGTGGATTCGGCGAGGCGCAGGCGGGCGAGCGGGATCAGGGCCAGCCCGACGGGCACGTTCAGCCAGAAGATCCACTGCCAGGAGACGTGCTCGGTGAGGCTGCCGCCGATGAGGGGGCCGCTGGCGACGGCCAGGCCGGTGACGGCCCCGTAGATCCCGAGGGCCGCGCCGCGGCGGGCGGCCGGGACGGCGGCGGTGAGCAGGGTGAGGCTGAGCGGCATCATGACCGCCGCGCCGGCGCCCTGGACGGCGCGGGCGGCGATGAGCTGGCCTATGCCGGGCGAGAGGGCCGCGGCGGCGGAGGCGCCGCTGAAGAGGGCGAGGCCGGCGGTGAAGAGCCGGCGGCGGCCGAAGCGGTCGCCGAGGGCGGAGCCGAACAGCAGCAGGACGGCGAAGGTGAGCGTGTAGGCGTTCACCGTCCACTCCAGGTCCTCCAGCTTCCCGCCGAGGTCGGCGCGGACGGCGGGGAGGGCGGTGGTGACGACGAGGTTGTCGAGGGCGGCCATGAAGCCCGCGGCGCCGGTGAGGACGAGGGCCCAGACCGCGGACGGCCCGAGTTTCTGCTGGGTCATGCTTCCCCCTGGGAGAGTTTTGTTAGTTATTGCTGACTAACTTTCGAGGGCAGACGGACGCGGGGCCGCGCTCGGCCCCGCACCTCACACCGCGCGGTCGCCGGCCGGGCCGCGCACCGAGCCGGCCGCCTTGTCGACGCCGCCCGGGAAGCCGTTCCAGATCCGGTGGCCGGACGGGAACCCCATGGCGGACAGGGTGTTGATCAGCATCCCCTGCGCCATGAAGGCGGTGGTCTCGCCGACGTCGCCGAGCGGGATCCCGACGGTGTCCCACAGCTCCAGCCAGCCGGCCCGCACGAGCTCGCCGAGCTCGTGGTCCCCGGCGGCCTCGGCGGCGGCCACGGTGACGTACATCTGGAGCTGCATCTGGAGCATCGCCGGATCCTCGGCGATCAGCCGGATGTAGGCCTCGCCCATGGCGGCGCGGGCCTCCTCGCCGTGCAGCCCTTCGGCGGCCTCGGCGAAGACCCTGCGGGTGCTCTCCAGGCACCGCCCGGCGGCGGCCAGGAAGATGGCCTTCTTGCCCGGGAAGAGGCGGAAGAGGTAGGGCTGCGAGACCCCGACGCGCTTGGCGATCGCCTCGGTGGAGGTCCCGTGGTAGCCGCCGCGCGCGAACTCGTGGATCGCGGCACGGATGACGCTCTCGCGCCGCTCGTCCGCACTCATCCTTGCCATGCATAGAAAGTTAGTACTCAATCACTAACTTGGTCAAGGGGGTGCGTCCTGGGGAACGGGCGGAGGGGGCGCGGGGGTCTCCCCCCGCGCCTCGGCCCGTCGGGCAGGCGGCCGCTCAGGCCAGCCTGACCACCGCGCGGGACATGCCCAGGACCTTCTGGCCGGCGCTCATCGCCGTCAGGTCGACCCGGACGCGGTTGTCGTCCAGCTTCTGGGCGACCTTGGCCGTGACCTCGATCAGCGCGCCCTGGTCGTCGTTCGGGACCACGACCGGCTTGGTGAAGCGGACGCCGTACTCGACGACCGCGCCCGGGTCGCCGACCCAGTCGGTCACGACGCGGATCGCCTCGGCCATGGTGAACATGCCGTGCGCGATGACGTCCGGCAGCCCGACCTCCTTGGCGAACTTCTCGTTCCAGTGGATCGGGTTGAAGTCGCCCGAGGCGCCGGCGTAGCGGACGAGCGTGGCGCGGGTCACGGGGAAGGACGCCGCCGGGAGCTCGGTGCCGACCTCGACGTCGGCGTACTGGATCTGCGCGGTCATCTCAGGCCTCCTCGGGGGCGCGGGACACGAGCTTGGTCCACGCGGTCACCACGTGCTCACCGGACTCGTCGTGGACTTCGCCTCGGATGTCGATGATGTCGTTGCCGGCGAGCGACTTCACGGCCTCGATGGTGGAGGTGACGGTGAGCCGGTCGCCCGCGCGCACGGGGCGGACGTAGGCGAACTTCTGGTCGCCGTGCACGACGCGGCTGTAGTCCAGGCCCAGCTGCGGGTCCTCGACGACCTGGCCCGCCGCCGCGAAGGTGATGGCGAACACGAAGGTCGGCGGGGCGATCACGTCCTGGTGGCCGAGCGCCTTGGCGGCGTCGGGGTCGGTGTAGACGGGATTCGCGTCGCCCACCGCGACCGCGAATTCGCGGATCTTCTCCCGGCCGACCTCGTACGGCTCGGTGGGCGGGTAGGTCCGCCCCACGAAGGTCTGGTCGAGTGCCATGGCTCACTGCCTCCTGTTGAAGGAACTCCGGATCAAGGAAAGGGTGCGGAAACGACACGAGGCCGCCCCCCTGGAAGGGGACGACCTCGTGACGGTGCCTATGCGGAGACTTCGCCAGTGATTAGCGGGTCTCGCGGTGCGCGGTGTGCGAGTTGCAGCGCGGGCAGTGCTTCTTCATCTCCATGCGGTCCGGGTTGTTACGCCGGTTCTTCTTGGTGATGTAGTTCCGCTCCTTGCACTCCACGCAGGCCAGCGTGATCTTCGGGCGGACGTCGGTGGCAGCCACGTGAGTGCTCCTTGACGGACTATGGGACGGATGAACGCATAAAAGAGTAGCCGATCGGGAGACCGACCCCGCAATCGGCTACTGGGTGTGGTAGCGGCGACCGGACTTGAACCGGTGACACAGCGATTATGAGCCGCTTGCTCTACCGACTGAGCTACGCCGCTTTGATGAGATCCGTTCCCCGCCCGAGGGCGGGGAACCTCTCTCACCAGAGCCCCAATGCGGAATCGAACCGCAGACCTTCTCCTTACCATGGAGACGCTCTACCGACTGAGCTATTGGGGCGAGCGAGGAAGACATTACACGGTTGCGCGCCGATCGCCCAAATCCTTTGGGGGGACTGGGCTCGGAAGGCCTCCGCAGATCTTTCCCGAACCGCCGCAGGCCTCTCCCGGGGCACTTTCGGGCCGTTTTGTGGCCGGGGTCACAGCGACCCTCCCACCCCCCGGGCCCCGCCCGCCCCTTCGGTACGCACGCCGGCGCGTCCGGACGCGCCCGAGCGCGCGGGCACCACACCGGTACGACTATTGCGCTCTTCCCCGAACCGGGGAGCCCCGCGCCCTAGGCTCTGAGCACGCTGCGTGATCTTGGGCCGCGGGCTGCGGCCACGGCACAGGAACCGCCCGAGCCACCGCAGGGAGCGCGATGTCCGACAGCCAGCCGCAGCAGCCGTCCCCCTCCCCGCGCAACCCGGCGGGCGGTCCGTCCGGCGGCTCCGCCGGCGGGCCCGGCGCAGGACCCGGCGCAGGACCCGGCGCAGGACTTGGCGGAGGGCCCGGCGGGGGGCCCGGCGGCGGCCCGCCCAAGGGCTCCGCGGGAGGCCCGCCCCGGGGCGCCGGCGGCCCGGGGCGGGCCTCCGCGAGCGGCCCGGTACGCGGTCCGGGCGACGGCCCCGGGCGCACCCCGGGCCGCGCTCCCGCCGGCGGCGCGGCCCCCGAGGGCACCGGACTCCTGCTCACCGGGGCCCGGCTCACCGACGGCCGCACCGTGGACGTCCGGCTCAGCGGGGGCCGCATCCAGGCCGTCGGCACCGCGGGCAGCCTCCCGGCCCCCTCCCTGGCCCGGGTCGACCTGCGCGGCTACCTGCTCCTGCCCGCCCCCGCCGAGCCCCACGCCCACGGGGACACCGCCCTGACCGCCGACGGGGAGGGGCCCGTCTCGTACGCCCGCGACGAGGTGCAGCGCCGGGCCACCGAGGCGGCGCTGCTCCAGCTCGGGCACGGCGCCACGGCCGTGCGCTCCCACGTCCGGATCGGCGACGTGCACGGGCTGGGCCCGATGGAGGCCTCCCTCCAGGCCCGCCGCTCCCTGCGGGGGCTCACCGACCTGACCACGGTGGCCGTGCCCCGGCTGCTGACCGGCGTCGCCGGGGCCGACGGGCTCGCGATGCTGCGCGACGCCGTCAAGATGGGCGCCTCGGTGATCGGCGGCTGTCCCGACCTGGACCCTGATCCGACGGGCTTCGTCGAGGCGGTCCTGGAGCTGGCCGCGGAGCACGGCTGCCCCGTGGACCTGCACACGGACGGTGACGACCCCGGCCGCCTCGCCCGGCTCGCGGCGATGGCCGGGGGGCTGCGGCCCGGGGTGACCATCGGCCCCTGCGGCGGCCTGTCCCGGCTGCCGCTGGAGGCCGCCTCCCGCGCCGCCGACCAGCTCGCGGCGGCCGGCGTACGGGTCACCTGCCTGCCCCAGGGCGACTGCGCCGCGCTGGAGCGCCGCGGGCTGCGCACCGCCCCGGTGCGCCTCCTGCGGGCCGCCGGGGTCCGGGTCGCGGCCGGGAGCGGGGCGCTGCGGGACGCGGGCAACCCGGTCGGACGGGGCGACCCCCTCGAAGCCGCGTTCCTGCTGGCCTCCCAGGGCGGGCTGCGCGCCGCCGAGGCGTACGCGGCGGTCAGCGCCGCCGCCCGGGAGGCGATGGCCCTGCCGGAGGTGCGGGTGGAGGCGGGGTTCCCGGCGGAGCTGCTGGCCGTGCGCGGGGAGCGGATCGCCGGGGTGCTGTCGCTGGCCTACAGCCGGATCGTGATCCACCGGGGCCGGGTGGTAGCCCGGACGAGTGCCGTGCGGGAGTACTGCGACTCGGCGGTCGCGGTGGCCCTGGACCTGCCCCGGCAGGGCCGGGCGGAGCCCGGCCCCTGAGGGATCGCCCGGCCGTTCGCGGGCGGGGGCGCCCGGGGCGTCGTACGGTCGGGACATGCGCATCGTCATCGCGGGTGGACACGGTCGGATCGCGCTGCGGCTGGAGCGCCTGCTCGCCGCGCGCGGGTACGAGGTCGCCGGGATCGTCCGGGATCCCGGACAGGGCGCCGATCTGCGCGCGGTCGACGCCGAACCGGTGCTGTGCGACCTGGAGTCGGCCACCGTCGAGCACGTGGCGGGGATCCTCCAGGGCGCGGACGTGGCGGTGTTCGCCGCCGGGGCCGGTCCCGGCAGCGGTCCGGCACGCAAGCGGACCGTGGACCGGGGGGCGGCGCTGCTGTTCGCCGACGCCGCCGAACGGGCCCGGGTGCGCCGCTTCCTGATGGTCTCGACGATGGGGTCGGACGCGCGGCACGAGGGGGGCGAGGTCTTCGACGAGTACCTGCGGGCGAAGGGCGAGGCCGACGACCACCTGCGCACCCGGCTCGGCCTGGAGTGGACGATCGTGCGCCCGGGGGTGCTGACCGACGACCCCGGTACGGGGCTGGTCCGGCTGGAGGCGCGTACCGGACCGGGCAGCGTGACGCGTGACGACGTGGCGGCGGTGCTGGCGGAGCTGGTCGAGACCCCGGCCACGGCCGGCCTGACGCTGGAGCTCCTGACGGGCTCGACACCGGTCTCGGTCGCCGTGAAGGACGTGGCCGGCAACTGAGGAACCCGCCCGGAGACGGGGGCGCCGGCGGCCGGGGCCGTGGGCTCGACGGCCCGTCAGCCCCCGTGCGGGCGGGGGGTCAGAACCCGGCCTCCACCTGGTCGTCGGAGCGCCCCACCGCGTCCTGCTGGAACCGCTTCTCGTAGGCCCGCCGGATCCGCTCGACGCGGGCGCCGCGCTCGTCCGCCTCCTTCTCGGGGTAGAGCAGCACGACGTCGTACGAGGCCTCGCGGACGATCGTGCCGTCCTCGGCGCGCCGCTGGCCGTACCCGTCCCGGAGGGTGAGGCCCTCCGGGAAGGCCGGGGTGACCTCGCGGTCCAGGAAGCGCATGAACTCCTCCTTCGCGACGGGCGGGCGGCCGTCGGGCCGCTGGGTGCCGAAGGACAGCCGCGTCTCCCGGTGGGGCTCCCCCGCGTGGCTGTGCAGCGCCGCCCCGACCAGGGCCGGGAGGCCGGCGCCGAGCAGGGCGAGCAGGACGCCGCCCCCGGCCTTTCCGCGTGTGTCCGAAGTCCATTTCACGCCCCGTGAACGACCGGCCGCCCGGTTCGGTGCGCGGCGGGGGCCGATAGGGTCACCCGGAATCCGGCCGCAGGGGGCGGCCGTACGGGGGACCGGGGCGCGGCATGGGCGACGGGAACTGGCGGGTCGACGCGGCGGAGGGCGGCCGGCTCGCGGCCCGGTGGTGGAGGTGGGCGCTGTCGGCCCCGGAGGACGAGAGCCCGGTGGCGGACGCGACCGGCGCATACGCCGGGCGGAGGCAGCCCGGGGACCTGTGGTTCCTGGCGGGCACCTACGGCGGACGGGTGGTGCGCCGCTGCGAGGTCCCCACGGGCCGTCCGCTGTTCTTCCCGGTGCTGAACACCAGGCGCCCGGCGGTCCCGTTCCTGACGAAGCCGTGGCGGCTGGAGACGACGCGGGCTTCGGCGGCCCTGAACGGCTCCGCGCTGCCCCTGCGCGAGTTCGCCTCGAAGCCCTTCCCCGTGCGGGGGGTACCGCAGGTCGCCTGGGGGCTGTGGTGCGCCCTGGAGCCGCTCCCGCCGGGCCAGTTCGTCCTGGAGGTCGAGGCGGCGGCCGCGAACGGCTTCTGGGTCGACACGACCTATCACCTGACGGTGACCGCTCCCTAGGAGCATCCGAGGAAGCGGAGCATGCGAAGAAACCCCCGTCCCCTGCGTTTCAGCAGGGGACGGGGGTTCCACTCGCGTGGCGGCGCCAGGATTCGAACCTGGGTAGGCTAAGCCGACGGATTTACAGTCCGCTCCCATTGGCCACTCGGGCACACCGCCATGGGATGTCGCCCGGATTCCTCCGCCTTGCGGCGTCGTTCCCTGGCAACGACGTAAACGATACCTGATGCGCGGGGGTGCTTCGCCACCGGATTGATCAGCCGTTCACCCGGGTGCGGTGGCTAGGCTTTGCGGAGCGGTCCGGGCATGTCCGGCCGTGGCCCTCCGGGGCCCACCACAGCCGATTTCAAGGAGCCACAGCACATGGCCGACTCCAGTTTCGACATCGTCTCGAAGGTCGAGCGGCAGGAGGTCGACAACGCCCTCAACCAGGCCGCCAAGGAGCTCTCGCAGCGCTACGACTTCAAGGGCACCGGCGCCTCGATCTCCTGGTCCGGCGACAAGATCCTGATGGAGGCGAACTCCGAGGACCGCGTCAAGGCCGTCCTCGACGTGTTCGAGACCAAGCTGGTCAAGCGCGGGATCTCGCTCAAGGCGCTGGACGCCGGCGAGCCGCAGCTGTCCGGCAAGGAGTACAAGATCTTCGCTTCCATCGAGGAGGGCATCTCCCAGGAGAACGCCAAGAAGGTCGCGAAGATGATCCGCGACGAGGGCCCCAAGGGCGTCAAGGCCCAGGTCCAGGGCGAGGAGCTGCGTGTCAGCTCCAAGAGCCGTGACGACCTCCAGGCCGTCCAGGCCCTGCTCAAGGGCAAGGACCTGGACTTCGCCATCCAGTTCGTGAACTACCGCTGACCTGCGCGTACGTCGCAGATCGGACCCCGTGGGGCACAACGGGGGCGGATCGCCGGGGCTTCCCGGCGGGCGCCCGCGTTGTGCCCTTCGCCGTTTCGGCGCCCGTGGCGTGTGCCCGGCGTGAGCGGCGCACGCTCCCGCCCGGCCCCCCGGTGGCCACTGGGCGCGGCCGGGCGCGCCCCACAGGCTGGGTGACGTCCGTCACCGCGTTCACGAGGGGGTTCCCTGATGCCTGGGGCCGGCACATTCCGAGCGGACCTCGGGGCGTCCGTCGTCGTCGCGCTGGTGGCGCTCCCCCTCTGCGTGGGGGTCGCCGTCGCCTCCGGCGTGCCCGCCGAGCTGGGGATCGTCACCGGGGTGGTGGGCGGGCTGGTCACCGGCTGGTTCCGGGGCAGCGCGCTCCAGGTCAGCGGGCCCGCCGCCGGGCTGACCGTCCTGGTCTACGAGGCCGTGGACGCCTACGGCCTGCCGGCGCTGGGGGTCCTGGTGCTGGCCGCCGGCCTGGTGCAGCTGGGCCTGGGCGCGCTGCGGCTCGGGCGGTGGTTCCGGGCGATCTCCCTGGCCGTGGTGCACGGGATGCTGGCCGGGATCGGGCTCGTGCTGATCGCCGGGCAGCTCTACGCCCTCGGCGGGGTGAAGGCCCCCGGGGAGACCCTGGCCAAGCTGGGCGGGGTGCACCAGCTCGGGACGCGGGCCGACTGGGCCGCCGTGGCGCTGGGGGCGGGGACCATCGCGGTCCTGGTGCTGTGGCGGCGGGTGCCGGCGCGGCTGCGCGTCGTGCCGGGGGCGCTGGTCGGGGTCGCGGCCGCCACCGCCGCGGCGGCGCTGCTGCGGCTGCCCGTGGAGACCGTCCGGGTGACGGGGGTGCTGGAGTCCGTGGCGCCGCCGGGCTGGTCGGACTTCGGCGCGCTGGCCTCCGCGGGGGCCGTCGGGACGGTGGTCGCGCTGGCGCTGATCGCCTCCGCCGAGACCCTGTTCAGCGCGGCCGCCGTCGACCGGATGCACGAGGGGCCGCGCACCGACTACGACCGGGAGCTGGTCGCCCAGGGCGTCGGGAACGCGGTGTGCGGGCTGCTCGGCGCCCTGCCGATGACCGCGGTCATCGTGCGCAGCTCCGCGAACGTGGAGGCCGGTGCCCGCACGCGGGCGTCCCGGATCCTGCACGGCGGCTGGCTGCTGCTGTTCGCCGTGGCGCTGCCGCAGGTGCTGGAGGTGGTGCCGCTCGCGGCGCTGGCCGGGGTGCTGCTGCACGCGGGATGGAAGCTGCTGCCGGCGCGGGCGGTGGCCACGCTGTGGCGGACCCACCGGGGCGAGGCGGTGGTGCTCGTGGTCACGGCCGTCTCGATCCTGGCGACGAGCCTCTTCGAGGGGGTGCTGGTCGGGCTGGGCCTCGCCGTGGCCAAGGCCGCCTGGGAGACCTCCCACGTCCACGTCGAGGAGGTCTGGGAGGGCGAGGAGCTGTGCGTGCGGATCGTGGGGAACGCCAGCTTCCTGCGGCTGCCCAAGCTGCTGGACTCCCTGGAGGCGCTGCCGCACGGGCCGTCGGTACGGCTCGACCTCAGCGGGCTGCGGCACCTGGACCACGCCTGTCTGACCGCGCTGGAGAGCTGGGAACTCAGGCGGTCGCCACTCCCCGGACGGGAGGGCGTCGCCTAGCCCGGCTACTCTCCCGCCCGTGGACAACGAGCTGAAGCGCACCCTGGGGGTCTTCGACGCCGTCGTGGTCGGCCTCGGCGCGATGGTCGGCGCCGGCATCTTCGCCGCCCTCGCCCCGGCGGCGCGCGCGGCGGGCGGCGGACTCCTGGCCGCCCTGGCCCTGGCCGCGTTCGTGGCCTACTGCAACGCGCACTCCTCGGCGCGGCTCGCCGCACGCTACCCGTCCTCCGGCGGCACCTACGTGTACGGGCGCGAGCGGCTCGGCCCCTTCTGGGGGTATCTGGCCGGCTGGGGTTTCGTCGTCGGCAAGACGGCTTCCTGCGCGGCGATGGCGCTGACCGTCGGGGCGTACGTGTGGCCCGGGCGGGAGCACTCCGTGGCCGTGGCGGCGGTGGTGGCGCTGACCGCCGCGGGCTACGGCGGGGTGCAGAAGTCGGCCCGGATCGCCCGGCTGATCGTGGCGGCGGTCCTGGCCGTGCTGGCCGGGGTGGTCGTGGCGTGCCTGTCGTCCGGGGCGGCCGCCGCGGACCGTCTGGGGGGCGGGGGCTGGGGAATCGCCGGGCTGCTGCAGGGCGCCGGGCTGCTGTTCTTCGCCTTCGCGGGTTATGCCCGGATCACCACCCTGGGCGAGGAGGTGCGCGATCCGCGGCGCACCATCCCGCGTGCGGTCCCGCTGGCGCTGGGGATCGCCCTGCTGGTCTACGCCGCCGTGGCGGTGGCGGCCCTGTCGGTGCTCGGGGCCGACGGGCTGGCGGGGTCGTCGGCCCCGCTGGCCGACGCGGTGCGCGCGGCCGGGCGGCCCGGACTGGTCCCGGTGGTCCGGGTGGGTGCGGCGCTGGCCGCGCTGGGGTCCCTGCTGGCCCTCGTGCTCGGGGTGTCGCGGACCACTCTGGCGATGGCCCGGGACGGCCATCTGCCGCGCGCGCTGGCCGTCGTACATCCCCGGCATCAGGTGCCGCACCATGCGGAGCTGGCCGTGGGTGCGGTGGTGGCGGTGCTCGCGGCCACCGCCGATCTGCGGGGCGCGATCGGCTTCTCCTCCTTCGGAGTGCTCGCCTACTACGCGATCGCGAACGCCTCCGCGTGGACTCTCGGTTCAGGTGTCAAGGGCCGGGCCGTGGCAGCGGCGGGGCTGTCCGGCTGCGTCCTGCTGGCCTGCGCCCTGCCCGCCGCCTCGGCGGTGTCGGGCGCGGCGGTCCTGGCGCTGGGCGCACTGGCCTACGGGGTGCGGGGCCGGTTCAGGTCCGGGAGCTGAACTCCGCCCAGAGATCCGTCTCCGTCTCGTCCTCGTCCCACTCCTCGCGGAACCAGCCGGTGCCGTCGAGCCAGTCGCGCAGCCAGCGGGCCAGGCCCGGGGAGTGGTGGTACCAGGCGAGGTCGCGATCCCCGGGGTTGGGCTCGAAGAGCAGGACCTGGGCGGTGTCGGAGCGGCAGTCCACGCACGCGTACATGCCGCAGCCGAGGTCGGCCAGGGGCAGGACGCCCTCGGGCCAGCCCCATGCGGACGCGCGTCCCGCCTCGTACTCCGCCATGGCCCGGCGCAGCGGCAGCAGTCCGTACTCGGGCCCGAATCCGCCGTCGCCGACGCGCGTGTAGAGCGCGGCGAGCAGGGGCGGCAGGGCGAAGCCCAGGGTCCGCTCGGCCCGGTCGGCCTCCCCGGCCGCCAGGGGCACGGGCGGGGGCTTGCCGTGCGCGCGCACGGAGTCCCGTACGCGCTCGGTCACTTGCTCCAGCAACTGCTCGGTCTCGTTCATGTGTTCATGGTGGGGCAGAGCACTGACAGCCGTCCCGGCCTGTGGACAACCCGGCTGTGGACGAGCCGCCTGTGGACAACCCGGCTGCCGACAACCCGGCTGCGGACGACCCGGCCGTGGACGACTCAGCTCAAGACGACCTCGATGCGCTTCTCCCGGAAGAAGGCGAGCAGTTCGGGGAAGGAAGCCGGGCCGAAGGTCAGCGGCTGTACGCCCAGGCAGCGGCGGGCGGTCTCGTGGTCGTGCCAGACGAGGGTGAACGGGCCGGTCGCCCCGAATCCCCCGCCCAGGGCGTCCGAGAGGCCGTCGAGGCAGCGGCCGAAGTACCCGCCGGGGCCGTTGACGGCCTCACCGAGGGCGCAGAAGAAGCCCTCGTAGTCGGTCACGTGCCGCCCGTCGAGGTGGTAGGTGCCTCCGGCCGGGCGGTCCGGGCCCGTGCGGTGGTGCAGGGCCGGGTCCAGCCAGCGGGCCCGGCCCGCGGGGGCGAACGGCGCCCACAGGTTGGGGACGGCCGGGCGGCCCCCGCGCCACAGCGGCCAGATCCCCGCGACGACCGACGGCTGGGGATCCATGTGCACGGTCAGGTCGTAGAGGCCGGGGCCGCGCGGGGACGGCTCCCACTCGACGATGTCCGGGTTCCCCGCCTGGGTGAGGACCTCCCCCGCGTCGTCCAGCGCGTCGAGGTGCCGGTAGGCGAGGTACCGCTGCTTCTTGCGGCCCTCGACCACGTCCAGCAGCGGGCCGTGCAGCGAGCAGCCGAGGAGGCGCACGGGGTGCGGACCGGGTTCCTCGGCGGGGAGCACCTCGGCGAGGTCCCGGAAGTGGCCCAGGGGCCGGTCGTCGACGTCCGAGAGGCTGAAGCCCACCGACAGGGCCACCCGCTGCGGGTAGTCCGGCTGGTGCTCGCAGCGCACGGCCTCGATGGTCACGTCCAGCCGCGACAGGTCACGGGCGCACGGGCGCGTGGCGAGGACGCGGGCGTCCTCCAGGTACCACTCCCACAGCGGGTTGCCGTGTTTGTCGAGGGGCTTCAGGGTCAGGAAGCCAAGCGCCGACGGCGGCTCCCCCTCGAAGGCGCAGCCCAGCAGCTCGTAGTGGCGCCGCGTGGGCTCCGGCGGGTCGGCGAAGAGGTTCTCCGCCTCCTCGCACAGGGCCCACAACTGCTCCTCCTCGTGGTCCTCGTCCTCGCCCCACAGGGCGAAGCGCGCGCCGGCCGTCACCGGGAGGCGAAGGGGGCGTCCGTGGGGACGATTTCACGGCCGAGCGGGAACAGGGAGAGGGGGACCATCTTGAAGTTGGCGATGCCGAAGGGGATGCCGATGATCGTGACGCAGAGGGCGATTCCGGTGGCGATGTGGCCGAGGGCCAGCCACCAGCCGGCCAGGAGCAGCCACAGGACGTTGCCGATGCAGGAGGGCGCGCCCGCGTCGCGGCGCTCGACGGTGGTGTAGCCGAAGGGCCAGAGGGCGTAGACGGCGATGCGGAAGGCCGCGATGCCGAAGGGGATGCCGATGATGGTGATGCAGAGGATCAGACCGGCCACGCAGTAGCCGAGGAACAGCCAGATCCCGCTGAGTACGAGCCAAATGACGTTCAGGATGGTTTTCACTGGCTGCGTCCTGCCATCTGTTCGAGCCGGGCGATGCGCTCGGCCATCGGGGGGTGTGTCGAGAACAGCTTGGAGATTCCCTGGCCCGGGCGGAAGGGGTTGGCGATCATCATGTGGCTCGCCGTCTCCAGGCGGGGCTCGGGGGGCAGCGGAAGCTGTTTGGTGCCGGCGTCGAGCTTGCGCAGGGCTCCGGCCAGGGCGAGCGGGTCACCGGTGAGCTGGGCTCCGGAGGCGTCCGCCTCGTACTCGCGCGAGCGGCTGATGGCGAGCTGGATCACGGAGGCGGCCAGCGGGCCGAGGATCATGATCAGCAGCATCCCGACGAGTCCGGGGCCCTCGTCGTCGTCGGAGCGGCCGACCGGGATCAGCCAGGCGAAGTTCACCAGGAACATGATCACGGAGGCGAGGGCTCCGGCCACCGACGAGATGAGGATGTCGCGGTTGTAGACGTGGCTCAGCTCGTGCCCGATGACCCCGCGCAGCTCGCGCTCGTCGAGGATGCGCAGGATGCCCTCGGTGCAGCAGACGGCGGCGTTGCGCGGATTGCGTCCGGTGGCGAAGGCGTTGGGGGCCTCGGTCGGCGAGATGTACAGCCGGGGCATGGGCTGGCGCGCGGACGTGGAGAGCTCGCGGACCATGCGGTAGAGCTCGGGGGCCTCGAACTCGCTGACGGGCCGTGCGCGCATCGCGCGGAGGGCCAGCTTGTCGCTGTTCCAGTACGCGTAGGCGTTCGTCGCCAGGGCCACGAGGACGGCGATGATCAGGCCGCCCCGGCCGAAGAAGCTGCCGATGAGGATGATGAGTGCGGACATCCCGCCGAGGAGTACGGCGGTCTTCAGCCCGTTGTGCCGGCGGTGCACGGTTCGCCCTCCAAGTGGTGCGTCAGGGGAGCCCCGTCGTGGTTCTGAGGGTCTTCGGTCCAGTGGACCCTCCCTTTGTGGTCAACGCGAGGTGGGGGCGTCTGGTTCCCGGGCGCGGCGGGGCCCCGCCGCCCCGGTGGCAGGGTCCGGGGGCGGCGGCGGGGGTTGCTCCGTACGGGTGAGGGTGTGCGGGGCGGTCGCGTCGGGGCGGGGTTACAGCGGGAAGAGGGAGCCTTCGGCGAAGCGCAGGACCAGCTGGGGGGCGCCCGAGAGGACCAGGGCCGTCACGGCGGTGAGGGCGATGGCGGCCGCGACGGGCCAGGGCGCCCGGGCGCGGGCGGGCGCCTCCCCCGGCGCCCCGGAGCCCTCCGGGGCGCGGAAGAGGAGGGAGGTCCAGCGCAGGTAGTAGTACAGGGCGATGACGACGTTGACGGCCATGAGGACGGCGAGCCAGCCGAGGCCGGCGCCGACGGCGGACTGGAAGACGGTGACCTTCGCGAAGAGGCCGATGACGCCCGGCGGCAGTCCGGCCAGGCAGAGCAGGAAGAAGGCCAGCGACAGGGCGGCGGCGGGGCGCTCGGCGTACAGGCCGCGGTAGTCGCTGATGCGGTGCAGCGGCTTGGTCCGGGCGACCAGCGCGGCGACGGCGAAGGCGCCGAGGTTCACGGCGGCGTACATGAGCGCGTAGGCGACGGTGGAGCCGATCTGGTCGCGGTCGGAGTACGCGGCCGCGGCGATCGGGACCAGCAGGTAGCCGGCCTGGCCGACGGACGACCAGGCGAGCAGCCGTACGGCACCGTGCGGGCGGTCCGGGGACTGGCGCAGGGCGGCGGTGTTGCCGAGCGTCATGGTGAGCGCGGCGAGCACGGCCAGGGCGGGGCCCCAGACGTCGGAGTACGCGGGGAAGGCGATCACCGTGACGAGGATCAGCCCGGTGAAGCCGACGGCCTTGCCGATCACCGAGAGGTAGCCGGCGACGGGCAGCGGGGCGCCCACGTAGGTGTCGGGGACCCAGAAGTGGAAGGGGACCGCCGCGGTCTTGAAGGCGAAGCCGACGAGGGTGAGGGCGACGCCCGCCATGGCGAGGGCGTCGAGCTGTCCGGGGACGTCCTCCAGCCGGTCGGCGACCCGCACCAGGTGCAGGGAGCCGGTGGCGGCGTAGACGAGGCTGACGCCCATCAGGGAGACGGCGGTGGCGGTGACCGAGGACAGGAAGAACTTGAGGGCGGCCTCGGAGGACATCCGGTCGCCGCGGCGCATGCCGACGAGGGCGAAGGCGGGCAGCGAGGCGACCTCGAGGGCGACGATCAGGGTGGCGAGGTCGCGGGAGGCGGGCAGCAGGGCCGCGCCGGCGGCGGAGGAGAGCAGCAGGAACCAGTACTCGCCGGCCGGCATGCGGCCCTCGTGGACGGCGGTGACCGACAGCAGGGCGGTGACCAGGGCTCCGGCCAGGACCAGGAACTGGATGACGAGCGCGAAGTGGTCGACGGTGTAGCTGCACGCGCCGGGGTCGCCGGTGAGGCAGAAGGTGGCGCGGTCTCCGGCGCGCAGCGGCAGCAGGGCGGCGGTCGCGGCGGCCAGGCCGGCGACCGCGATCCAGCCGAGGACCGGCTTGCGGGCCTCGGGCAGGAAGAGGTCGGCGACCAGCACGACCAGGGCGACGGCGGCGGGCAGGACCACGGGCGTGATCGCGAGCCAGTCGACGGACTGGACCAGGCTGGGGGTGTCGGCTGCCAGGGCCGTCAGGGCCGTCATGCGTTGCCTCCTGCGAGGAGCTTCTGGACGGCCGGGTCGGTCAGGCCGAGGAGGGTGGCGGGCCACAGGCCGGCGAGGACGGTGAGGGCGACGAGCGGGGTCCAGGCGGCGAACTCGTAGTGCTGGACGTCCGCGAGGGCCGGTTCGGGACCGGCCTTGGGGTCGCCCATGCAGACGCGCCGCACGACGATCAGCAGGTAGGCGGCGGTGAGCAGGGTGCCCAGCGCGCCGAGCGCCATGTAGGTGAGGAAGGCCGGGCGGGACAGGCCCGCGGCCGGGTCGAAGGCGCCGAAGAGGGCCAGCATCTCGCCCCAGAAGCCGGCCAGGCCGGGCAGGCCGAGGGAGGCGACGGCGGCGAAGGCCAGGAGCGCGCCGAGGCGGGGGGCGCGGCCGTAGAGGGCGGCGCCGGTGGCTCCGGCGAGGGTGTCGAGGTCGCTGCTGCCGTAGCGGTCCTTGAGGGCGCCGACCAGGAAGAAGAGGAGGCCGGTGATCAGGCCGTGGGCGATGTTCGCGAACAGCGCGCCGTTGACGCCCGTGGGGGTCAGGGTCGCGATGCCCAGGAGCACGAAGCCCATGTGGCCGACGGAGGAGTACGCGACGAGGCGCTTGAGGTCGCCCTTGGCGCCCTTGCGGGTCAGCGCGAGGCAGGCGAGGGAGCCGTAGACGATGCCGACCGCGGCGAAGGCGCCGAGGTAGGGGGCGAGGGCCTGCATGCCCTCGGGGGTGGTGGGGAGCAGGATGCGGACGAACCCGTACGTGCCCATCTTCAGCATGACGCCCGCGAGGAGCACGGAGCCGACGGTGGGGGCGGCGGTGTGGGCGTCGGGCAGCCAGCTGTGCAGGGGCCACATCGGGGTCTTGACGGCGAGGCCGAGGCCGATGGCCAGGACGGCCAGGATCTGGGTGGTGTGGCCCAGTCCGCGGCCGTTGTCAGAGGCGAGTGCCACCATGTCGAAGGTGCCGCTGTCCAGTCCGATCAGCAGCAGTCCGAGGAGCATGACCACGGAGCCGAGGAGGGTGTAGAGGATGAACTTCCAGGCGGCGGGACGCCGCTGAGCACCGCCCCAGCGGGCGATGAGGAAGTACATCGGGATGAGGACCGTCTCGAACGCGAGGAAGAACAGCATCAGGTCGAGGACGGCGAAGGTCGCGAGGGTGCCGCATTCGAGGACGAGCAGCAGGGCCACGAAGGCCTTCGGGGAGGGGCCCTCGGGGAGCTTGAAGTAGCTGTACACCGCGCAGAGGAAGAACAGCAGCGCGGTCATCAGGAGGAGGGGGAGCGAGATGCCGTCGACACCGAGGTGGATCCGGATGTTCAGCGCCGGGATCCAGCTGATGTCCGTCGTCGCCTGGAAGCGGGACGGGGTGTCGTGGTCGAAGCCCAGGGTGAGGGCGACGGCCGCGGCGAGGACGACACCGGTGAGGGTGACGCCGTGGCGGAGCACGGCCTGTTCGGGGCTCCTGCCCTTGAGCCCGGGCGGGGCCGGGAGGAGGGCCGCGACGGCCCCGAGGAGCGGTGCGGCCACCATGAACGCCAGAAGGAACTGCATCACGGACGGGCTGATATCGATCACGGCTGACTCTCGGCTCACGATCCGGCGTTGACGTTGGCGAGGACGGCGGTGGCGATCGCCAGGACCACGGCGCCGGCGAGCAGGGCGCTCAGGTAGCTCTGCACGTTGCCGGTCTGGGCCCGGCGGACGAGTCCGCCGAGCAGCCGGGGTCCGGCGCCCGCGCCGCGGACGTACGTGTCGACGACCTCGCGGTCGAGGAAGCGCACCAGGCTCGCGCCCGCGCGGACGGGGCGGACGAAGAGCCGGTCGTAGACGGCGTCGAGGTGGAAGCCGTCGGCGGCGTGCCGGTGCAGCGGGCCGAGGAGGGCCCGGCCGGGGTCGGCCGCGGGGGCGGCCGGCACGGCGGGGTGGTCGTGGGTGACCTCGGCGACCTCGGGGGTCTCGGCGGCGGATTCGGCGGCGGCGACGGACGCCGGGACGGCGTCTCCGTTGCGGATGCCGGCGGCGGCCCGGGCGGTGGCGCGCTGCCACAGGGCGTAGGTGAGCATCACGCCGACGAGCGAGGCGCCGGTGCCGAGGACCGAGGTGGTCACGGTCGGGGTGAGCTCCTTGCCGTCGAACCAGTCGGCGAGGGGGACGGCGGCGAGGCCGAAGGCGATCGAGGGGACGGACAGCAGCCACAGCACGCCGGTCATGGCGAGGGGCTCCCGGCCGTGGTCGGGGGCGGCGGCGCCCCGGCCGCGGAAGGCCATCAGCCACAGGCGGGTGGCGTAGGCGGCGGTGAGCAGGGCGGTCAGCACGCCGGCGACGAGCACCACCCAGCCGGCCGTGCTGGGCGCGACGTCGGAGCGTCCGCCGGCGGCGTGTTCGGCGGCGACGAGGACGGCTTCCTTGGAGAAGAAGCCGGCGAAGGGCGGGACGGCGGCGAGCGCGAGGAGCGCGATCGTCATGGTCCAGAAGGCGTCGGGGATGCGCCGGGCCAGGCCGTCCATGCGGGACATGGCGGCGAGGGAGTTCGTGCCGGCGGCGTGGATGATCACGCCGGCGCCGAGGAAGAGCAGTGCCTTGAAGGCGCCGTGGGACATGAGGTGGAAGACGGCGGCGCCGCGGTCGCCGACGGCCAGGGCGCCGATCATGTAGCCGAGCTGGCCGACCGTGGAGTAGGCGAGCACGCGCTTGATGTCGTCCTGGGCCAGGGCGGCGAGGCCGGATCCGACCATCGTGATCCCGGCCATGAGGGCCATGACCACCAGGGTGGCCTGCGAGGCGGTGAAGACCGGGAGGAGGCGGGCGATGAAGTAGACGCCGGCGGCGACCATCGTCGCGGCGTGGATCAGCGCGGAGACCGGGGTGGGGCCGGCCATGGCGTCGGGGAGCCAGGTGTGCAGCGGGAACTGCGCGGACTTGCCGGCGACGCCGGCGAGCAGGAGCAGCCCGATGAGCGTCGGGTGGTCGAGTCCGCCCGAGGCCACGGTGCCGAGGACCTTGGTGATCTGGAAGGAGCCGGCGTCGGTGGCGAGGGCGAACAGTCCGATCAGGAAGGGGACGTCGCCGAGCTTGGTGACGAGGAAGGCCTTGAGGGAGGCGGAGCGGGCCGCCTCGGTCTCCCAGTAGTGGCCGACCAGGAAGTACGAGCAGATGCCCATGACCTCCCAGCCGACCAGCAGCACCATCAGGTCGCCGGAGTAGACGACGAGCAGCATGGCGGAGGTGAAGAGGGAGACCAGGGCTGCGTACGACGGATAGCGCGGGTCCTCGCGGAGGTACGCCGTCGAGTAGACCTGGACGCAGGTGGCGACCACGCCGACCACGACGGCGACCAGGGCGGCGAAGCCGTCGATGTGGAACGAGAGCTCGATCGGCACCGAGCCGGTCGGGGTCAGCTCGGTCGCCGTGTTGATCGCCGCGCCGCCGCCCTGCCGGACGGCGACGAGGACGGCCAGGACGGCGGCGGCCAGCGTCGGCAGGACGGCCAGCGGCTTGACGAAGCCGGGCGCCGTCCGGCCGAGGAGGAGTCCTGCGACCGCCCCCAGGAACGGGAGGAGCGGGACGAGGACCGCGAGGGTCGTGGTGCTCACGCGGCGACCTCCGGCCGGGCAGTGGTGTCGTCGGGCCGGGCGGGCTCGTGGCCCTCGGCGGTGTCGCGCAGCTTGTCCACGTCCGAGGTGCCCCGGTTGCGGTACACCATCAGCACGATCGCGAGGCCGATGCCGATCTCGGCGGCGGCGATGGCGATGGTGAAGAGGGTGAGGGCCTGGCCGGCGTGCAGGGTGTCGCGCAGCCAGACGTCGAAGGCCACCAGGTTGAGGTTGACGGCGTTGAGCATCAGCTCGACGGACATCAGGACCAAGATGGCGTTGCGGCGGGCGAGCACGCCGTAGAGGCCGATGGCGAAGAGGAGGGCCGCGAGGACGGCGGGGTAGGCGAGGTGCATCAGCGCTGCCCCTTCCCGGCGCCCGTGCGGGCGGCGGCTTCGGCCGCGTCGGCGGCTTCCTCGGCGGGGGTGGTGCGGCGCGAGAGCACGATGGCGCCGATCAGGGCCGCGAGGAGGAGGACGGAGAGCGCCTCGAAGGGCAGCACCCAGTGCTGGAAGAGGATCTCGCCGGAGACCTTGGTTGAGCCCTGGGCGGGGCCGTCGAGGTCGATCCAGGTGGTGCGGAACGCGTCGGCCACCACCCAGACGAGCGTGGCGCCGGCGGCGCCGGCGACGCCGAGGGCGACCCACCGGTTGCCGGAGTCGGCGTCCGGTGAACGGCCGATGGGGGCCTTGGTGAGCATCAGTCCGAAGAGGAGGAGGACGACCACGGAGCCGAGGTAGATCAGGACCTGGACCCAGGCGATGAACTCGGCGGTCAGCAGCAGGTACTCGACGGCGATCCCGCCGAGAGCGACGACCAGCCAGAGGGCGGCGTGCACGAGCTGCTTGGTGGTGACCGTGACGAGGGCCGCGCCGAGGGTGGCGAGGCCGACGAGGAGGAAGGCGATCTCGACGCCGGTCGGCGAGAGGAAGCCGGGGCCGGGCGCGGGGGCGGGGCCGCCGGGCACGGCCGCCGTGACGGCGCCGGCGGCTGCGGCGAAGTGGGCGGCGTACATCAGGCGGTGCCTCCCGCCGGGGTGTCGGGGGTGCCGTCCGCGGGCGGGGTCGCCCCGGACTCGGCCGCGGCCGCGGCGGCCTCCGCCTTCTCGGCGGCCTTGCGGGCGGCGGCGATCTCCTTGGGCTCCTCGGCGCCGGGGTCCAGCGCGGGCGGGGCCGGGACCGTCCACATCCACTCGCGCAGCTTGTCGCGCTCGTGGGTGAGGTCGTGGATGTCGGTCTCCGCGTACTCGAACTCCGGCGACCAGAAGAGGGCGTCGAAGGGGCACACCTCGATGCAGATGCCGCAGTACATGCAGAGGGAGAAGTCGATGGCGAAGCGGTCGAGGACGTTGCGGCTGCGCTCGCGGCCACCGGGGGTGGCGGCGGGCACCGTCTCCTTGTGGGAGTCGATGTAGATGCACCAGTCGGGGCACTCTCGGGCGCACAGCATGCAGACCGTGCAGTTCTCCTCGAACAGGCCGATGACCCCGCGGCTGCGGGGCGGGAGCTCGGGCTGCACCTCGGGGTACTGGGCGGTGTGCGCGCGCTTGGTCATCGTGCGCAGGGTGACGGCCAGGCCCTTGGCGAGGCCGGATCCGGGGATCGGGGGCATTACTGGATCGCCACCTTCACGATGCCGGTGAGCGCGATCTGGGCGAGCGCGAGGGGGATGAGTACGGTCCAGGCGAGCTTCTGGAGCTGGTCCTCGCGCAGGCGCGGGTAGCTCACGCGGAGCCAGATGACCACGAAGGCGAGGACGGCGATCTTCAGGAGGGTCCAGACCCATCCGAGGCCGTCGCCGCCGAAGGGGCCGTGCCAGCCGCCGAGGAAGAGGACGGTGGTCAGGGCGCACAGGACGACGATGCCGGCGTACTCGGCGAGCAGGAACAGCGCGAAGCGCAGGCCGGTGTACTCGGTGTACGCACCGAAGATGATCTCGGAGTCGGCGACGGGCATGTCGAACGGGGGCCGCTGGAGCTCGGCGAGGCCGGCGGTGAAGAAGACGAGCGCGCCGATGATCTGCCAGGGCAGCCACCACCACTCGAAGGCGCCCACGATGCCGGGCAGCGACACCGTCCCGGCGGCCATCGCCACGGAGGCGGCGGCGAGCAGCATCGGCAGCTCGTAGGCGAGCAGCTGGGCTGCGGTGCGCAGGCCTCCGAGGAGGGAGAACTTGTTGGCGGAGGCCCAGCCGCCCATGAGGCTGCCGAGCACGCCGATGCCCATGACGGCGAGGGCGAAGAAGAGGCCGGCGTCGATGACCTGGCCGACGGCGCCCTCTCCGGGACCGATGGGAATGGCGAGGAGGACGAGGAGGTACGGCAGCAGCGCGACGGCCGGGGCGATCTGGAAGATCCTCCGGTCGGCGTTGGCCGGGACGATGTCCTCCTTCTGCGCGAACTTCACGCCGTCGGCGACGAGCTGGGCCCAGCCGTGGAAGCCGCCGGCGTACATGGGGCCGAGGCGGCCCTGCATGTGCGCCATCACCTTGTGCTCGGTCTGCCCGATGACGAGCGGGAGCACGAGGAAGACGGCGAAGACGACGATCAGTCGCAGGGCGACGTCGAGGACGTCGTTCACGCGTCGCCTCCGGTGGTGTCGTGGTCGGGGTCGGGGTCGGGCCCGGCTTCGGGGTTCGGGCCGGGCTCGGGGGCCGGCTCGTCGAAGGCGGGCTTCGGGTTGTGCCAGGGCGCGTCCGTGCTGCGCGGGGCCGGGCGCCGGGGCGCCTCCGGCTCCGGCGCGGGGGTCTGACCGGCGGATCCCTCCGAGGCGGACCGGCTGCGCCGGGCGGGGCGCGCGGCGCCCGCTTCCGGTGCCGGGGGCTCGGCGCCGTCGGCCGGGGCCGCCTGGCTCGCCGAGCCGTCCGCCGCCGAGCGGCTGCGGCGCGCCGGGCGCGGGGCCTCGGCCGCCTGCTCACCCGGGACGTCCGCCGCCGGGGCCGCCTGGCTCGCTGAACCGTCCGCCGCCGAGCGGCTGCGGCGCGCCGGGCGCGCGGCGCCCGCTTCCGGTGCCGGGGGCTCGGCGCCGTCGGCCGGGGCCGCCTGGCTCGCCGAGCCGTCGGCGACCGGGCGGGTGCGGCGGGCCGGGCGCGGGGCCTCGGCCGCCTGCTCACCCGGGACGTCCGCCGCCGGGGCCGCCTGGCTCGCCGAGCCGTCGGCGACCGGGCGGGTGCGGCGGGCCGGGCCGGGGGATTCGGGGGTGGCCTCGGCGGGCTGGGTGGCCGAGCCCTCCGTCACCGAGCGGGTGCGGCGGACCGGCGCCCCCTCGCGGGGGGTGCGGGCGGCCGCGCCCGCGGCGCGGGGGGTGCGGGCCGGGCGGGCCGGGGCCGGCGGGAGCTGGCCCTTCAGGGGGCCCCACTCGTTCGGGTCCGGTACGCCGGGCGGGAGCATCTGGCGGCGCTTGGGCGCGTCCGGGTCGTGCGCCTCGCCCGGCTCCTTGGCTCCGGGCCAGGCCTTGGCGACGCGCGCCGCCAGGACGAAGTCCTTGCGCAGCGGGTGGCCCTCGAAGTTCTCGGGGAGCAGGAGGTGGACGAGGTGCGGGTGGTCGGTGAAGACCACGCCGAACATCTCGTACGTCTCGCGCTCGTGCCAGGCCGCCCCCGCGTACACGGCGACCACCGACGGGAGGCTCGGGGCGCTGTGCGGGACGGTCGTGCGCAGCAGGAGGCGGCGTACGCGCCCGCCCTCCAGGGCGACGACGTGCGCGCAGACCCGGAAGCCGGTGCCCGGCTCGTCGACCGCGCTCAGCCAGTCGAAGTAGGTGCAGCCCAGCTTGTCGCGGGCGATCTCCAGCGAGGGGATCCAGGAGCCGGCCGGAACGTCCACGGTGAGGACGTCGTACGCGACGGAGGCCACGGCCTCGGCGCCGAAGACGGTCGGGGCCGCGTCGGGGAGGGAGTCGTAGAGGTTCACGCGCCGGCCCCCGGGGCGGGCGGGGGCGTCACCAGGCCGCTGGTGAGCTGCCCGACCGACGGCCGGTCGCTGTAGCGCTCGGCCAGCGATTCCCGGGCGATCTTCTCCTGGAGCTTGAGGATGCCCTGGAGCAGGGCCTCGGGACGCGGCGGGCAGCCGGGCACGTAGACGTCGACGGGGATGATCTGGTCGACGCCCTTCGTGACCGAGTACGAGTCCCAGTACGGGCCGCCGCAGTTGGAGCAGGCGCCGAAGGAGATGACGTACTTCGGCTCGGGCATCTGCTCGTAGAGCCGCTTGACGGCCGGGGCCATCTTGTCCGTCACCGTGCCCGAGACGATCATCAGGTCGGCCTGGCGCGGGCCGGGCGCGAAGGGGATGACACCCAGGCGGATGAAGTCGTGACGCGCCATGGACGCGGCGATGAACTCGATCGCGCAGCAGGCGAGGCCGAAGTTGAAGACCCACAGGCTGTAGCGGCGGCCCCAGTTCAGGACCACCTTCATCGGCTCGGGGGCCAGGCGGGAGAGGACCCCCAGCCTCCTGGGTTCCGGAAGCGGAACGGGCTCCGGGGTCACGGCAGCCGGTGTCACGTCCATTCGAGGACGCCCTTCTTGTACGCGTAGAGCAGGCCGACGGCCAGGAATCCCAGGAAGACGAACATCTCCACCAGGGTCGTGGCGCCGTAGCCGGCGGCGGCGAAGACCGTCGCCCACGGAAAGAGGAAGATCGAGTCGACGGCGAAGATGACGTAGAGGAACGCGTAGACGTAGTAGCGGACCTGGGTGTGCGCCCAGCCCTCCCCCACGGGGTCCACGCCGCATTCGTACGTCAGCAGCTTCTCCGGGGTGGGGACCACGGGCCGCAGCAGGCGGCCGGCGCCGAAGGCCACGGCGACGAAGAGCACGCCGAGGACGGCGAGCAGGCCGACGACGGAATAGCTCTGGAAGTAGTCCGCGGCGGTCACGGTCCCGGTCGATACCGTTGGTTCGGGCACGTCCGTTCCTCGCTCCTCGGCCACTGTCGACGTTCTCGGTGATCTGGTACGGACGGGAGTCTAGGCCCTGGTCCGCACGGGGTGGGGTTACCCCCCGTTTACTCGCGCCTGGCCACCCCATGGCATTGCCGGGGCGGAATTGACAGGCTGGGCCGCATGACCGCGAACGATCAAGCTTCCTCCCCTCCTCCCGTCCGGCCCGTTTTCGCCGCGGCCACGTGGAAGGAGATCGCCTATCTGGTCACCAATCTGCCGGTGGCGTTGATCGGGTTTGTTTACACGGTTGTCATGCTTGCGACGGCGGGCGGCCTGGCCGTGACGGTGGTCGGGCTGCCGCTGCTGCTGGCCGGGCTGTACCTGTCCCGGCAGCTCGGAGTGCTGGAGCGGATACGGGCCCGGGCCCTGCTGGGGCTGCGGGTCGACGAGCCGAGCCCGCTGCCGGGGCCGGGCCGCTCCGGCGGGTTCTTCCCCTGGCTGTGGTCGGGGATCAAGGACCCGGTGGCGTGGCGGACCGTGCTGTTCGAGCTGGTCCGGCTGCCCTGGGGGGTGCTGACCTTCAGTATCGCCCTGCTCGGGCTGTTCGTGCTGTGGCCGGTGCTGCCGTACGTCGTGCGCCTGATGGCGAACCTGGACCGGGCGATGGTGCGGGGCCTGCTCTCGCCTTCGGACGGGCTGGAGCGGCGGATCGCCGAGCTGGAGTCGGGGCGCGGGGTGGTCGTGGACACGGCGGCCGCCGACCTGCGGCGCATCGAGCGGGACCTGCACGACGGGGCCCAGGCGCGGCTGGTGGCGCTGGCGATGGGGCTGGGCCTGGCGAAGGAGAAGCTGCTGGAGGACCCCGAGGGCGCGGCGGCCATGGTCGACGAGGCGCACGGGGAGGTCAAGCTCGCGCTCCAGGAGCTGCGCGACCTGGCGCGGGGGATCCACCCGGCGGTGCTGACGGACCGGGGGCTGGACGCGGCGCTGTCGTCGGTGGCGGCACGGTGCCTGGTGCCGGTGAAGGTGTCGGTGCGGCTGGAGGAGCGGCCCGCGGAGGCGATCGAGGGGATCGCGTACTTCGTGGTGTCGGAGCTGCTGCAGAACGTCAGCAAGCACGCGCAGGCGCGGGGCGCGGGCGTCGAGGTGTGGCGGGAGGAGACCCGCCTGCTGATCCGGGTGTGGGACGACGGGCGGGGCGGAGCCCGTACGTCCGCGGGGAGCGGCCTGGCCGGCCTCGCGGAACGGATCCGGGCGGTCGACGGGGGCTTCGTGGTGGAGTCCCCGTCGGGTGGGGGGACGGTGGTGGCGGCGGAGCTGCCGTGGCGCGGGCGCGGCTGAGGGGGTGGGGTTAACCCCCCGGGCGGGACGCCGACCCGCCGGATGGTTCCGGGGCGGGGGGCCGACGGAGGGTGGAGGGGTCGGCGAACGGGATGGAAGGTGGTCCGGACATGGCGGAGCGCAGGGGTGGGATGCGGGCGGCGCTGCTGGCGCCCGTGGCCGGGCGGACCTGGCGGGAGCTGCTGTACCTGGTGGTCGGGCTGCCGTTGAGCACGGTGTACTTCGGGCTCGCGATCGCCGGGCTGTCCGCCGGGGCCGGTCTGCTCGTGACGTTCGTCGGGGTGCCGGTCCTGGCCGGGGTGCTCGCCATGTGCCGGGGGTTCGGCCTCGTGGAGCGGGCCCGGGTGCGCGGGCTGCTGCGGGTGCCGGTCGGGGCGCCGGCGCCGGTGCGGGCGGGGAGGCCGGGGGTGCCGGCCGCGATGGGGGCGCTGCTGAAGAGCGGCAGCGCCTGGCGGCACGTGCTGTACTCGCTGGTCCACTTCCCCTGGGCGGTGTTCTCCGCCTGCCTCGCCCTCGTCCTGTGGGGCTACGGGTGGAGCATGCTGCTGTACCCCCTGTGGTTCTGGGTCTTCCCGGCCTTCACCGACCAGCCCGGACTGCAGCTGTTCCAGAACGGCGACTACACCTTCTATCTGGATTCGCCGCCTGCCGTCGCCGTCGCCGCTCTGATCGGGCTGGGCCTCACGCTGGCCGCCCCCTGGGTCATCCGGGGCCTGGTGACCGTCGACCGGGTCCTGGTCACGGGGCTGCTCGGCCGGTCGCGGCTCGACGACCGGGTCAGCGAGCTGGAGTCCGACCGCGGGGCGGTCGTCGACACCGCGGCGGCCGACCTGCGGCGCATCGAGCGGGAGCTGCACGACGGGGCCCAGGCGCGGCTGGCGGCGCTGGCCATGGACCTGGGGCTGGCGAAGGAGAAGCTGGCCGAGGACCCGCGGGCCGCCGCCCGCATGGTGGACGAGGCCCACGGGGAGGTGAAGACCGCCCTCCAGGAGCTGCGGCACCTCGCCCGGGGGATCCACCCCGCGGTGCTGACCGACCGGGGGCTGGACGCGGCGCTGTCGGCGGTGGCCTCGCGGTGCGCGGTTCCGGTACGGGTGGAGGTGGACCTGCCGTCCCGGCCCGCGGCGGCGATCGAGGGGCTCGCGTACTTCACCGTGTCCGAGCTGCTCCGGGACGTGAGCGGGCACGCGGGGGCGCGGAGCGCGAGCGTGGAGGTGTGGAGGTCCGGGGGGCGGCTGATGATCCGGGTCGCGGGCGACGGGCCGCGCCCGGCCGGCCCCTCCGCCGGGCGCGGCCCGGCGGGGCTCGCGGAGCGGCTGGACGCGGTGGACGGGGTGCTGGTCGTGGACGTGTCGCAGGGCCACGGCACGACGGCGACAGCGGAGCTGCCCTGGCGCGCCTGAGGCCGCCCCGTCCTTGATCCCGGCCGGACCGGAACCGCGGCTTCGGCTGGGATGCTTGGCGTGCCATACGGGTATGCGAGCGGGCGGGAGCTTCACAACGTGGAAAACAGGGTGCGGGTCGTCATCGCCGAGGATTCAGTGCTGCTCCGTGAGGGCCTGACCCGGCTGCTGACCGACCGGGGGCATGACGTCGTGGCGGGCGTCGGGGACGCGGAGGCCCTGGTCAAGACGGTGGCGGACCTGGCGGCCGAGGGAGCCCTGCCGGATGTGGTGGTGGCCGACGTGCGGATGCCGCCGACGCACACCGACGAGGGGGTGCGGGCCGCCGTACGGCTGCGCCGCGATCACCCCGGGATCGGGGTGCTCGTGCTGTCGCAGTACGTGGAGGAGCAGTACGCCACCGAACTGCTGGCCGGTTCCAGCACCGGGGTGGGGTACCTGCTGAAGGACCGCGTCGCCGACGTGCGCGAGTTCCTCGACGCCGTCGTCCGGGTGGCGCAGGGCGGTACGGCCCTTGATCCCGAGGTCGTGGCGCAGCTGCTGGGCCGCAGCCGCAAGCAGGACGTCCTGGCCGGTCTGACCCCGCGCGAGCGCGAGGTGCTCGGACTGATGGCGGAGGGACGGACGAATTCCGCTGTAGCCAAGCAGCTCGTGGTGAGTGACGGGGCCGTGGAGAAGCACGTCAGCAATATCTTCATGAAGCTGGGCCTGTCTCCGAGTGACGGGGATCACCGGCGCGTGCTGGCGGTTCTGACCTACCTCAGGTCCTGATCGACTGACAGTCTGTCAGTTACGGCACGCGACGGCGACGCCACCGTGCGACGGCCGGGTGATTTGGAATATTTCGAGTAGAGCACGACGTCTGTCGGACAGACCGCCTCGAAACGGGCGGTCCAGAATGCGGGCGGCCCAGGGACGGATCACGTCACGGACGTAGGGTTGGCCTTGGGAGTGAACGCCCACGCCTCGAAGGAGGTCCAGTTCAGTGACCAGCCAGGTCAGTAGCCCGGCCGAGCAGGCCGACGGGGCCGGCGGGGCCATCGGTGAGCAGCGCGGCGCGCCTCGGACCGATGGAGCCGGCAAGGAGATCCGCCGTGTCGACCGGGTGATCATCCGTTTCGCGGGTGACTCGGGTGACGGTATGCAGCTGACGGGTGACCGTTTCACCTCGGAGACGGCGTCCTTCGGCAACGACCTCTCGACG